>CAYWKF010000011.1:0-175719 GCA_964459155.1 uncultured Desulfobacterales bacterium
GGAGAAAAGATGGACAATTGTTTGTCATAAAGCCTGTCTTGGAAAAAGCTCCCCGTTAGATGCAACTGGCGTTGACTTGGGTGTCTCCACATCTGATCTTGTTGAAATTATAAGAGAAAGCAGAGAAAAAAGAGGCTAACAAGGCGCTACCTTTAGACGAAGAAAGTCAAGCTTTTCCTGACAATTAAAATAGCTCTACATAAGTTGCTCTCTTTCAAGTCCAATGGCGAGTTAGCTGCTGGCTGGCTATCAAATTTATCGGTCATGTCATCGGGTCAAGTTCTTTATGTTGGTTGTCCAGTGTGGGGCAGGGGCGTTAGATGGCTTATCTGAAAGATCTCTCAATATCTCCAAAAAATGTTTTCTTGGAATCTCCCTTGCTCCAAATCTAGCAAGGTGCTGGGTAGAGACTTGGCAGTCTATGAGGCGAAATCCCCAATGTCTAAGATTCTCTACAAGGGTTACGAAGGCCGCCTTTGAACTATTTGAAACTCTGGAAAACATGGACTCGCCAAAAAATACTTGTCCGAGTGCCACACCGTATACGCCGCCTACCAATTTGTTTCGATACCATGCTTCGGCCGAGTGGGCATAGCCAGCTAGATGAAGGTTGGTATATGCCTGCATCATATCTTGCGTAATCCAGGTCCCCTGGCCTTTTTCCTGTCGCACCGCAGCGCATTCTTCGATCACCCTGGAAAAGGCCTTGTCAAAGGTGATTTTGAAACGTCCCTGTCTTAGAATTCTTTGAAGCCTTTGTGGAATGTGTATTTCTGAGGGGAAGAGAACCATGCGTGGATCTGGTGACCACCATAAAATTGGTTCACCTTCACTGTACCAAGGGAATATGCCCATTTTGTAGGCAAGCAAGAGCCTGTCAATGGAGAGGTCTCCGCCTACTGCAAGTAGCCCCTCTGGCTCTGCAAGCTCTGGAGGAGGAAAGACAAGCTCGGTTGAGAGCAAATATATAGGCATATGGATCAAACCCCGGCCATCAGGAAAGATGGCCGGGACAACGTTATTAAAGCCCCGTAGGGAATTTGGGCAGGTCCTTCAAGGCTTCCTTGATTTTGTCTTCAGGATATTCGTAATCGACAAGCCTGCCTTCAAGATAGTCATCATAGGCAGCCAAGTCAAAGTGGCCATGACCGCTGAAACAGCAAATGATGGCCTTTTCCTCGCCTGTTTCCTTGCACTTCAATGCTTCATCAATCCAGCCTTTTATGGCATGGGATGTCTCAGGAGCTGGTATAATTCCCTCGGTCCTGGCAAATAGCACTGCGGCCTCAAATACAGGATTCTGAGTATAGGCCCGGGGTTTCACAACGCCATTTTTTACGAGGTTACACAAAATAGGGGCGTCGCCGTGGTACCTCAAGCCGCCGGCATGGATTCCAGGAGGCTCAAAGGTGTGCCCCAAGGTGTACATGAGCATAAGGGGTGTCATGCCGGCTGTGTCACCAAAATCATATTCATACAGACCTTTGGTGAGAGTGGGGCATGATTTGGGCTCAACGGCTATTATTTCAACGTCGTCTTTGCCAGACACCTTGTCCTTCACAAAAGGCAACACCATACCGCCAAAATTGGACCCACCGCCAACACAGCCTACAATTACATCTGCTTTGTCATCAACCAGGGCGAGCTGTTTTTGGGTTTCAAGGCCAATAACCGTCTGATGAAGGAGTACATGATTCAACACAGAGCCAAGGGCATAATTTGTGTCTTCATGGGTTGCGGCATCTTCCACTGCCTCCGATATGGCTATGCCCAGGCTTCCCATCGAGTCGGGGTTCTTTTCAAGTATGGCTCTGCCTGCGTTGGTCCTGTCTGTTGGCGATGGATATACTTCGCCATCCCATATGTGCATCAATATGCGCCGGTAGGGCTTCTGGTTGTAGCTCACCTTGACCATATAAACCGTGCAATGCATATCGAAAAGTTTGCACGCAAAGGAGAGGGCACTGCCCCACTGGCCTGCCCCTGTCTCAGTGGCGAGTTTGTTGATTCCGGCCTTTTTGTTGTAGTAGGCCTGGGCAACCGCAGTGTTTGGCTTGTGGCTACCAGGCGGGCTTACGCCTTCATTTTTGAAATAGAGCCTGGCAGGCGTGCCTAAGGCCTTTTCCAGCCTCCTGGCCCTGTGCAAGGGAGAAGGCCTCCATAGTTTGTATATGTCCCGCACCTCTTCGGGTATCTCTATCCAAGGCTCCTGGCTTACCTCTTGTTCAATAAGGGCATCTGGAAATATGGGTTTCAAGTCGTCAGGGGTCACCGGCTGCCCTGTTTGAGGATTCAGTGGCGGTGCCAGTGGCTCTGGCAGATCCGGCAGCACATTGTACCATGCCGATGGCATTTCCTTTTCATCAAGGGTGATCTTGAAGCTCTCCTGCATCTTCTTCTCCTTAAAAAATGTATATAAGCTTGAACCAAAGCTGGCGCATTTCAGGTTTGTTTCTTACTGCAAACTCATGCTGATAGCGCAGGCTCGCCATGAAGTTCTTATTCATATAAATGAATCCTGGGCCTAAGGCCATGGCCCTGGTCAAATGGTCTTCTTCTTTGTCCAAGGCGGCTTTTACGGAGTCATAGGCAGCAGGGGGAATTTTTTTACTGAATTCAATGGAGTCATAGTCATCTTTAGTGGTTTGCATATAATAGTAGCCGCTCACTCCCACCTTGAATTTGTCTGTGACAGCATAACCCAGGTTGAAATCAAAATGAAATTCCTGTCCAGGTGTACGGTCTACCGATGCTGGCGGCCCTGGTTCGTAGTCATGTTGTTTGGTGTTGAAGTCATACATCATTTTGATGGACAATTCTGTGGTTGGGGTAGGTAGATATGTGGCAGCCAAAACGGGTTCTATGGTCCAAAAATTCCTTCCCACACTGCCTTTATTCCCCTCATCATCATTATAGAAGGGAATATAGATATCGCATAGACTGGCTGCCACGTGTAGTCGGCCTTGCTTGAGGTGCCAGCCTAAAAGCATTGGGGAGTATATGGCGTAGAGCAGGTTGAAGTCGCTGTGTCCCTTTTTGAGCTCAGAACCCACTGGCGAATTAAAATCCAAATCGGTGCCCAGTACTCCGAAAAAGAAATGTTGCCCATAATTTGCCCCCCAAAGCTGCTTTTTGGAAATCCATATTAGCCTCACGATATCAGCGTAGACGTCGCCGTCATCTAGCAGCTTGGTATCGTCACCATCATCATCTTTCAGATCATTGGCGTGACCGTAGTAGGCATAGTTGATCAATGTCAGGCCTGGCGGGGGCATTGCCCCAACCATGAACGCTTCGGCCCCGTTTGGATACTGCTGGCCTCCGCCAGCCAACACCCCGGGCACACAAGCAGCTGCAACGAAAAAACATGCCATTGGACAGACCAAGAGTGTTCGCATCAACTTTTTCAGCATCTCTGTTCTTTCCTCCTCTCGTATAAATAGCTCATAACTACACCAAAATGAATCAGGGTTCAATTGTTACCAAAATGGTGCATGCATAAATAGGAAAATGTGTTAATGATATCCATATGAACACCATTGGAAAGGGCGGTCTCGGGGAACAACTGTTGGAATATTATGAAAGGCTCTTTTCCCATTTTGGGCCCCAAAAATGGTGGCCAGGGGAGACGCCTCTGGAGATCTGCGTGGGAGCCATCTTAACCCAGAATACCAATTGGAAAAATGTCACCCGGGCCATAGAAAATCTCAAAAAGGCAGAACTGTTGCGTATAGATGCACTCCACTCTTTGCCAACAGAAGAGTTAGCACGGTATATAAGGCCTGCTGGTTATTATAACGTAAAGGCAAAGCGTCTCAAAAACTTTATTGATTACGTGTGGGACAGGCATCAAGGCCGCCTAGACAAGATGTTCGAGTATGACACCGAGCCTTTGAGGGATGACCTGTTGAGTATTAATGGAATAGGCCCTGAAACAGCCGATTCCATTCTTCTATACGGAGGAGGCAAACCCACCTTTGTGATAGATGCCTATACCATGCGCTGCTTGAGGCGGCACAACATTGTGGACGACGAGTTTGAATATGAGGATGCCAGAAGGCTTTTCATGGAAAATCTTCCTTTGGACGTTCAGCTTTACAATGAATACCATGCCCTTTTTGTGGCTTTGGGAAAACACTATTGCAGGCCTAAAGGGCCTTGTTGCAATAAATGTCCGCTAGAAGGCAAGTGACAAGGATGCTATCGTGAAGAACACCTACTCCCAAAATGGAACACGAAGGATGTCATGGTTTCACAGACATAAACCTTCTGCCGCCTGTTCCACACATATATTGGTTGCAGCACTGGTGTGGAGCGGTGTTGGATTGATGCTTCTCACCAGAGGCTTAGTCAACTTGTGGCATATCGGCCCCAAGGCCTTTTGGTCTCTTCCTCTATTTTTGCTTCTTGGTTTTTTTAAAGGGAAAGTGGTTTTGAAAAAAAGTGCACAAAAGAATGTGGACAGGATAAAAAACAGGCCTGAAGGCAGATATTGCATAGGTGGCTTCATGCCTTGGAAGGCATGGCTCCTCGTAGCAGCCATGATAGCACTCGGCAGGTTGTTGAGAAGCAGCCCTTTGCCCCCAACCCTTATATGGGGAATATATGCAGCCATAGGAGTGGCGTTATCCGTTGGCAGCGTGAATTTATGGAAGTCGTGGCTGAGTTTCAAAAGGCGGCAGTAGCTTTTCCTTATATGCCCAGTGCCTTAAATGCCGAGCCAGCGAGGTCTAGCAGGGTTTGAGGAAATATCCCAAACAGAATCAACGCAAAGGCGAGGGTCCCCGAAGTCAATTTCAAATAAGGCGGAAGGATTGGCCAAGGCTTTTCATCGCTTTTTACCACTAAGCTAATTTTGATCACTTTCAAATAGTAGTAAATGCCTATTAGGGTATTAATTACGCCTGCAATCACCACCCATTCAAAACCAGATTTCCATGCTGATACCAGCAGAAAGAGCTTCCCACTGAAACCGGCGGTGGGAGGCAGGCCAGCCAAGGAGGCCAACGCTACGGTAAGCATGATGGCTAGAATGGGCGATCTTTTCCAAAGACCTTTCAGCCGTTCAATAGGTATGTCTGTACTGTCTTTGCCAGACAACTCCACGGCCACCATGAATGCAGCTAGGGACATAAAAGCATATATGGATGCGTAGAACATGGCAGCCTGCGCTCCGCCTTTGTCCATGCTGATCAGCCCAATAAGAATGAATCCGGCATGGGACACGGCGGAATATGCAAGTAGTCTCTTTAGCCCAGTCTGGTTCAAGGCCATGAGATTACCGGCTGTCATGGACATCACCGCCAATATGCTTATTGCTATGGGTACAATATCTATTCCGGCAAAAAGGTGGGCTATTCTGATAAGCAATGCGGTTGCAGCAATTTTGGGCAGTGCAGCAATAAAGGTTGTCACCTCTGATGCTGCCCCAGAATAAACGTCTGGTGCCCAGAAATGAAAAGGAAATGCTGCTAGCTTGTAACCCAGGCCCGCCATGAATAGGAGAACTCCAAGGGCTGCCAATGGGTTGTCTAGTTTAGATGGCAAAACATGGGCTATGTCAATGAGGAAAGTGGAACCGCAAAGGCCATAAATATACGATATGCCATAAAGCATCAGTGCTGTGGAAACCGCTCCAAAAATTATATATTTCACCGATGCTTCAAATTGTCTTACAAGCCCTTTGCGGAAGGTAGTAATTATGTACATTGGATAAGACGATATCTCTATGGCAATGAAGATGCTCATAAGTTCCATGGAGCCCACGGCCATGATCAGCCCAAGCGCACCCATGCTCGTGAAGAAAAAGAATTCGTCAATGCGGCTCTGCTCACACTCTTTAAGCCGTGTGAAAATGATAGAGGCTACCAAATAAGCAAAAGATATGAGCATGGTGAAAAAACGGCTGAATTGATCAATTCTATAAGCCCCGCTGAAAAAATCTCCTTGGAAAAACAAGGCTATTACCGAAGCAGTTGCTGTGGCAACTCCAAACCACAAGGCAGCCCGTCGACTATCAAGCCTAAATAGCCCAAGGTTTTTGAAGAAGAAATAGAGGGCTGCAATGGAGAGTGTTATTTCTGGCAGTATAGGCATCATCATTATCCTCCTTGACTGGACATCATGACAGCCAGGTCAATAAGCTTGTTTGCCGCTTCTGGTGCTCTCAAGTAGACGTGTGTGATGAGGGAGTTCAGCGCTGGGTCCATGATTTTTAGAATGGGGGATGGATAGAGGCCGAAAATGATCACAAAAAGAGCCAGAGGCACCAGACAGGCCCATTCTCTTAGATTGATGTCTTCAACACGCCCGTGTGTTCCTTTTCCCCAAATTACTTTTAGGAACATCCTGAACATATAGGCTGCTGCCAGTAGCGCACCTGGAATCATCCAAGCGCCGAGCCACAAGTTGCTTTTGAACCCGCCTGAAATGCAGAGGAACTCTCCTACAAAACTTGCTGTACCTGGAAAGGCTAAGGATGATAATGAAAAAATCCCTAAGAAAAAGGCGAATCCGGGCATGAATTTACCCAAGCCGGCATTTGTTGAAAGTTCTCTTGAATGGGTGCGTTCATATAGCATTCCAGCCATGAGGAATAGCCCGCCAGTAGTCAAACCATGGTTTATCATCTGCAGGAGCCCGCCTTGTAATCCATGTAGATTGAAGGTGAAGATACCCAATGTTACAAAACCCATGTGGGCAACCGAGCTGTAAGCAATAAGTTTTTTTATGTCGTTTTGGGCAAGGGAAAGTAGGCCTCCATACAGAATGGCAGCAGCAGAAAGCACCAAAACCACCGGGGCCAACGAAACACTGGCTTCAGGGGTCAAGGCCAGATTGAAGCGAAGCATTCCATAAGTTCCCATTTTCAGCAGCACACTGGCTAAAATTACAGAACCTGCAGTGGGAGCCTCTACATGCGCTGCAGGCAGCCAAGTGTGTACTGGCAGCATGGGGACTTTCACTGCAAAGGCCACGAAAAAGGCAATAAACAGGTATGTTGTCCAAGACCTAGGCAAATTGGCAGACAAGATTTCAGGATAGCTGAAGGTGCCGGTGTGGGCAAACAGGGCAACAATGGCAGCCAGCAGAAAGATACTGCCAGCCAGGGTGTAAAGTACAAACTTCACTCCTGCATAAATCCTTCTAGGTCCTCCCCATATGGCAATAATGAGAAACATGGGGATAAGCATGGCTTCCCAGAAGATGTAAAAAAGAACCAAGTCCAAGGCCGCGAAAACTCCAGCCATGATCCCTTGGGTCAACAGAATGCAGGCAAGGAATTCTTTTACCCTGGTTGAGATATATCTCCACGAGCAGAGTACACAAATAGGCCCCAAAAAAGTGGTCAAAAGGATCATGGGAAGGCTAATTCCATCAATGCCCATTAAATAGGTAAGTCCATAGGAAGGTATCCACTCGTGCCTTTCAACAAATTGGAAGCCTTGCAACCCGGGTTGGAACTTGAAGTAGAGAGGCAATGAGATGAGAAAGACGATTAATGTCAAAACGAGGCTGTATATCCTGGCTGTTTCATCCTTATGGATGAAAAACAAAGGAAAGGCCCCGCTTACAGGCAAGAATGTTATCAATGAGAGTATAGGAAGTGCCAAGGTGTTGTAGTTGAGTTCTGCTGTCATGATTTAAACCCTTGTCTTCTTATTTGATCCACTCGGTCAACCAAAGCGTTGAAGCAATGATGGCCGCCAATACCGTAAGCATGGCCGCCAAGTATCTGTACAAAAAACCAGATTGGAGGGCATTGCCCAAACGGGTACTTAATGCCAAGGTGCTGTTTGCTGTCCCATCCACTATACCGTCAATCACCTTTTGGTCATTCCATGAGCTAAAAGAGGCAATTATTTTCAGGATAGGCAGGAAAAGGGTTTGATGAATGTTCATTACGAGGCCATTTTCAAGTTTTGCCAAAACGCTTCTGCAGAATTTCAGAAACAGCCCGGCCCCTTTTCTATAGAACCAATCCACATCGAGTCCTATCAAAGGTTCTGGAGTCAACTTTTTGATCAGGAGGAAAAAGCCTAGCATAGTAAATAGCAGTATTTGCCAAGACTCCATCACGTGATAGAAGGTATAAGGGTGGTATTCTACATTAAAAGGAAGCATGGAGTATAAGGCTTGTGGCCTAACACCGATGAATATGCAGAAGAACGCAGTGAGCCCCATGGCAATCTGCATGTTGATTGGAGCTTCTTTCTTGGGCGGATCAAATGTGGGGCGCTCTTTCCAGAACCAAATGAAATATGGCACCTTTAAACCAGTGTGAAGAAATGTTCCAGCAGATGCGAGAGTCAGTCCAAGAGCTGCCCATATGAGATGGCTTTGCCACGCCCCGGCGACCACCATGGACTTCGATACAAAGCCAGAAAAGCCTGGAAATGCAGATATGGAAAGGCCTCCAACAAGGGTAAAGACGAAAGAGTAGGGCATGTACCTCCACAATCCGCCCAGCTCAGAAAATTTCGATCTGCCAGTCATTTCCAGCACCGCTCCCACACCCATGAAAAGGAGCGCTTTGTATAAAATATGGGCATAGGCATGGGCGCACGTACCACTCAGGGACATGGCCGTGCCTATACCCACACCGGTAACCATGTAACCCACCTGGCTTATGATGTGGTAGGAAAGCAGCCTTCGGGCGTCATTTTCGAGAACTGCATATACTACGCCGTACAGGGCCATTATGACTCCTAGCACTATCAGAATTTCAAAGCCTGGAAAGGCGCGAGCAAGTGCGTATACAGCTGTTTTTGTGGTGTATGCGCACATGAAAACCGAGCCTACTACGGTCGCACTTCCATAGGCATCAGGCAACCAGGCATGAAGTGGAGGCACGGCTGCGTTCAGCAGGAAACCAGCCATTATGAGATAAGCTGCCCATGAAGCATCACTGGGCTTAATTGGGACAAAATCAATGGAACCCGTGTGGTAGTAAAGCAGGAAGATGCCTGCTAGCAATGAAAGTCCGCCAGCAGTGTGGACCAGAAAATAGCGGTATCCAGCTCTCAACGATTCCTTGCTCCTTTTCAGAAAAACCAGGCATACAGAGGTCACCATCAACCCTTCCCAAAACAGGAAAAGGGTTAAATAATCACCAGCGAAAACACAGCCCAAGGCACTTCCCACATAGCCCCATGCCGCCATGATCTGCCAGTTGTCCTTTAAGTGCATACCATAGATGGTGCCCAGTAGCGCCATCAAAGTGAACACATGGGCAAACATTAGAGACATTTTGTCTACCCTGCCCATTGTGAGCTCCAATGTTGCAACGTTCAGGCTAGCAAATTGGCCTGGGACAGTGTTGAGAACCGTTAACAAAGCGGCAAGTGGTACAGCAATAAGAAAGATGCTTCTATGGATGCCCTTTGTGAAAGGCAAAATCCCCATGCCTGCAAAGAAGAAAATAGAAGGATGTAAGAAGAATCCGCTAGACATAGCTGTTGGTCTCCTCAGCATTTTCATCTTCATAATAGTTTTCAGGACGGAACAGGAATTTTTTGCCAAGCCACTTTGAAACCACGATGATCATGGCGCAGGCAATGAAGCCAAATACTGCCCAGAAACCAGGTATGAAGTCGCCAATGAAGTGGGGGTGTTCCCTGGGAACAAAGAGGTCTGTTACCACCAGCAAGACCAATGTAGTGTAAGAGATTGCTTTTACAAAAAAAATGTTTTTTCTGGCCCACTCAATAATCTTTACAATCACTGTATAACCTCCTGGATGAACCTCAAAAAGGGTTCAGGAAAGATTCCCAAAAGCAAAGTAGCCGCTGCGGTCAGGGCCAAAGGAACCACCATTGTGATGGGTGCCTCACTCAAACCAGAGTCTTCTGGAGCCAATTCCTTGAAAAAAGCCGAGTATATTACTGGCATGAAATAGCCTGCGTTCAGCAATGAACTAGTCAAAATTACCAACAGTAGGATGATGCTTCCTTTGTCCAGGCATCCGATACCCAAAAACCATTTTGTTACGAAGCCCGCTGTTCCAGGAACGCCTATCATTGAAAGCGCTCCTATGGCAAAGGCCGTCATGGTAACAGGCATTTTGCTGGCAAGGCCTGACAATTGGCTTATGTATTTCTTGCCAGTAGCCACAAATATTGCACCTGCACAGTAAAAAAGGGTGATCTTTGAAAAGGCATGATTTGCTATATGGATTAGCCCGCCTTTTGCTCCAGAAAGGTTTGCCAGTGAAGCTCCTAATACGATGTATGAGAGCTGGCTTACAGTGGAATAGGCTAGCCTGGCCTTGAGATTGTCGCATGTAAGGGCAACCATTGATGCGTACAATATGGTACCCGATACGAAAAAGGCCGTGGGCAGCGCTAGGTTCAATATGTCCATCAACTCTGGCCCGTAAACATTGTAGATCACCCTGATTATGCAAAAGACGCCCACCTTAACCACTGCCACTGCATGAAGCAGTGCGGAAACAGGCGTAGGCGCGACCATGGCAGAAGGGAGCCACGAGTGAAGAGGTGCGATGCCTGCCTTGGCAATACCCGCTATGAACAAAATATATAATCCGATCAGCAGTGTGTGATTGGCTGTGGCCGGCAGTATGCCACTGGGGCCAAAGTCAAGGGTGCCAGCTATTACGTAAGTCAAAATCACTGCGGGAAGAAAGAAAAGTTTTCCAGAGCCCATGAGGTAAATGAGATACTTTTTGGCTCCAGTGAAGGCTTCTTCATCTTCATGGTGCATAACCAATGGGTAAGTGAATATGGAAACCAATTCGTAAAATAGGAAGAGGGTGAACAGGCTTCCAGAAAAGGCGACACCCATGGCTCCAGAGAGGGTAAGAGCGAAGCAGGTGTAATATCTCGTTTGTGCGTGTTCTTTGAGCCCTCTCATATAGCCAATGGAATAAAAGGTGGTAAGTATCCATAGGAAAGAGGAAACACAGGCAAAAAGCAAAGAGAATCCATCCACTCTGAAAGAGAGGTTGATACCTGGATAGATGGAAAAAAGCTGATAAGTGACTACCTTGCCAGATAAAACTACAGGCACCATGGAAGTAACCAGCAAGAATTTTAACAGGCCTGCCAGCACCGAGACCGCTTCCCTTAAATTGGGATGCCTTCTAAACACTATTATCAAGATTGCCCCTGTAGCCGAGGCTAATATGGCCAGCAGTGGGGTGATGGAGATGATTTCGGTTGCTGCGTTGTGACCCATTTGTGACCCCCGTTCAACCTTGCAGCTCAGACAATTTGTCCATGGCAACTGTCTGGTAGTTTCTGAATACTGCTACGGCAATGCCCAAAAAAAGAGCTGCTTCGGCAGCGGCTATGCCTAGTACGAAAAGTGTGATAACTCTGGCTGCAATGTGATCGTGCCCGAGAAAGGTGCCAAAGGCCATGAGGTTCACTCCCACACCTTGTAGCAGCAACTCCAATGATATGAGCAGCCCGATAAGCGTCTTGCGGAAGAGCATTCCAAACAGGCCAAGACCAAAGAGCAAGTGTGCAATAGTTATGTAAACAGCTATATTTCCAGGTAAAATTTCAAATATTCCCATTTTGTTCCCTCCTTCTTATCAATGCCACGCTTACAGCCCCTATAACTGCCATAGTGAGTAGCACAGATATTATTTCAAAGGGAAAGAGGTACTTGCCCAGCAGATGCCAGCCTATGGCAGATTCATCCAGCTTTCGCGGTATGCCAGTCTTTTCCAGATGGGAAAGTCCTTTGAGAGTCGCAGCTAGCATTGCGGCTGGCAGTACCACAGGAATGACGGCAATGGGTGACAAAGGTTTGAGACCTTCTTCTCCAGCCTTTCTGGTTAAGGAAAGGCCAAAGGCAATGGCCACGCATACTGCGCCCACATATATCATTACTTGCATCAAGGCAATAAAAGGGCTTCCAAGGTGATAGTAGAGGCCTGCTACACCTATCAGGGCTACGACCATTCCCAGAAAACAATGGATCAAGTTTTTGGCAGCTACTGCCAGTACGCCTCCTGCTGCAGTTTGTGCCAAAACTATGGCAAAAGAGAGGTAGTAGACCTTAAATATGAAATTATCCATTGCTTTTCTCCTGTTTCACAAGGCTTGAAAATGGGCTAGCCAATTCCGTAAGCAGGTCCATGTTTGAATAGACTTGCTTGGATGGTCCAGCCAGAGAGTACTCTTTGGAAAAACTGAGAGCCTTGACTGGGCAGCTTTCAACGCAAAGTCCGCACAGGCTGCACTTGGTGAAATCTAGCAAAAAGATGGTTGGCGCCTTTTTTTTGGCGCCTTCGGGCTTCTTGCCTTTTACAGTTATGCACTTTGATGGACAGTTCCGGGCACAGTTTCCGCATGCAAAACACTTTGGAAAACCTGTTTCCTTTGCAGGAACAAGCTCAATGTGGCCCCTGAATCGTTCAGGTAGGACTAGGTGCTGCCGTGGCCATTGGACAGTATGGGACCTGGTGAACATGGCTTTGATGGTGACTTTCATGCCTGCCAGCAGTGAACCGGTTCCTTTGACTATTTCATGCATGTAGTTTGTAATCATAGGGCCAACACCACCGCGGTTATCAAAAAATTGATGAGGGAGAGGGGGAGAAGAACCTTCCACCCCAGCATGAGCATCTGATCAATGCGCACTCTTGGAAAGGTCCACCTGAACCAAATCATCAAAAAAAGGAAAAAGTAGACCTTTAAAACGAACCAGATAGGAGCTGGTAGTAATGGGCCTTGCCATCCGCCCAAGAACATGACTGTAGCCAGAGCAGAGGCCACAAACATGTAGCTGTATTCAGCCAAAAAGAACATGGAGAAGGCCATGCCTGAATATTCAGTGTGAAAGCCTGCAACTAGTTCGCTTTCGGCCTCTGCCATATCAAAGGGGCTGCGGTTGGTCTCCAACACTATGCACACTATGTAAATTAAGAAAGCGATGGGCTGGACAAAGGCATACCACGTTCCATGCTGCGCCAAAGCTATTTCCCTCAAGCTGAAGGATCCAGCCATTATGACTATGGTCAAAACAGTCAGCAGTAGGGGAATCTTATATGCCAGAATTTGTCCTACTGCCCTGGTGCCTCCTAAAAGGCCATACTTGTTGTCCGAACCCCATCCAGCCAACAATATGCCCAGTGTGTTCAAAAGCCCCAGGGCAATGACCAATAGCAGGCCAGTTTCTGTTTCATGGGCTAGCAAAGTGCTGGAGAAAGGAATAGGCATCATTGCCACGAAAATGGGTACGAGGCTCACTATAGGCGCCAAGATGAAGAGTGCTGTATCCGCGTGGTCAGGAGCAACTAGTTGCTTGGACACGAGTTTTATGCCGTCGGCAAGGGTTTGCAGTATGCCATGAAACCCAACTTCCATGGGGCCATGACGGAACTGCATTCTTCCTGCTGCCTTGCGCTCCAGCCAGACCACAAGCACCGCATTCACCGATACGATGCCCATGATTCCCAACAGGGATATGATAATATGGAGCAAGTTGATATCTTTCATAAAATCACCATGAAGCTCTATCTATCAATTTCTGGTATGACCAAGTCAAAACTGCCCAAGATGGCCAGTGTGTCAGCGATCAGCTCCTTCCTTGCCAGCTTGGGGAAAATGCTCAAATTCGAAAAAGAGGGAACTCTGAATTTTGCCCTGTACGGTTTCTTATCACCCCTGCTGACTATGATGACGCATAGATTGCCCCTGGAAGATTCTACAGAGGCGGCAGAAATGCCTTCGGGCGGTTTTATCGTTTTGGGAACCTTGCTTCGAACCTTTCCTTCTGGGATGGTTTCGATAGCCTGCTCAATGATGTTCAGGCTTTCTTCAATTTCCTGCATGCGGACCATGTATCGCGAGTAGCAGTCTCCATTTTCTCCAATGGGAATGTCAAAAGAGAACTTGGAATATGCTGAGTAGGGGAATGCCTTCCTTATATCGAATTCAACACCAGATCCTCTAAGACAAGGACCTGTAATGCCGTAGCATGCAGCTGTGTCACGGTCGATTACACCAACCCCCTTGCTCCTTTTTTCAAAAATTACATTGCCTGTGACCAGATCATGATATGATGGCAGGCGAGAACGCAGATGGGCCACGAATTCCAAGGTCTTCTTCAAGAATGTGCTGTCAACATCATGGCTCACTCCACCAAAACGGTAATAGCAGTAAGTAAGCCTGGAACCTGTTACCATTTCCAGCAGGTCTAAAATCCTTTCCCTGTCTGCAAAGCCGTGCAAAAAAGGCGTAAAACCACCAAGATCGAGCAGAAATGCGCCATACCAAAGCAAATGACTGGAGATACGGTTCAGCTCAGAGGTTATCACCCTTATGTGTTCAGCTCTTTCGGGCACATCAAAGCCGCAAAGTTGTTCCACTGCCATAACCCAGGCATGGTTGTAATGAAGTGCGGAGAGGTAATCCATCCTGGCGGTGTAAGGCAGCATTTGAGCATATGTCATGTTTTCTGCGATCTTTTCCTGCATGCGGTGTCCATAACCAAGTATGGGATCTGCTTCCAAAACGTATTCGCCGTCCATATGAAGAATGATGCGCAATACGCCGTGGGTGGCAGGATGCTGTGGACCCAGGTTTAGTACGAATCCGCTTTTTTCCTCAGATGAAGGCTCATATTTGAAAGGTTCGCTCTTCCCAATGGGCTTTAGTTTACCGGGTTTGAAATCCTTTCTGAGCGGATGACCTGTTATGTCATCGGGTAGAAGTAGATGTCTATTGTCTGGGATGTTCTTAAAAATAATGCCGAAAAATTCGGATGTCTCTCTCTCATGCCACAAGGCACCTGGATAGACATCTGAAATTGATGGTATTGTGGCATTTGTCCTTTCCAGCAAAGTGCTCAACATTGTGCGTTCCGGACGTTCGTAATTTCCAAATAGGTAGATGAGTTCCAACAGGTTCTCTTCAAGATGATCTACGGCGGTGACTGCCTCAAGGAATAATCCCAGTGAACGTGCTTTGGATACAGCAGGTCTCAAATCACCTTGCTTCAATCGGACAGCAGTGTGTATGCCCTGTTTTTCCATAGGGTATTGTTCAAATTTCGAGGTAGTACCTATAATATTTTCAAGTCCGCTCCTCATCTGCCATTTCCTGCTTTTTCAGTAGATTTTGGAGCAGAGGGGAAAAGCCTTTTTCCTGTAATCTGCTCCTGAAGTTTCAAGAACGCCTCAATCAATGCCTCTGGCCGAGGTGGACAGCCAGGGACGTAAACATCTACTGGTAATATGGAATCAACACCTTCGACCACTGAATAATTGCAGCCAAGTTTGAAAGGTCCCCCAGAAATGGCACAGTTACCCATGGCGATAACCCACTTGGGGGCTGGCATCTGCTCATAAAGTGTTGTGACTGCATCAGCCATTTTTCTTGTAACAGTGCCGGCAACTATCATTACATCTGCCTGTCTTGGTGTTGCCCTGAAAACCCCAGCTCCGAACCTGTCCAGGTCGAACCTCGGTCCAGCTGCTGACATCATTTCAATGGCACAGCAGGCAAGGCCGAAGGTGAGAGGCCACAATGAATTTGCCCTGGCTAGATTCAGAATGCGTTCGAGCTTGTCAATATGAACTATCGGAGCGACAATGCTTCCTGTTCCCATTTGAGTACACCTTTCTTCCATGCGTATACAACGGCCAAAAAGAGCACGGCTACGAAAAACAACATCTCCAAAAAGCCTGTTAGGCCAACGCCTTGGCGATAGATCCGGACTATTGGGAGCAAGTAGAGAACATCCACTTCAAAAACTATGAACAATAAGGCATAGAGGTAATAAAAAACGCCAAATCTCGCGTCCCTGGCCCGGCCATATGTCTCCATGCCGCATTCATAGATGGCTCCCAATTTGGGGCTGGTTTCGCGGGGTGAGATGATCATTGCGAGAATGATGGGAACCACGGCGAACAATGTCCCCATGGTTAGCAGGGCAGCCATCATGAAACCATCGGCAACAATACTCGGATCAACCCCTGGGCCTATTGAAGCTGCTGTTACTGTTGCATGCTCCATAAAAACACCTCTCCTTTACTGCACTACATAATGTTGCAGCGTTCAAAATTGTGAAAAAAGTGACAATGACTGGCTTTTTTTTGTGTTGATGTATTACAAAAAGAAAAAACCGCGGATTTTTCTTAAAGAGGTGACGAGCATAATTAATATGCTATCTTTTTGTTGTCAAGTATAAAGTTTTTTTATTTCTAAAAATGGAATGAAATTTTTTTCACTATCTCGGTAGGTTGTGAAATTTTATGCTTTATGTCTGGATGGTCTATAGCAGAAAAAAAGGCCTCCCCTTGAGGAGGCCTTCAATATTAACTTATGTATTTATGTTACTTTTTGTTTTGAGAATCCGCCCGGGGGATTCCTTCAGCAGGTTTGATACTTTTTTCTCCGAGTATCTTGATAAGCCGTTTCATCATTTCAAGGTGCTGCTTAGGATCAAGGGTGCCTTCGGTTGAGATCTTTTTCCAAAGCTCGGCCTGGCTCATGCCTTGGTGGCATCCCATACATGTGCCTGTGCGCATTATGGTATCTAGTTCCTTCTTGTTGAAAGCCCGGCTCAAGGGCCAATGGGTGCCGACGGTGGCAACTTGTGTGCCGTCGCGTGTCACAATTTGTGACCAATCGAAATTAAGTTTCGGAATGCCTTTTATCTGAACTTGGTATTTCTTCGGAATAACTTTGCCAGTCTTTGCATCTATGAGATCTTCAACGATATCTTCGCCATATTTTCCGAACACACCACCTCCAAGCCCTAAACCAACGGTCTTGGGATTTGAATGGCACGATTCACATGTTCTGGCCTTCCTCTGTGCAGTGTGGGGTTGCACTGGAGCCATGTCAATAGCCAGAGGAACATGTTTTTGGCCCAAGGATTTTGCTTCATCATCTGCCAAGGGAATCTCATTGTTAACCAGTACATCGCCTTCCGGGCCTATAACTGTATATGTCACCTGGCATCCGGGCATGAGCGGGGTTATGCGCCCTTCTCCATTGATGCCAAGAATAGGGTCCTCCCAGCGCAGGTAAGAACGTAGCTCCTTTATCTTTCCGGGAGATTTCACGCCAGGTTTTTTGAGTGGGGCATCTGCTGTAAGTCCATTTTTCGTGCGGCTGTTGCCAGAGGCCACCCAGTCAGTTCCAGTAACCATTTTGCCATCTTTTTTCATGTAGCTCACTTTTACATGGCATCCGTAACATTGGGGAATCCAAGCGGCATGACAGGAATAGCACTCCATCCTTTCCATATGCTTAGATACAGCCACCATTGCAACTTCAGCAGATGGATCTTTCCACTTTTTTCCTTGTTTAATGTTTTTTATAACAGGAACTTGAAAGTCGTTGCCTGTGGCAGAGTGGACTATGACATTGTTTCCCCTCCTCACCACGTTGCCCAACGGGTTGCCTCGTGAACTCAAAATAAAACCATCTTCCGGATCATACTTGTAGCCGAACTGGTCCTCAGGCGGTATCCTTTTTTGTGCAACTCCGCGTGGTGTGCTGCCTAGTTTTTTGCCGGCTTCATCGCCATAGCCAACCGGAAGTTCCCAAGGATATTTGTCTGGCGTGCCGTGGCAATCCGTGCATTCAATTTCTACTTGTCCCAGTGTTGTGCCATGAATGTTACCGTCTCCGTGCATCTCTATGCTCGTGTGGCAATCTTGGCACAGCAGGCCGCCCTTGGGATTTTCCTTGCGGCTTTCATACTGGTGATGAAGATCGTCTGAAATGAATAGATAGCGCTTGGTGTGTAGCTTTGGCTGTTTGTCGCCTTTTGCGTTCCAGGGGGAGCCATAGGGAAATTCCATGAGGCCCTGAAATGAAACGCCTATTCTTTTCCCGCGATTATGACAGGAATTACAGGACTCCACCGGTATGCCACCAGTTCTTCTGGTTCCAGCAATTCTGTGCCTCAACAGATGGCCAGGCTCATCTTTTTTAATTGCAGTGTCATTGCCTTCGTAATAGCCATCGTTGCTGTATAGTATATGGCAGGCCCCGCATCCCATTCCGCGGTAGTCGCCACGCTTTTCACGCCCTCTCACTCCTATGTGGCACCGCTGACAATCATGGCGCTGATAGGTAATGGCCGCAAGCTTGGGATCCTTTTTCACCTGATCGACAGTTACTTGGGGCAGCATCTTGAGGCTCTCTGGGTACAAGTACGGATAGAGGCTGATTTGCTCTTTCATGTATTCTTTGTACAAGTCCGTTCCTACCAGCGGTTTGAGCCCATCTATATCCTTCAAATCATAGTTGCCATAGGGAACCTTGTAATATTTCACCTCCTCGAAACCCCAGGAATGCAAATTTCCCGAAATCTTTCCAGCTTCGCTATTCATGAGTGACAGTTTGGCTCTGTAAACGTAGCCGACATGACATACGCCGCATGTGTTTTCTGCAATCCAGATCGAGGCAGGGTCTGGGTAATAATCTTTGGGGCCAGGGGCTAACTTGAGAGTCGCAGGAATGCCTTTGTGGGCCAGGTCCTTGTTTTTTGTCTCTTTGGGATTGCCTCCGTGACACATTACGCATCCATCTGGATCGCCATGCATGGTTCCGTTGTTGATTAAGGCCTTGGTCATTTCACTGTTTGGAGGCATTATGCTTTCAATACCTCCATGGCACTCCTTGGTGGTGCATCCGCCTCCTCCATAGGCCAGGCCACTTAAGCAAAAAGACCACAAGAGTACCAAGCCGATTGTCCCTTTCTGTAACATCGAATTACCTCCTTTAGACCTTAACAAATTTTCTCCTGCTGCCTTCCGACTTTCCATGAGTCATCCTTTGTTAAAAGGAATATCAGGGTATCAAATCTACAAACCCTCTCCCCTTACAACGGGCAGGGCAATTTTAACGAGCATTGTATATATCAGTAATCCTGCCGACCAAATTCCTATGACAATCAAGAGTTCATTGAGGCTGGGTCTGTACTGGACAAAATCTCCAAGTGGAGAAGGTATAAAACCAGGTAATACAAAACTCAGCCCCTTTTCTATCCATATTCCCACCACAGTCATGGCACAGGCTGCCATGAGCAGTTGATTCCGTTTGTGGAGCGGTGAAAGAAGTATCAAGGCAGCGGTTGCCATGAAAATCAAAGAAATGAGGAACCAGGGAGCTAGCACGCTTCTCCCTTTGAGACCCATCAAAAATGCTAGATGAATGGAATGTTCGGTTTGCAAATACAATTCAGAAAAAAGTTCTGAAACGATCAACAATAGATTGATAAGGAGGCTAACTGTGACTATGAGGCGTATCCTTCGTATGGCCTGTTCAGATATATTCAATGCTCCATTCGATTCAAGAAGCTTGAAAACAAGGATCATGAAGGCTGGGCCGGCAGCAAAAGCAGAAGCCAAGAATCTCGGAGCTATCAACCCCGAATGCCAGAATGGTCTAGCGCCGAGACCCTGAAACAAAAAGGCAGTAACGGTATGGATGCTGGGGGCCCAGGCAATAGATAGAAATACGACAGGTAGATAGAGGGCTGGCTTCGGTGTTTTGCCTAGCCGTTTTGTATGGAGCAAGTAAAAGGCAGCGTAGAGGTTCAACACCAAGTAACCATTCAAAACCAGGACATCCCAAGTGAGCATGGAACCAGGCCAATTGAAGATGCCAAGCCCTGGCACTAGATGCCATAAACGGTCTGGACGCCCCAGGTCGACGGTAATAAATAACAGGCACATGATAAGGGCTGCTATCGCAAAAAGTTCCGCAAAGATGACTATCTTGTGGATCTCCCTGTCCTTGAAGATGTACGCTGGAATGACCAACATGACAGCCGCTGCGGCCATACCAACCAGAAAAGCAAAGTTGGCAATGTATAGCCCCCATGAAACTTCATCTCCCATGCCTGTGGTTACCAATCCGTAAGTGAGTTGGCGGGCATAGGCAAAGAGGCCCATCAGGCTCAATCCTAACAACACAGAAGACCAGACGATGTATGCCTTGCTGCCATGCATTATAGATTTGATTTTACTTCCCATAACTCTTTTAACTTTTTCTCTTATTTGGCAAAAACATAATAGAGTCGAGGCAGGGTACCCACTTCCTGCTTCAAAACATAAACGCGTTCGTTTTCAATGATCTTCCTCACCTCGCCCTCTTTGTCCCTAAGGTTCCCAAACTTGCGCGCTCCTGTAGGGCATACCTCCACACAGGCGGTGTAGCGGCCATTCCGAATCCGGTGAAGGCAGAAAGTGCACTTTTCCGTTACTCCGGCATAACGGGGACGGTTTGACAGGTATCCCATATCCGTGTTGAGTTCTTCCTTGGGTATGCGAGGCCTTGCCCAGTTGAAACGCCTGCCAAAATAAGGACATGCGGCCATGCAGTAACGGCATCCGATGCACCAGTTGTAGTCTATGACCACGATTCCGTCTGGTTCTTGCCAAGTAGCCTTGACAGGGCAAACTTCGACGCAAGGCGGTTTTCTGCACTGATGGCATTGCACCGGCATATAGTAGTAATCTTTGCTAGCAGCCTCTTTATCAAGATAGTCATGTTTTGATGTTTCAAGGTTTATATTGCCTTTTTTCAGCTTCAGCACCCTGATATACTGAATTTGCGGATTTCTGGACGTATTGTTCTCTTTCATACAAGCATAGACACATTTTCTGCATCCAATGCATCGGCCAATGTTGATGACCATGGCAAACTCAACACCTTTTATTGGCGAGGGGTCAGAAATGTGTGCGTCAATTCCATATTGTTTAGAGATAGTCTTTTCCAGTCGTTTAAAAATATCCTTTTTTTCTTCAATGGTTAGCTCTTTATAATGTTTTTGAAACAATTCTTCCCTCGTGGGAATCTCTTCAGCTTGCATGAGCGGGGAAAGGGCTCCAACACCAGCTGCAGCTACAGCACCAGTTATGCTGGCAGCAGTTAGGAACTCACGCCGGCTCAACTTTTTTTCATCCTTGGCCATGGAAGATACTACTCCTACTGTTTTTGTACGATTTCTGAAAGGTGGCCTTCCCCATAATCAGGGGCACCGCTTCGAATAAATTTACTCATCCATCGTGGCGGCGGAGCAATTTCAGTAAATTTGAAAATTGGTGCATGCGGATCGTGACACTCGTTGCATTTGACATTTTCCCTGTCAAAGGCCCCTTGGGCGTTCCACTTTCCTCTGCGAAGACCGTGGGTGCCTTCTAGCCAGTCTTTATAGATTACTCCATGGCATCTACCGCAAAGCTCCTCGACATTCGTGTGCAATATTCCAGTGAATTGATCGTCGCTGGTCCACCTGGAACGGTTAGTGATCAAATGGCAGTTGAAGCACCTCTCGTTTCTGCCGTGGTTGAGACGAACCTCAGGATGGGCAAACTTAGGTCTTATGAGAAATGGATCAGGTGGTTTTACCCACATTGCATGGCAGATCCAACAATTACCCACAATGGGCGCATTTTTTACCAGTTCGCCTCTTGCAGTAGTCAAGCTGTACCATGCGACATTCAACGGTTGAGTTTCCTTTAAGGGAGAAGTAGAGGCCTTTCCGATGACGAAAAATAGTACAGCAAGGATAGCGCACATTGGTAACGTAACAAGCTGCCACAGTTTGGTATTGTCACCTTTGCTGCTCATTTTTACTCCTGCTCCCCCAGATCGAGTATAGAAGCGTTTGTGGTAAACCTTGGCCGTAGCGGATATAGCCTCCCATGTTCAGCTCTTTAATAAATAATTTTTTCCATGTCCATAGCGGAATGAGATTTTTTTAACCGCCAGGCATAAAAAAGACCTGGGGCGCATCTATTGAAGGATGCCTTGTGACAATAACTTTAGTTTCAAAAATGTCCCTTATTTTGTCAGGTGTAAGCACTTCCTTTACCATACCGTCATATCTGATTTCTCCACTTTTTAGAAACATCAGCCTGCTGCAATAGAGGGCAGCCAAATTGATGTCATGGAAGACCGCCAAGACCGTTAGATTCTTGCTCAGGCTAAGTTTTGTGATGAAGTCAAGGGCCTCTATTTTCCTCCGAATATCAAGGGCGCTGGTGGCTTCATCCAGAAGAAAGATCTTAGGATTCTGGGCCTGCAAGCGCGCCAGCAGCGACATCTGCTGTTCGCCTCCAGACAGGGAGGGAAAGAGCCTCCCCGAAAGGTGTTCAAGGCCTGTATGTTCCAAGGCTTTTGCTGCCAATAGATGATCTTCTCCCTTGTATCCCCTCCAATAGGAAATGTGAGGATACCTTCCCATTAGCACTACTTCATAGACTTTAAAAGGGAAGGGTGTGCCCAATTTTTGTGGAACCATGCCTGCAAGCCTGGCCCGTTCTTTTGAGCCTATGGCAGTCAAGTCTGCCCCCAAAAGCTTTACCTGGCCAGATTGCAAAGGCACCAGGCCTAGCAGAGCGTGAAGCAGTGTGGTTTTTCCACTGCCATTTGGCCCTAGAATGCCCACCATTTCTCCGGTTTGCACTGAAAAGGAAAGCCCCTTCAACACCATAGACTGTCCATATTGAACGGTAATATTGTTTGCTTCCAGGGCCTTTGACACAACTGTGGAGTGTTTGGGAATCGTGGTTCTTTTCATAAAAATGTTTTGTGTTCCGAACGTTTTTTCTGCCACAATAAATAGCAGAAAAAGGGTCCTCCAATGAGAGTTGTTAATACGCCCACGGGAAGTTCCTCGCCGCTAGGAAGAAGATTTTTTGCAAAAAGGTCAGCAAGCACGGTCACTGTGGCACCAAGAATGGCTGAACTAACGAGCAGATGGCCATGCCTTGGCCCTTGTAAGAGCCTGACCATATGGGGTACCACGAGGCCGACAAAACCTATAATACCACTAATGGAAACAGCTGCTGCGGTCATTAGGCATGAAGCGGTCATTAGTACAAGTCGGCTGCGTTGAACAGGAACTCCAAGCTGCCTTGCTTCAAGTTCTCCCATGGACAAGAGATCGAGATCCCTAGCATAGGCCAAGACGGTAAAAAAACCCATTATGAAATATGGTGCAGCAAAGATGACGTGGGACCAGTCACGTCCACCAAAGCTTCCCAACATCCAGAAGACTATGGCTGCGAGACTTTCTTCGTCAAGGCTTTTTATAAGGCTTATCAAAGCAGACAAAAAGGTGCTGACCACAATGCCAGCAAGGATCATGGTGGCTGGTTGAAGTCCTTGCCTATCCCTGGATAGAAGTAATACTAGCGCCAGTGTAGCCAGGGCACCAAGCATAGCAGCCATCGGGATTGCAACTCCAGAAGCCACACCGGCAATCAAGGCCAAGGTTGCGCCAAAAGCAGCACCTGTGGATACACCAAGAGTAAAAGGATCGGCAAGAGGGTTTCTCAAAAGGCCTTGAAAAACGCCTCCAGCGCTGGCCAGGGCTGCCCCCACAATGGATGCTATCAAGAGCCTTGGCATTCTAAGGTCCAAGACGATGGTTTTTAACACATCAGGATTGTCGCCTTTGGGGACGTTTCCAATTAATATGGCCATGATCTGCTGACCTGACACAGGATACCTTCCATAGATCAGGCCTGCAAAAAAACAGCACAGATAAAACAAGCCTAGAGCAATCCATATTACGAGGTAACCGCGTTTGGTAATAAAAAATGTCATGGAGGCACTATAATTCAGAACAACAAAACTCAAAAGGCACAGCGAAGAAAGATGACATCGATATTTAAAAGCAGGCGGGTAATCATGATGATGCCCCTTGGGTTTGCATCTGGCCTGCCTCTTGCCCTGAGCGGAAACACCCTCCAAGCGTGGCTTACCGTAGAGGGGGTAGATATAAAGGCAATTGGGCTGTTTGGGCTAGTTGGGCTGCCTTACACCTTGAAATTTCTTTGGTCTCCCTTGATGGACAGATTTACTATACCTCTTTTGGGGAGAAGACGGGGATGGATGGCTTTTACCCAGGCACTTATTTCATTGGTGTTGGTGGCTCTATCACTTTTACGCCCTTCGGCGATGGTGCATACAGCAGCCATTCTGGCTCTATTGCTAGCCTTTTTTTCTGCCTCCCAAGATATAGTATTTGACGCCTACAGAACTGATGTTCTGCCAGCCCGGGAAAGGGGTATTGGCGCAGCTTTGTCCGTGACTGGCTATAGGATAGCCATGTTGGTTTCAGGGGCTTTTGCATTGATTGCAGCGGACTATTTGGGCTGGCATGTAGCCTATATGGCCATGGCCTTTTTGATGACGTTATGTATACTCTTCACCTTAGTTTCACCAGAACCTCCAAAGGGGGTGTCCAATCCCAAGACTTTGACAGACGCAGTGATTGAGCCACTCAAGGATTTTTTCTCAAAAGAAAAGGCCATTGCCTTCCTGATTTTGATATTGCTCTACAAGCTGGGGGACGCATTTGCTGGTATACTCACTACGCCATTTTTGATACGTGGAGCCGGTTTCAGCCTTACAGAAGTTGGTACCATAAACAAGGCGGTTGGGCTCATTGCCACCATTGGAGGCGCCATTTACGGGGGCGTTCTCATGGCAAGGCTGGGATTGTACCGCTCGCTTTTGTTTTTTGGGCTGCTTCAGGCGGTTTCCAATCTTTCTTTTATGGTATTGGCCTATCTTGGTCACAATTTTCCAGCAATGGTTATCTCCATACTCTTCGAAAATATCTCGGGCGGCATGGGCACAGCAGCCTTTGTGGCCTTTTTAATGGCCCTTTGCAACCATCGGTACAGTGCCAGCCAATATGCCATGCTATCCGCTTTTGCCTCGGTTGGCAGGGTGTTCGTTGCACCTCCATCTGGATTCCTGGCTGAATTAGTGGGCTGGCCGTTTTTCTTTTTCGTGACATTTGTTGCCGCAGTACCAGGGCTTTTGCTGCTTTGGCTCATGCGAAGGGAGATAAGTCTTTTGGATGAAAATCCAAGATAGAATTAAAAAATGACCAAAAGTTGGTCAAAAAAGATGTGCCTGGTGGTTACAAAAAATCCTTAAAACAAATAGGGCGCAAAAAAATGCGCCCTATGAATCATCTTCAAGCCATTTCGTGCTCTTACTATATCGTCATTTTTTAAAAGTCGTTTAGTCGATGGTTCCCCCGAGATCACTGCATTCATCATTATAGATTTGCATGGAAGTATCCATAGATAGATTCATTATGGCACCATAATGTTCTATATCAAACGATAGATCGCCAAGATGAACGTTTTTGCATGTCATTACAGAGTCATTGGGGCAGGGATCTGTGGAATAACTGCCACCGCGGGTAGTGCACACTTGAATTGCCTCTCTGGAGATTCCGGTCTTGAAGTTGTAGCACACCCGCGCATAGCTACTGTCTAGTAGACAACTTCCCAGGGTTTCACCTGACGTTCCATCGTCCATGTGGATGGGACTATTTCTCAAATTGAGAATCGCAAATTTTCCTGAGACAGCATCTAGTTCCAAATCTACCAAATAATTTTCGTTGCCTACTTCTATGTAGGGTATATTCAAAACATAAGTATCTAGATCAAAAGTTTGGTCATAATCTTGTTGAGGGGCACTGAATGGGCTGGATATATCTAATATCCCGAACAATCCTTTGTCATATTGCAATTTTACTCTATAACACTGATTTCCCACAGTGGTACCTTGTTTGATCCTAACGCATTCTAATGAAACAGTTAAATCATTTCCATTGAACGATGCAGGCGGTGTAGCATTTGCATAGCTGATCGAGAATGTTAAAAAAAGTAACAAGATCATTAAAAGTTTTTTCATTGACGCCTCCTTTTGTTTTTTTTAGTTACTTCAACAACGTAACCTTCTCTACTTCATAACAAATTTTTGTTAATAAAACCTATATGCAATGTATGACCTGAAAAATAAAACAATGGCCAGGCAGACTTGGTCAAAGTTGGATATATCTAAATCTTAAAGATCTTTAAGTCAACCAATAAATAGATAATCTCACAAATAAATGGGTGCAGCAAGAATCAATAAGATCGATATCGATAACTGTTTATGGTAGGGACCAAACTCACTGCTATCCTATTCTGTAAATATATCGAAAAAATGAGTATTAAAGTAGTTGAAGGCTACTCAATCTACATTATGGATCAATCCCTTTAAAACCTCGAGGTTTTTAACGTCTGCGGACAAATCTTTTGATTTGGGCGTTTCCAAGACCATGGGAACATGACGGAACCTCTCGTCGTTTAATAGTAAGGCAAAACCCTTCAAGCCGATTTTACCTTTGCCAATATGTTCATGTCTGTCTATGCAGCTGCCAAGCGCCTTTTTGGAGTCGTTCAGATGAAACATTTTTATTCGTTTGAGTCCAACTATCTTGTCAAACAATTCAAAGGTGTTTCTGTAAGCGTTTTTATTGGAAATGTCATAGCCAGCGGCAAATATGTGGCAAGTATCTACACATATTCCAAGCCTTTCGGGGTACTTGGAAGCGCCCAGAATATATTCCAGATCTTCAAAAATGGCGCCCAGCGATGTTCCTTGGCCTGCTGTGGTCTCAAGCAGTATACCGTTTTTAACCATTGGGCCTGCCAGCTCGAAAATAGCATCAATGCTTTCTGTGGCCTGCTTTAGACCTCCAACTCTCCCCGCGCCTCCGTGGCTTCCAGGATGTACCACAATCCAGTCTATTCCCAGATGGTGGCATCTCCAAAGTTCATCGGCCATGGCGCTTATTGATTTTTCAATCTGGTCGACCTTTTTCGAGGCCAAATTTACAAGGTAGGATGCATGGGAGGCTACATGCCTGATGCCAGCGGTTTTGCGCTTTTTAATGAAATCTGAGATCTCTTTTTGAGAAAGTGGCTTTGCCTTCCACTGGCGCTGATTTCTGGTGAAGATTTGGAGGGCCGTTCCACCTACCTTGATTATGTGGTCAATGGCATTGTGAATGCCGCCAGCCACTGACATGTGTGCTCCAAGGGGTGGGTAAGGGGTGGGGTTTTGAGTGTCAGGAGCCCTTTTCATGGATTTGTTGAAGTTGCTTCCACACCCTTGGCAGCCAGTCTGCCAATTCGGAGGCGATAAAGCCCCAGGGACCTTTGAATGTTGCCAACTGGTCTCCTGCCAGCCCGTGCGCATAGGCGCCAAGGCAGGCCGCTTCAAAAGGTGCACATCCTTGGGCCAGAAGTGCTCCAATAATGCCTGTGAGCACGTCTCCCATGCCGCCTGTTCCCATTCCTGGGTTACCGGTGGGGTTTATGGCATATCTGCCGTCTGGGGCGGCAATCACTGTTCTTGCCCCCTTTAGCAACACTGTGGCACCTGTTTCCGTTGCAAGTTCGCACGAGGCCTTGATCCTATCTGCTTGAACTTCCTTAGTTGAACAGTGAAGCAGCCTGGCCATTTCTCCTGGATGTGGTGTAAGCAGTACAGGAGCGTTTGAATCTTGCAGCGCAGCGGGATTTTTGGCCAAGGCCGTCAATGCGTCTGCATCGGCTACAACTGGCACCTCGGATTCCAATACAATCTTCGTCAAGGCTTCTTGTGCCTCTTCATCCAGACCTGCTCCAGGGCCAACGGCTATGGCCTTTTTCCTGGCCATGTTTTCAAAAATGAGTGGAATTGCATGTTGCGACAATGTACCATGTTCATTTTGCGGAATTGGAATGGTCATGGCCTCGGTCAATTTTTCTGCGAGCACAGGCTGCGAACCCTCTGGTATTGCAACAGTTACAAGTCCCGCACCACCCCTTACAGCTCCATGGCCGCACAATGCCGCTGCTCCAGTCTTTCCTCTTGATCCAGAAATTACCAGCAGGTGGCCGAAGGTGCCCTTGTGGCCAGACGGCGGCCTTGATGGCAGAATGGAAGCAGCGTACTCCTTTGTAATGAGAAAAGAAGAGAGGCCTGATTCTTGGATAGCTTGCCTTGGGATGCCAATTTCCACCACATGCAGTCTGCCCGTGTATTCAAAGCCTGGGCAGGTCACAAGCCCTGTCTTAGGAATCGCCATGGTGCATGTTGCTGCAGCTCTCACAGCAGTTCCCAAGACATGTCCTGTGAGGCCTGAAAGCCCAGATGGAATATCAATGGCTATGATGGGCAGATTGGATTTGTTGGCTGCTTCAATAGCCAACGCAAACCTGCCTGAGACTTCCCGTGACAGGCCCGTTCCAAACAGTGCATCTATTAAAAGGCCAAAGCCCTTCTTGAGTTGGTCGCTCAAGGCAGCGGCATCTGCCTCTGACAATATTTCAAAAAATGGTATGTCTAGCTTTTTTGCTATCTTGTAATTGATCAATGCATCGCCTTTGAATTTTTCCATTGGAGCCAGGGCGAAAATGGTGGTGTTTATACCGTGTTGAAAAAGGTGGCGCGCAATTACAAATCCATCTCCTCCATTGTTGCCTGGCCCACACAAAACAGCAGCGCCTGCGGAACATTCATTGGCATACTCAGACATGATGAATTCAGCACTGCCACGGCCTGCGTTCTCCATCAGAATAAGGCCATGAATGCCATATTTTTCAATGGCAGCAGTGTCTAAAGCCTGCATTTGCGCCGGGGTCACTATAGGCAAAAAGATGGAACTCATTTTACAAAATCCGTTCTGGTAAATAGGGAAATGAGCTCATAGCCACGTTCTCTCAAAGTTTCTCTTCCACCTTCGAGCCTGTCAACAAGGGCCACGATGCAGCCGACATTGTAGCCTTCTTCCTCAGTGCGCTCGATTGCCTTGATGAGGGTGCCTCCAGTAGTGACCACATCTTCCAACAATGCCACCGTGCTGCCAACTGGGATATTGGCCTTGCCCTCGATCCAAGATCCGGTACCATGTCCCTTTCGCTCCTTTCTGATTATAAAGGCAGGTATCGGATCTCCTTTGAGGAAACTCACTATTGATACTGCTGTGACCAGAGGGTCGGCCCCCAAGGTCATGCCGCCAACTCCACTGCATTTGACGCCGGAAGATGCAATTCGTTCAAACATGAGTTTGCCGCATAAATACGCACCTTCGGCAGACAGGGTGGTTTGTTTGCAATCAATATAAAAATCACTCTTTTTTCCAGAAGTGAGGGTGAAAGTGCCCTCTCTATAAGATAGTTCAGTAATTAGCTCACGAAGCCGTAACCATTCATTGGAGTTCATTCTAGCTCCTCTAACAAGGTTGTTTGAAAATCACTGTGTAGTTCATCTTTTTTAATTGGGAGCGGAAAAGTTGGCAACGGTTAAAAACAAGGCAGGGAAATTTTTTAGGTATGGGAAAAATCCCCTGAAAGGCCATCAGAGCCTTCAGGGGATTTAAAGGAAAACGCCTTTAACCGGTTTACCAAGGGTAAAATCCGGTTCCAGTGATATGTACATTGTAATCTATATAACCTGCAGGGGTTATTACCACTGCGGGTCTGTAAATTACCCTGCGTTTCTTGAAGTGGCGCACTTTTCTAGGGACGCAATTATTTATTACAACGTAATTAGCAGGCGATGCATAGATTACAGTCTTTACTACTGGCCGGTGTCTTGGATAATTGCCAACGGTGACAGACCAGACCGTACCGGCAAAAGAAGTACCTATATAACAAAATGACAAAGTAATAGCCAACAGACTCATCTTGAACAATTTTCTCATGGCTTGCATCCTTTGTTTTTGGTTTTAAGGATTACAGACTAACTACCGCAATCCCCTGCATCCTTTTCTATTGAATCCAGGCAAGGGCAGGCCGTCTTGGTTTACAGGGCCCCTTTCCCTGGGTGAATTTACTATTGCGTCAACTTCATCTTGTGAGAGAAATTGTGCCGTGTAGTCTTGGCCAAATAAACTCAACATCCTTGAGAAGGCCCTCAGGTGGTTTCTGGAACCCTTCATGAGGTTTTGAAAAACAGTGGAAATGTCTTGGTTGTCTGTTTTGCTCAAACATTCTTTTAGGTCATAAATGTCCAAGTCTTCTATGGTAGCGCCCACCAACAAGGCATCTACTAAAGACTTGCTACCGCGGGCGGTGAGATCATTATAGAGTGTTTGCATCTTCTGGCTGCTGAATATACCTGCTGTGGGATCTGATACTGGATCTGGAAGGTTGTATTTGTCCAGCAGTGCTTTTACTGCGTCCATATGGCGCTGCTCGCTCCTGGAAATATTGGCAAAAATTTGAACGCCCCAAATATCATACAGCACTTTATAAACATCCCTTGCCAACTTTTCTTCTTCACGCATTTTTATGAGGGCTTCTGTTTCTTCGGCACTTAGGTCTTGGTGTGGTAATGAATTTATAAGGCTTACCAGGCCTGTTTCCTGGCCCCAAGTGCGGGGTATAAAGGAATTGTTCCGCCAACCAGGCTGCGCCCAGCTCGTGGCAGTTAGTGTCACCAACAAAAGAAGTGCTGCACTGATTTGATAATAGTATTTCCGTTTCATCTTGGTTGTTACCTCCGTTTTTAAATAATTTTCAATATGCTGATTCTTGTTCAGCAATAAAGACAATTATTGTGCCAAGTTGACTCTGGTGATTTATCTTTTATTTCAAGTGGTTAATGTTGGAGGGTAAAAAGGTTCTCGACGAAACTGGTCTGGTTAGACAAAAATGTCGAAACCGAAGACATGGATCAATCTACTGACCTGGAACGCTTTATTCCGTGTTTATCCATTTTGTAACGCAGGACTCGTTCACTTATTCCTAAATCGTTGGCAGCCCTGGTTTGAATCCATCCATTTTTCTCCAAGGCGTTCAGGATCATCTCTTTTTCTACGGCCTTTAATCGTTCTTCGAGCGTTCCCGTTGTTGTGATCTGATGATGTCGTATTTCTGGAGGGAGGTCTGAACTTTTAATGATTCGGCCCCTTGCAAGGGTGACCATTCTTTGGACTATGTGTTCTAGTTCCCTAACGTTGCCTGGAAATGGATATTTAATCAAGAGATTCCTAGCTTCGTCAGAAAGCGTTTTATGACTTGAACTGTATTTATTTAAAAAGAATTTTAACAATGGAATTAGGTCTTCTTTTCGGCTTCTGAGAGGCGGAATCTCTATTTCAAATACGTTCAGCCTGTAAAAAAGATCTTCCCGAAACGTGCCTTCAAGAGCCATTGCTTTGAGGTCTCTGTTTGTGGCAGCTATTATTCTTACATCTATCTTGATATCTTTTTCACTGCCCACCCTGCTAATTTTGTTTTCCTGGAGGGTTCTGAGAAGCTTAGGTTGAAGATTCAACGGCAGTTCGCCTATTTCGTCCAAGAAGATGGTGCCCTTGTTGGCAAGCTCAAAGCGTCCGCGCCTTTGATTCAATGCGCCTGTAAAGGCACCCTTTTCATGACCAAAAAGTTCGCTTTCAAAGAGGTTTTCTGGAACAGCAGCGCAGTTTACTTCTATAAAGGGGGCATCTTTACGAGGGCTCAACTGGTGTATCAATTTTGCCAAAAGCTCTTTTCCTGTACCAGTTTCTCCCTTGATCAGTACAGGCCAGGGCGTGTTTGCCACCCGCCTGGCCAAGGAAATCACCTCTTTCATTTGACGACTTTCTGCTATTATATTGATGGGTAAAGAGGTATCTGCAACCAGCTCTTTTATTTGCTTTACATCTTCCTCTATGAATGTTTCTTGTTCCGTTTTTTCGATTTTAGCCAGCAGTTCTTCCAGATCGATGGGTTTTTCTAGGAAATCTATGGCTCCAAGTTTCATGGCAGAAACGGCCGTGGCTACGTCGCCGTACGCCGTTATCATTATGGCCTTTGCTTCGGGATTTATTTTTTTCATCTCGGCCAATACTTGATCACCGGTCATGCCTGGCATCTTGTGATCCAGCAGCACCACGCCTATCGGCTCCCTACCAAATATTTCCAAAGCACGCTGGCCATTTTCAGCACATATCACTTCATGGCCCTGTTTTTCCAAGAAGCCCTTGAGAAGCTCCCTTTGAACCTGTTCATCATCCACGATCAAGATCTTCATTGCGTATCCATAGGTAATTGTATTTTTATTTGAAATTCGTTGTCATTGAGAATGGAAGCACTAACGGTGCCTTCATGGGCCTTCACTATCTTTTCGATAATCGCAAGCCCAAGCCCTGTACCCCTGGTCTTCAGGGTAAAGTATGGGGCAAAAATTTTGTCCATGTCACTTTTTGAGGGAATTTCTCCAGGGTTGCGGACTGTCAAAATTGCCCGGTTATTTTGCTTGTGCAGATTAATTGTTATGGTGCCTCCTGTTGGCTGGGCTTCAATGGCGTTCAGCAGGACATTTTCGAGTACCTGCGTTAACAGCGTGCGATCTGCCTGAACATAAATGTCAGGTGCGACGTCTTGTTTTAAGTTAATATTAGCATCTTTTATTCTGCCTTTATAAAGATCGATTATTTTTTTTATTAAATTCGAGAGGTTGACTTTCTCTTTCATGCTGTTCTGTGGCAGCTTAGCATAGCTCAAAAGCCCTTCGATTATATTATTGGTTCTCTTTACCGAATCCAGCAAGACAGTTAAAAGATGTTTGTGTTCCTGATGAAGGCCTGTTGCTTCCACTTTGAGCCTTTGAAGTGCTATGGCCATGGCATTCAAAGGATTTCTTATTTCATGGGCAATGGCAGCTGCTGATCTTCCAAGTGTGGCCTCTTCGCGCCGCAAGGCCAATTCCCGCTCATATCTTCTCGCATCAGCCAGGTGGCTCATCTGTTGTCTATACAACAGATATGAAAGTACACCTCCAACCAAGGCAAGAACAAAGGTGAAGATCCTGAAGTCACGCCATAGACGTTGTTTGTTTTCTAGCAATGTTGTGGCATCAAGGCCTACTATCAAGTGGCCCTTTCCGAATGGGACAGTTAGTTCTGCGGTCAGCTGGGGGCCTGAACCCTTAAAAGAGATTTCAGCATCATATGTATTGGTAAATGGCGGTGCGTTTGAAGCAAAGAAGGTTGGATCTGGCCTTGTGTCAAGCCTGATGTAATTGATCCCATTTAACTTTTCAGCTTCTGATAAAATGGTTTGCAATCCTATTTTACTGCACAGTTCTTCCAGGCTAGAAGCGTCGATTCCAATAAAAATGTCTTTTAGAGGAGGGCTTTCATCAGATCTGTAAATCACCATATGAATATCTTTATAGTGTTTCAAGCTGCCCTTTGGGAGGTTAAAAGGCAGGATATTTTGAGGCATCCAACTCCGCGGACCTTGAATTTGGTCACCGTCGTTTCGAACCAGGCATATACCAACCAATCCCGATTCCTTGGCAAAGCTTTCAAGCTCCACGCTGGTGAAGGGCTCTATGGAGTCAAGATAAGCAACAAATCTGGCCGTGTTGCCAAGAAAGTGCACCATATTTTCTTCAATGATCTTCCGCGATAAAACCGCTCCTTTTATGTGAAGCGTTAACACCCCAGCCACGAGCCGGGCATGTTCCTTGGCGTCCTTTATAAAAAGCTTTTGGGAGTTGTTTATTTGGTAAACGAAATATGAGACAGTCAACAAAAACAATATTGCAAAAAATATAAGGTTTGCCTGCCACAAGGGTATAAAAAAGGCGTAACTATTTTTGGACTGTTTGTGATCAGTGGCGCCCATGTCTTCCTGAAGCTTTGTGCCCTCTGTGCCTCGATCCCCAGTTCCTGCTTCGCCCATGGAAGAGACGGCGGCGCACGCCCGTTTTGTCAAATGCACGGCTGCCGGGTAGGCTACACCATATCTTGTGGCTCTTTAAAATTTTCCCTTTTTTATCAGATGCAAAGTCACCTCGTATTCGTATTAGATCGCCCCTTTTCAATCCCAAGGGTATGCGACCCTTTTCGAATCGTATAGTCAAATCCATTTCAGTTTTATTCAGTGGAGAAATAACAAGAATTTTATTTTTCCTGTCAATGGTGCGCACTTTACCTGTAATCACATCTAACGCATACGCAGAGTCAATGATCAAGAACGATATGAATAAGATAAAAATTTTCCTGTGCGCCATTTGAAAGATTTTTTAGTGAGAGGCCGCTAGACAGCGGCCTCAATGTCAGATGAATCTATTTCATTGTAAACAGCTACCGTCTCTCAGTCTTTGGCCCATTCCGTTTCCACCGAATCCAATACCACTTCCCATTTTGGACGTCATTCCAACTCCACGGGCGCCTCTCCACACAGGCTTTCCAGTTTCTGCATCACGAAGAGTAATGGTTTGGTCTCCGGTTGTGATTGAGACCGCGATCAACTTGGTGGAACCATCACTGAAAGCGACTTCATAGCAGTCAATTACCACGTCTTCTCCGATTGTCAACGGAGCATAGCCCATGTACTGCAAGGCCGTGTATGGTATGCCGTAAACAGTAACTATAACCCCATCCATGTCAACTTTCAGGCCTGGATCATCGGGTAATGGCAAGGCTGAAATAGTGCCAGATATAGTGACTGGTGTTCCGTTAAAAATGGAGGCCAGAGGGCCTGTGCCATCCATAGCCCCTTTTCCATTGCCTGCTGAAGCGGGAGCTGTAGTCCATACTGCCAAGCCGAAGATTGCAATAGCTACAAAAGCAAATTTGATGTTTTTCATATTATTTCTCCTTTCTATTATGATTTTTTATTTTATCGTTTGCTGCATGCACCCAAACCATTGGCTCTTCTATGTCCATGTCGTCTGCCAAAGCTGTTTTTCGTAGCCAAGGCATTGGATGGGGGACCTGCAAATGAGCGTCTTTGGTCCGGTGTCATTTCCATGAGTCGTTTCTGCCATTCTGTTCGAAACGCTTCCTTTTCTTCGCTGGATGCGTTATAAAGGGTGCCTCTCATCTTACTCAGTTCCTCTGTTGTATATTTACTGTAATCCGTACAAAAGGCAGAAGCGGCCGATAGCAAAACAGCAATTCCTGATGTGGCCAGTAGCAAATAGCTTTTCATTTATCTCACCTCCTTTCGTCAACTGATTTCAGATAGATACATATCAAGAGGTGTGCCACTATTTTAAGTTAGTCAAATCAGTTAGTTAGCTTATATGCCGTTTTTTTGTTTCGACATAGGCATGTCTGCTCCGTCAATAGTGTCGAAGAAATCAGTTTTTTGTAGGAAAGTTTAGAAGGGGTTCCGCTCACAGGGCCAATAACTATATTTAAGACAATAAGTTCCTCATTGGATCAGGTTCGGAGGCACCATGAAAGGGCATTACCCATCCAAAGTCATAGAGATTCCCACATTGAGAAACAAAATCCATGTCTTTAAAGACAGGGACCAAGCCGGAGAAGTCTTGGCCGATATGCTCAAACCCCGTTATGAGCGGGCAAAAGATTGTATAGTGCTGGGCATACCTTCCGGCGGTGTGCCCATTGCCATCGCTATTTCTAAGGAATTGGAGGTTCCTCTAGACCTCTTTATTGTACGTAAAGTTCAGATTCCAGGTAATCCAGAGGCTGGGATGGGGGCGCTCAGCTTCGCAGGAGCGTTGCTGCTGAACCAAGAACTGATTGACAGGCTTGGAATAACCCCAGAACAGGTCGAGGCCCAGATAAACAGGGTGCGGGAAGAGCTGAAAAGAAGAAATCAGCTGTTCAGACATGGTAGGCCTTTACCAGATTTAAAGGGCAAGACGGTTATCATTGCAGACGATGGGCTCGCTTCTGGCTTCACCACCCTGGCCGCAATAAAAGGAGTGAAGGCCGCAGGGGCAGAAAAGACAGTGGTGGCCGTTCCGACTGCATCTGATACAGCCTTGGAGAGGCTATCGGCCGAGGCAGATGAGATATTTTGTCCAAATATCAGAACAGGCTATTATTTTGCTGTGGCTGATGCGTATAAAAAATGGTATGACCTTGAACCAGAAGAGGTGATTCAGAGACTAAGGGATGCCGGCTATCTTTCCGGAAAGAAATGACTTTTATCCCAGTCCGTCAACAGTAGACGGTGTTGTTGAATTCTTGAGATCAAGAAAAAAAGCGGAAGGTGGCTTCAGTGCCTCTCCAAAACTCCCAGCCACTATCGAAGACACCTATTGCGCCTTGAAGGTTGTACATTTCCTTGAGAACCTAAAGAGTAATGTGGCAAATTTTGGATCCTTCAAGCGAGGTCCCACTAAATTCCTCATTCGCTGCATTGATGAAGGCATCGTAAAAGGCCCAAAAAATTTATATCAGGTATTGTGGTGTGTTGAATTTTGTGAATTTGAGAAAAGTCTACTTCAAAAAGTTCCTATCGCAGACAAATTCCTAACGGGCGCTTCATTGGAAGCCTTTTATTATTTGACCAAAACAAGGGAGATTTTGCCTCTGAAATGTGTTGCCAACCTTGGAGTCCCAGAAATACCTGTAAAAGATTTTTTGGCTTCGGGTACACTGGAAGAGCGGTGGAAGGCCCTTTATATCTGTTTTGCAAGTGGCTGCCTGGAAAACAGATCTCAATTTGATGAAATTGTGGAATGGGTGCTACAGTGCCAAAACAGTGACGGCGGGTTTGGCTTTTTACCTGGAACCACTTCGTATATTGAGAACTGTCATTTTGCTTTAAACATCCTTCGCATTCTCAACTCCGCTTTGCCGTCATGGCGCAGAAAAGCCGTAAAACAATTTGCCATAGCGTGCAGGACCAGGTCAGGGGGTTTTTCAAGAAGGCCAGATGCAGCACCTTTCATGGATTCCACATACCATGCCATGGCAGTTCTGTCAGACTTTTGAGAAGCTTGGTTAAACATTGATCCGATGTCGTTTTGTTTTCTAATTTTTTATTGACAAACCATTTGGCATCCCTTTATAAGGTTTATAATGCAGCAAGTTGTTTAGGCAACGCTTGCTGACAGTAATTTCCCAAAGGAGGTAAGAGAATGAGATTTTGGGTTAGGCAGCTTTTTTTATTTTTCTGTTTGTGTTTGCTTGTTTCAGGTCAAGGGCAGGCAAGGGCAGAGAAATTGATTGATGACTTTGATGCCTTTGTGAAAAAATTTGACTCCAAGAATTGTCAGGAATGCCATGAAGAGATCTATGAGGAATGGACCAAGTCCTGGCATTCAAGATCCATGGCAAGTTCAGTCAAAGGTATTGGCAACTTTTTTACAGTGGGAGTTCCTGATGAGTGGGAAAGGAAACTCACCAAGGCTGAGATAATGAAGTGTCTCGATTGCCACATACCCCAGATCAAATTTGCCACTGAGCGTTTGGCCCTTGAGATAGCGGATTTGATGATTGGTGCCAAAAAAGCCAAGACTTCAGCAGAAAAGGAGAAGTACCTTGTCAAGTTGAGAAAATTAAACATTACCTGTTACAGCTGCCACAACATAGTTGCCACACGTCCCTCCCTTGGGGTGCTCGGAGAGCCAGAAGAAGGCGTGATTTACACTTCCAATGACGTTGAAACAGATGATCATCCCACCGAAAAAATCCCAACTTTAAAGCGGGCTATATTCTGTGGCCAGTGTCACGGAGTATATGCGGCTCCTGATGGCGAGAAGATAATGTGCAATACTTTGTCAGGCAGTTACGTTCATGCCTATGTTGGGCAGGGGGGCAAGAAGACATGCCAGGATTGCCATATGAAGAAGGCAAACCGCGGCCACACCATGCCAGGCGGCCACGACCTGAATATCGTTAAGGAAGGTATCGATTTCAGTGCCGACATCAAGTGTTTCCGTTATGGCGTTGGGAAATGGGATCCGGCAGTGTCAGTACATGTCAGATTGGAGAACAAGGCAGGTCATAGAATACCAGACGGCTGACTTTGGTCTGGAAGAGTGGTCCTGGAAGTGACCGCTAAGGATGAAAATGGCAATGTCTTATATTCAAATGAAAAAGAGTACCTGGAAATTGGGCTCGATGTGGACGGCTATATGCGATATGGAGCGTGGCAGATAAAGGAGCTTTTGGATTTGACGCTGCAGCCCTTGAAGGTACAGGAAGAAAATTACCTTTTCATTCTGCCCAAGAATATAAAAGAGGCCAATGTAACCGTTAATGTTTATTACAAAATCAGCGGCAAGAAAAAGGATCTCATCTACCAAGAGGTTCAGAAATTTCCAATTGTAGAAGAATAGTTTTTTATGATGTTCGAAGAAGGCCGCCTTTTTGAAAGTGAAGGCGGCCTTCTTATCTGAGCGTTCAAAACCAGAATCTTACCCCGACAAACAGGGCGGTTACATCCCTCGGAGAGCCTTCTATTTTAGCAATATCCCTGGTTCCGCCAGACAAAGTGTGCCAAGCAAGACCTATATATGGTGCCAATTCGCGCCTTATTTCATATCTGAGCCTCACGCTAAACTCTAGGGCAGCAAGGCCAGGGCCTATTTCCAACTCCTCTATTTTGTTGAAGGAGAGGGAGGCATCCAGCCTAGGCTGGATAATCAGCCTTTGAGTAAGCAAGATTTCATATTCGGCCTCGAAATCAAGGAGCAGTTCACCTTGGTTGGAAAACCTGGCATTTGTATCAATTTCAAAAAAGTAGGGGGCAAGACCCTTGAAACCGACTATTCCAAAAAATCTTTCATTATATCTATTTTTTTAACATCTTGCAGATTGTCTAGGGCCTCAAGAGATTGTCTGAAATTGATTCGGAACCGCAGTTTTAGTAATATTCTAATGATGAGATAAGAAATTGTCTATTCTTTAAAAATAGAATAGGTAAAAACTGCGTTATTTCAAGATAAAATAAGGCCCTTTGATGTTTGGGGTATTGTTTGTGAATGCCAACATTCACAGAGTTACGAAGGAAAGCAAGAATTCAACGAAAATCTCCCTTTCTGCGCTGCACAATGCGTCTATAAAGGTCTTTTAGTTCATCGTTGGGTTCTATTTCCAACTCTTCCGCCAATACTTTTTCACACTTTTTATAAGTGGCTATGGCCTTGATTTCTAAGCCCTGAAGGAGATAGCACCGCATGATCAAAAGATAAGCGTCTTCATCCCATGTATCCAAGGCTATAACTTTGTGACCTATACTGATGCATTGTTCAATATCTCTTTGATTGAAATAAATGGTGGCCAACGCCTTTAACACCTTGATCAGTAAAAGGCGTAGATGTTCCCTAGGTTCAGCGCACCAGTCTTCATATAGATCCTCAGGTAACAACTCGCCTTTGTATAAATCCGCTGCCCTTTGAAAGCAGAAGGATGCCCTGGCATGGTCACCTTTTTCCAAGTGATGGAATCCTGATCTCGCCTCTTTTTTAAATTCTAAAATGTCTATGGAAGAACCTTGAGGCAAATCCAATTTGTATATCTTGTTAGAGACTTGTAAGTAGCCAGATTTTGCCCTTGCAGAAATCCCTGGTTCAAGGGCCGTTCTTATTGCACTGATGGCGCTCCATAGGTTGGCTTTGGCCTTGGATGGTGCTACCTCCGGCCAGAAAATATCAGCCAACTGCTCCTGCGCAAACGGAACCGCATGATTAATACAAAGAAATTTGAAGAGGCTCTTTGCGGTTTGACGCTTCCATAAATCGTCAGGAACCATATTCGCCCCCTTTCTTAATGCAAAGCCGCCCAAAAGCTGTACGAATAGGGGTTCAGGAGGTTTATTAGATATGTGTTGCAAGCTTTTCTCAAGTTTTTTGGCTATCCTTTTTGATTTGGCAGCTTTGATGGCCTTGGACAATATGGGCATTGCGGGTCTGAAACCCGTTTTTCGCCAAATTTCAGCTATCTTCACTTTTGTTTGTGGGTTGGCTCCGTAAAAGGATTCGATTAATACTTCAGACCCTTCGTTATCCCACATCGGCCATATTTTCCACAAAAAGTCCTCAACAACACCGGCATCAAGGGCGTGCTTCGCCAAAGAGAGTCCATTTATATTGGGATCCCTGGTCAATAAAAATGTGAGATTTTTTTCCTTTATTAACTGAAATGCCCGCATGAGCCATTTTGTTCTTCCCTTTCCCCTGGTCTCCTGGTCAAGTACATACAGATATAGTAAAGCCCGTGCTTCCCTATGGGCTACGCACCATTTCTGTGATGTCTCGGCTGCTTTTTCCAAAAAAGAAAAGATGCGTTCTCTTTCTTCATAAGATTTTCGATGGGCAAATGCTGAGTAAGCGGTCATGGCCTGGGGAAGAAGCATGCTACGTTGGGTGGCAATATTCCAGGCAAGCTCGAAGGCCTCCCTTTTTGTTGACAAATTGTCGGTAAGGATTGCTGAGGCTATGGCGCACAGTGAAGGAGCCCACAGGGTGGGGTCTTGATTTGCCGTTTCTTTTGCCTTTTCAAGCCACCTAAGCGCATCTTCCCGCAACTGCAATTGCGCAAGGATAAAGGCCATAAAGGCAGTGCTGAGGGCATGTGTTGATCTGTTGACATTTTTTGCAATATCCACTGCCTTCCTGAACCACGGCAAAGCCTTCTCATGTTGCAGTAATTCAAGTTTCAACACGCCCTTGAAAATCAGCGCCCATGGGAGACGCTTAAGAGGGTCACTATTTTTGAAGACCGTTATGGCCAGATCGAGGATCTGTTCGCTTTCTTGGAATTCACTTCGCTCCAAATTGTAGAAAACGGCTTTTGGTGTTGTGAGATAACACCTTGTTGTCTGGTCCAGGGGTAGGAGTTTGGAGTTGGCAATTGTGTTTATTTGTCTCCATCGCCTTCCGCATTTATTGAATTGGCAGAGCTGATGTAATGCTATGGCCTCAAAAAGCATTGCTTCAGCCCTGTATTTGCTCAAAAGTTTCGAGTTGGCAGTGACGTTGGTTGCGATTTCGGTGGCCTGTTGGGTGTGTCCATTCAGGAGTTTTGCTTCACATAGGCGGCAGCCCGCATTGCTCCAGTCTTTGGAACCCTTTTTAAGATTGCTAAAGGCGTTTTCAAGATTTTTTTCAGCTTCTTTTATTTCGCCAAGATACAAGTTGGCCAATCCAAGAACGAGCAATATTTTGGGTTTTTTTCTTAGGATGTGTTCGGGCAGTTTATTGATCCAGTGAGTCAGCCTTTCATATTCACCATCCTGCAGCCACCTAACATGGTGTTCAAGTATAAGATCCGAAGCTGAGCGCCACTCTTTCATCGAAACGTAGTGATCCAAGGCCAGATCAATGTTGCCATTTTCTTTGAAATAATCAGCTGCCACCCTGTGCAGGTTCTTAACTTTCTCAATGCCTAAGACATCTTTGGCTTGATCTAAGAGGAACTGGCTGCAAAGGCCGGTGAACCGATATGACGTGTGCTCGGGTTCCGAGACCAGACTCTCTATCATGGGAGAAATAGACAAGATCTTGTTCAACAAATCTTTTGTTTTTGAACCTGAGGCTGTTTTAAGAAGTGAAACGTTGAAAGGCTGCAAACATGCTGCTGTACACAAAAGTTCCTTGGCATCCTGTGACAAGGCGTCAAAAATTTCGTGTTGCAAGTATTCCAGCAGATTCTTTGAAGGTCTGGAATCCAAAAAACGGTCACTTTTTCCTTTTCGGAGGTCCTGACAAACGAGGGCAAGGCCTGCAGGCCACCCAGATGTTTCTTTATGAATCTTGTGAATAAAATTGTTGTTGGCAGTCGGAAGGTTTCTGCGAATAAATGCTTCGGTTTCAAAATAGTCAAAGTACAAGTCATTCTTGTCCACTGTAAGCAAGCGACCGTGAAGCTTCAGGCTGGAAAGATTTTTAAAATGTAATTGCAGGCGGGAGGACAAGATCAAAGAAATAAACAGGGGAAGCCTTGAGACAAGTACCGAAAGGGCCGCCTGCCATGTTGGACGTTCAGCAATAAGCTCGCAGCTGTCCAAGGCGATTACCGCTGGCTCAGATGCCTTTAGAAGCAGTTCATCCAGGGCCAAATCAATGGCAGTTAGAGGATTGGTAGCAGTTAAGGGCACAATTTCATCGGCATTTAATGTTCCAGGCCATAACATATCGAATGCGTTGATCAGATTCCGGACAAAAAAAGTTATGTCAGGGCTAAGGGTTTTTACATCTAAGTGTGCTGCCTTAGTATCGATTCTATCCAATAACTGCTGTAAGAAAATTGTCTTTCCTGTACCTGGACCTCCTGTTAAAAGGAGTATGCTGCCTGGCAGAAATTTTGGCGTGATTCTATTCAGTAACCTGTCACGTTCAATTGGCGACAGGCTGTTGATGTGATCAAAAATCATTTAATACAGCCCTAAAATTTAAGCTGGAGCTTCATCCAGGAGAAAGAACCCAACGGCCTGTTACGGGAGGAAATTTCCACTTGATGTTTGAATATCAATGCCCAGTGATTGCTGGAATATTTGAAGGCTGGGCCTAAGGCCCAAGTAAAGCCGCGCTCGTCGCCGATTCCTTGGCCGTTGAATTCATCATCCTCGATTTGCTGATAGTAGAAACCATTTAGGCCGATGCGTAGCTTTTCTGATAAAGGGATACCCAAGGCATAATCGAGGTGGAACTCTTTACCGGGCCGCAAAGTGCCTCTGCGTCCAAATATGTCTGAATAATCGTCATTTTCTGTATGAAAATCAAACAAGAATTTTGCCGACAAGTCGATGCCATGCAGGAATATCCATGAAAAGGCAACATTGGGTTCAAAAGTCCAATGATTGCGCGCCATGATGGAGGTAGCTGGATGTCTCGGGTCATAATGTCCATTCGGGGCATATAGATCGAAACCAAGTATGAGATGCTTTTTCTGATCTTGGCTGTGATATCCAAGGATCAGTGGGCTGAAGACTATGTCAGCCAGCCCCGATGCATGATCAGAGCCCATGTCCAAACCTGAATATGAAGTCTTTAGATCGGCATAATAGACGGGCAGGGCAAAATAGAATCCGTAGTCACCACCCAGGATTCTGTAGCCTGGGAAAAACAGAAACCTTGGGGCATCCACTAAGACATTTACATGGAAATCAAGCTCGTCTTTTTCTTCTCCATCATCAAAATTGAACCTTGACGCGTTGTACCATGCAGTATAGTTGACCATGTAGGCCCCTGGTGTTGGCGCGATTCCGCAGAGAAAACCTTCTGCTCCGTTGGGATAGTGCTGTCCTCCACCAGCAAGGGCAGATGCAGCCAATACGCATGACCAAAACAAACTCCAAGGGATCACAGAAAGAATGGTAACCATTTCCCTACTCCAGTGTCTATCAACGTGTTGCCAGGGACAAGAGCTTTCCTAACTTTCTTTAATATAATTATTTGGAGTAGATCAAGACAAAATTTCAAAAGAGAGAGATTTTGTGACATAAAACGTGCTATTTTTGGGTTTTCCCATACGTTCGGTTTAGCACCTTCTTTTTCATGAGCTGAAATTTCATACGGTGCCGGCTTCAAAGGTGTAAAGGGCAGTTAAGGCCTCTAAGTCCACGTCTGGAGTCAATGAGGCCAAGGCTTGAATAGTCACCAGGTTCTTATTTGGCCTATAGAGGTTCAAGTTTTTTATTGAAATGTGAAAAATAACGAAAATGCGGGCACTTTATTTATATGGTTCATGTAATATCTATGGTTTGTTTGAGTCATGGCGGGAGCCAAAAATAGGGATAGCGGAGGTTCTTATCTATTTTTGTCCTTCTCGTTTTTTTGTTGTTTTAGTTCAACTATTTCTCTCACAGCCTGATCGATGCTTTTGCCTTTGTTTATAGTCACGGTGTGACCAGTCGTCACCTCCGTAACGGTGCCTCTAAAAAAGATATCTCCGTTTTTTAAAATGAGCTTAGCCACCATTGTCAATTTGGTTCTTTGGCCTTTGGTCGCGGAGTTTTCGTGAGTCATGGTGACTTTAATTTAAACTTTGTAACTGACAAAATACTGACAAAAACTTGTCTATTAGAATCAGGTAGTTGGGCGTCGAGTGCTTGCAAGAAACGGATGGAACAACGGTTGTTGTTCTGGAAATTAAAGATGGCTATTATGTAACTGTAGGAGTTTTATAAGTATGGCACGAGGTAGATAACATTCTTATGTTGGTGCAAAATTTTTTAGAAAGGGCGGCTCGAAAGAATCCTTACAAAACTGCACTGGTGTGTGGTCAAACGCGTTTAACTTATGCCCAAATAGACGATATGAGCGAATCGCTGGCAGCCAGCCTGGTCGATCTGGGCCTAAAACGCCATGACCGTCTGATCGTTTTTTTGGACAATTCCGTCGAGGCAGTGATCTCAATTTTTGGAGCAGCAAAGGCTGGGGCAACCTTTGTGGTTTTGAACCCGGCTATGAAGGCCAAAAAACTCAACTATATTTTGAGGGATTCAGGTGCCTCATTCCTTGTGGCCCATGAATCAAAGTCAGCTGTGGTCAAGGCGGCATTAACAGATTTGAAAGACCCCAGCTATGTAATCTGGTGCCACAAGGTGCCAGAGATGGTTGACATAACCGCAGCCTGTCCAATTCACGTGTCGTGGCAAGAGGTTATTGATGCTGGGGCACCAAGGGTTTTGCTGCAAAATGTGAAAACGATCAATGTGGATCTGGCCACGATCATATACACGTCTGGTTCCACAGGGGAACCAAAGGGGGTGATGTCAACCCACTTGAATGTATATTCTGCAGCCTCGAGCATAATACAGTACCTTGAAAACAATGAAGAGGATGTGATTTTGAACTGCTTGCCGTTGGCCTTCGATTATGGCCTGTATCAACTATTCATGACGTTTCTATTTGGTGGAACGTTGATACTGGAAAGATCCTTTGTATACCCTGTTAAGGTACTTGAGTTACTGGAGAAGGAGTCGGTTACAGGTTTTCCCATAGTGCCCACCATGGCTGCAATAATTATTCAGATGGAAAACCTGAGAACCATGAATTTACACGCCTTGCGTTACATCACTAACACAGCAGCGGCTTTGCCTGTAAGCCATATCAAAAGGCTTCAAGAGCTGTTTCCACATGTCAAAATCTACTCAATGTATGGCCTTACTGAGTGCAAGAGGGTCTCATATCTGCCCCCTGATGAGCTTGAACGGAGGCCTGAATCTGTAGGGATTCCTATCCCAAATGAAGAAGTTTACATATTGAACAAAAATGGTGAAGAGATCAGGCCAGGCGAAGTTGGTGAACTTGTGGTAAGAGGCGCAAACGTTATGCAGGGTTACTGGAATGCGCCTGAAGAGACTGCCAAGACCTTTCGCAGGGGCCGTTATCCAGGCGAGGTGTTATTGTTTACTGGCGATCTATTTACCAAGGATGAAGATGGCTACCTATATTTTATTTCACGCAAGGACGATCTCATAAAGACCAAGGGCGAGCGAGTCAGCCCCCGGGAAATAGAAGATGTCTTGAGTGAAATAGAGGGTGTGGCCGAGGCTGCCGTGATCGGGGTCGAAGACGAGCTTCTTGGTCAGGCCATAAAGGCCTTCGTGGTGCCAGTACAAGGGTCGGGTTTGAACAAGACGTCCATCAAAAAATATTGCATGAAGAATTTGGAACCATTCATGGTGCCAAAATATATTGAATTCTGTGAACAGCTTCCCAAGACCCCAGCAGGCAAGGTGGATAAGCGGAAGTTGAAATCTTCTGAACGTTTTTGAAGAGTCTATATCCCGCCTTTTTTTCATTTTTTTTGCCCTAAATGCCGCGCGTGAGATGATGATGTAATATTCATAAAAGTTGTGGTAGATGACATTGACATGAGGTAGATTTTCAATATTGATCTAATAAAAATATCAGAATAATGCTACGATACAATTGTTCAGGTAAATACCAGTTGTTTGGCACAAATTTGTTTGAAGTTACTATCAGGCTTGAAATACCTAAATATATGATGCAAGGGTGTACGGTTATGGAGTAAGAATAAATTTTGTCATTTTTGTTAAAATATACCAGTGACGATAAACTTTTTTGAATAGACAAATGAGCTATTGTTCACAAGGCTAATAAAACACTGACCCGAAAATATATTACCTGTTCTGTTATATTGGCGTTGCCAAGGACTTTAATACTATTGACAGCTTTGATTTTTTTTTCGGAAATATATAAAGGTGTACTATAATCGTTTTAGCTTTGAACTGGAGTTTTTTAAAAGTCGTAAGCATCTACACCAAGTGCGTCAAATCTAAACTTGTCTACATAGCCCTTTACAAGAGCTTCAAACCATTTTTTATTAAAAAGATCAGCTTGTTGATTAACCAAGTCACGGCTGTTCTAAAAAGGAAATGTGTTTTATATGCGCGTTGATCAAGTGCATTTGAAATAAGGAGAAGGAAATTATGCATCAAGACAGTCCCGAGACTAAGGGCAGCATATTGGTTGTAGACGATGAGAAGATAACATTACGCAACTTGCAACATATCCTAAAAAAATCTGGTTACCATACCGTTGGCACCCAAAGCGGCAGGAAGGCTTTGAAGTTACTAGATGAATGTGAATTTGATCTCGTATTGACTGATCTCAAGATGCCTAAGGTGGACGGTCAAACCATACTCAAACGTGTCAAGAAATTATATCCCCACACGGAAGTGATTATGATTACAGGTTATGCCTCAGTCGACTCGGCCATCCAATGCATGAAATCGGGAGCATACACATATATTGCAAAGCCATTCAAAATAGATGAAGTCAGAAAGATCGTAGACAAAGCGATCTCTCAAAGGCGCCATCTTCAGGAAACTGAGGTTTTAAGGAAACACCTTGCAAGCAACCCAGGTATCAAAATAATTGCAGAAGATCCCGCCATGAAGAGAATACTTGAGGTGGCGCGCCAGGTGGCAGTGAGTTCCTGCAGCGTCTTGATCACAGGCGAGAGTGGCACAGGAAAAGAGGTGCTTGCCAGGTATATACATGAGATGAGCCCTAGAAAAGAGGGCCCATTGGTGGCGGTCAATTGCGGTGTTTTTGCAGAAGAGCTTCTAAGCAACGAACTTTTCGGACATGAAAAAGGAGCGTATACAGGCGCGGATAGTGCAAAGAAAGGCCTTATTGAGGAGGCTAACGGTGGTACACTATTCTTGGACGAGATAACAGAGACCACTCTCCAAATGCAGGTCAAGCTGCTACGTGTCATTCAAGAACGGGAGATTATGCGGGTTGGCGGGACCAAGCCTATTAAGATAGATGTCCGGTTTCTTTTTGCAACCAATAGAAATATTGAAAAATTGGTTGAAGAAGAAAAGTTCAGGCGCGATCTATATTATCGCATCAATGTTGTAAATATCAAATTGCCTCCATTAACAGAACGCAAAAAGGATATACCTCTGCTTATTCATTTTTTTATTGACAAGTATAGCAAAGTTGCGGGGAAGGATGTCCGTTTCATCACTCCCAAGGCTATGGATATACTCAAAAAATATGACTATCCGGGCAATGTCAGGGAACTTGAAAACATTATCGAACGTGCGGTGGTGCTGACCAAAGGCGACACAATCGAAGTGGACAATCTTCCAGATCTGCAAGTGGCTACGTTCAGGCCTAAGCGCGGAGAACTCCCCTCATTAGAAGAGCAAGAAAAGAAATATATAAAATGGGTCCTCGACCATACTGGCTGGAATAAGACCAAGGCAGCCGACATCTTGAACATCGACCGAGTTTCGCTATGGCGAAAGATCAAGCGATATGGTTTGGAAAAGAATTAAATGGTTCTAGTCATCTTTTTTGTCAACCAGCACCACTGGACATCCCAACTTATTAAGCCATTTTCTGTGACGCTTTCCAGGCATTTGCCTGTCGAGCCATTCCTTGTCCAGAATTATGGAGATGATTTTGTCAGTGGACTTGGAAAGGTTTCTTAATACATCCGTTACCGGTCCTTTTAAGCCAGCAAGGCTCCATTGAATGTCTTTGAGGTGGGGCATGCACTCTTTTAACTGGACTTTGAACTCATCCAGACCGCTGTCATCAGGGGCTGTATTGATCAATAACAACGATGAGCCCGTGTGACGGCATAGATTGGCAGCATATTTTATGGTCCTTTCTGTTGGGCCATGATTATCCGTTACGAGTAGAACTGATTCATTTTTTAAGTTGAGCAATTCCCTGGCAGAACCTTTAATGTTGGCTGAGCTGATTTTGATTATTTTTTCATCAAGGCCGTCCTCATATTTCATGACGTGGGCTCCCGTTTTTTTCAATTCTATGCCTATTTTTCCAGGCATTTGATTTACAAGTTTTGTGCCACTGAAATAAGTTGTTGATTTTATATAAATTTTAAAACAATTTGGGTGCTCAGTTACTTCATCAAAAGGGCATTTTCAATGGATAGGAAAGACAAGTCTAAATAAAAAGGTAATTATTTCATAAGGTTGTGATAGATTAACCCGCGCTCATTCTTTTTGTTGCAAAATTATACATGGTATTGCAATTTGCAACATAAAAGCTCAGTTGCCTTAAAAAATTGATAATTTTCGATCTTACAGCTTTTTCCATAACCAGAACAGTTAGTTATTGAAACAGTCCAAACATGTGTTTGAAGGGCACTATATTCCGCGATGTCCAACTTGTGAAAAATTAATGTTTTTTGCAGCTATGGTGTTGCATTTTGCATCTTTTTTGTTATGGATATATTCTCGGTTTCGGGGACGTTTATGAAATTTCCTGTAATTATAGCCTGTTATTTGGATGGCATAAAAATTGACTAAAGGGAGGACAGCAGCTTGTAACAACAAGAACAATTTTTATAACAGAAAGGAGCAAGGCAATGGTGAATCAACTGGACAACAAAATGGCTTTGCCTCTGTTTGCCAGAATAGGTGAACAAAAGGCGGTCATACAAACCATCTTAAGAGAGGAGGAACGAGATGCCTAATAAAGCAAAAAAGGGAAAGGGTGGTCTATTTATAAAGACACTGGTTTTCGGTGCTTTGTCTTTGTCAATGTATTATCTGCTCTTTACTCACACAGACTGGGTCACTTCTGAGTATACCAAGGGAGGGTGGCATGCTGCCTATCCTGTGGGCACTGCCTTGGTTTTTTCATTCATTCACGGAACATTCGCCAGCAATTTCTTGTCACTCATTGGCATAGAGCCCAAAGGGAGCGGACACTAACAATTTTACCTGTTCTAAAGGAGGAGATAATAACATGAAACGTGTAATATTAGCTTTGGTTGTGGTGTTGGGAGTTTGTTTTGCCGCTTCTGCTGTTCTTGCAGGCGGTGGCGGCCCACCGAAAAATCTTATTAAAGGCTTCATCTTGAAGGTCAATCCAGATCATACGATCTTGTTCAAGAAAGACGTGACAGGTGAAGAGATCACGCTTGTTCTCCCGCCTGATATGGAAACGAAAGACATTCCTCTTAATAGAAAAGTTTTGGTAAGCCTAAAAACAATAGATCATGAAATAACAAACGAGGTCAAGCGCATTTCAATAATGTTTATCAATCTGCCTACCTCTAAGGTCATAGCGCTTCTGGTGGTTGGTTTGATAGGCGGCCTTTTGAGCGGATTTATTGGGTCAGGAGGCGCCTTTGTTTTAACCCCTTCTATGATGTCCTTGGGTGTTCCCGGTGCAGTGGCCGTGGCCAGCAACATGTGCCACAAGTTTCCCAAGGCCATGGTTGGTGCCTACAAAAGATGGAAATATGGCCAAGCAGATGTAAAATTGGGTCTTGTCATGGCCGCTTCTGCAATTGTTGGTGTTCAAATAGGTATCCAGATCCAGAAATACATTTTGAACCACTGGGGCAACGCAGGCTCTAATTTGTATGTGAGCCTGATGTTTGTGATAGTGCTGGTAGTAGTTGGTACCTACGTTTTTTATGATGCATACAAGCTTTCTAAAGGGGGAAAAGAGGCAGAAACGACAAAAATCGCCAAGGCCTTGCAAAAGGTGAACTTGCCACCGATGATCCATTTCAAGCAGGCTGGAATTAAAATATCCCTGTGGTTTACCTTGCCTGTGGGAATTGCCACAGGAATGTTGGCAGCTACTATTGCAGTTGGCGGCTTTATTGGAGTTCCTGGTCTGATTTATGTAATCGGAGCCTCTGCAGTTGTGGCCAGTGCCACCGAGTTGGTGATAGCTTTTGTCATGGGTATGTGGGGCTCCATACAGTGGGGCTTAAGCGGCCTTATTGATATCCGTCTTACACTCCTCATCTTAGCAGCCTCCCTGTTTGGGGTGCAGCTCGGGGCCTTGGGAACCACTTATGTAAAAGATTACATGATCAAGATTGTCATGGGCGCTGTGATGCTTATTGTCTCAGTAAGCAGGGGTGCAAAGATTCCTGGTTACCTGGCAGACTTGGGGCTACGCGCACCACTTACACCCCAAACTACCGCTCTACTGGATTCTGTAAGCTTTTGGTCTTTAGTTGCAGCCCTTGCTACTGCTGGAATAATTATTACTGCTGCAATGATTCGGGGCATGCTTCAGGCTAGGGCCGAACAAGGGTAAAAAGGAGGCCTGATCATGGGTAGATTCAGGAAGATGCTTGTTGCCTTTGATGGTTCTGATTCTGCAAAAAATGCACTCAAAGAGGCGTGCCATTTTGCCGCAACCGAAAAGGCCGACGTGGTGCTGCTTGTAGTGGTGCCTCCCTATGAGGGCGACTTGGATTTGATTGCCATCAGCGATGTCAAAGACAAGCTAGAAAGCCTGGGGGGTAGGCTCTTGGAAGAGGGTGAGCAGGTTGCAAGGGCCCAAAAAGTGGAAATAATGAAAATTATTGAGTACGGCGAGCCCTATGAGAAAATCGTTTCGGTGGCTGAGGAAGAGGGGTGCGATTTGATCGTAATGGGGCGCAAAGGCTTGAGCAGCGTTGAAAGGGAACTGGTTGGCAGTGTCACTGCCAGAGTGATAGGGCACACCCAGAAGGATGTTTTGGTAATTCCTGAAGGTGCAAAGCTATCATGGAATAGTATCTTAATAGCTACAGACAACTCTCCTAACAGCCAGTGCGCGGTGCAGATAGCCTTTGACCTCGCTCAAGAGCAATCTTCAGCTGTCGCTGCGGTTACAGTGGTTTATGGCGGCACTGATTTCTTTGCAGTATCTCACCAATTGATAGCAGAGATGAAGGAGGAGGCCAAAAGACAACTGGAGAAACTACAGGCCGAGGCAACAAGCAAGGGACTGGATCTGCTGTTGATGGTCAAAGAGGGTGAGCCTCATGAAGGAATCATCAATGCCGCCAAGGAGTTCAATGCAGGTGTAATCGTTATGGGCTCCCATGGGCGGACTGGTTTAAAACGTTTGCTGATGGGAAGCATTACTGAAAAAGTGATTGGGTTTTCCCTATGTCCTGTTCTAGTTTGCCACACTGAAGGTAAATAAGGGGTACTTCAGGCCAATTTGAAAGGCAGCCCACACGGGGGCTGCCTATTTTTTTTATATATTGTCTATATGATAAGTCGGACACCACCAAGTTCTTCTATCCTGTATGGGAATCGGTCACCTGGTGAACCAATGAACATAAAATTGACCGGTATTCCCCACTGTTTGGATAATTTCTGAATTAGTTCAGGGCCAAATTTGCCTTTTATTTTTACAAATTCTATATCTATTTCCGGATATTCACGGTCAAGAAATTCAAGATCTTTTTCTAACTTTTCCAGTATCTTTGGGTCTTCTTTGCCGTTTACTACATGTACGATCTTGATCTTCCTGGTATGTTCGTTGTTTTTAATATAAAGTAACACTTGGTTCAGGTTTGCAAGATTGTCTCCCCTGGTAAAAAAAACAAACTCCTGCGATTCGATGGCATCGATGGTAGAAAGTATTTTTTGATCTATACGTTGCACCATTTTCATTATGGGTACGTAGAGAATTTCTATAAAATGTAAAAGCGCGTCTAGCAATACGACCCTGTTGAGCATTATTCCGATGACAAATAACGCTGGAATAAAATATTCTAGAAAGATCACTATATTGGCAGGTTCACCAGGCTTTGGTTCCCTCATTATATTACCAATGAGTGCCACTATAACTGCAAACAGTGCGGTAAAAACTGCTGACCAACTTGCTCTTTCAGGGCGCGGGAGTTTTGACCGTTTTATCTTAAGCAGGATATTTCCAATAGCAAAGAGCCCCATGACAGAGAGAAACGATATTGTATAGACCCCTGCAAGTTCCTCGACTGCTCCCTTTGTAATGAAAAGTATGGATACGCACATTAGGAAAAACATTATCAGTATGCGATAGGAGCTCCCTCTGTTGTTTTTTTTCAAAAGAAATTGGGGCAATATCCGGTCCAGGGTGATCCGTTCAATGAGCCCTGCAACACCAACATAGGATGTAAGAACCGCACCACTCAGCACCAGTGTGGCATCAATCGAAATAAGGTCAGAAACCCATTTACCGCCCGCTATTTCAGCCATATGCGATAGCAAATCTGCTTCATGGAGGCTTACCGAGGGAATGGGAATCACAGCCAGTGCAAGAAAGGCCATGAGGGGATTAAATATGCTGACTGCAATCCACATGTTTCTCAATGTCTTGGGGAATACGCCTGGTTGCTGTTCTTCGACAAAATTGGCCGAACTCTCAAAACCAGATATTCCCAACATGGCAGCAGAAAAGCCCCAAAATATTGCCATTGGAACAGATCCATGCATGACAGGAGCTGCATTGTTTTCCCAAAAGACATTAAGCCCATGGTTCACTAAGTAAGTTAAAACCGTTACTGACAATATTGCCAACGAAAGCAAATGGAAAAAGAAAATCGCAACCGCCACTGCAGCTGATTCGCCAATGCCCATAATAGTAAGAACCATGAAGCAGGACAGTACAACAACCGTTGCCAAGATTACATGAAGATGTGGAACCATGGTGTGCAAATAGTGCATTGCTTCTGACGCGGAAATCACTGCGGTAGCCATGTAGGAAAGAAGGGTGAGGGTTGCCGCAAGAGACGCCACAGACTTGCTAGTGGTGTTCAAAAGTGCGTTGTAAGCGCCCCCATTCAATGGAAGGGCGCCCACTACTTCTCCATAAATCTTGCGAAACAAATAGAGGACAAAGGCTACTATAAGAAGTGCCACCCAAGCATATTGGCCCGCAGATATGATGGAAAGAGCTGAAACATAGAGAACCGAAGAAGTTATGTCATTGCCGCAAATCGCAGTGGCCTGAATTTCAGAAAGCTTTTTAGATTTGGGATGTTTCTTAGAGGCTTTTTTATAGAGAAAGTCCTTATGCTTGCGCTCACTCCTTGCGCCACCCTCCATACCCAGACGCCTGCTCGCTTTTTTAGACATCATTGGGTTAGACAGTATGATTCCATGGGGAAAAGCGGTGATAAAGTTCAAGTGTCCCATAGGTATGCACCTTGCATGTAAATTATTTTCAAAGATGTTGCCGACAGCAGCCCCTTTTCAAAAATGCACCTCTCTGTCCAAGAAGTCTGTGAACCGTTAACATATAAGTTTAGACCAACCGATGCAAAACTTTTAAGCAAAAAGGGGGCGTAAGCCTGTTTGGAGTTTCGATGCGTCATCCATTTCTGTATAATAGTGTGTTAGACTCTACTTCCTGAATTTTCGTGGTGTTTGTCCTTTATTTCGTTAAAAGTTCAGAAAGTTCATTGATCAACCTTTCAAAATAAAGCTTTCCTTCACGTTTATGTCTGATATCCAAATTTGAATAAACATCATTGAGTCTTGCGATTTGTTTTTCTGACAGATGAATAGCTGAGACAAGACGTCTTATTTCTATTTGCATGGTTGAAGAGAGCTTTAATTTTTTACATAGTAGGAATAACAGCGCTTCTTTGGCATCAGTTAGGCTGGATTCTTGTGAGCCCAATATTGCCGAATTGATACCCTCCAGCCACTCGATTACTTTGGGCGCCGCTTGCTCCATCACCTGGTGCAGCTCATGGTATGGTCCTTGGTCCTTCCAAGTTTTATCTAGCACCACTTTTACTACTTGAACTTGGTGAGGGTTGAGAAAATGGCTGGCTGCCTGGCAAAAGCCGTAGGCTTCCATATCAATTAGTGGGCAGCATGATTCAATCTGGGAATGGACTATTTGGGTTACTGTTTCAACTGCAGCTTCATGAAAATGCCATTTCCATAACATGTCTGGATAGAACCTGTGGCCTGTATTTCGGTCTGAAATCGCATTTGCGAGTACTATGTCGCCAGTGCCAAATTCAGAAGAATTCGTCGCGCAGCATCCAATATTTAAAATGAGCTTCGTTATGCCTTGGCCACCAAATTTGGTAAGGGCGTAAGATGTGGCAGCTGCAGCCTTTATAGGCCCAGTGCCCGAAATAATCAAGGCATATTCACTGTTGTTAAATAACTGGAAAGGATTTCGCTGGTAATCTTTTTTAAGGCCCAAGGCCTTTATGAAAGGTTTGGCTTCATGATAGAGGGCGCATATAAAAATTATCATATTTTTTAAAGCTATTCCGTTTTGTACCGATATGTAGATTAAAGAGGACAATGTCTGTCCTATTTTTTCAAACCATTCTCAAAGATTCCAAGGCCGAATCTGGTTTCCCCAATCTTATACCACTTTTTATTCCAAAATTTTATATTGGAGGTTTATATTATGCGCAGGGTTGAGTGGAAGGAAAGCTACAGTGTGGGTGTGCCGCTCTTTGATGAGCAGCACAAATATTTAGTGGACCTGTTAAATGAGATGATCGAAAGCAGCAATAGCGGATCTGATCGTAAAGAACTTTTTGCCATTTGCAACAAGATCATCGGTTATGCAGAAGAGCACTTTCAAAGTGAAGAAAATATGATGAACAAGTGCAACTATCCAAAATTGAAGGAACATCAACAAGAACACACAAAGTTAATAGAAGATGTTTTCCTGATGTACCAGGATTTTTGCACCGGTGGAGACACATCCGTGGGTGACCTTGTCGATTTTCTCAAGGATTGGCTGTTAGACCACATTCTTGGTTCAGACATGGAATACAAGGCCTTTTTGAGTCCAGCCCTTGTATGAACTGCAAGTGCAATATGTAACAATAAAAAAAGAAGTTTTTTTAAGAAAATAAAAGAAAAAGAATTGTGTAAATCATGTTGAAATCTTGTTGAAAACCCATAACTATTTGAAATTTCGATAAAAGCCAACTTAAAAAATTTTAATAAAAACAGTATGTTAAAAAACAGCTATAAAATCAGCTGGTTACAGTAAAATTTGATTTTCCCGTTTTTCTGCTGAATGTCTCCCAAAATCGTCTTTGCTCTCCTTGGGCAACTTGAATAATTAGTTGGGTAAATTGTCCAACTGGGCAGCCTACATGTGTTGAGTAGCCCAACCAATATCACAGTTGTTTTCAACCTGTGCCCCATCTGTGCTGAGGATATGGAGGAGAGAATAAAGTGAGGCCCAGGAGTAAGACCGTCTTAGTAGTAGATGATGATCCGATAGTGCGTGCTTTTGTCACAGATTTGGTCGATTCTAGTTTATGTGCCCGGGTGGTTCCATGCTCTAATGGACGTAAGGCATGGGAACTTTGCCAGGACAGTAGTGGGATTGACTTAATCGTGTCTGATGTAGAGATGCCAGGAATGAATGGCCTTGAATTGTTGTCTTTGGTCAAGACCCATCAGCCTAACACTTCTTGTATCCTTATTTCAGGTGATCACACCTACAAGTATATGGCGTTGGATCTTGGGGCAGATGCCTTTTTCTCAAAGCCCTTCAAAGTAGGCGAATTGATCCGCACAATACGGTTTTGTCTCGCCAGGTTCCACAAAAATATTACATCACAGGTTTATGTACCCGCTGTGGAGCGTAAGAGATCGGTTGTTACTACGCTGCCTCCCGCAGCTTAGCCGCTTCGCTTCTTGAAACAAGCCGCTTGTAATAGGCGAGCAGCAGACAGGTTAGCGGCAAGGCAATTATCAGGCCCAGAAGCCCTAGCAGTTTGCTCCAGATAGACAGGGACAGTAAAATCATGGCAGGGCTAAGGCCGGTGGCTTTTCCTTGGATCCTGGGAACTAGTAGGGCATCCTGTATTATCTGTACGGCAGCAAACACCAGTGCAGTCTGCCCAAAGGTGGATAAAAAGCTTGCGCCAGTGTTCAAAGCATGGAACAGGGCCAGTATGAATGCTGGCACCATACCTATTACCTGAAGATATGGGACCATGTTTAGCATACCAATCAGAAGCCCCATCAAAAGAGCCATGGGAAGACCGATGAGGTAAAATCCTAAAGCATGTAATATACCAACAATGGCCGCAATTTCTGCCTGGGATCTGAAATGGCGGCTCATTGCATTATCAAAATCCTGTATGAAGATTTCAATTTGTTGCCGGTAAGGAGCCGGGACCAGGTCCTGCCAGCCAGTCCTTATCTTCTCATAATCAATGAGAATGAAGACGAGATAGAGAAATATTATAAGAAGGCCAAACAAGCCCATTAAGAAACTTGCAGTACCTGCAAAGAAGCCCCACATGCCTGGCACCACCTTCTGGAGTATGGTTTCTACCATTTTCCAAAAGTTTGCTGTTTTGAAAAAATCCATTATCTCCGGACGTTGAAGCTGATCTTTGATGAATTGCCACAAGTCAGGTGGCAGCCTTTTGGCTGCATGTTCGGCCAGCGCGGAATTGTTAAGGAGGTCTGATATTATCTTGCCTGTGTGACGTATTTCAGAGGCAATGGCTGGTATGGCAAGCCATGCAGCAATGCCTGATACCATGACTATCAAAACGAAGCTCGTAACAATGGCGAGATGCCGGTTTTTTACTATGCCTTGTATGTACGTCACCATGGGATTTATCAAGTAGGCTATTAGCAAGGCAGTGACAAAAGGCAGAAGTACCGAGCTGAGATAACGCACGAGCCAGATGCCGGCCAGGACCATGAGCGCCATGATCGCAAGCCTAACCGTTCTGTCAAAAGTGTACGGTCTATCGTCCAAAATCATGATAGTACTCCATTCCTGCCATTCTAAAGGCGTTGCACCAGCCGCCTTATTGGGTATGAACGCATTATCAAGGCAACATGTCAATAATTTTAAAATGCGCCTTTGCTAAGAAAAATTGATGCAGCTTCCCTATCAACCATCCAAAAAAGGGCCTTACTGGCAGGCCTTACCATGGCTGCCGGTAGCTCACAAGGCCCACCTGCTACTATTTGGGCAAATATTTCAGCCTTTTCCTTTCCGGTTGCCATGAATAGGACCTGTTTTGCATTATTCAACACCGGAAGTGTCAGAGTAATCCTTGTCACCTGAGGCTCTCCTCCCGTGACCGCCAGGACGAGGCGTTTTTTCTCTTCCAATGCCATGCTTTCCGGAAAGATGGAAGCAGTATGGCCATCTTTCCCAACTCCAAGTAGAATCAAGTCAAAGGATGGCAGTTCTTTTCCTGACAAATTGAAAAAGCTGCGTATTTCCTTCTCATAATTTATGCTCCCCTGTTCAGGATTCTCATAGCAACTCATGGGGTGAATATTTTTTCCTGGAATTGGCACCTTTTCGAGCAGTATAGTTGACGTGTTTCCAAAGTTACTATTTGAATCATCAAAAGGAACGCACCTTTCATCCACCCAAAAAAGGTGGGTATGGTGCCAAGGAAAATTGCTGAGTCTGGGATCTGTGGCCAAAAGCCTGAACATTTGGAGAGGGGTTGATCCGCCAGCAAGCGCCATGGTGAAAAGAGGCTTTTTTTTCAATGAGTTGAAGGCAATTGTTTGCAGGAAGCGAGCTGCTGCATGTGCTACACGTTCTGGTTCCTGCAGGATGGCTATGCAAGGTTTAGGCGGCATTTCTTCACTCATCCTTTGGGAATAATGGGCCCCATGTGCCAGCCTCATATATGTGGAGCATGCAAGGCTTGTCTGGATCTTCGATTCTATCGAGCAATGGAGTCAAAAAAGCCCAGCACCTCTCGACACCTTCCTGGTGCCAGAAGAGCATTTGATCTCCCTGGATACAATCAATGAGAACCTTTTCATAAGCATCGAGCATTACCGCTTCACCGATGCCTTGGTAAGAAAAATCCATGGTGACGGAGCGCAGGCATATTTTCGGCCCCGGTGCCTTTGTTTGAAATGTGAGGCTGATTTTTTCTTCTGGTGCGATGGCGATGACAAGTCTGTTTGCCATGATATGTTCGCCCAAAACGTTCCTGAACAAGGAATGAGGCACTTCCTTGAATTGTATTGCTATTTGGGTGATCTTTTTAGGGAGGCGTTTGCCGGAAGTCAAGTAAAAAGGCACGCCTTGCCAGCGCCAGTTGTCCAGGAATATTTTCATAGAGGCATAGGTGGGCACCCGCGATTCATGGTCAACCCCGGGTTCTTCCCTGTAGGCTGGAACACCTCTTCCCGCTACTGTGCCTGCTGCGTATTGGCCCAGCTTCACAAAATCATCTATTTTATCCACTGGTATCGGGCGAAGTGCCTGGAATACTTTGATTTTTTCACTTCTAACCGTTGAGGTTTCGAAAGAAGCAGGAGGTTCCATGGCAATCAGGGCCAGAAGCTGCATCATGTGATTCTGAAACATATCTCTCAAGACGCCTGCCCGTTCATAATAAGACGCCCTGTTGCCTATGCCTATGGACTCGGCGGCTATGATGTCAATATGGTCCACATACCTCCTATTCCAAAGTGGTTCGAAAATTGAATTGGCAAAGCGGAATATGAGAATGTTTTGAACAGTCTCCTTGGCCAGATAGTGGTCTATTCTAAATATTTGGTCCTCCTTGAAGAAACGGTGAAGTACTCGGTCAAGTTCCCGGGCAGACTTGAGATCCTGTCCAAAGGGCTTTTCCACAACCAGTCTGATCCATTCACCTTTGTGGGAGTTGCACAGTTTGCTGTTTCCTACGAGTTGAGAAGCTTGTGCATAGAGGGCAGGAGGCAAGGCAAAGTAGATGAGCCTGTTGCCGGACAGCCCCTTGCGCTGCTCAAGATCATCAAGCCACTCTGCGAATTGATCAAAGGAGGCCGGCTCATGAAAGTTGACAGGATGATAATGGACAGAGGAAAGAAAATCGGCGATTTTGAGAGGGTCTGGGTTCTTAGAGCTTGACAACGCTTTCACCAATTTTGTCTGGAATTCATGGTCGTTGAGGTGAGTGCGTCCAGATCCAGCTATGAGAAAATTTTTTGGCAAGGCGTGGTTTGAATAAAGTTTGAACAAAGCAGGAATCAGCTTCCTGGTAGCCAAATCCCCGGTGGCTCCAAAAATCACTATGGTGCATGGGTCAAGGGGGCCTTCCAGAACGCATGATGCCCCTTGAGCCTGTTCATGAATTTGGATCATTTGGATTTGCCTGTCCTTTCTATCCGTTTTACCTTATGACCTCCAAATTCCTGCCGCAAGGCAGCCAGTACCCTGTCTCTAAAGGAATTTTCCTCCCGAGATTGGAAACGGTTGAACAGCGAAAGGGTGATAACAGGAGCGGCCACTCCCGTCTCAATTGCCTGTTCGACTGTCCAGCGCCCTTCTCCTGAGTCTTCCACATAGGGAGCAATGGTCAACAGGTGAGGCTCCTTTTCAAAGGCAAGCTGTAACAATTCCAGCAGCCAAGAGCGTATCACACTGCCCCTGTTCCACAATTTGGCAATCTTTTCGAAGTTCAGCGTCTGGTTGAAAGGTGACGCATTCAATATATCAAAACCTTCGGCATAGGCCTGCATCATTCCATATTCTATGCCGTTGTGGACCATTTTTACAAAGTGCCCGGAACCAGGGGGTCCGCATAGCAAATATCCATCTTCCTGTGCAAGGTCCCTTATTACAGGCTCAATGGTTTCAAAAACGTCTGGATCAGCCCCTGCCATTATACAGTAACCTTCTTTCAGGCCCCAAATTCCACCGCTTACACCTGCATCTACAAAATTGATTCCCCGCTCTTTCAAACATGTTGCTCTTTGCATACTGTCTTTGTAAAAGGAGTTTCCGCCATCAACGATGGTGTCACCAGAAATAAGGATTTCCATTAACTTTTTTATATGGGAATCAACTATTTCTCCTGCAGGAAGCATCATCCATACATGTCTTGGCGCCCTCATCCTTTGTGAAATCTCTTCCAGACTGTATAAGGGAGTGGCCCCTTCCTTTGCTATTTTATCTGTTTTATCTTTGGTTCGGTTGTAGGCATATACCTTGTGGCCTTTCCGGAGCAACCTTCTCGCCATGTTCATGCCCATGCGTCCAAGACCAATCATTGCGATTTCCATACATTTTCTCCTATGAATATACAGTTTTTATACCTTTTAAAGGAAGGTTAAGCAGCAAAATTAATAAACATTTGAAGGCATATGAAGAACTAGGTAGTGCCAAATCAGATTAACCATGTGGCCTGCGCCCCTATTTTATGGCACAAGTTTTGTGTATATTATCGCATTCCTGGGAAAATAGCTTGGCAACCCAGTCTGCGTCACGTCTAGAAAGCATTTTGGGTAGTTTGTAACCTTGGCCAGTACGGAGTTTTTGCACTTTGTTCATAAATTTTTGGCAGGTGGCAACAAAGGTCGAGTGGCTCCAGGTCAAAGGGGAGACAGACAGGGGCACACCGGTGTAAGGATGAACCTGTTCAGCAAGCACGCCCGATGGTAGAGCATGCCTAGCTGTCCATTCGAGTATTTCGCTGGCCTCCTCTAGCTGTTTTTCATTTTTAGCTATATCTATCAGATAGTCTCCATACCAGAGCGTGCAGATGAACCAGGGATTGCCTGGGATGTCTTCCGATACCCGGTGATAACCATCATTTTCATACCTGGCCATGCCACCAACCGGAGTCCTGATCCACAAATTGCGCCTGATTCGTTCCAAAGTCTTTTTGATACGGGGATCAGCAGCAGAATAGAGTCCAAAGGCAAAAAGGCCCCATGCGCTGGAATCGCAAGCATGGTCAATGGAAATTATGGCAGAATTTTCCATCTCCAGGCCTCTGCAAAAACACTCTTTTTCCTGCCGCCATATGTACTTGGAACAGGCGTCTCTGACCTCTGCTGCTACTTTCCTATAATATTGCGCCCTGTCTTCCTCTCCAAAAATTGAACAGAAGAGGGCAGCAGCCGTAAGCCCGCCAAAAACTGCTCCAACGGTAAAGGCATGCACACCTCTTTTTTCTTCCCAAAGATCATAGGATGGCAAGGGAAGGCCTGTTGTTGCATCCCTGTATGAGCATAGAAATTGAGCAGCCTTTTTCACAAAGGGCCTATAAAGCGGCTTTATGAATTCGATATCTCTGTAGATAACAAAATGATTCCAAAGAGACCATATTGCCAAGGCTGTCTCGTCTTCCTGAATCGGAAGCTGTTCCTTGCCCTTATGGACCCAGGGGTGCCACGAAGATGCGAGGCTACCGTCAGGATTGTATTTGTGCATCAAATATCCTTCGTTTGTAATGAGCCGGCTTATGAAGTTGAAAAAGTTTTGAGCAGGCACCGGATATCCAGCAAGGTCAAGGGCATTTGCAACCAGTGCACCATCTCTAGGCCACACGTACGAGTAGGTGTCTTTGTTAAACTGGATGACATCTGAGTCATTTGCTGCAACTATGCCGCCTTCATGATCTATTTGTGTACGCAGTATCAGCAAGCTGCGGTTGTATAGTCGGCGTGCTTCCTTTGGTAGAAGTTCCAGAGGCGGGGTTTCTTTTATCAGCCAAAGGTGCCAGTAGTCACGGGTTCGTTTGATCAACTTTTCAGGGCCCTTGAATTTTACCAGCGAATCTATGCGACGTACGTCTTCCCATTTTTTGCCAGCTGCAATCCAGCAGTGGCCTCCGGCTTCTTCGCCTGGTTCAATCTTGAAATAAAGCGAAATCACTGAATCAACCGACCCCTGGGCAATGGGATTGCAAGAAAGCTTACCATCCTCCGCATCGTAATAGGTTCCTTCACGTTTTACAGGGTCTTTCAAACCTGTGGCAAATTCATAGGTACCCTGGCCATCTGTGGCCATGCAGTTGACAAGAAAATAGCGTCTTGCTTTGTAATGGACTATTCCGCGGCACTTCGGATCATACGCCGCTGTGTCACCAACGCTGTTGCCTGATATATCAAAGTCGTGATGAAAATATATGCGGAACTTTCTGGACGCTGGCTTAAGATTCTTTATCGTGAAAGACCTTATCAACAAGTCTTCATGAAAATCCACACAGTCTTCGAATTGGACAATAACCCCCAGCTCTTTGTTGTAAAGCACTGTTTGGGCAACAAGGGTGTTTGTTTCGTAGATCTGATCTGACCGCCATGAGCTTCCCGGCTCTATCCAGTCGAAGCTGCCATCTACCCATATGCCCAAACGCATGATGTTTCCAGTGGCATGATTTTCCTGGCCCACGTGTGGATAGTATAGATCCCGTATTCGGGAGACACTGTCAAAACAGACAAGAAGCCGGCCATTTCCAAGGGGGATGTCTCGCGGCATTCTCAGGCCCCTTCAACATATTTAAGCGAGGCCTGAGAATGGTGAGCAAGCTTAAAGCAGGCTATACGGAAAGGCACGTTTGGTCCAATCACTGTCTGGATATTTTTCGGTGAGAAGTTTGTATGTCTCTTTTAGTGGTTCCGTTTCATTGGTCTTTTTGAAAGACGATACACCACGCAAAAAGACTGCCTCCGGCGCAGAACCGCTGTTTGGATAGTCTTGTAACACCTGATTGAAGTAATTTATCGCAACTTCATATTCGCCGTTGTCATAGTGTATTTTGCCCATACCCAGTATGAGAAAGGGGATGAACTCATCTCCGCGCATGAACCCCACTATGCGGTGGTGTTCCTTCCCTCTGGAATCCAATATGACAATCGTAGGAGTCCATTTGACATTGAAATCTGTGGCATGAGGCTGGGTGTCGTGTGCAAGCCGCAAAGGCACGAAATTTTTCATTACGAAATTGACGACTTCATCCTTAGGAAACGTGACCGATTCCATCTGTTGGCAGCCGATTCATCCTGGATTGAAAAAATCGACGAGTATCGGCCGTTGTTCAGATGCAGCCCTTTCCAGTGCTTGATTGAAATCTGATTCCCATTTGATCTTTTCTGCCATGGTCCTTCTCCTTTTTATGTTAATCTATAATAAAATAATTATTAGCATGGTTTCATTATTGTCAATTGTTTTTGGTATCATGAACAAAAAATCCTTGAAAAGATTTTTGGTTTATTTTATCATTATAGCAAATGAGTTTCATTAACTAAATAGGAGCCTTGGTATGTGCATGGAAATAAAAAAGGTATGTAAGTGTGGACGAAAAGAGGCATCTTTTCATTTGCGGGACAATGTGATGATTCCTGAGGTAATCTCACAGCTATATTGTCCAAGTTGTTCCGGAGAGATTGAATTGGATTCCATGGCTATGATCCATGACAATGGTTGGGTCATAGAATATGACATGATATTGGCTAGTTCCTTGGCTGAAAACAAATTGGGCATGAGCAGGGACGATGTGAATCCCGAATTCCTTTTCGATCAAGGGTATGCGACTTGGAAGGAGACATATCCGGGTGAGTTAGAAGATATTGTCGAAGAGAAAGAAAAAGTGGTTGCCTTGATGAAGGAAGATCCAAAACGTTACTTCCAGGAGATAAGGCGTTGGGCAAATGCCAGGATGGAGCGCCTTAAGGAGGAAGGCTGGCGCAAGGCACAGGCAGTTTAGGGTCAAGGGTTGCGCCAAACGACATGCATATTGCTTTGGTCTTGACTTGCTTGATGCCATAGGTGATTATCTCTCCGCAAGGAGGAGAAAATCATGGGAGAGGACCAGGGGATGCATTGGAAACAGGATCTTCTTTTGGCTGCAACTATTTCTTAGCTTTCTTCTTTTTAATGTTGACAAGCTGTTGTGTGGTATCGGGCGGTTGTTCATACCATACCCCTGCAAGGAACCTCTCACGGGCCTCATGGTGTTCCTATGCAGGCTCGCCAAGAGTGATAGGTGTGTTGCCTTTTCAAAATAGTACCAGTGATCAGGATATCAGCCAGCTTGTGCGTGCAAGTTTTTACAGCCATCTTACCATTAGGCCTTACAAAGATGTGGAGCTTAACCAAATAGACCAAGCATTGCAGGACCTTGGGATAAAGACCATTAGCTCATCCAATAAAAAGGCCATTATGAGGCTGGGGCGCAAACTTGGATTGGATTATTTGGTTTTTGGTAGGGTTAGGTCAAAGGAGCGTCTCTATGTTGCTGTTTATTCAAGGGCCTCACTCTATGTTGAGATTTTGGTTGTTGAAGCCAGAAGCGGCAAAGCCGTGTGGAAAGATAGCTATATAGCCACAAGCCACGGTGGCGGTATCCCTCTGTCACCATTGGCAATTCCCTTGATATCTATTTTTTCAGGCCTCAACTTGAGAAACAGTGTCATGTTGAACATGGTGGAAGAGGCATGTCGTAATTTGGCTTACAGGATGCCTCTGTTTGCACCAAATAAGGAGAAACCTAATTGTTGCTTAAGCGGTATCCCTCATTATGTTTTGCAAGTAGGCGCCTTTTCCCAACGATTACGGGCAGTGTCTCAAGTAGAGTTTTTGCGTAACAAAGGTTATCCGGCCTATCTCAAAGAGAAACTGTTACGCTCAAAGAAATTTTATCGGGTTCTTCTGGGTCCATATGAATCAATGTCTGAAGCTCAAAGAGTGAAGAAAAAGATAGAAGCTGAAACTGGTATAAAGCCCGTCTTAAAACGCCTAGCCCAAAAGGCTCAGCAGTAGAGGGGCATCTGTTTCTAATGTTCCAGCCTGCGGGGATTGAGCCACAACTTCAAAAAGCCATCGGGCCTCACCTGTGCAAGGAGCTTTTTCGCCCTTTTGGCAATATCGATCATGTGTTTAGCTCCTTTGGATTCTCCATCCCAGAATACTATAACCAGGTCTGCCGTATGGACGATCACCTCGTTACGCATCATGGTGGCTTTCAGTCCATGTTTCTCCCATTCAGATGGAATGATTTTGACTTTAAGACCACTTTCCGAGCCGTAACGTTCTCCAAGTCTGTCAGCTCCAGGGGCATTTCCAGACAAGATTACATCTCCTTCGATAAGCAGTTTGTCCAACACCTCTTTTACCAGTTCATAATCTTCAAAAGATCTAGAGCCACCCACGGCAATTTTGGCCATAGTTTTTTTCTCCTTTTTGAGGTGTTTCCAGGTGACATGCAAATTAACGTCAATTTAAATATAGTTCAATCAATATCGCAGCAAAAAGGTTAACAGACAGGGGACTATTATGACACTAGATGACCTTACAACAGGCGAACGAGGACGGGTCCTCAAGCTGCTGGCAAAGGGACCCTTCAAAAAAAGACTTTTGGAAATGGGGTTTGTCTCCGGAGCAGAGGTGGAAGTGGTCAAATATGCTCCTTTGAAAGATCCGGTAGAATACCGCGTCAAAGGGTATCATGTCAGTCTGAGGCACGATGAAGCCAGGGAAATAGAGATAGAAAAGGTCGATTAGGAGCCTCTATAGAAAAAACCTTGCCTTGAAGCAAAAACATTTATTCGGGTTCAGTAGTTTCTCTTATGATGTCTTTAACATTCTCCAAGGTGTAAAGGACATCGTGTACTGTTGCCTCTGTATGCTCTTCGCAAAATTCATCCACGGTGGCCAACAGGCGTTCTGTAAGATCCTCAAATTCATCGATGGTGAGCTTAGATGCTGGCTCGGATGCCAAGAGTTGGTCCAGATCTATACCATAGGAGCGTATGAGTTCCCTTTTAATTTGTTCAAGACGTTTGGGCGTACCCCTCCTGGGTTTAGTGCGTCGTGTTATACTTATGATCTTTCCCATTTTCTTTTCCTTAAGGAATCGTAAAGTGTTTTCTTTTTCATAGCAGGACCAATCCCGCCTTTTTGAACAATCATTAATCATTGATGGTGAATTATGCAATTTTAGTCCAAAAGTCACTGAGATGACAAGTGTTAATTATCATCAAGCACAAAAAAGTGGAAAAGTCGACATGCGAGGCAAATTGACATAATTCGTGATGATAAGTAGAGTTGCCCCATGCTTTTGGAAGCCATGAATATGGATGAGTTCCATGACAAAGTAAAAAAATGTAAAAGCGTTATAATTCCCTTTGGTTCAGTAGAAGAACATGGGCCTCACTTACCATTGGGAACTGATACCCTCCACGCATATGAGTTGGCCAAATCCACGGCCACCTATGTCGATGTCTTTGTATGTCCACCCATTTGGTATGGATTGTGCAAGAGTACCAGCCAACATCCTGGCACTGTCTCTGTAAGCGGACTAACCTTGCTAAGACTTGCGGTTGAAATTGTGGGATCATTATATGGGCAAGGCCTAAGAAATTTTATAATCCTCTCTGGCCATGCCGGTTCCACCCACATGGCTTATCTGATCGATGCAGGGGAACAAATATTGTCCGAATACGAAGAGAGTAGGGTAGCAGTATTGTCCATTATTGATGTGGTCGCTGGATGTTGCAAAGATTTGGTTGAAACCGAAGGAGATTCCCATGCCGGAGAAGTGGAAACGTCCCTTATGTTGCATCTTAGGCCAGAATGGGTGAAGGGTTCAGCCGAAAGGGAATTCCCATCGTTTCCTAAGCACGTTTTGGTTAGGGACAAAAGGCCTTTCTGGCCTAATGGTGTATGGGGTGATCCGGCTAAAGCAACCGTTGAAAAAGGTAAAGCAATATTGGATAGAGAAGGCCGATATTTGGCTGACTTGATAAAAAAAATAGAAAAGATGGAGAAAGGTTTTTAAATAAATGGATAAGAGGATCTATGTAAAAGAAATATTTAAGGTTTCAGGGATAATTTTTGCCATTCTCGTTTTTGTGGTGTTGGTTGCTTGTCAAAGCAAGGCAGATGATGCGAGAGCACCAAATTTTTCCCTTTTGAATCTGCAAGGCGATTTGGTTTCCTTGTCTGATTACAAAGGCAAGGTGGTTCTCGTAAACTTTTTTGCTACATATTGCCCTCCATGCCGCCTGGAAATGTCAGATTTTGTTGAACTTCAGAAGGAGTATGGTCCCAGGGGATTCGTGGTTTTGGCAATCTCTGTAGATCAAAATCCCCAAATAGTGCTTCCTAGATTTGCAGAAGCTATGAAACTAAATTTTCCGGTCTTGATAGCGACATCCAAGGTAATCAAGGATTACGGCAATATTTATGGTTTGCCGGTGAGTTTTCTAATAGACAGGGATCAAAAGATCATGAAACGTTTTATGGGCATGGTCACGAAAGATATGTTGGTGCCCTTGATAGAAAAAGGGCTAGGCGCAAAATCTGGATAAAACACATAAAGGGCGGTCTAGGCTACTTCCTCAATGTGGCTATCATACGGTTTTTGTGAAGGAAGATGTCTAAGGCATCGCATATATTGTTGAATGTGGCATTGCTTGCCAAGAGTGCCTCGGTTGCAGCTCCTTCCTTACCGATGATGCAGATTCCCAGGGCTGCCTCCTTTAAGAGCAAAGCATCGTTACAACCATTCCCAATGGCGGCGGTGTGCTCCCTGCCCAGCTCCTCCAGAAAAGACAATTTTTGAAGATCGCCCCTGCCAGATTCAAGGGGCTTGAATTCGATTCTTTCGGCATCCTTGAATTCAGCCTTGAGCTCATCTAACGTTTGATATGTGTCTGCAGTCAATATGTATATGTTGAGGGCCTTTGAAATCTCTTTCAATCTTTCCACTGTACCATCTATAAATTTGCCTTCAGAGGTCAATGTACCATTGAGGTCAAGGACCAGATTTTCAAGGTCATAAAAAACGCCGCACGGAAGATCTACAATAAATCTCTTAGGAGTACTCATTAACTTGGCCTCCATTATTAAAAGTCACTTTTCCCAATAAGGCCCTGCGGACCTTGGAAGGCAAGAAAAATACCATAAGATCTGCTGTTTTCCTAACAGTTTTTAAGACATCCTCAGGACCATGCCAATTCTCCATCAAAACAGAGGGATCTGTCCGCAGCATCAGTCGGAAAATTGAAAGGGCAATTAGATAGGCATCGTCAACCAAGCCGAAAAAAGGAACCCAATCTGGGACCAAATCAACTGGATTGAGTACGTATGCTATCGTTGCCCCAAGAATAGCCTTGTCGGCTTTTGATACCCTCGGGTCCTTCAAGAGGTTTACGAGCAGTCCCACGAATCGCGGTATTAAAGCTAAAAGCTTTTTTGCTTCGCCTTTTTGTTTTTCTTTTTGAGAAGTTGCCACTGTATCACCTCTCATACGGGGAATAAGCCTTAATGAGCGTATTTTCAAAGGGCCATTTTTAATTGAATTGTTTGGTGCTGCTGACGGAGACGATGAGCTTGAATATCCAAAAAAACTTCATTGGTGTTTACAAATGGCCTTTTCAACATCTATTACACAACTATTCCCTTGCCACTAGTTTGTCAAGGTGAGCCATTGAGACTAAAATAATCACAAAAAGGAATGGATCGAGGCCAGAATAATGAATTCTATACTAGAAATATTTGTTGCATCCTGGGATGTTCTACTTGATGCAGGAGTTTACATCCTGATAGGAATTGCTGCAGCTGGCCTTTTGAAGGTATTTTTGAGCCCTGCAGCTGTATCCCGCCATCTAGGTCATGGCCGCTTTTCATCAGTATTCAAGGCAGCCATTTTAGGTATTCCTTTGCCATTGTGATCTTGTGGCACGCTGCCGGCGGCAGCCTCATTAAAAAAGCAGGGAGCCAATAAGGGAGCCACTGCAGCTTTTTTGATCTCCACACCAGAATCTGGCGTGGACTCTATGGCTGTAACCTATGCGTTGCTTGATCCCATCATGACGTTGGCGAGGCCAGTTGCAGCTTTTTTTTCTGCCTTTTTTGCCGGTATCATGGAAAACTTGCTGGAAAAAAATGGAGGCCTGTCAGTTGCAGGAAAGCCGGATCTATCATGCCCTGTGGATAGTTGCTGCAGCGGTGAAGAATGTCCGCCAGAAGAGCATGCCTCGCACCATTCCTTTGCGGAAAAACTTTATATAGGGCTAAAATATGGAGTGACTGACGTTTGGGCTGATTTGGCAGGATGGTTTCTTTTGGGCCTGTTGATAGCAGGCGTAATCACAGTATTGGTTCCCCAGCAGCTACTCAGTAGTCATTTGGGAGGGGGGCTTTCTTCCATGCTGCTCATGCTGGCGGTGGGCATACCCATTTATATATGTGCCACTGCGTCAACACCGGTTGCAGCCGCCCTTATAATCAAGGGGGCGAGCCCAGGCGCAGCCCTCGTCTTCCTTATGGCTGGTCCGGCCACCAATGTCACTTCACTTTCTGTAATAGTTGGAATACTTGGGAAAAGGGGTACAGTCATCTACCTGGCCTCAATAGCATTTTGTGCTGTAATATCAGGTCTTTTGCTCGATGAGATTTATACCTATTTTGGGATTTCAGCAGCGGCCACAGCAGGAGAGGCATCCAGGTTACTACCTTATTGGCTCAGGTTGATGGGTGCTTTGGTTCTTTTAATACTTTCCATTAAACCCGTCATAGAGAAAGCTAAAAAGCGCCTTTGTTCTGCTGAAAAAAGAGATCAGTGTAAAATTGCTGAGGCGGATGAGGGGATTTCTTGTGGATGCGGATGCGGAAGCCAAAAAGATAAAGGGAGTTCCGACAGGAAAATAGACTTAGGCAGTATCAAGATTTCTAACATATCAAATGATTCTTGACTGTTTGGTCTAGAATCCTGTGAGCCACATATTTGAGGTCTAAGTCGAGATGGATTCAAATGGACAGCCAATAATTTTCGAACAGATGGGAAATACAGCGTCTATAATATTGAACCGGCCTGAATCTTTAAATGCACTTGATTGGAATATGTTGTTTTCCATCAAAGATATCCTTTTGCAAATAAAGGGTGATCCTTCTATAAAGGCCGTAACTATTACTGGTGCAAGCGAAAAGGCGTTTTGTGCAGGCGCAGACATAGAGTCTCTAAAAGAGGCTTCACCACTAGAGGTGCGCAAATTTGCCAAGCTTGCCATTGATATATGTTTTATGTTGGAAGAACTCGACAAAGTGACCATTGCCTTGATCAATGGTTTCGCTCTAGGCGGTGGCCTTGAATTGGCTGAAGCCTGTATGTTCAGAATAGCTGCAGAGTCTGCCGTTTTGGGGCATCCGGAGGTGAAACTTGGTGCCGTATCCGGCTGGGGTGGCACCACACGTCTTCCGAGGCTGGTAGGCTTTGCCAAGGCCTCGGAATTGCTGCTTACTGGCCGTGTAATAAATGCCAAGGATGCGTTCAAGATTGGTTTAGTGCACAAGGTGGTCCCTGGGCCGGAACTAAAATCGGAAGCACAAGAAATGATCGATGAATTGCTTCAAAATTCACCTATTGCCCTTCACATGACATGGAAGGCCATGTTACGTGGGTGGGATATGAGCCGGAAGGAGTCAGCAGAACTTGGTGCTGACTATTTCGGTTTAGTCGCTTCAAGCAAAGATTTTCAGGAAGGAACCAAGGCTTTTCTCGAAAAAAGAAAACCAGATTTCAAGGGTGAATAGTGAGCAGGCCACCAAGTTAACAGTGCTCTAAAAGCCAAGTTTAGCCCTGAGCAAATGGAACAATCCAGCCTCTGGGACTGCTTTCATATTCAACTGCAATATGGGAGGCTTGGTTGGTAACGTTGCCAATCTCTTAAGCTTGGTTCCGTCTTTTCTCGTGGTTACTATCAGCTTTGCTCCAAGCTGTCTAGCTTTATGACATAAGTAGTGAATTTCCGAACGCTTGTAAGTGTAATGGTCTGGATAGGCCTTTTGGTAAACGATATGCGCCCCAGCCATCTTCAGCGCCTTAAAAAAATGGTCTGGATGGGCGAGGCCACAAAATGCCACCACCGTTTTTTCTCGCACACAATCCAAAGAAAGGGTTTCATCGTCCAGAGGATTGAAGGAAGTGTATTTGTTTTCACTAAAAAAGATTGGTTTGTCTGGCCATTTTCCATGCAACTGATGCCTCAACCTTTCTTTTTGTGCCAAAGAAATGGTTTCACTTTTGGTAAGCACAATTATGTCAGCTCTATCCAAAGCACCAACGTCTTCCCTGAGGTCTCCACCAGGAAACACTCTGCGAGTTCCAAACGGGCGAAATGCATTCAGCAACACAATGTCCAAATCACGTTTCAAGGAAAGGTGCTGAAAGCCATCATCCAAGATAATCAAATCCGCGTCTAGCTCCCTAATTGCCTTCAGTCCGGCGACATATCTACTTTTATGGACTACAACTGGTACATTCTCAAGTGCTTCAGCTATCATGACAGGTTCATCTCCAGCAACATCTGGGCTGGCACGCAGATTGTGACCATCATGCACGATTATAGCCTTTGCACCATGTTTTCCACCATATCCTCTTGAAACGACCGCTGGTTTTTTGCCAGACGTTTTGAGAAAATTTGCCACGGCAATAACATGAGGGGTCTTGCCTGTTCCGCCCATAACGATGTTGCCGATGCTTATGACTGGGCAAGGTAGTTTACGGCTTTCCAGGAGTCCGGTTTCGTAGCTTCTGAGGCGGAGTTTCATCAAATAGGCATAGAAGGGGGATAGAGGCCTGGCAAGGCGGAACAACAGATCTATTGCTTCTGTATTCATGACTCAATTAAATCCCTTCTGCTTGAGGACTGCTTCAAGTAGATCAATGTGTCTCGAAAGTGAGCCGCTGTATTCTCTGGCAACTCTGTGGGCTGAGGCAGCATATTCGCCGTAAAGCTGCTTGTTGCTCAAAAGTACAGTCACAGCCTGTTTGAGCTGCCGGACCGTGCAGATTTCCAACCCACCTTTCTCTTTTAGAAGGGCTTGTGCCACATCTTTCGTGCTCTCAACAAAGGGGCCAAAGAGCACAGGGACATGGTAATGAGCTGCCTCCAAAAGGTTATGGCCCCCTATATCCACCAGGCTGCCGCCCACAAAGGCGATATGGGCTACATTGTAGCATTTTAGCAATTCTCCAAGGGTATTGAGGATGACCACACTATTCATCCCGTGTTGGGTCAGGGGCCCCTGGCTCCTTAGGATTGTGTTAAAACCATGCCTTGCAGCTATTTCCGAAACTTCTTCACCCCTTTCGGGGTCGCGAGGCGCTATTATAGCCTGAAATGCGATATGGCCTTTCAAATCAGCCAGCGCCTGCAAGATGACTTCCTCCTCGCCTGGATGGGTACTGCCAAAAACAAGAATCGGGACGTTTTCACGCAGTCCCAGTACTTTTCTCCATTCACTTTTATCTTCCTCAGACATGTGTGGCATCCTTCTATCATATTTCAGGTTGCCTAGATAACTTAATTTTTCGAGCTTGACACCAACAGCACAAAATCTTGCAAGGTCATCCTTGGACTGCGGGGTTATTACGTCAAAGCTGCCGTATAGCAAACTTGCAACACGAGCTTTCTGAATTTTTCTGGCAGCCTTCGATGAAAGACTGGCGTTTGCAAATATCATTACTGTTCCCTGCTTTTTTAGGTACCAAAGCCAATTAGGCCAGACATCGGTTTCGGTAAGGATGAATATGTCCGGTTTAATGGCATCAACACCCTTTTTGACTGTGATCCAAAAATCAAAAGGGGGATGCACAAGCAGGTCAGCCTTTTGTCCAAAACGTTTTATCAAGGCTTTTGTGCCGGTGGCAGTGGTGGAAGAACATACCAATCCTGCCGATGGCCATTTGGCCAAGATTGCTTCCACAAGTGGGGTGGCGGCATTCAATTCGCCTACAGAAAGGGCATGTACCCAGAATATTGGTCTTTTCCCCTTTAGGCATGAATTGTTTATTCCAATCCCCATGCGCTGCACGATTTGACGCCGGTATTTTTTCTTGCTTGCAAGATATGAAAGATAGAGGGGGGCAGCTGGCAGACCAGCCAACTGGAGCAGGTTATACAATATCAGAGAAGCTGGTGCCCTTTCCATGGTTATTTTCCCAAAAACTCTTATTTTTTGACTGCCTTGACTAAATAAACCGGGTTTTCGGGCTTGAAAAAATGGCCGCTACCAAGCTGAGTCATCCTTGATATGGATATTCGACATACATCCACTTCTAACAATGCCTGTCTGAAATGTTCGAGCATGTCGTTTAAAGTCTCTAAACAGATAGCTGTGGCCACGATTGGGCCTTTGCCCTTGAGCCGTGCCAAACACACATCCATTATGGGGCCGAGGTTTTTTCCGCCTCCACCAATAAATATGCGTTGCGGGTCTGGAAGAGGGCCAAGGGCTTGAGGAGCAATCCCTTTTATTGCCTCAACACCCAATGCGCAGTGTGTAAGTCTGTTTTTTTTGATATCACGTAAACGGGCATCTTCCTTCTCAATGGCAAAGATCTTAAGGCCAGGCCTTAGTCCCGAGGCCTCCACTGAGACCGAACCGCTTCCAGCCCCAATATCCCATAAGACGCCTTTTGAGGGAAGTTCAAGTGCTGCCAGCACAGCGGCTCTTACCTCTCGCTTGGTGATGAGGCCCCCTTGGTGTGAATAGGCATCTTCTCTCCTTCCAAACATTCCAGAAGGTCTTGCTGGTGCCTTGGCATTCAGTATCACGCAGTTCAAGGGGGCAAAATTTGACCTTTTTACTGCCTCTGGCAAAGAAATAGTAAAGACACTCTCGGTATCCATTCCTAAGTTTTCTCCAACGGTCACGGAACCTTTATCGATGCCGATATTAATGCATGCACGGGCTATTTCAGCTGGTCCGCTTCCAGGTCCAGTCAAAAAGGCTGCCTTAATGGTGCCGTCGTGCCTGATCTTACCTGGAAGAAGCGTCTCGATGTTTTTTCCACGGCCATGCAATGAAATAAACGTTAGATCACTCCATACAATTTTTGTTTTGGCGCACAACTCTTGAACAGAAGTGAGAGCAGGAAAAAAAAAGAGCCTATGTTTTGGTAAGATGTCCATGAGTTTGGATCCGATTCCGAAAAAAAGAGGATCACCTGAGGCAAGAATAGCAACAGGCTCCCTTGCACCAGGGCCACCAATGTATTCGATCATCTCCTTTATGGGGGTTATTGTGCGGAATTGTGCCGTTGAAGGCACGTACCTTCCAAAACGGCTGGCACCAAAGACCACTTGCGCCCTTTCCAGGGCCTTTCTCCCTTGGTTGGAAGGCCCTGTTCCATCAACGCCTATCACATATATAGGGCTAGCTTTACTCATGAGGTCACACCACCCCTTTTCCGTGTAGAGCGGTCGTTTTTTCTTGGATCATACAGTGAGCATTCCATTTTGGATTCATTGTAAACGACCCGGCATGGTATTGTTTGTGATTTGAAACCAAAGGCATGGCAGCCATAGGGGTGATCTTTGTCCCAAGTGATATAGAAATGGCGGCATCCGTTACACGTCATCTGCGTTTAACCTGGCAACTGTCTTTCCTTCATAAGAAACCAGAACAATGGTCAATCTTTGGCCACTGGACAACATGGGAATCAGCTGTTTTCCTGCCTCAGCCATGACCATCTTCATCAACTTTATTCCCTGCTTGCCCATTGATTCAACCTGTGTGTAAATTTCTCTGGCGGTGTTTGGCCTGTGATGGTCAAATCCAAGCTGTTTATCCTTCCATAGCATGGTCAGAAATTTGATAGCCTCATCGGGTTCCAAAGGTCCAAACCTCACATGGGTATTTTCGCACCCCATGGCTATTTTAACCATTTTAGACCACTGAGCCGCAAGATATATCTCTTCAAAATTGCGTTTTCCAGCTTCTTCAAAAGAAAATTTTACATAATCTCCCATGGTTACAAAGGATTCTTCCGGAAGTTGAAGTTCTTTTTGTGCAGCCCTTTCAGACGTTCGTCCTGTAGCCAACACCAAGGCCCGGCAACCCGACGCTATGCAGACGTCCATTTGAGCAGTAATCGTGGCTTTCCAAGCCTCGGCTGACACGGGCCTGACTATTCCCGTTGTGCCTAGGATAGATATTCCGCCAAGTATGCCAAGGCGCTTATTCAATGTTTTTTTTGCCAGATCCTGGCCATTGGGCACTTCTATGGTGACTTCAACAACATTCTCTATATTTCCCAAAACCTCATATACAGCTTGTTCAATCATTTTTTTGGGCACTGGATTGATGGCAGGTTCCCCAACCGGAACAGGTAGGCCAGGCTTAGTAATTGTGCCGACCCCTGGTCCTCCTTTTATTTGAATGAAGGCTGGGCCAGCCTCTAGGATCTTTATCCTTGCCACTATTTCCGCACCATGGGTAATATCAGGGTCGTCACCTGCATCTTTTATAACACTAGCCCAGGCTGAGGAGCCATTCGAATTCCACTTGTGAATTTTAATTTTCCTGTTCACGCCGTCTGGAAAGGTTATGTCAACGCCATTAAAGACTTCTTGAGGCGTAACAAGGGCCAGTGCTGCTGCCTTGGCGGCGGCAGCTGCACACGCTCCTGTGGAAAAGCCCTCTTTAAGATTTTTTTTGTGCTTACTGCGGTTCTTTTTCATTCTGGATGGCCTGATGATAGTTTGGATGTTTTAATTTTCAAGAAGTAACAAGTGGCAGTCTAAACCAAATCCAAAATTGATGTTTTTGCGTGGTGCGTTATTAAATCGACCCTCTGCAAAGGGATAACAAGCTTTAATAAATAATAAAATCTTTGCTATTGCTCCGGCACAAAAACGCCCGACTTTTTTTGATGCTGCCAAGTCAATGCCAAAAAGCATGTCGGCTATTTAATGATTTAATTTTATCATATTCCAAGGTTTAAGTAATTTCCCCTCAGAGCCTTTAGAGTTCTTTTCGTGCAACTTTTGGGGAATCTTGGTTTTCTTCACGCTAAAGGACTCTTCGTGAAAATCCCCTAAACCATCCCCGGCTCTGCGTTATAATTTACCCTCAATTTGAGACCCTTCAGAACCAGATTTTTTAAAGCTGGATAGTTCTAAAACTTTAGCCAGACATCCGGGAACCTTATAGTTCTTTGGAGTTTGAATGGTTGGGCAGCGGGCTTGCATTTTTTGCCCGTAGCGACTGTGAGCAATTTCTTGCAGATTCTAGGCGAAGCATAGCGGCTGGAAGTTGTACTATTTGAGCCTGCCGAAGGCGGGCGAGTTGTGCAACTTCCAGCGGAGCAAGCCTTAGAAGATGCAGAAATGCGAAGTGGAGCCGAAGGGCAAAAAATGCAAGACAAGCTGCCATATCTTTTGTTACCCCAACATTAAACCCTCTGACTTCTAAGCACTGACAAAACATTGATAAAAAGCTTGTTTGCTATTTAATTGCCCCAGTAATAAAGAATATGACGTCGTCTAGTTGTTTTTGATGTTCTTTACAGCGGCTTTAAATAGACTTAAAGAGTAGTCCAAACGCAGAAAGGTGACATGGGCGTATGGTTTCCAATTCCAGAGACGGAAAAGATGACAAGGAACCCGTAAGGCTGCAAAAGTTCCTGGCAGATGCCGGGATATGCTCAAGGCGAAAGGCAGAGGAGTTGATCAAGGCAGGCCGTGTCAAGGTGAACGGGAAATTAGTGCGTGAGATGGGCATCAAGGTCGTTCCTGGGAAAAACCGCGTCTATGTGGATGAGCGGCAGGTTGCGGTGCCAAAGTCTCACACATATATAGCATTGAATAAGCCAAGAGGATATTTGAGCACGGTTCGTGATCCCTACGGCAGGCCAACGGTTATGGATCTTATTCCCAAAGTAAGAGAGAGACTCTACCCTGTGGGGAGGCTCGATTTTGACAGCGAAGGCCTGGTGCTCATGACGGACAACGGTAGCTTAACATATAGATTGCTTCATCCAAGCCACAAGGTTCCCAAAAGATATTTGGTCACCATACGAGGGCGCCTGTCTAAGAAAGATATTTCGACATTGGAATCAGGCGTTGAAATCGATGGAAAAAGGACGCAGCCGTGCAAGATAACGACGATTGGGCGCACAAGGGGAAAAAGTGTGGTTGAAGTTGAATTGAAGGAAGGACGCAAAAGGCAGATAAGGCGTATGTTTGAGATGATCGGACACCCGGTAGTACGTCTCAAAAGGATAAAGATTGGGCCTCTGGAGCTTGGAAATCTCGGCCCAGGCAAGTGGCGCCACCTGACCAACGAGGAGGTGAAGGCACTAAAAGAGGCCGCAGGCCTAACATGAGCATCTAGGCTGCTTGCTCCTGCAAGTGGTTGTTCCCATTTGATATCCCATAGCCTTTCATTTTGTAGAGAAGTGCTGGCAGACTTATTTCCAAGAGCTGGGCCGCCCTCGTCTTGTTGCCCCTGGTTTTCTCTAAGGCCCTTTTGATCAACTCCCTTTCCAGGATTTTGCTGTTCTGCTTTATAGAAAGGACCGTGGGGTCAAGGCCAGGCACTGGCACAACAGCTTCTGCAGTTTGGTCGGCATTTCTTAGTTGGGAAGGGAGATCGGTAGGTTGAATCATATTGCTCTCGGCGAGCACCATGGCTCTTTCGATGACGTTTTCAAGCTCCCTTACATTGCCAGGCCATTTGTAATTGAGAAACAACCGGAGGGCTTCGGGGCTAATACCGTCCACCGTAGCTCCAAGCCTTCTGTTGTATTTATTGATAAAATGTTCAACCAGCAAGGGTATGTCCTCTTTGCGTTCACGCAGGGGGGGCAGTACTATGGGCAACACGTTTATCCTGTAGTAAAGATCATCCCGGAATTTTCCATTTTTCACTTCTTCGGCGAGATTTTTGGCTGTGGCCGCCACTATTCTCACATCAATTTTGATGTTTCTCGTATCTCCCACAGGGCGAATCTCTTCTTCTTGGAGCACTCTTAAAAGTTTTACCTGAAGAGGCAGGGGAAGATCTCCAAGCTCGTCCAGGAATAGTGTTCCACCGTTTGCCTCTTCAAAAAGTCCCTTTTTAGCCCTGATAGCATCGGTAAAGGCGCCTTTTACATGGCCAAACAATTCGCTTTCCAGAAGAGTTTCAGGAATCCCACCGCAATTCAAGGCAACGAAAGGCCCTTTTCTCCTGGCACTGTTGAAATGTAGCGCCTTAGCTACAAGCTCCTTTCCCGTACCGCTCTCACCTGTCACAAGAACTGTTGTCTTGTAGTCGGCAACTTTTTCTATAACGCTGAAGATGCGTTTCATTCGTTCACTTTTGGCAACTATGTTGTGGAAAGAAAATTTTTCCTGCACTTGTGACCGAAGTTGTTCATTTTCTTGACGCAGTTTTACTGCCTCTTCCACCCTCTTCAAGACAAAGAATAGCTGACCAGCCACTATTGGCTTGTGGATATAGTCTTTAGCGCCAAATTCCAAGGCCTCCAGGGCCATGTCGCTGTCTGCCTTGCCTGACATCATTATGATGTTGGCATCAATTCCTGCCTGTTTGGCCCTCTTCAGGAAGTAGAAGCCATCACCTGGTTTCATGTAAATGTCACACAAGATATGATCAAATGGTATTTTTTCAGCTAAAGACAAGCCTTCTTCTGCGTTTTTGGCAGTTGTAACTTCATATCCCCCCCTCTTTGACTGAAGCAGACCTGCCAACGTCTCTCTTACGTCATATTCATCGTCCACTATCAGGACTCTTGCCTTGCTCACTTGTTACCCCTCGCTTTAAGTCAATTAACTAATTTTATTGAATAAAATTAATGTACAACTTAAAAATATTTTATGGTTTAGTAAGGGGTACTGCAATGCATATGCCAATTTCTTATGTTAGCTTAAGTACCATTGTACAATTCTTTCTCCAGCAAAGAGATAGGCCACTGCCCCAGCTGCCAGAAATGGTCCGTAAGGTATGGCTGAACGGCGGTTTCCTCGATTTAAGGCCACAATAGCAAGGCCAATAATCGAACCAGCTGCAGCGCTCAGAAATATCACGACAGGTATACTTTTCCATCCAAGAAAGGCACCGATCATTGCCAAAAGTTTGACATCTCCACCCCCCATGCCTTCACGTTTCGTAAGTAGGTAGTAACCCCAAGCCACAGCCAGAAGGGTGCCTCCTCCAAGGAATATTCCTGCAGCGGAGTCAACGATTGAGACTTCTGGTATAAACAGAGAGGCAACCAGTCCCGCTGCAATGCCTGGAAGCGATATAATGTCTGGGATAATTTGATGCTCCAGGTCAATAAACGCTATTACTATTAAAGATCCCACGAAAAAAAAATATATGAAGAATTGGGGAGTGAGGCCAAATTTTTGAAAAAGCAAAGAGGCCAACCCGCCCGTCAAAAATTCTACAAAAGGATATTGGATGGATATTGGACTTGAGCATTTACGGCATCTTGCCCTTAAAATGATGTAGCTCAATATTGGGATGTTTTCCCACCAACTGATCTTGTGGCCGCAATTCATGCAGGATGAAGGGGGAAAGGCCACAGATTTTCCCATGGGAATCCTAAATATGCAAACATTGAGGAAGCTTCCTATGCAGGTTCCCAAAAGAAAGACAAAGATGAGTTGGAGGAGTTCGTTGGACAAGTCCATAATAGTTGCCTTAAATAGAATTTTTTATCATGCGTATATCAACCATTCTTACAAAAGACGCAATCTTAGTACAAAAATGTCGATACCTCATCATGTCACAAAGGAATGTTCATTTCCAGGTGGCGGCAGCACCAATAGTTTTATTTTGCCTTCCTGGGCTTGGCGGATATAGTCCTCCCGGATGGTTTGCAGCTCGCCGAGTGATTTAATGAACTTTGCATAATATCTAAAATATTCTGATTCATCCTGCGAAAAACGCACCTGCACGAATTGCATGCCAAGACCCTCTGGCTCCTTGCCTTTGTGATGTATATAGCCTTTTAATAAGACAGGGCCTATTACCGGAAGGTCAAGGATCATCTCTGTTATGAAGCCGGTGGAATAGGTGTTGTGGATGACCACAAAACATCCCTCCAGTGACACATTGGTGGTGTAACCCCAACTTTCATGTTCAGGGAAATAGACTCTCATCAATACTGGATAACGTGGACTCTTTCTGCGTTCGGCCATATTCGGATTCCTTTATTGGATATCAACGGGAAAATGCATTTTTCATACTTTTCGGTAATATTGGAGAGTACCTGGAAATTAACATCAATTGAAAGACCAAGGTAAATGTATATCATTTTATAAAATTAGAAAAATTGGAAAAAGAGGGCATGAAAATATTAGTAGTTGATGACGAACCATCTATAACCCGCCTTTTGTCAAGAATATTGTCGAAAGAGGGTTATACAGTAGAGACCGCCTACAGTGGCAAAGAGGGCCTTGCGCTTTTCCGGAAATTCAAACCCGATTTGATAATATCTGACTTGAAGATGCCGGGTATGTCTGGCTTGGAGCTATTAAAGGCGGTCAAAAAGGAAAACCCGGATACGGATTTTATCATTTTGACCGCTTTCGGAACCATTGAAAATGCGGTAGAGGCTATGAAGGAGGGAGCTGTCGACTATCTCATAAAGCCATTGAAAGAGCCTGAAGAGCTGAGGATCATAGTGGCAAAGATAGGCGAAAGGAGAAGGCTCGTTGCCTCAGACAGGGTGAGCAGGATGCAACTCTCTGAGGATCTTCCGCCACAGGACGTGCTTTTCTGCGGAATGCCCCACGTTCTAAAAGAGGTCGAAGAGGTGGCAAGAACCGAGGCCACTGTATTGTTGCTTGGCGAAAGTGGCACAGGCAAGAGTCTTATTGCCAAGGCGATCCATCAGTTGAGTGGTAAAAAGGGGCCTTTTGTCTCCATTAACTGTGCTGCAATACCCGAAAATTTGATTGAATCTGAGCTGTTCGGCCATGAAAAAGGGGCCTTTACCGGTGCTGTAAAGAGCAAAAGAGGAAAATTTGAGCTTGCAAACTATGGAACCATATTTTTGGACGAAATGGGCGAGATGCCTTTGGCAGCCCAAGCAAAGCTGTTGAGGGTGCTTCAGGAACGCTCCTTCGAGAGAGTAGGCGGCACTGTCACCTTGACAACTAATGCCAGGGTGATTGCAGCTACAAATCAAGATCTGCAGAGGCTGGTGGCAGAAAAAAGGTTCAGGCAGGATCTCTTTTATAGGTTGAATGTATTTCCAATTACACTCCCGCCCCTTAGGGAGCGTTCCGGTGCAGTAAATGTGTTGACAAACTTCCTTGTAAAGAAGATAGCCGCACAGGTAGGAAAAAAGATAGAAGAAATTCCTGAAGAAGTTCTAGGGCGTCTGCAACAATATGTCTGGCCAGGTAACATCAGGGAGCTCCACAATATTTTGGAAAGGGCGGTGATATTGAGTCCTGGGGAAAAGCTCCAATTACCGTCTGGCCTGTTTGGTGAAAGGCGTGCCACTTCACAACCTCAACCTCCAAAAAGCGCAAAGAAGGAGCTCAAAAGCCTCAAAGAGTTGGAAAGGGAAGCGATAAAGGAGGCACTGGAGCAGACCCAGGGACACCGAAAGAAGGCAGCAGAGATACTTGGTATCTCTTTGAGATCATTGCAATATAAGCTCAAGGAATATGGTTTAAAAAGGGAGTAGTTGCATTGGCATCAAACTTGCATTATATTAAGGCAAACAGAATTGATAAGCCCCTTAAAAAAACCATTGGCACACAGGTTGCATTAACACAAAGGGCAAGAAAATAAAAGAAAATAAACTCCCTATCCCTCCCAACCCTCCTCTCCCCGAAGGCCTTCTTGTACCTCCTCAAGAAGGCCTTCTTTTTTTGCTAGAACGTGGGTTGAAGGGCTATGAATGGCTTAAACAATGGATGTAGTGGCCATTACTCACTCAATATTGAAACTTCTGAGAAGAAAAACTTCTCTGACCATTTCGTTTTGAGTGAATTTTGATGTGCAAAAAATGCACTTTGGACCATGCAAGGAATGCACTTGGTGCAAAAAATGCACTTTTTCAAAAGGCGAAGAAAACTAATTTCTCATTCAAAAAGGGGTTGAATTTACAATAAAGCGCCTTATACGTAACATTGGCTTAAGAAGTTAGTCTTTTTGTTGTTGAGGTTGTTTTGAATAATACGGCACAAATGGTGCATATCCTTAAATAAACTTTTAAAAATTCCAAGTGTTGAGATTACAGGAGGCCCTGTTTGAAGACCAAAGTACCATTTCATAAACATCGAGTGTGCCCTCCCGCAGTCTTGGCATCATGTTTACTAATTCTTTTAAGCGCCATTTCTTCACAAACATTTGCCCGCGAGCTTCGCTACGACGAAAATACTGAGGTCAAAGTAAAAGGAAAAATAATAGATTGTCATTTGCCAACATACTTCGGTTTCAATTGTTTTCTTTTAAAGACGAAATATAGAGTATATCGGGTCTTGACCACTCCTCATTGGTATAAACATCAAACGGACATCCTTTTTAAGGAAAACTCCCCCGTAATCGTAGTAGGCTCAAAATTTTTCGGTAGAGATGGTAGCCTTTGCCTGCTGGCAAAGTATGTGAACGTACTACCAGCTGGTCCCAGGCTCGTGCTTTGGGACAAGGAAAACAATCCTGTCTGGGGAACATATAGGAAGGCCGGTTCCTCATGTATGAGGATCTTTTTTCAATCACGTTGATGAACATTCCTTTTTATGGCTGAGTCAGCCTCTCACCATCAAAACAACCCAAAAATCAGGGATGAGATCCTGGTTAAGCGCGACCAGTTAACCAATACACAAATAGCAAAACTCAGCCACAAAGTAATAGAAAACCTCAAGACCATTCCCCAATACGTATCCGCAAAACTTCCCCTTTTTTACATATCCTTTAGAAGTGAGGTACATACCCACGCTTTAATACAGGAGAGGCTGTCCAGAGGATTGCCCGTGGCAGCACCAGTTACTAAGGTGAGCGAGAGGGAATTAGAGATCCGACTGATAAAAGATTGGGAAAGGGATCTTCAGGTTGGAGCATACGGCATCTTAGAGCCAGTGCCTGAATCAACAGAGATGGTGGATCCAAGTAATGTCGATTTGGTGATAGTGCCTGGCTCAGTGTTTGATATGAGATGTGGCCGTTATGGGTATGGTGGAGGTTTTTATGATAGGTTCCTTTCTGATCGTGCGCCTCAGGCCTTCCGAATCGGCCTGGCCTATGAGCTCCAGATCATGCAAAAGCTTAGGCTAAAGCCCCATGATCAAAAAATGGACATGATCGTCACAGAGAAGCGTATAATACGTTGCCGATCTAGAGCTGGATAAATACATACCAACACGTCCCAAGTTCATCCTGTTTGTTGATCTATTTGCTTAAAATTCAATTTGAGTTATCGTTTACGCCATGTTGATTGGCCATGGCGGTGACAGATATTCTTTGGCAAGGGAATTGGGCGTAGAGCCATCAAAGATTCTGGATTTCAGCAGCAATGTCAGCCCGCTTGGTCCCCCTAGGGGACTGCTTCACTATTTGAACACACATATAGCGGAAATTGAGTATTTGCCAGAGGTTGACAGCTTTGAACTGCGTAAATCCTTGTCTGGCCGTTACAACGTTGATCCAGGAAATTTCTTTGTCACCAGCGGCACTACCGAATGGATTTTCCATCTGCCGCAGGTATTGAAGCCCCGTAAAGTAATCATCCCCCTTCCCACCTATTCTGATTACAGGGATGCCACCCTTTTGCACAAGCTCCCCGTTGATGAGGTAGTAGTTTGGAAAGCCCAAGGGCATGGACAAATCCAAGAGGATTTTTTGACGAGTTTGGAAGATAGGCTGGAGCCAGGCACCCTCGTCTTCGTTTGCAATCCCAACAATCCCACTGGTTCATTCATCCTGCCAGACAGGCTTAGGGGGCTAATTGCAGAATACCCTGAGGTGCAGTGGGTGGTGGATGAATCTTATGCTCCCTTTGCCGCACCTGATGAAAGAAGTTCGCTTCTCTTTCAGGAAAAGCTGAATAACCTGGTCATATTGAGATCTTTTTCAAAGATTTATGGGATACCAGGTTTAAGGCTAGGTTATGCAATGAGTAGCGGCCAATCACATGTGTTGGCCAAGGCATTGAAACCCTGGGCAGTCAATCGTATGGCTCAATTGGCTGGAAAATATCTGCTTGAGGAAAATGGAGAATATGAAAATTCCGTCAGGGAATTCGTGAGAAATGAGATAGCCCGGATCTTTGACGAAATCACCAATATACCATTCCTGAAGCCATACAGAACCAGTGTAAATTTCATTTTGATAGAGGTTTTGGAGCCCTTAAATGCCCATATGATAGCAACTGAGTTAAGGAAAAAGGGGATATTAATAAGGGATTGCAGCAATTTCATAGGGCTTACAGGAGAATTTATACGGATAAGCCTCAGAAAGAGTGATGAGAACAACATCCTTTTGGAAGAGTTAAATTCTTTGTGCGCAAAAATTTGAACTGGTCTTTCTAAATATTCCAAGAAACCGACAGGCCTTAAATTGTCTAGAGATGGGATTATCTGATTGAAAATCACAAGGTCTGCGAAAGAGATTTAATGGCCTCTAATGAGGGGCTGAGAGATTTTTGCAATTCAGTTTCTTAAAATTTCGTCGTTTCCATGGAAGTCCAAAGATTACAATTTCAAGAAACAGCCGGTGGCGAGTTGCTGTTTAAGAAAAATGGTGTATTAGTTGTCAAACAATATTGCGAGGAGTTTAGTGAGATGCAGGAACAACTAGGTTGCAGTGCCGATTCGCTTCACAAACGCGAGAAAGAGGAGTTCCTGAGGCTGTTGGGCCAAACTGGTGAGACGCTTACAAAAGAAGAAGAAAAAATTTTGGACCATTTCCTGACCACTGAGGGCCATATTTCGCCAGAATATCTCACCGAAAAGATAGGCGACCCAGGTTTGGATACGGAAACGGTTACCAAGATGCTTGAAAAACTATGTCGATACGGCATAGCCCAAAAGGTCCAATTCAACGGCAGGGGCACCTGGTTTGAGCATCTTCATTTAGGGTCAGAGCATGACCATCTTCTATGCACAAGCTGCGGTAAGATTACTGAGTTCAAAGACCCTTTTCTAAAAAAACAGGGAGACAAGATTGCCAGCAGCTACAGGTTTCAGCCATTGCACTATAAGATGACCATTTTGGGCTTATGTCCCAGATGCCGCAGAGATAAGGCGGCTGCCATGCCTTTATCCTTGGCGTCAGCAGGCGAACGTGTACGGATAGTCAGGTTGGCCGGAGGCTGTGAGGTTCAGCAGCGTCTTAGATCATTGGGAATAAACGTTGGGGATACTATAGAAATCATCAACAACAAAGGACCGGTTATAGTTAATGCCAAGGGATCACGCATAGGCCTTGGCCTTGGCCTTGCCCACAAGGTTTTGGTTGCTCCGGTTGAATGAGCTTGAGGTAGAAAGATGGATTTGAAGATTGGTTTCATTGGCGGCGGTCAGATGGCAGAGGCCTTGATAAAGGGCCTTTTGGACAAGGGGATGGCAACAGAGGATACGTTGAGTGCGAGCGACCCCTCTCAAGCCCGGAGAGAGCATCTGTCAAAGCAATATGGAATAAGGGTTTGGGAACGCAATCAGCCGGTATTGGAATTTTCGAATGTGTTGATTCTGGCTGTGAAGCCCCAGGTAATGAAAATAGTGCTTGACGACATTGCAGCTTCTGTCACAGAGAGTCACATCTTGATCTCCATTGCTGCTGGTATTTCCACCGCCTATTTGGAAAAGGGGCTACCTGGTCATGCCAGAGTGATAAGGGTAATGCCCAACACTCCAGCCCTGGTTCAAAAGGGTGCAGCAGCATTGTGCAAAGGCACCAAGGCCTCGAAACAAGATCTCGAGGTTGCCTTGGCCATTTTTGACTCCGTTGGGGAAGCGGTGGTGGTGCCTGAATCCATGATGGATGCGGTTACTGGCCTTAGCGGCAGCGGTCCAGCCTACGTATTCCAGTTTATCCAGGCCATGGTTGATGGTGGAGTGCTTGAAGGCCTTCCACGGGACATAGCCCAACGGTTGGCTGTCCAGACCGTCTTGGGTGCTGCTGAAATGTGCAAAAGAAGCGGGAAAAATCCAGCTGAATTGACTGCCATGGTCACAAGCCCAGGGGGTACCACAATCCAGGGCATCTATGAGATGGAAAGAGACGGCTTCAGAGGAAGTGTGATGGCTGCTGTGAGTGCAGCTACGGCCCGTTCCAAAGAGCTTGGAGGAGAGTAGTTGCCAGAGATAGGTAGCTTTAATAGTGCCAAATCCTTTATTGAAGGACTGGACCTTTCGAATAGACATGGGCCAGCCTTTCTGTTTCTGGGAAGAAACGAGGCAACAGCACCTCTTGTCGGCATGCTTATAGATAAGCTTTTGCCAGAAGGTCCTTCAGATTTCAATCTTCACAAGTTTGATACAGAAAGTGCCATGCCATCGGCTGTGGCTGAAGCCCTTGGGTCGGCATCCCTGTTTCCGGGCAGAAAGGTTGTCTTGATAAAAGATCCACCATTTTTTTCCATCCAGTCCAAGTCCTCTTTAGACTGGGAAGATTTCGTCCAATTACTAGAAGCAGACAAGGTCAAGAAAGCTGCAACTGTTCTGGCAACTCTGCTTCATGAAACTTCTTTGCGCCCTGAAAATGTGGCTGAAATGGATGACAGTCAATTCAGGAAAGCAGCAGGCGTGGATGAAGATTTTGACATTGCTTCGGTTAGAAAATTTGTCCAGACCAATCAGCCGTTAATAGACAGGTTGATGAGTGTGGGCCAGGCAGATTGGTCATGGCTCGAATCCTGGATAAAGGCCTCTGGTGCAAAAGTTGATGTTGCGCTGGTGGTTACGGCAGAGAAGGTAGACAAGAGGTCTAAGTTGTTCAAAGTGTTCAAAAAACATGGCACCGTGTTTGACCTAGCTGCTTCCTCGCAGCGTGAAGAAAAGGAGCAACTACACTCTTTTTTTGCAAGATATGCCAAGGAAAGAGGCCTGAAGTTCAGCCGGGAGGCCGCAACACTGTTCTTACAGAGAGTAGGTAATGACCTTGGGGCCCTGAAAAGGGAATTGGAAAAACTTTCTCTATCCAACACTACTGTTACAGGGACTATTGATATCGAGCAGGTAGAGGAGTTGGTCACTGCCCATAAGATTGATGAACTTTATGAGCTCAACGAGGCCTTGGGAAACAAAGACGTTGCTTTGGCCTTGAAAATTGTCCGAAAGTTGCTGGACCAAGGCTTTCATCCATTGGCCATTTTCCAGGGCATGGCCAACTACCTGTTGAAACTGTTCCTGCTGCACCAGGCCCTGGCTGGAATCGGCCTGAAAAACATGTCACAAATAGGCTCTTATCCAAGATTTCAAAAAGAGATATTGCCTTTGATAAAAAAACATTGGGAGGAAGGCTGCCCAGAAATCATCAAAAAATCTCATCCTTACGGACTTTTTAAAATGGTGCCGAAGGCAGCATCTTTTTGCACCACACAGGAATTTTTGGAAATCATACAGGCCCTTTATCACTTTGACCTGGCCCTGCGCACTTCTGCCATACCTCCAGATTTGGTGCTTGAAGCCTTGCTCTTCCAGGTTATTAAGGGGGAATCGTCTGGTGGAAAATAGAAAGTCCCTCTTGCCTGTGGCCCGTTTTCTGTTCGAAGGCTCCATGCTCAAAAAGGTCTTGCGCACAGGATATCCTTTTCTTGGCAAGGGAGAGGAGTCAGTGGCAGCTCACACCTTTGGAGTGATGTTGGCTGCCTTTGCGCTGGCAAAAGAGTTTGAATCAGTAGATATGGAGCGTTTATTGCATCTGTGTCTATTCCACGATCTTACAGAGGCTCGCACAGGCGATGCCAACGCAGTGCACAAGCTCTATTTAACCATTGATGAGGAGAAGGCAGCTAGGCATATGACGCGGGAACTTGACTGGGGACAAGAGGTCTATGATCTGCTCGAAGAGTATCGTGCGGCAGAGACCGTTGAGGCCCAGATTGCCCATGACGCAGACCAGATCGACATGCTTCTTTCCCTGAAGGAGCATCTTGACACTGGAAGTGAAGACGCAGGATTATGGATTCCCTATGTCAGGGCCAGGCTTAAAACAGAGCCGGCCAAAAGGCTTGCAGAAGCCATTATGAATGAACATTGGGCAGCATGGTGGATGCGCGATCTGTTAGGAAAAGACTTCAAAAAAAATAAAAATGTAAAGGAGGAGTAATGATAAACAAGAAAATTCTATTTTGGCTTAGCCTGTTTATTGCAGTTCCAGCCTTTGCCCTTGCCTCAGCTCAGGGTAAGGCAAAGGTCAAGATCTATTATACGGCCAACACCTATGGTTACCTGGAGGCATGCCCTTCTTGAAAGGGCAAAGTGGTGGGCGGTCTTGCCCGCCGGGTTCAATGGCTCAAGGAAAATAGGAAAAAAAAGGATGCTTCTTTGCTCCTCGATGCGGGGGATTCCCTCTTTCCTGGCGAATACGCCAGGGGGGACATCTACAAGAAAAGGGCAGACTACATGCTGGAAGTGTATGGAATGCTTGGTTACGATGCCTTTGGTATTGGCAGGCGTGACCTGCCCTTTGGTATCCAATTCCTTGAGGAGCAGTCCAAGAAGCATGGAATCGAATTTGTTTCAGCAAATCTCCTTTCCAAAGGAAAAAGGCCCTTTGCTCCTTACAAGGTTTTCAAAGTTGGAGACACCAAAGTGGCAGTCATCTCTGTGATATCTTCCAGGCCGAACAAGACGTGGGAAGCAATGTCCATTTCAGTAGTCGATCCAAGGCCATTCCTGCAGGAGACAGTGCCTGCGCTCAGGAAGGAGGCCGATCTAGTGGTGCTCCTTTCGAATCTGGGCGAAGTGGAAGACCGCAATTTGGTGAAAGAGATTCCAGGAATAGATCTTGTGATAGGAAGTGGCCTTGGTTCGAGATTTAAATTCCCCGTAAAGGTGGCGGACAAAACATACATGGTAAGGCCGCAGAGTAGGGGTAAGAGTATCGGCTGGGTGGAAATTAACATTCCATTTACAGGCCAGGATGACGAGATAAAAGGTGAATTGGTATTCCTTTCAGGCGTGGTGAAAGACGATCCAGAAGTGGCTAAGAAGGTCAAGGCCCTGGAAACAGAAACCAGGAAATGGGAACGCATCCACAAGAAAAAGGTCTCTTCAAGCCCTAAGGATCGTAAAAAGGCGGCCAAAGACAACCCATTCTTGAAGGCCCTTGAAAAGGCAAGAAAACAGAGAAAGGCCTTAGACGCAAAAGGTGAAAAAGGCAGTGGTGCATCCTTTTTGGAAATCCTTAAAAAAGGCCAGACCGAACAACCTGCTGCACCCAGCAACCAAGATTCCTTAAGGCTTAAGTAACAGAACGATAGTAACCAGAAAGACGAAATCAAAACAGTGTGTAAAATGCGGCTCATGCCTGGCTGTATGCCCTGTTTACAGGGTTACCAGGCATGAGCGTTTTTCTCCCAGGGGTAAAAATGCCCTGGTTCAACATCTTGGTTCATCATTCACTTCTAAACAAGATCTCAAATTAGTTTCTGAGACCATCAAGGCTTGTCTTCAATGCGGGGCATGTACATCAGTCTGCAATGCTGGTGTAGAGGTGGATGCCATAATACGGGAAATCAGGGCCTCTAGAGGAACTGAAAGCAGTCCACCATGGTGGTTGAAGCCCATCTTCTCCAATCCAAAAGTGGTTGAACAGATAGCTCCTCTGGCCTTGCGCCATCCAAAGGCAGTTGGTTTTTCTTTGAGACTGCTTGGATCACAATTTGGCCATGAAGCAAAAAAGATGGCCGTTTTTTTGGCAAAGCAATCCTTTTTGTCCTCACAAGGCGCAGAGAAAAGGGGTAAGGATGACAAACCTAGTGCGCTTTTTTTCGTAGGATGCATTCAAAACTTGTGCTTCACAGAGTCTGCAAGGGCAGTGTTGGAGGCGCTGCTTTCCCAGGATTTTCGTGTGATCCTACCAAAGAACCAGGGCTGTTGCGGCATGGCGCTTTTTTCGGCTGGAGCATTCGAAGAGGCTAAAAGGGCGGCAGCCCACAATCTTCAAATAATCAGGAAGCATAGGCCTGACTTCATTGTAACAGGGTGTGCTACATGTGCTTCCATGATATCTAAATGGGAAGGGCTTTTCAGGCATGATGATCCGCTGAAACAGGTGGCTCAACATTTTGGAAAAAAGGTCTATGAACTCTCCGCCTTCGTCAAAGAGCATGGTGACGCCATAGCAGTCAAAAGGGCTACTTGGACCAGGGGAAAAAGAGTGGCTTATCATTTGCCATGCCACCAAAAATATGGATTAAAGGAGGAAAATAGTGGTCCAGAGCTACTGGCCAAGGCCTTTAACGAAGACTTCGTGAAAATGGGCCAGGGCTGCTGTGGACAAGGCGGCCTTTTCGGCCTAGGCCATCCCAAGGAATCGTATGCCATGGCCCAAGAGCGGATTGAGAGCGCAGCCCAGGAAGGGGTATCCGTAATTGCAACCACCTGTTCCGGATGCTTGCTCCAGTGGAAGATGGCCATTAAAAAAGAGGGTGCAGAAATCAAGGCGTGCCATTTTGCAGAGGTGTTCAGTTGGTAAAGAGGATTCAGGATCATTTTTCCAAAAAGGCCAAGGCTGAGGGATATCCCGCCCGTTCAGTCTACAAGCTCCAGGAGGCCCAGAAAAAATACAAATTTCTCAAAAAGGGCCACAAGGTCCTGGACCTTGGAGCTTCACCAGGCTCATGGTCAAAGTATGCTGCATCAATCGTAGGCAAAAATGGCAGGGTGATTGCTGTTGATCTCAATCCCCTGGCGCATGACTATCCCAATGTCACACAGATAAAGGCAGATATATATAAGTTTCCAGTGGAAGAGCTGAAGAAAATTTCGGAATGTTACGATGTCGTTTTAAGTGATATGGCTCCGAAGACCAGTGGACGCAAGGATGTCGATCATCTGCGTTCCATAAGTCTGGCAGAAAGGGCCTTGGAAATAGCTGTGGATCTGCTTTGTCCAGGCGGTGTCTTTTTCTGCAAAGTCTTTCAGGGCGGCAGCTTCGATGAATTTAGAAATATGTGCCGCTCCCGCTTCAAAAGTGTGAAGATCTTTAAACCAAAAAGCTCGCGTTCCCAAAGCGTGGAGATCTTTCTCTTTTGTTCAGGGCTTAAAAGGGATGGCAATGTTGAACAATAGCCCTTCTTTGTATACATATAATGGCTGTGGTCACGACTGAGATTTTTAATCCTTAAACCAGGAGGAAAACATGGGAGAAAAGGCCAAGAAAGAAAAACCGCTTGAAAAGATGACAGCCACAGAGCTGCGTGAAGTTGCCAAGGAAATACCAGAGATTCAAGGTGCCCATGGCATGAACAAGGAAGAACTGCTCTCTGCCATCAGAAAGGCAAGGGGCATTGAGGAGCCTAAGAGGCCCAAGACGTCCATGAGAGAGATCAAGTTGAAGATCAAAGAGTTCAGGGAAAAGGCTGCCCAGGCCAAAGAGGCCAACGACCTCAAGATGTACAAAATCTATCGCAAACGCGCCATCAAGCTCAAAAAAATGACCCGCCGGGCCGCTGTCTAAGGTATGATCCCATGGCAAAAGAGGCAGTGTTTGAAACCAATTTTCCTGATGTGAGCCTTAAACACCGCGGAAAGGTAAGGGATGTATATGACCTTGGTGAACACTATTTGATAGTGGCCACAGACCGCCTTTCTGCCTTTGATGTTGTGCTGCCCACGCCCATACCAGGCAAAGGCAAGATTCTGACCCAGATGTCCCTGTTTTGGTTCGACATGTTCAAGAATGAAGTGCCGAACCATTTGGTTGCGTGGAATGTGGCTGACTATCCTCGGGTGCTGCACAAGTATGAGGCCGAGCTCGAGGGGCGCTCCATGCTGGTGAAGAAATGCAGCCCAATGCCGGTTGAGTGTATTGTCAGAGGTTACATCACAGGTTCTGCATGGAAGGAATATCTCAAAACTGGTTCGGTGTGTGGCATCAAGTTGCCGGAAGGTTTGAAGGAATCAGAGCGTTTTCCTGAACCGCTTTTCACTCCATCCACAAAGGCCGAAGCAGGGCAGCATGACGAAAATATCAGCTATGAAAAAATGGTTGAGATAGTGGGTGAAGACAAGGCCTCCATACTCAAGGAGAAGAGTCTGCTCATATATGGCAAGGCAGCGGAATATGCAAGGCAGCGGGGCGTCATAATTGCAGATACCAAGTTTGAATTTGGCGAATTTCAAGGTGAAATCATACTAATAGATGAAATCCTCACTCCAGACTCTTCCCGTTTTTGGCCCTTGGAGGAATATGAAGTGGGCAAATCGCAACCAAGCTTTGACAAGCAGTATGTGCGCGATTACCTGGAATCCATTGGTTGGAACAAAAAACCGCCTGCACCAGAACTGCCTCCAGACGTAGTGGAAAAGACCATTGCACGCTACCAGGAGGCATTGGATCGGCTGGTATCTGCTTAAACCAAAAGGATGAAATGAAGTGACTGCCTTCTTTGAAACTCGTTCTTTTGCCCAAAAACTGCGCAGTGATCGAAGAACAATCTTTGAAACACCAGCAACATGTCTGCGGTTGTTTTTCTGACCCAACACATCGCTGAGTCATTTCCGAGTCTTGGAGGTGTTCAGTTGACCAAATGGAGGGGCCTATTGATGAAAATGGGCCTCTTTTTCATTTGCGCGGTTACCTCTATTCAACTTCTGTATTTAGGCGTTGCGGAAGCAGAAAATCGCTGGGCAACAGTAAAATATGTAATCGATGGCGACACGGTTGTGTTGTGTTCAGGAGAAATCATACGCTACATGGGCATAAACGCCCCGGAAATTGCCCATGAACCAGGTGGACACGATGAACCCTTTGGCAGAAAGGCCTTGCAGAAAAACCGCCTACTCGTTGAAGGCAAACGAGTAAGGCTTGAGCTTGGTCCTGAAAAACAGGATAGATTTGGCAGGGGCCTAGCCTACATCTTTTTACCCAACGGTACCATGGTCAATGAACAGCTTGTCAGAAACGGCCTGGCCTACGTTTGTGCCTCTTCCTTCAATATTCCATATTTCAGACGGTTGTTAGATGCCCAAAGATATGCCATACAACATTCTGAAGGCCTTTGGTCCCTTCCTGCCAAAAGGCCTGAGAAATATTATATTGCAAACAAGAGGTCTTTGAGGTTTCACAGGCCCTCTTGCCCATATGGGCGCCATACCAGTTGGAGGAACAGAAAGATTTTTCCCACCAGGGAAGAGGCGGCTAGGCATGGTTACTGTCCATGTAGGAAGTGCAGCCCTTAAGAAAAGGAGGTCACCATGGGAATCGAAGACAAAACTTCCACAGGTGTAGTAAGGGATCAACGCTACTTGGAACACGATCCAGGACCAAGCCATGTGGAATCGCCGCAAAGACTTCAGGCCATATATGATCGCATAGATGCAACTTCACTGGCTGAAGAAGTTGTGCGGATTGAGCCAAGGGAGGCCTCCAAGGAAGAGCTGGCCTGGAATCACACCATGAACTACATAGAGAGAATCGAGGCCACTGCCGGAAAACCAGTCTCCTATCTGGACCCAGATACATCCACCAGCCCAGGTTCCTATCTTGCTGCCATATTGGCCGTTGGAGGCCTTTTCAACGGTATCGATTCTGTCATGGAAGGAAGAATCCAGAACGGTTTTGCCCTGGTCCGGCCTCCCGGGCATCATGCAGAAAGGGATCATGCCATGGGATTCTGCCTGTTCAATAATGTGGCGTTGGGAGCCCACTATCTCATGAAAGAACACGGGCTGGAAAAGGTCCTTATAATGGATTGGGATCTTCACCATGGCAACGGAACCCAGCACAGTTTTTATTCCGATCCTCATGTGCTCTACATCTCGACCCACCAATTTCCATACTATCCAGGCACAGGTTCGGTTGACCAGATAGGGGAAGGGAAAGGTCAAGGATTTACTGTCAACATCCCCCTTGGTGCCGGAATGGAAGATGCAGACTATGCAGCTGTTTTCAACAGGGTGATAGCACCTGTGGGTTCTGCCTTTGCCCCGGATTTCATCCTTGTTTCTGCAGGCTTTGACACCTATATGGCGGATCCGTTGGGGGGGATGAAGCTGACCGAAAAGGGCTTTGCCTACCAGGCCCATGTATTGATCGAACTGGCTAAGAAGGTCTGCAAGGGGCGGATACTGTTTTGTTTGGAAGGCGGATACAGCCTCAAAGGTCTTGCCGACGGTGTAGCAGCAGTGCTTTACGAGTGCCTTGGAAAGAGCATCCTAGATGGTAATACCCTTGCCTTTCTGAAAGGTGCAGAAGATGGTCCAACTGTGATCAACACGGTTCTGGATATACAAAAGAGATATTGGGCCATCGCTTAGACGTAGTTTTCGATCTTGCCCGTCACAAAAAGAAGCATTCTGAAACCTTGAATGGAGATTGTGTGTCCAGGAGCGCTTCTTGTTATACTATTCCCGCCTAAAAGCAAAATCTTCCCATTGTGTTTTTTTTCAAAGGGATGGTAAAATCAATGTTCATTAACTAGTCTCGTGATGAACCAAAAAAGGAGAAGGATGATGAGGAACTGTATTAAAGCAATGGTTGTATTGTTAGTAATCTGCTTGGCTTCAACGGTAACCTTGTTTGCCAAAGACAAACACGCCACATTGCCAGCTGGCGTATATTTTTTAGACTTCGAAGACGTTTCAGTGGGTGGTCTGCCTGCTGGCTGGAAAATCGAAGCAACAGGCAGGCAGAGCCCTTTGGCAACCTGGCAAGTCCAAGAAGACAAAAGTGCTCCTTCTGGAACCAAGGTCTTGGCCCTTTCAAAAACGAACCACAATTCAGGCGGCACCTTCAATTTGTGTTGGACTGATGGGATCTCTTTTAAAGATGGCGAAATAGAAGTTTCCTTCAAAGCAGTTAAGGGCAGAATCGATCAAGGCGGCGGCATCATTTGGAGAGTGCAAAACAGAAACAACTATTATGTTGCCCGCTTTAACCCACTGGAAGACAATTTCCGCATCTACTATGTGAGGGATGGAATAAGACGCATGATAGAAAGTGCCAGGGTCTCTTTGCAGCCTGGCAAATGGCACACCATGAAAATTACCCAGCAGGGAAGTGATTATGAGTGCTATCTAGACGGCCACAAACTGCTGGAAGGCAATGATAGCCATTTCAAGCAGCCAGGTGGAGTGGGTCTTTGGACAAAGGCAGATGCAGTGACATCCTTTGACAACTTTAAGGTAGTGGGAGCCAACTAGAGATGCGCACCATCTTCAGTCTCATGTTACTCGTCGCTGTGATCATGGCTGCTGGCTGTGGGTCTTCACAGCAGAAACAACAAGAGCGTTTGGTCGTGGTCTATGTTTCAGAAGACCAGGTCTTTTCCGAGCCAATCCTGAAGGATTTTGAAAAGGAGACAGGTATAAGGGTTAAGGCCGTTTATGATACGGAAGAGGCGAAAAGCACCGGGGTAATGAACAGGCTAATAGCTGAAAAAAATAACCCCCAGGCAGATGTTTATTGGGCCAATGAGCCCATCAGGGCAGAGCTGCTCAAGCAGAAAGGTGTTTCAGCCCCATACCACTCTCCGAACGGGGAGGGGATACCAGCTCTGTTCAAAGATCCTGACGGCTACTGGACAGGTTTTTCCGCCCGGGTGAGGGTGCTCATAGTTAACAAGTCTGTGGAAAAATCCCCCACTTCTATTTTTGATTTGACTGCTCCGGAATGGAAGGGCAGGGCTGTCATTGCCAATCCTCTGTTTGGCACCACAACCGCTCACGTGGCCGCTCTTTTTGCAGTGCTTGGAGATGAGGAGGCTGAAAAGTTCATGCGTCGTTTGAAGGAAAATGGCATTGCCATTTCAACCAGCAACGGTGAAAGTGCAGACTTCGTGGCCTCTGGCCACTACGCCTTCAGCCTGGTAGACAGCGATGATGCAGTAAACAGGATGAGACAAGGCAGGCCAATCGAGATGGTTTATCCAGACCAGCAGGAAGGTGGGTTGGGCTGTTTTGTGGTGCCTAACGCAGTGGTCTTGGTAAAGGGAGCACCCCACCTTGAAGAGGCAAAAAAGTTGATCGATTACCTGCTTTCCAGCCAAACGGAAAAAAAGCTCGCCTTTGCAGACTGTGCCCAAATCCCCTTGCACTCTGGTGTAGAGATGCCACCTGAACTCAAATCAATAGAAGAATTGCGGGTCATGGCAGTCGACTATGGCATGGTGGCAAGAAAAATGGTAGAAATTCAACCATTTCTGCAACAGTGGGCAGGCCTGAAGTAGACAGACTTCTAGAAAACGATATGCAAAAATATGGCTGCCTGCAACCATGAGAGTTAACAAGCTACAATTTGACACGGCAGCCTTTTTCCTCTGGGGTGCGGTCCTGGTAATAGCAGTGGCAGGGCTGCTTCCCATGATTTCCATGGTGGCTCAAAGTCTCTTTGCAGAAGGAAAACCAACCTTTTCGGCCTTCGAAAGCCTTTTTCACTCACTAAGGCATTGGAGCCTTTTGTTGAACAGCCTGGGCCTCGCCTTTGCGGTCTCAGCAACCACTGTAGCCGTGGGGGTGCCAATTGGCCTTTTCTTTGGAAAGAGCGATCTTCCTGGTACAAGGCCCATGTGCTTGCTCTATCTCGTGCCACTGCTGGTTCCGCCATACATCATGGCCGTTGCCTGGTCAAATCTCTTAATGCCTCATGGCCTGTTGAGCCATTTCCTGAGCAGGTCGACCTTGGATTTAATGCACGGTTTTTTGTTCGGTTTTGGCGGCACCTTATTGGTTTTGTCAACTGTTTATCTTCCAATCCCCATGTTGTTGACAATCGCATTTTTGAACAGCATTGATCCAAGGCTCGAAGAAGCTGCCAGGATAGTAGCTCCATGGCCAAAGGTATTGGCTGAGATCACGATTCCCCTCATATTTCCAGGCATCCTCTTTTCCTTCCTCTTGGTCTTCGTTCTCGCATTGGGAGAGTTCAGTGTGCCTTCTTATTTGCGTTTCGAGGTCTTTTCCGTGGTCAGCTTCACCCACTTTTCGGCGCTCTATGACTTCAAGGCTGCAACTGTCTTTGCGCTTCCACTGGCACTGGTAACTCTTTTGCTGCTGGTAATTGAGGGAAAATTTCTACATGAAGAGACCTATGCAATAGCTCCCTTTTCAACTGGCAAAAGGTGCAACATCAGGCTTGGCAGTTATAAGATTCCACTTTTTGCAGCCGTGTTCTCACCGGCCGCCTTTCTTGTGATTTTGCCCATGGCGGGCCTTCTGGAAAGCGTCCAGGAAATCCATTTTTTTTCTACAGCTATTGAGAAGGCAGGGGATGCGCTTCTGAGAACCTTCCTTTATGCATTCATTGGAGCGAGTGTACTAACAGTAGTGGGCTTTTTTGTTGGATATTTGGTAAAAAACCATGCCGTTTTTTGCTGGCAATCAGTGGACAAGACGTGTCTTTTCCTCTTTGCCATGCCTGGAACAGTACTGGGAATAGGCCTTATAGGTCTGTGGAACAGGCCTGCCACTGCATTTGTATATGCAACATTCCTCATAATCCTGCTGGGTTACGTGGCGAAATATTGCGCATTGCCTAGCAGGATAATTGTGGCCCAGCTATTACAGGTGCCCGATTCCATGGAAGAGGCGGCAATGGTGGCAGGAGCAGGCTGGCTAAGAAGAATACTGTATGTTGTCATGCCGCTTTCTTTGCCTGGAATAGCTGCGGCATGGCTGGTGAGTTTTTTGTTTTGTATGCGCGACATCGACATCACCATGCTCCTTTATCCACCAGGATGTGAAACTTTGCCTGTGAGAATATTTACCTTGATGGCAAATGGAGCACCTCCCTTGATTGCCGCCCTCTGTGTGCTAATGATGTTGGCAGTGGTTTTACCCGCTTCGCTTTTACTGGCTGTTTGGCCAAAGGGTGAAAAAGGGGTTTTCATATGAATCTTGTTCGTTTGGAATCGGTTTCCAAATCATACCAACGGACAGTGATCGTGAAGGAGGTAACCCTTTGTATAGCCAGAGGCGAAAGGCTTGTGCTGCTTGGTCCATCTGGCTGTGGAAAGACCACGCTTTTGCGCCTGATTGCAGGCCTTGATTCGCCAGATCAGGGGCAGATCTACCTAGAAGACGAACTTGCTTCAGACGGGCCCGCACTGTTGATTCCTCCCGAAAGGCGCAACATAGGCTTTGTGTTCCAAGACCTCGCCCTATGGCCCCATTTAACCGTATATGGAAATATCGAATTTGGTCTCAAGGCCCGCAAGGTCCCTGCCAATGAAAGACGCCAAAGAATTGACGAGATAGTGGAGATAGTCGGGCTCAAAGGTCTTGAGAAAAGGAAACCAGGGCAGCTTTCCGGCGGGCAGCAGCAGAGGGTGGCCTTAGCACGGGCCTTGGTGCTCAGGCCTAAGATAATATTGATGGACGAACCGTTGTCTAGCCTGGATTTGGCCCTTCGTTTCAAAATAGGCAACGAGATAGTGGGCCTACAGGAGCGTTTTGGCTTTACCATGGTCTATGTCACCCATGATAGAGAGGAGATGAAGCAAATATCCACCAGGGTAGCCATTATGGAAAATGGGAGAATAAGGCTGGGGAGCTAGCACATCTTGCCCCCAGCCTTTTTATTGTTCATGGCCCTTGTTCAGCGTTTTGGGTAGGGCCTTGGGCCATGCTGCTATTTTCTATCTCTTCCCAGCCAGTGAGCATGCCCTTCAAGTGAGACAAAGGTGTCTTGCCTGTTGTGGTCAGATAGCTGTGCAGGATCAGGAAGGCAAGCATCAAAAAAGCACCAGCACTATGCAAAATGGCAACACTGCCAAAGGAGATGCCGAGTGATTGGTTGTAATAGTAGAGTAGTCCCGTAACGAATAGCAAAGGAAATATGAATATCTTGAGAAAGAGATAGGCAAGCCTCTGTAGGGCATTTAACTTTTTTTCAGGATGTTTTTCATGGGGGTGGCATTCACCCTTGAATATGCCGCACGCATAGTAATAGCAGATTTCGGCCATCTTTTCCCTGATGGGCAGATAGTGTCTCCATTCACCAGTGGTAAAATGCCAAAAAATGGCAAAGGCAGTCAGGCCGAGCAGCGTCCAGGCGGAAATGTCATGCCATTTTACCGCCCTTTCAAATCCTAATAACGTATATGAGCCATGAATCTCAAAGCCGGTAAGGAGAAGCACCAAAATCAAAATGGCTTGAAACCAGTGCCAAAATCTTTCAAAACGGCTGTATAAATAAACTTTTTCGGCCATGATCATTCCTCCGTCCTATTTTTTTCTGGCAAGAACAATCCTCAAGAGCCCGTGACCGATGACTAACAGCAGTGTTAATCCGCACAGCAGCCACCCGGCCTTGTCCACAAGATTGGAAAGATCTCTACCAGGGATGTAGACCCCTTTTACTGCTGCCAACCTGCCAGCCTGACGCCTGTGGCATTCTTGGCAATCGAGACTCTTTTCCTTGGGGGGGATCATGTGGGAAAGTGGCAAATAATAGAGTGTTTCTACAAATTCGAGCTTGCCGCTGAAAGGCACTCCTGCTTCTTTCATCCCAGCCTCGGCTGCTTTGAGCCAGTCATATTCTGCCCAAAATGCACCGGAACCCTTTTTGCCAAAAAGTTTGGGAATAACCATTGTTTTGTTCTCAGGGTCATACGGCTGTTTGCCAAGATGGACCTTGAAAGGGTAAATCTTGGACTTCGGGTCCCCGGGTTCACCAAGTGGCTTGTTGAGCCAGATCCTGTTGTTCTGGGGCTCTTTTTTGTCTGTGACCACGGTGTGTTGCATGGTCCCGTTGAACCAGAAATATTCTGGAACAACGTCCTTATCCCATGCCATGGTGCCCTTTTTGGTATGGTAAGCTGGTTTGCCAAATTTGTCCTTTTTCACAATCGGTTTGTGATCCGGCCCAAATTCGCCTGCAGTTGACCAATCCCAAAAGATGTTGGTGGGCATGGAACGGGCATAGTAGGGAACATGGCAGCTTTGACATGCCACCTTGTCTGTGTGGTGGTTCAATTTTTCTTTTTTGTGTGGATTGAGACCATGACATGATGCACATCTGATTCTGTGCCCGTCATCCTTTGGAAGTGCCAGCTGCTCCTTGCCCTCAGGCGGATTCCTATATTTGCGTCCATCAATCTCATGCTCAATAGCAGTGTGGCAAGTGGAACAAGAAAAATTCAGTCCTTTGGCATCCATATGCACATCCAAATTTTTCTCTGGATTCGACAGGGTGCTGTCCAGATCACCCCTCTTGACTCCATCTCCGCCACCGCTGTAAAAGTGGCACTTGCCGCAGCTTGCCCTGCTGGTCGGACCAACATTTTGTGCCACCATTTGTAAGTTGACAGGTTCAAAGACCTTCTTACCAGCAAAAACTTTTCTTTCATAAGGCGGGTAGCCACAGGCAGTTGGAAATTTTTTGTACTTGCCTGTTGTGTCATGGCAAATAAGGCAATCTATCTTTTCAGCATTGTTGAAATCAAAGGAATGGTCTTTCCAGCCGTAACCTGCATGGCAGCTGGTGCACCTGCACCAGTTCGAGGTCACGGCCACTCAGAAGTTGTTGATTACATGCCTTTTCCCCAGCTTTCGGCCTTCAAAGTCTGATTCCCACGTCCAGTGGATGGTTTTTTGAAATTGTTCAGCAGCCTTGTTGTGGCACTTGAGGCACGCCTTGGTTACCTCTTCAGCGGTCTTGAAATCCTTCTTCAGCTCCTCAAATTTTCCATGGTCAGCAGTGGATGCGTCGGATCGGGTGGTTGTGCTTGGCTTGGAAAAGACGGCAGAAGGTAACAGGAGAGACAAAAATAAGACTAAAGGCAAGGTGGTTTTCATTTTGATTCCTCCTGTGTTAATTCAGGCTGATGCCAAGGTAAACACGAATCCGGAACAAGTCAATTATTTTCCATATGCTCAAAATAATTTTTATGGCCTCATTTCAAAAAAAACAAAATTTGTGTATTTTCAAGGAGTTCTAACTTTTTGAAGGAAAAGTAGTCATTGGGCTTTTTCCCTTTTTAGTTGATGAATTTCTGAAAGATGTCTATTGTTCAGTGGTAAACTTAACTTTTAACTGCAAGCTTAGAAGCGAGATGTTGGGGAGTGATGTAATGGCACCTTCTGGAAGAACCATTGCAATAGGTGACATACATGGTTGTAATGAAAAGTTGGAAGTGCTTTTGAAACGGCTGTCTATAGAAAAAGATGATACCTTGATCTTTTTGGGTGATTACATAGGCCGCGGCCCTAGTTCGAAAAGGGTTATTTCCGACATAATAGAATTGAAAAAAAGCCATAAAAACGTGATCTGTCTCCTTGGCAATCATGAAAACCTCCTGCTGGAATATGTTCGTTCTCCAGAAGAGGTCTTGATTCCTTATTTGAGGCAACAGAGCATTGAATCATTCTTGGAGAGCTATGGTGAAAGCGATCTGAGGCACCTTCACGATCTTTCATTCATGCCGAGGGAACATGTGGAATTTTTGAAATCGCTTCAACTCTATTACACAGAGGGTGATTACTTTTTTGTACATGCAGGTCTTATGCCCGGCCTTGCCTTTGAAAAGCATACTGCCATGGAGTTTTGCGAGGTGAGGGACGCCTTTTTGGAGTCACCAGTGGAAATAGGTAAGACTGTGGTGTTCGGCCACACACCCTTTGAGCTGCCCTTTGTGACAAAAGACAAGATCGGCATAGACACAGGTGCGGTATATGGAAATTTATTGACTGCAGTTGCGTTGCCTGAAACAAGATTTTACCACGCCTGAACCCTATTCCTGCTCCACCCTTGCTCTCTTTTTTTCCTTTTCTTTTAGGTACTCGATAAGTTTTTTCAGTTCGTAATCGCCTTCGTAGAATGCATCTGCAACGAGATAGGGTGTCTCATCGTTGATCATGGCTGCATCAATGAGCCTTGTAAAACCAAGAAGCCTGCCCACTATCACGAGCTTATCTTCGATAACCTCTGCAGGGGCATATTCGAAAACTGCATTTACCAAATCGGCTTTGACATCTGTGAAAAAATCTGCGCGCTCAAGGATCTCGCCTATGGCCAACGCCCTTCTGTGCCGCTGTTTCAAGGAGGTGCCACCGCCTTTGAAGCGGAACTTTACATAATTTTCCCTGGGATCAAGGCTGCATACCGAATCCACCATTGTAAAATGAAAATCCATGCGGGCGTTCAAGTTGAAATAGTCTCTGGCCAATATGATATAATTGGGCAAGCCAAGGGGCCGTTGGGAACGGGCATCAGACATCCATCTCCCCACTACCGAGCCCATGTCTCCAATGACCGGCGGTGGTCCTGCCCATCGCAGGCCTGGCGTCGATATACCTTTCCAAAGGGCCTTAAAAGGCCTGCAAGTGATTTCATCTGGTGTCACAGATCTCTTTTTCTTACGATGGGGCGTCAGCCCTCCACCAACATCGATTATATGTAAAAAGAAGGGGATGTCGCTTTCCAGCTTGTATACCACCCCTGAAGTTTCCTCCAATAGTTCATCTCCTGCTTCAAAAAAGGCAATTACAGCCTTTTCATGCACGTATCGTACGATGTCATGGAGGGAACGGCATTCCATGATAGAAAACGTTGGGCCGTAGGCATCAGTAAGGTTCAATTTTATGGTCAACTCCTTGACCTGGTCTAAGATGGTATTGGTGGGTTGTTCAGCAGGTGGAGAGGTTTCTTTTTCCGCTGTTTTCTGTTTCTCATAATCTTGTATGGCGCTATTTATCTCTTCTTCATCTGCCAAATAGACCTTGCCTCGTTCACCGTCAATGGTGATCCACTGGCCATCTTCAAGGCGTGCCATGGCATCAACCAAACCTACCAGCATCGGCCTGCCATATTCTCTGGCAACGCAGGACAAATGGTCTGCCGGATTGCCAAAATCTACCAGCAAGCCATTTACGTTTCTTATAACCTTGGCAGCATCAACCAAGCTTCGGTGCATAACGATTATGACGGGTTCCTTAGGAATTTCCTCGAGATCCTGCCGCCTTTTTATTTTTTTTACCTTGCCTGTAACTATACCCTTGGATGTAATCAAACCTTGATGAAAGATCGGTTTTCGGTGATCGATCTTTATGGTTTTAGTGCCCGAGTGCGCTTCCATGATGAGCGGCCTTGACTGAAGTATCCAGACTTCTCCCTGGGGATCCATGGCCCATTCTATATCTTGGGGAGAGTCGAGTACTTTTTCCAACTCCAGGCCAATGGAAACAAGCTTCTGGACCTCTTCGTCAGAGAGCACCCTGGCATCTTGTCGTTCTGGCGGAATGTCTTCTTCCATGACCCCGCCTTTGGGATTTAATGTAAGCTGTTTCGTCTTTTTGGAGACGATCGGTGGCTCAATGTACAAATCTCCGCCTAATGTCCTGTATGGCTTATAGATATCTGCCATCGATGCTCCAGAAACAACCAGCTCACCCATGCCGAAAACAGCGCTGATAAGCATGGTCTGTTCTTCGTTGTCATTTGGATCAACAGTGAAGATGACCCCGGCTTTTTGAGCGTTGATCATTTCAAGGCACAAAACTGCCATGTTGAAATCGAGGGGTTTCATGCCAGCGCCCATGCGGTAGGCCAGACTCCGTGAATTGAAGTTACTGGCTATCACCTCTTTCACGGCATTTTTCAATTCCTCAAAAGAGATGACATTCAGTACAGATGTGAATTGGCCTGCAAAAGAGTGGTGCTTGCTGTCCTCACTTAGGGCACTGCTTCTGACCGCTAGCCCCTTGCCTTGGTCAAAAAATTTTGAAGCCATGTGCATCAGTGTGTTTTCAAGGGCTTCAGGGAGTTGGGCGTTTAAGACCTCGTTTCTGATTTCTTCTTCTGCTTCCTTGGTCAGCGATTTACCTTGGAACAAAAAGGGCTGTAGCTTTTTTAAGATTTTGAATGAAAGGCCACTTTCCTCCAAAAAGAAACGGCAGCCATGTGTGAGTATTGAGAAACCGTCTGGCACATGTATTCTTTCCAGTGAACGCAGGCGTGCCAAATTGCTGGCCTTTCCCCCGGCCAACGTCGCATAATCTGGCAGAATGTCATCCAAAGATATGCAGAAAGGGATGTCTTTGTGGGTGGGGATGTTTTTCAGAAGTTCATTTATTTTTTTGCTTATATTTTGGTGAATGTTGAAAAGCTTAGTATGTTTGTCATAGTCCAATTGGTTCAACTTTTCTATCAGGTCTCCTGTTACTTCAATGAGTTCATGAATTTTATTTTGAAGTCCTGGACCGAAAAATTGTGCTTCCCTCAACTTTAGATCAATGTCTGTTATGAGTTCGACGGCCTTGGTGTTTTCATACAAAAGGGAACGGAAGATCTGGTATCTCCATTTCAATTCTTCCAAGTGTTCCCGGGCCTTTTGTTCTCTTAAGCTCTGAACTTTATGGATTTGATTCTTCAGCCATTTGAGCATCACGTCACCTAAAGCTTGCAAGATGAGCCACAAAGATCGACAAACTTGTGGAAAAAACGTTCAACAGCATGTTCATCAGCCATCCTGACATCCAGCTGCCGTGTAAAGGCTATGAGCTCACCTATATGTTGAAGTGTTTTGGTGATCTCATACTCTTCTACTCCCTTCAGTTTGCCGATCACTATGTCTTTTTTAGTTTCTGATTTGAATCCAAGGCTTTCGAGTATCCATTTCAAGAGTTCTGCCCTTTTGCGTCTTTTGGATTCCTCTGCGAACCCACCTGCAAAACGGAAATAAATGTAGTTGTTGTCTGGTTCAGGGCATACATAGGAGTCAATCACGTTAAAGTGATATCCCAGCAAAAGGCTGAGATTCATATAGTCAGTGGCTACAATGGCTAGATTCTGTCCCGAATACTCGGGGGGGTTTGTCAGCATGCTTACCGGCCTTACCATGCTGGAAAACAGGTCCCCTAACCCGAAGGGTGCTGGTTCAGTGTCCCATGCCTCCTTTCTCAGAAGACCAGTCAAGAGCGCCTTGAACGGTACGCTCGTTATTTGATCGGGAGTAACACTCCTTGAGTTCTCATCCGCCATTACCCCTGAACCAATGTCTATGATGTTGATTTTGATTGGTATAGGCGCCTGAAGCTCCATTACCCGCTCGTCGCCGAATGACCGTACCGATGTGAATTGGTCTATCAGCGACTCCACAGCTTTTACGTGACTAAAGTGTATGATGTCATGGATCGTTTTGCATTTTTCTGGAACAAAGTCCTTGGACGTTGGGTCTACCAAATAGAGAGGAGCTACATAACTTAAAATACGTCTCAAGATTTTTATCTCGGGTTCTTCCAAATATTCCCAGTCGCGTCTTGCCTCCACTTCCACAAGCTCTTCTATGATACCTTCATACACTCTCTTTTCATCTGCATCCACAGTAACGTCCATTCCTTCTTTGAGCAGTTTGGTTGCCTTGCCAGTGCCGAAAATGGCAGGCACCCTGTATTCTCTGGCAATAGTTGCCAAGTGGCCTGTGGAGCTTCCAACATCAGTTATGATCGCTGCTGCCTTTTTAAGTACTCTGCTCAGCTTTGGATGCGCATATCTTGAAACAACAACGGAACCCACTGGAACTTTATCCGGATCTTCGTCTGGACTGACATGGACGACCCTGCCCGACGCAATACCCAGTTGGGCAGTTTGACCCACACCTTCCATAAGGATTGGAAATTTTTTTAGGATTTCTTCAATGTCAGCACCGACAGGTTCAGGCACCGCCTGGATGCCAAGACGCCTGTTTTGAAGTATCACAAGCTCATCTTTTTCATTGATCGCCCACTCCAGATCCCTGGGATTTCCAAAGGCCTTTTCGCACAACATGGCTGATTCAGCAATTTTTCTTATGGTCTTGAGGTCAAGGAGCGACGAGCCCCGCCGCATATGGGTGGTCACCATTTCCAGCGGCTCTTTGCCAGGGGGCAACTTGCATTTTGGAGGCTTATCAGTAATGAGGCTGGAAACCAGAGTAAATGGATAGGCGCGTTTTACCACATATTGATCGCCAGTGTGGTGTCCAGCTACCAACTTTTCCCCCAGTCCTTCCACAGCCGAGATGACTAGGCAATCTCTGCTCTTGCCAAGGGGATCTCTCGTATAAGTCACTCCAGATATGTGGGCATTGATCATTTCCTGAACTCCCACAGCTACGGGAGTGGCTAGGAGGTTGCTTGTGTCTCCGATATAATCTTTCACCTCAGGCATAAATCTCGCCATGATGACCTTTTTGTACGCATCGAAGATCAATTCAGGCTGTACATTCAATAAAGTGTGAAACTGGCCTGCAAAACTCCGTTCCGTGTCTTCACCCACAGCGCTGCTTCTAACAGCAAGCAACGTTCGTTTGCCCAAACGCCTGAAGAGGCTGTCAAGCTCTTGATTTACAGCCTCCTTCAACCTATCGGGTATCGAAGATTCCAAAAATAAGGCTTCTATTTCTTTTTTGGTGTCTTCTGTAGCACCCTTTTGGGAATACAGTTTTTCAATTCTGGGGATGATGTTGTTCTGCTCCAGGAAAAGGATATAGGCCTGCTTGGTTATTGCGAAACCATCTGGCACCCTGATCTGAAAATTGTTGAATATGTCTGCAAGGCTGGCGTTTTTGGAACCTACTATATCATCTAGGTCTCTGTTGATTTCTTGATAGGCCAGGGTAAGGCGTTCACCGTATGGTCCAGCCCCTCCGGAAACGAGATCTTCGAGGTTAAACCTGATTGCCTCTAAAATATCGTATAGTATCAAATACTTGCCCTGTGAAAGAGCGTTGAGGTCGTAGATGACCTCCCGGGTGGTTTCACAAACGTTCGTCACAAAGCTTGCAATGAAGGCCCGGTCAAAGAGATAATTTCCTCCCAAAACCTTTTCCGCATGGGCAATTTCTTCCAGAACTTTGTTGTTGAGTTCAAGAATGTTTCTGAAATATTGGAAAACCCTTTTCAGGGGGCGTGGACTTTTTTTTCTCATGGCCTATGTTCCAAGATATACACTGTTTTTAAACGATTCTCTTTTTCAAACGACTCTCTGCCCATAACTACGTGAGATCCATGGTCACTTGAAAATCTCATGCATGCATCATGAGTATAACAGAATTTTTCCGGTACGTTTCGAACTTCTTCCCAAACCTATTTTTTACACAAAAGCACCGAGGCTTGAGTTTGAGCCAGTGTCTCATAGATAAGAGGCATTCGCGGCGAAAAAGAGCTGGCCACAAACGCATAGTTCATAAGAAAGTCGCTCATTGCCTCTGGAGTGCCCAATACATTGTGAATGTTTGAAATTTTCAAGCCATGCCGGGTAAAGATTTGCTCACCCGTTTCAATAGATGGTTCACTCTGGGTAGAATCTAAGAATTCAAGGTTGTCCACATCCTTGAAGTTGTAATAGATGAGGTCGATATCCATCTCAGAGTCTTTTAAAAGTTTACCAAGTGTATGGGCTATGGCGTCTGGCTCAGTACCGTCACCAATTAGGATACCAATTGTCCTGGATACAGACAAATTTTTAACATAAAGGATGGAACACGGGCATTTTTCATACAGTTCCGAAGATACAACCTCGGTTAAATTTTCTGTTTTGGAGATGGGCAAGTGTCCTTCAATAAAAAGGTCATAGTTGCCTTCTCGCAATTCCCGTAATATTTCATTTTCCCTATTTCCTATCCTAATTTTTGGAGGGCCGCTGAAACCGAATTTGACCTTTTCAGTCTTTAATAGACGAGAAATTGTTGCCTCGCCATCCCTAAGCATCTTTTCTATGGATGCTTGTTCATCCATATTGCTGCGCGTTAGTTTTTTGCCGTCTGAATAGACTACATGAAGAATAAAGGTATTCAATTCCAAAAAAGAGCTTAGGTAATCTACATATCTCAAAGCAATACTTGATGCTAAGTTTTCATCCAGGTAGAGTAGCACTTTTGCCATTGGATATACTCCTGTTGAACTATTCAGGCGCCTTTTTTCTTTTTATGCGTTCTTCAGCTTTTTTTACAATTTCGATGATTTCACTCAGCTTAAACGGCTTTGCCAAAAAGTCGAAAACCCCTTTTTTAAATGATTCTTTGGCGGTTTCCATGGTAGCGAATCCAGTGATTACAATGACCTCTGTCTCCGGCCAAAGATTTTTGACCTTCTCGAGGAACTCCATGCCAGAGATGCCCTCCATCTTCAGGTCTGTGATTACTATGTCGAACTTTTGTTCGCGTACCCTTTCCAGGGCCTGGCTGCTCTTGGTGAAGCTCTCTACCTGATAACCTTTTTTTTCAAGGGCGGGCTGGAGGCGTTTGGCAACTATAGGTTCATCATCTAATATCAATATGGAAATATTTTTTTCACTCATTTTTCATCTCCATCAGCTCATATATTTTGTCTTTGAAATCATTGATGCGTGTGTCGTTTATCATCATAACATCAAGTTGCCTGGTGAAGCCTATGAGAATGCCTATCAGATACAACCTTTTTTCCATCTCTGGCCGATTCAATCTTTTTATGCGCGCCACAACCAAGTCTCCCCTGGTTTCGACCATGAAGTCGTAGTAGGCCAACACTTCTTCAATTAGTTTGGCTCGACGACTGCGGCGTTCCGCCTCTGTAACCCCGCCAAAGAATCTGAAATAAATATAATTTTCCCTTATTTTTTCAGATAGATAGCTGTCAACTATGGTGAAATGGTAGCCAAGCCTGAGACTCAGGTTCACATAGTGGCTGCTGATGACGGCCAAGTTTTGCCCCAGGCTTTTTGGGTCCATGTGTTCTGCTGAAAAGGTGCGTGTGAGACTTGCCATGAAGCTTGATGCATCAATTGAAACAGGTGAGCTGTCCCAGGCTCCAGGGCATTTCAGGCCTCTTATTAAGGCTTTTAAGGGGATCGATCTTATCAATTCAGGTGTGACCGTTGCAGAATCAGGAGGGGTAGGTTCCTCAAGGCCTCCGCCTATGTCGATGATTACAAGGTCCAGTGGAATATCCCACTTCAACCGTTTTACTGATGCATCTTTTGTGCTTATGCCAGCGAAATGGAGGTTTACCAGGGCCTCAACGGCTTTTTCATGAACAAAGCGAGTGATGTCATGAAAGGTTTCGCAGTTTTCCGGCTTGAAGTGTGTGTCCGTTGGATCCACCAGGGTAAGGGGTTCTATCTTCCTCAAGATTCGCCTTAGAAGGCGGTACTCATAGCTCTCGGTTATCTTTTCCTGTTCAAGATTGAAGAAGAAAAGCTCTTTTACTTCGCCCTGATAGATTTTCCTGTCAGCCGCATCAAGTGTAACAAGCCCTTTGTCTTGGAGTATCGATATCGCTCCAGACACGTTGAAAAGAGCAGGCAGAGCGTATTCCCTGCAGATGGTGGCGAGATGTCCGGTAACTGCGCCTATCTCGGTAACCAGGCCTGAAACTTTGGACATGAGTGGTGCCAACCTTGGTGAGGCATACTTGGTCACCACAATCGCACCCTTTGGAACTTTGTCCAAATCATCACCAGGGCCCAACACATGTACTTCGCCTATTCCAACCCCTTCTTGAACAGTTACCCCTCTGTCTTCAATCAAGACCTTATGTTTTTTGCCCAATTCAGACAATCCTTTTGGATAGAGGCCTGCCCTATATTTTATTCTCAGGGGTCGGGTCTGTAGGATTACGATTCCGCCGTCGGCAATGGCAAATTCAATGTCTTGGGGTTTCTTGAAATATCTTTCGATGTCCAGCGCGCACTGTGCCAATTGTTTGATCTGGCCCAGACTGAGGCTGGGCTTATCCTTCAATTCTTCGTCGACTTCTACTATGTCTAATCTTTTCTGGTCAACCAATTGTCTCTTCTTGTCCTTCCAGGAAATTTGGATAGAGCTTATTTTTTGGGTTTTTCGATCGACATAAAAGGTGTCCCCTGTGGTACGCCCAGACACTATCAGGCCGCCAATTCCCCAGTTTGAGCTGATGATCATGGTGTCACTGACTGGGTCAGAAGGATTCAGACTGTAAATTACACCGCTCACTTTAGAATTTATCAGCTCTTGACAGCCTGCAGCCATTAGTATCTCATCCTCTTTGAAGCCTATTTTTCTTCTGTATTCCAAGGCACTTGGATTAAAAGTACTGGCTATTACACGTTTATATGCATCAGATATGCCATGTTCATTTACCCCAATTACACTTTCATAGAGACCGGCAAAGGAGTGTTCGCTGTCTTCTCCATAAGCACTGCTCCTGACTGCCATTAGCGGGTTGGGGCCAATTTGTTTTTTCAATTTGGCCGTTGCATCTTTTATGTCATGTTTCAAATCAGAAGGGATGTCTGCCTTTAGTATTTCATCTTGAATCATTTGGGCTGCATCTTTAATGGTGAGATCGTTGCTGTCCAACGTCTCGAGTATCCTGTTTATTTTTTCGTGAAGGTCATTTCTTTGAAGAAAACGCTGGTACGCATAAAACGTAACCGCAAAGCCCCTGGGAATCTGAATACCCAGATTTGACTTCAATTGGCAAAGGAAGGCATTCTTTCCTCCCACGGAGTCTTCATCCCACTTTTTTATTTCATCATAGAACAAGATATTCTTTGCAACGCCTATATACCGGCCTTCCAAAATACTTATGATGTCCGACTCAATTTTCTGGTAAGCTTCAATAAGTCCTTCATATTTGCCAGGAACCATTTCATTCAATGTAAAAATCAGTTTTTGTACGTTGGTGGAAAGTTTATCCACGAAGTCTTCAATGAAGTGTTTGTCAAAAACAAAGTCTCCGCCAAGGATTTGATTTGCTGCCGCTATTTGATCCAGTATGGTGCTGTTGAGTTGGAGAATTTCCCGGAAAAGCTTGAACAGTTCTTTGAAGGAGCGACCCTTGGCCGAGCCGCTCCAACGTGAAAGGCCTTTTAATATGTCCTTGATTGTGAACATAAATTAAATCAGTGGGCGCCTCCTTTGCCTTTAAACAGTATGCCCATCAACAGGCCGGCAAATATCGCAATCACAACTGCGCCAATGCCATAAATCAGAGAGTAATCGAAAGCAAGCTTGGAAACCAGGGCAGGGAAACCGACTTGCTTCAAATTCAAATCTTGTTCATCCTTTCCCACGATTTTTAGATCCTTAATGGCGAACAATTCAACTTTGTAAGAGCCCTGTTTCATTTTGGGAGGGATTGGAATGATGGCCTTGAATTCACGGAATCCCTCTTTATCTCCAACGTAATTCAAATTGTTGGGGTAGATTCCATAAGTGCCCGATTCTTCGAGAAGCTTGACAAACTCCTTGAAAATGAACCCCTTGTCTTCGCCTTCTGGCTCCAATGTCATCATTTTTTCCAAGAACTTGTAGCCCAGATTGAGAGCAGGATCATCTATTTTGTTTTCCATGTCACTGGAGCTAATGACCAAAAAGACTTCAGGGACATTTCCAATGGTGACGTCTCCAATGTTCATCCAAAGCAACCCTCCGATTTTCCCCTTTTTTTTGAGGTTTATATGGGTGTAATGTCCACTCAGTCTTAGAACTGCTTTGCAACCAGCAGGGATCTTTCCTGTAACTTCTACAGTGGTTCCGTTGTAAAAGGTGCCAATTTTTATAAGGTTCGGCACAAGTTTAAAGGAGATGTCGGATGTTTGCTGCGCATAGGCAGATGATATGATGAAAAGGAATATGAAGGACACTGAAATATATAGCAAGCTATGTTTTCTAACATCCATCTTAATGACCTCCTTTCAGGGCAACCATAATTTCTGGAGGCACCAAGAGCCCGTAAAGCATTTTCACGCAGACCAGCAAAACCAGAGATGCCAACAGGATTTTTATCTGGTCGCCTTTCAAATGCTTGTTGATGATAGTCCCAATTTGCGCACCGAGTGTGGAGCCAAGCAGCAGGAGCAGGGCGAGTACAAAATCAACGGTGTGATTGGAATAGGCCTGCATAATGGTTACATCAACGCATGTAAAAAGGATTTGGAACAAGCTGGTTCCCACCACTACGTGCATAGGCATTCTCAACATATAGACCATCACCGGCACCATTATGAAACCACCGCCAACTCCCATGATTGCTGCCAATATGCCTACAAATGCACCGAAGATTAGTGGAAGCAACAGGGAAATCTCAATACCAGATTTTTCAAATCTTGTTTGAAATGGAAGACTCTTCAGCATCTTGGCATATGCCGATTCTTTTTTGGTCTGCTGGGTGGCAGAAGGCGGCTTGTTTTGACTTCTCAAACCCTTGAGGCTGTCTACGAACATATAGGCGCCCACCCCACCTAGCATGATCACATAGGTTATTTTGATCAAAAAATCTGCATTTCCCATGGCGCGCAAAATTTTGATTATTTGCACCCCAAGGGTTCCGCCTACGATGCCTCCAATGAGCAACAGAATACCCATCTTGAAATCCACATTGCCCAAACGCCAATGTGCCAGAGTTCCTGAGGTGGAAGCGCCTACTATCTGATTTGAGTCTGATGCCGCTGCCACTGTTGGGGGAATCCCAAACATAATCAACAGGGGCGTCATTAAGAAGCCTCCTCCAACACCAAAGATTCCAGAAAGCAGTCCTACAAACCCTCCTAAACCAAAGATTAGTAGGATGTTTACGCTGTTCCCTGCAATGGGAAGATACATGTGAAACATTGTGCCTGATACCTCCTCGTAAGGTTTCGCTGAAATTGATGCGGCTCATAAAAGCCTTTGTTAATACCTTTAGGTTCAGACACAAATTGCAATGAAGATGCCAAGAAATTGTCGGTTTGCTTTATAATTAAATTTAGTAAAAACAGTATATTATCTCCGGAAGGGTTTGTTGGTCTCAAAATTTGTGAATTATGTTTCAAAGTGAAAAAATGGAGCTGTTTGGTGCAACCGCTTGAATTAAGACAAGTTTCAAATTGGATGTGTTTAAGTGAGAGAGCGCATGTTTCAATTTGAACCACTATCCCTTTATCTGGAATTTTTTCATGCGCCTCCATAGGGTAGTGCGTGGAATATTCAAAATTTTACTGGCCAACTTCTTGTTGTAGCCAGTCTCTTTCAATACTTTCAATATGTGGAGCCTTTCCACTTCTTCCAAGGGCAACAATGGCTGGTTCTTCATATCCCCGTTTTCCGACTCCATGTGTGAAAGTTCATCTGGCAAATGCTCAACGCCTATCTGTTTGTCATCAGCCAAGGCTATGGCCCTTTGTATGATGTTTTCAAGCTCTCTAACATTTCCAGGGAAGTCATATTTCATGAGCAGGCTCAGTGCCTCTGGGGTAATATTTTGAACCTCCTTTTTAAAGCGTCTTGAATATTTTTTTATGAAATGTGTAATCAGCAGGGGAATATCTTCCTTCCTCTCTGCTAGACGGGGCAGCTCTATATTAACCACATTCAGCCGGTAATACAGGTCCTCCCTGAATTTTCCAGCCTTTATGGAGGTCTTTAGATCCACATTTGTGGCAGCGATGATGCGAACGTCCAAATCGATGGGCCTTGTACCTCCAACTCTAAGAATTTGCCTTTCTTGTAACACGTGCAGCAGTTTGACCTGCATGCTCATTGGCATTTCGCCTATTTCATCCAGAAATACGGTGCCGCCGTTTGCTGTTTCAAAAAGCCCTTTTTTGGTTGAATTAGCACCAGTAAAAGCCCCTTTTTCATACCCGAAGAGTTCGCTGCTTATAAGCTCCTCAGTAAAACTGGCGCAGTTGAAGTAAACAAAGGGCTTGGAGCGCCTTGGACTGAGTTTGTGGATTGCCTTGGCCACCATCTGTTTTCCAGTGCCTGTTTCAGCTTGAAGTAATACGTTGCAGTTGACCAGCGATACTTTTTTAATGAGTTTAAATATCTCCTGCATGGCAGGCCCTGCGCCCACAAAGCCATCAATAACGGCACTGGCGGCATTTGTCATGCGCAGGGTTTTATTTTCAAATTTGAGCCTGAGGCTCTGTTTTGCCCTGTTTGCTATGAGGCATATGTCATGTTTTTTCAGGGGTTTTGTCAAATAATGGAAGGCGCCCATTTTGGTGGCTTCGACTGCCGAATCGATACTGGCATATCCAGTAATGATGATGGCCTCACTGTCAGGATTTGTATTTTTTACCCTTTTTAAAACCTCCAGGCCATCAATATCGGGCAGTTTCAAATCTATGAAAACCAGATGAAAGGTGGTCTCGGCCAATCTATTGAAAAAAAGCGATGCATTAGGGAATGTTTCAACTTGAAACCTTTCCTTTTCGAGAAAGCGTTTCATCAAATTTCTTGCTACCTTCTCATCATCGATTACCGCTACTTTCATTATCTTCTACCTTTTGGCCCTCAGGTTGGTACACCGGGAGAAATATTGAAAAAGTGGTCCCTTCCCCTAGCTTGCTCTTTACCTCAATATGGCCACCATGTTTTCTTATAATACCATATACGATCGAAAGCCCCAGCCCTGTGCCTTTGCCCACTTCTTTAGTCGTAAAGAATGGATCAAAAATTTTATCCAGCATCTCTTCTGGTATGCCCTTGCCTGTATCGCTTATGTCAATACGCAGATAACCTTTGGGCTGCTCCCTTGCATCCACATATATGATACCACCCTGATCCATGGCCTGTATAGAATTCAAAAACAGATTTAGAAACGCCTGCTGCAACTTGTCTTCGTCGCCCAGAATGGGCGGCAGATCCGTCGGTATATCCACTCCGAAGTATATCTGTTTGATCATGAGTTCGTTGTCTATCAACTGCCGGGTTTTCTCTATTACATCGCAAATTTTGAGTGGTTTGATGGAAGGCTCCTTTTCCCGGGAAAAATCGAGCAGGTTTCTGACAATTTTGCTTGCCCGTTCAGTCTGTTCCAATATGTCTTTGATAATCTCTTTGGCCTCTTCGGGAGAAAGCTCTTCATATTCTTCATACAAAAGATCGGCAGACAAGGAGATGTTGTTCAAGGGGTTGTTGATCTCATGGGCAATGCCAGATGAAAATGTACCTATGGCGGCCATCTTTTTGGTCTGAAGTATTTCCTCATTCCGCATCTTCAATTCCTGAGCCATTTTGTTAAAAGCTTTGATCAAGTCAGATATTTCATCATGGATGGTTGAGTCATCTTCAATTGGCTCGAATTTATCTTCCAGCAAATCCTTTGTGGCCTTTTCCAATATTTTCAATCTATCTATTACCGGCCTGATTTGGAATTGAATAAATATGACCATTATAAAGCCCAGTGCACTAGGTATGATTACAAAGCTCCAAATGATATGTTTCAGCTCTTTGTGTATTTTGTTTTCCACCCTGTCTAGTATTGTATGACAGTAGTTTACTATCATTTTGCCATATTTTCTCACTATGATAGGATTGAGTTTCTTCGTCTTTTTATAGGTCTTAAATAGCTGCTCATATTTATTCAGGCTGTAAATAAAGTCAGCATAGCTGTTTTCGTCGCTTATGCTTAGGATATCCTGTTCCCTATTTTGTATGTCTTCTTTGAGCTTTGATATGTATCTTGTTAATTTGTCAAGGTTATGTTCACCTACTTTTAGCAGGATATCTTTTTCATAACGTCTAATTTCTAGGGCATCTAACAATATATTATTGAACTGTTCGATGGTATTCAGTTTGCGCTCTATACTCATGATATCCCAATAAAAGATACCAAAAATTATCAGAAAGAAACAAAGGATCATTACACTAAAGACGAGAATCTGCTCTTTTATGGTTAATCTAAGTATAGGAAACATGATATTTTCTCCTTTGTGGAGTTATTTAGCAAAGAATATGCCCTGCCAGTTTGTGCCTTAATTGACAAATAATAATATAATAAAAAATTATATCTTTAACTACTGTATCAATTGGGCAATGCCCTGATTATAACCTTGCTTTTTTGGATGGTTCAAAGAGTACAACAAACAGGGTTTGAGAGCCGATCTCGTAAGCGGAATCGCTGTGGCCCTTGTGCTCATACCCCAGTCCATGGCCTATGCACAATTGGCTGGCCTGCCTCCCTACTATGGCCTCTATGCCTCCTTTGTCTCCCCTGTGGTTGCAGCCCTTTTCCTACTGTGGCAAAGGACGTGGAAGAAGTCTGGGAAAATACCCATGTACCCGAGGAAGAGGAAATTTGTCCCTTGCGCAAGGTTGTGAAGAAAACTAGTTGAATAGAGTTGAAAAAATAATAAGGCTGGTGGAGGCGGCGGGAATCGAACCCGCGTCCGGAAGCATTCCACTCAAGCTTCTACGTGCGTAGCCTGGATTCCTTTTTTCACCCGACACCATCCATCCAGGCGGGATGGTGACGAGCTAGCTTGCAACTGTTTCACCCTTGAAGGGGCAAGCACCCTTCAAGCGGCTAGCCTGCTAGGTCGACGCCCAGGTCCCAGCGTGCAGGCCCGCTGGGTTGGACGCTGGCTGATTATGCAGCCAGTGCGTACTCGTATTCAGAGTCGGCGTTTGTGTTTTTGTCTGCCTTTTTACGAGGTGGCAGTCCTCGGCACGCCACTTGAGCTTCCATACCCCCGTCGAAGCCAGGTCGCCCCCATGGAGATGGTTGCTCAGTTATTACAAATATAATTCTGTAAAAATGTGTGTCAATCGCTTTGGCAGGGAATAAGTTGATATGAAAGGCCGTTAAGATTATAAAGAAGCTAATTTCCGAATCACGCACGGCCTTTGGGATTACATAATATGCCACAATCATATAGACACACGTTACTAGTTTTAGCTGTTTTCCTACAAATCTTTTTTGGTCTTAATCTGACAGGCTATTCCGTAACTGCCGCTGAAAATAGAGAATTTGATTCGAAAGTAGTACATCTTGGTAAAGAGATTGCGAACAAGTTCTTGTCCAATCTCATGGAATCCCTTGAAAACGTAATCAGTAACCAGGGAACTGCCAAGGCCGTGGCAGTTTATAAAGAGAAGGTCGATGAGATCACGAGAATGATCAAAAATGATCTCAACAATAAAGACATTGGTATTAAACTGTTGTCTCCCAGGTACCGAGATGTGGAAAATTCTCCTGATTATTATGAAGAGCAGGCTTACCAGGATTTTCAAAAGGTGTGGAAAGACACTGGGAGATATCCACCCTATGTGATACAGGAAATCAGGAGGAACGGAAGGGTCTTATACCGCTATTATGAACCTTTGTACGTAAAAAGGCTGTGTTTGAAATGTCATGGCACTTTGGAATCCTTAGACATTGAGGCCGTGAAGTGTATCAGACAAGAGCATCCCAACGACAATGCCGTTGGATACAAGCTTGGCGATCTTAGGGGCTTTATCAGGATAACTATTCCTCAAACCTTCATAGCACAATAAAGGCTTAAGACTGGGCATTATCGCAATTTTCACTGCTAGCGGTGCAGGTTTTTTTCTTCATCAATTTTTCAAAGGTGGCTTCTTTCAAAGTGGAGCGCAATTTTTCCCGTGCTTCTACCCATATTTCATGAACTGTGCACTCACCACTCATACGGCAGGATTCAGGCCTGATGACACATTGATTGAGGGTGATTTCCCCGGTAACCGATTCAATAACATCTAATAGAGTGATGTCTTGGGGTGATTTCACAAGCCTATATCCGCCACTCTTGCCTTGCAGAATTTCGATAAAACCAGATTTTGCCAATTGTTGAGCAATTTTTGCCAAAAATTGTGACGGTACGTCGCAATGTTCCGAAATTTCCTTCCGGCTTGTCAACACTCCTTGTCCCTTGTGGGATAGGTATAGTACCGCCCTTACGGCGTATTCTCCTGCCATGGTCAATCGCATTTTATCTTCCTGTTGAAGTTCGAATTAAGATTAAAAAGATCTTTTTAGTCTAAAAAATATCTTTTTGCAATCTTTTAAGTATCAGGCCGATTTTGCTCCATCTTTGTGAAAATAGATTATAACTGGTTGTTTTTTTCCATCTAATTTTTGTGTGTTCCTTAATATAAACAATTGACGAGTTTATTTCATATCTATTTTTATTTTTTACCGCCTTTTCCTTGACACAGAGCCATTCAGTCTGGTTTTATTTTTATCGATCAGTCAATAGCGCAAATGCAGTGAAATTTTTAACTAAAACATTTTGCATTTGCTGGTTTTTTTCCGCTTTTAAGCCTATGTGATGAGGAGGTTTGGCATGTCTTCAAGAATGAAGATCTGGATTCTGGTCCTGGTAGTAATTTACATATTGGCCTCTATTGTTGATTGCCAACAGAGGAAAAAAAGGCGTCATGAGGTTAAGCATGAGGCCAAGGTTGAATTAAGGCATGAGCCACAAAAACCACAAGGCAAGATCGTTATTTCTGGCTTGGAAGAAGGCAAGCCTTGCAGCCAGATCGAAGAAAAATATAAGGGCATGCTCAAAGCCAAGAATGAGGAACTGGCTGCCTGCAAGAAGGCCCTAAAAGAGACCACTGAAACCTCAGAAAAAATCAAAGAGTTGAACAGCCAAGTTGCCAAGCTCAAAGAGGAGCGGGACAGTTTGGCTCTCAAAGTCGAGGCCTTGGAGCAGGAAAAGGCTGCCTTGGTGTCAGAGGCAAGCCAGTTGAAGGCTCAGCTCAACGCAAACAAGCAACGCATAGCAGAACTTGAAAGGTCTTTGAAAGACACTGTGCGCACCCAGCAAGAGGTACTTCAGCTGGTCCAGTCAAAGGCCAATCAGATCACCGAGCTGCAGCAGGCAATCTCGGAAAGGGTATCTGAACTAAACCGTATCAAAAGGATCTTTAATCAGAACAAGGCCAAGTTGGAGCAGGTTGAGGGCGAGTTGGCAGCTGCAAAAAAGGAAATAGCTGCACTGAAGGCAACCGTGGCAGAAAAGGATCAAAAGATTGCCACCCTTGAAAACATGCTCTCTAAGGCTCAGGCAGACCTCAGCGAAAAGAGCGCCGTTATCGAAAAATTGAAGTCTAGCATTGCTGCCCTGGAGAGCGAAAAGGGCGAGACTGCAAAGGACCTTGCCAAGGCAGAGGCCCAGATCCTGGAACTCCAGAAGGCCCTCGCAGCAAAAGAAGGCGCTTTGAAGGAGATGCGTTCCGCCCTTTCGGAGGCACAGAATAAGCTTCAAATTATTGCAGAATACAAGAACCGCATTGGAGCTCTTCAGAAAGAAAAAGAGGAAATAGGTTCGAAGCTGGCCCAAGTGTTGGCTTTTCAAAAGGAATTCAAAAAGACCTACGATGAGTTGCTGAAAAAATGCAATCAGCAAGAGGAGCTTTTAAAACAGGCCCTGGCCGATGCCAAAAAACTGCCCGAGGCAGAGGCCAAGCTGGCAGAGCTGAAAAAGGCCTTGGCAGAGTCTGAAAAGGCCAAGGAAAATGCTGAAATGTTGCTTAAAGACAAGGAAGCAGAACTTGCCGGATTGAAGGAAAAATTGGGCACCACATTGGCGAGGCTCGATAAACTTGAAGAACAGATTGCAGCCTGTAGAGAGACTGAGGCAGCCCTTGCAGCCCTTAAGAGCGAGAAAGAACAGCTCTCTTCCCAGTTCGTAGAGACCAAGAATAAGCTGGAAGGTCTGCAGAAGGTCCTTATCGAAGTCCAAAAGGTGGCTGATGATGCCAAGGCTCGTTATGAGGCCTTGAAGTCGGAGAAGGAGAAGCTGGCAGGTGAGCTTTCTACTCTGCAGGAGAAGGTGTCGAGTCTTGAGAAGTCATTGGCAGAGGCTGAGTCAGCCAAGGCCGAGGCTTTGAAGGAGGCAGAGGCGAAGGCAGCAGAGGTATCTTCTTTGAAGGAGCAGCTGGCATCTGTTCAGTCAGAGCTTGAGGCATTGAAGCAGAAGGCCACGGTTTGTGAGGAGGCCAATGCTACCATAGTAGCCTTGAAGTCAGAGAAGGAGAAATTGGCTTCAGATCTAGCAACAGTCCAGTCTGAACTCGATTCCTTGAAGCAGAAATTGGCAGAGTATGAAGAGGCCAAAGGCACCATTGAGGCCCTCAAGGCAGAGAAGGAAAAATTAGCTGCAGAGCTGGAAGGCCTAAAGGTCAAGCTTGCAGAGAGCACTAAGACCATAGAGCAGCTCAATGCCAAGTTGGCTGGTGACGAGTCAAAGATCTCTGAACTCGTCGCAGCCCTGGAGAAAGCCAAGTCTGAAGCGTCCTCCTTGGCAGAGCAAGCCGCCAAGGTTGCAGCCCTAGAACAGAAGATAGGCGAGCTTGAGGCAGCATCAAAGGCAAAAGAAAGTGCCCTAAAGGCTGCTGAGAAAAATGCAGCAGAACTCAAGGCAAAGGTTGCTGAGCTTGAGCAGAAGGTGGCCCAGCTTGAATCTGAAAGCCAAAAAGCGGCCGAGCTTCAGGCCCTGCTGGACCAGAAGAAGGTAGAGCTTGATCAGTTGAAGGCTAGAATATCAGAGCTAGAAGCCAACCTCAAAGAGTGTGCTGAAATGAAACTTGAGGCCTTGGATGCAGATAAAGATGGCATACCCAACGAGTCAGATCTTTGCCCAGGCACCCCTGAAGGAGTCAAGGTCGACAAGCTGGGATGTGGGCCCGACCAGGTGATACTCCTTAAAGGAGTAAACTTTGCCTTTGGCACTGCTGAACTTACAGAAGAGGCAAAACAGGTTCTGGACGGTGTTGCCGACATTCTGAAACGTTATCCTGAATTGAAACTGGAAGTTGCTGGCCATACGGACAATATCGGCGACCGTCAGAACAATATCCGCTTGTCCCAGGCGAGGGCCGATGCCGTCAAGAACTATTTGGTGAAAAAGGGAATCTCACCTGACAGGCTTGTAGCCAAGGGTTATGGGCCTGATCAGCCCATTGCAGACAACAGCACCCGGGCTGGAAGGGCAGCTAACCGGCGGGTTGAGTTGAGAAAGATACAGTAATAGAATAGGTTGGTTGCCCTTGTAATAGGGCAGCATGAGACCACCGAGGAGGGCCCTGGGAAAACCAGGGCCTTTTTAATTTGAATCTGCACGAAATGGCTAATGAGGCAAAGGGAAAGCGTGAAAACTGCATAAAGATCAGGGGGCTTTCCATACACAATTTGAAATCTCTTGATCTGGATATCCCTCTTGGGACATTTGTGACCATCACGGGACCTTCTGGTGCTGGCAAATCTTCCCTTGCCCTGGATACGCTCTATGCAGAGTCTCAGAGCAGATATGTTGAGACCTTTTCTCCCTACGTGCGGCAGCTTATGGAGCGAAGGCCCAGACCTCCAGCCAGGTTGATAGAAAATCTGCCTGCTGCTATCGCCATAGGCCAGTCAAACCCGGTGAGGAGCGCACGCTCTACAGTAGCCAGCCTAAGCGACATTACCCATCCAGCCAAACTTCTCTATTGGCGCATGGCTACCCTTCACTGTCCCAATTGCCAACAGCCAGTGCAAAGAGAAGGCTTTGAATCAGTGGCCGCTTTTTTGAAAAAGAAAAATGTAGAACATGGCTATGCCACGATAACTGCGTTGGTTTCTGATCCAAACCCAAGCCGGTTGGAGGAACAAGGCTACTTCAGGTTCCTCATCGATGGAAAAGTAGAAAGATTGGAAGAGAGTGCCTTTATCCCCAATCCTGTTGAGATAGTAATAGACCGGTTCGATCTCCAAAAAGTGGATAGGAAGAGGCTTTTCGATGCCTGCAAGCAAGGCTTTTCCATTGGAACCGGCATGATCAGGCTTCATCTTCCTGACGGAACCACTGCACCATTCAGCTCATCTTTTCACTGTCCAAGATGTGACAGGTGGTTTGATGAGCCAGTGCCTGATCTTTTTTCTTTTAATTCCCCTTCAGGAGCCTGTGCAGAATGTCAGGGATTTGGCCGTATCATGGACATCGACTGGAATCTGGTTATTCCAGATCCTTCGAAGAGCATTGCTGCTGGTTGTATAAGGCCCTTTGAGAACTGGAAGGATGAAAGGTATGAGTTGCTGGCCTGGTGCGAAAAAGAGGGCATAGATGTTGAGCGTCCATGGCAGGATCTTCCAGAAGAGGCAAAACAGGACATAATCTTCGGCAGGGGAGACTGGTATGGCATAAAAGCGGTGTTCGACTATTTGGAATCTAAGCGTTACAAGCCCCACGTTAGAATGCTTCTTTCAAAATACCGGGCCTATTTGACATGTCCAAGGTGCCTAGGTGCTAAATTTAGGCCTGAGACGTTGTGGTACAGAATAAGCGGTAAGAGCGTAGCAGATTTTTACGCCTTGGATATCACCGGCGCTGCTCACTGGATGGAGACCTTGAAGGCCGTGGCCAGGGACGAAGCTGCTAAGGCCCTTGTGGAAGACATCCATGCTAAGCTTGTGACCCTGGAAAGGGCAGGCCTTGGTTATTTGACCTTGGACCGGCAATCCAGGACTTTGTCTGGTGGTGAAGTGGCCAGGATATCCTTGGCCAAGGCCCTGTCATCAAGGCTCACAGAAACCCTTTTCGTGTTGGACGAGCCCACTGTAGGGCTTCACCCAAATGATACCAAGAAGCTCGTGGGATTGCTTCATGACCTTCGAAGTCAAGGCAACACAGTTATTGTAGTGGAACATGACCATTCTGTTGCAGCCAACTCTGACGTGGTAATCGAATTGGGGCCAGGGCCTGGCGAAAAGGGGGGAATGATAACCTTTTCAGGAAGTGCTTCCAAATGGCTTGCTAGGCAGGAAAGATATATTCCCATTATAAACAAAAAACCCCGGCAGCCAGAAAGATTTCTCCAAGTTTCTGGTGCACGCACCCATAACTTGAAGGATATAGACGTCAAGATTCCTTTGAACTGCCTCACTGTGGTATGTGGGGTTTCTGGATCTGGAAAGAGTTCGTTAGTCGATGAGACACTTTACAAAGGGCTTCTGCGTTTGAAAGGGTTGTCCACCGAACCTCCTGGTGAATTCGATTCTATTGAAGGGGCCGTAGAGTTGCGCAAGGTTTTTCTGCTGGACCAGAGTCCCCTTGGCAGAACACCCCGAGGCTGCCCGGCCTCTTATCTCAAGGTGCTCGATGTCATAAGGAAGTGTTTTGCAGCCACTTCCATGGCCAGAGAAATCGGTCTTACCCCTGGCTCCTTTTCCTATAATTCTTCTGCCGGGCAATGCCCAGTTTGTAAAGGCCAGGGAAGCGAGGTCGTCTCCATGCAGTTCTTGCCGGACATAAGCCTTCCATGCCCTGAGTGCCATGGAGCACGCCTTAGAAAGGATGTATTAGCCATTTTTTACCAAGGTAAAAACATGCAGGACGTCTTTGAAATGACACTGGAAGAGGCTGTTTCCCATTTCAAAAAAATGTCCAAGGTGAGGGATGCTTTGAACACGGCGATCAGGCTTGGGCTGGGATACCTGCGCCTGGGTCAGCCAATCCATACCCTTTCTGGGGGTGAGGCCCAGCGCCTTAAAATCGCCAGGTGCCTTAAAGAAGGCGAGGCCAGTGGCTGCTTGTACATCCTCGATGAACCAACCCGGGGGTTGTCCTGTAAAGAGGTGGAACTCCTTATGTCAGCCCTGAAACAGTTGATCGAAGAGGGCGGTACTGTGGTGGCAGTGGAACATGATCTTCACGTAATAACAGCGGCAGACTGGGTTGTGGAACTTGGACCTGGTGGTGGGAAAGATGGCGGCAAGATAATTTTTTCCGGTCCCCCTGCAGGACTGCTTGAATGCAAGGTTTCAAACTGCCGAAAGGCCTTGGAGAACTTCGGGAGATCGACACACGTTGAGGCGCCCAGATCCGAAAGCCCAAAGGGCAACAGCGCAATCGAAATATATGGAGCAAGAGAACACAACCTGAAGGGCATAAACGTATCAATCCCCAAAAAGAAGTTCGTAGTTGTTACGGGAGTATCGGGATCTGGAAAATCGACCCTTGCCTTTGACATAATATTTTCTGAAGGCCAGCGTAGATACATTGAGAGCTTGCCAGCCTATATGCGCCAGTTCTTGAAGCTGTATGAGAAACCAGATGTGGAACGAATACTTGGCCTTACACCCACGGTTGCATTGGAACAGCGTGCCACCAACTTTGGAGCAAAGTCCACAGTGGGGACCATGACGGAGGTGTACCACTATTTGCGCCTCCTCTATGCAAAGGCATCTACGCCATTTTGCCTAGACTGTGGCACTGAAATGGGAAAGCAAGAGTTTGATCAAGTGGTAACCTGCTTGATGAAAAAATATGGCAAAGAGCCAATCGCCTTTTTGGTTCCAAAGGTCAGAAACCGCAAGGGTTGGTTCCAGCCAGTGTTCGAACATGCGGTCAAGTCGGGTGCAGCGTTTGCCAGGATAGATGGAAATATTGTGAATATCCCACCGATTCCTCGACTTTCAAGGTACAAGGCCCACAACATTGAAATAGGATATGGTCCTGCCAGGTTCCCGAAAACCAATACCTCTGAAGAGGCAAGGCAGTTCCTGAAGGGTTTGTTTGAACAGGGTGGTGGAGAAATAATAGTCCTGGACGAGACAGGGGCAGAGGAACGATTCAGCCTGAAATTCTGGTGCCGGGAGTGTGGAAACAGTGCAGCCGAACCAGATCCTTTGCTATTCTCTTTCAATACTCGCAGTGGTGCATGTCCCAGGTGCACAGGTACAGGGTTCGAGGAGTCTGGTCAGAGGTGCATTGCATGCCGAGGAAGCAGGTTGTCTGAATCAGCCAGACAGTGGCGAATAGATGGAGTTGGTATCGACCACTTTTTGGCGCTTGAAATCTCTGATGCCTTGAAACTTGCGAGGTCATGGGCCAAAGGATTGCCTTTTCCTGAAAGGTTAAAGCCAGTGACGGTACCTTTGCTCGAAACCATTGTTCGCACACTGACATTCCTTGACGAAGTCGGTCTAGGCTACTTGCAGTTGGAACGGGCAGGCCATGGTCTGTCTGGAGGAGAGACTCAGCGCATAAGGCTTGCAGCTTCCCTTGGTTCAGGTCTTACTGGCGTTACGATGGTTTTAGATGAGCCGACCATAGGGCTTCATCCATCTGACAACAAGCTGCTTCTCAAATCTCTCAAAAAATTGTGCGGCCAAGGTAATTCTGTAATCGTAGTGGAGCATGACGAGGAGACCATTAGGGAGTCAGATTGGGTGATAGACCTTGGTCCAGGTGGGGGAGCACAAGGAGGCAGGGTGTTGTTCAGTGGTCCTCCAGACAAACTCGCAGGCCTAGAAATAAGTGCCACTGGCAGGATGCTTGCCAACAAGGATAAAATCACAGGCCTTAAAAGGTCAAGGCGTCAATTTTCAGATTTTTTAAGGCTTGAAGGTTGTAATCATCGCAATCTCAAAAGTGTGGACGTTGCTATTCCAGCCAAAGCCCTCACAGTGGTTTGTGGGGTGTCTGGTTCAGGAAAGAGTACCTTAGTGGATGGAATAGTTGCTACCAATGTACAGGAATGGATTCTGAGGGGAGACCAAGCACAGCCGCTGAAGTGCAGCACAGTAGAGGGTGTTCATTTGTTCAAAGCCATCAAGAAAGTGGACCATTCGCCCATAGGCAAAACATCCCGCTCCTGTCCAGCCACCTATTGCAAGCTGCTTGATCCCATAAGGATGCTTCTGGCTGCCACACCCGATGCCAGGCGAATGGGCTTTCGGCCCTCCACTTTTTCCTTCAACGTGGAAGGTGGAAGATGCGAATTGTGCAAAGGGCAGGCTCATACCAAGGTGGTCCTTGGTTTTTTGCCAGATGTGTATGTGCGGTGCAGCCGTTGCATGGGTACCCGTTTCAAGCAGGAGGTCTTGAATGTCTACTGGCGTGGAAAAAACATCTCAGACATACTCAATATGACCATTGAGGAGGCGCGGGAACTGTTCAAACCAGTGCCCAACTTATTCAAGCCTCTTTCAATACTATGTGAGCTTGGAATCGGCTACTTAAGCCTGGGCCAGCCAAGCCCCACTCTGTCAGGGGGCGAGGCTCAGAGGCTCAAGCTTGGTAGGGAACTCATTTCAGGGAAGCCAGAGAGTACTATTTATCTGCTGGATGAGCCTACCACAGGGCTTCACATGGAAGATGTTGAACGGCTTGTCCGTTTTTTGCACAGAATGGTGGACAAGGGCGCCACCATAGTAGTCATCGAACACAATTTGGACGTCATAAGAAACAGTGATTGGGTGGTGGAACTTGGCCCGGGTGGGGGAAGGCATGGCGGAAAGGTACTGTATTGTGGCCCTTCTGAACAATTTCTAAATGGATCTGTTAAGACCCCTACATCCAGCCTTGTAAACCAGACTTTCCATACTTATCGTTAAAAATAACAAAAGGCCTGATTTCCTTGCCAAAGGCCCATCGCATGTAAAATTGAATGTGCCTTGTTTGAAAGGAGTGGTGATGAATTTGAGCGGGAGTGAAATAGCACTGTATGCTGCAAGCAGCGCCTTTGTGATATTGGTGGCCTTTTTGATCTATCTGATTGTTACAATGAAGCGGAGCCTGGATGAAGCAGTGGCCACTCTAAAAAGCCTTAGGATGAGCATGACAAAGATTTCTGATGAAATCGTACCTGCTGTAGAAGGATTGGCTGAACTGCAGTCCAGTGCCAAAGCCACCTTGGACGAACTTAGAAGGAAGTCGGATATAGTGGATATTGAATTGGTGCCATTGCTTCAGGAAGCAACATCTGCGGCTCGAGAACTGAGGCTGATGGAAGAATCTTTGAATGGCTACATTAACGGACGGGTGGAGGAGATCCTGGACAATACAAACGAGGTCGCTCAAAACGCCAAACAGATTACTCAGGATGTGAAAAGAAATGTTGAGGATACAAGGGAATTTTTTGATTCAGTGCGTGAGACAGGCCAGACATTGAAGATGGTGAGTGGCCTCGTGCGAGGTGGCGTGACAGGCGCTGCAGTGCAGTTGGCCAGTATGGCAACGGGCATAAGGTCCTCTGTAGAATATCTTGCAGAAAATATATCAAAACAAAAAAAGGAGGTGAAAAGAGATGAGTAACGGAAATGGACGCTATTCCCCAGGCTGTTTGGTATTGTCTTTTCTGCTTGGAGGAGCCATGGGTGCCGGCTTGACCATGCTGCTTGCTCCAAGGTCTGGTCCTGAGACCAGGGAAAAGATAAAGGATGAGACTCTTAAAGTAGCCGAAGAGGCCAAGGAGAGAACCGAGGAATTACTTGAAAAGACCAGGCAGATGGTGGAGGAAAAGATGACGTTGATAACCTCTGCCATAGAGGCTGGCAAAGAGGCCATGGAGGCTGAGAAACAACGCCTTTTGGCCAAGATAAAAAAAGAAGCTGCAGAGGGCCAGAAGGAGGCCCCTGAGGCCTAAGACACGCCCGGATTATGCATCTTTCAGGCGTCTTTGGCCGCCAATTTGCATAATCCGGGGTATGTTATACAGTGGCAACAGTTTCAGACTGCTTCGATTTTTTTACAAGTCAGTGATTTTCATCTCTTTGATCCCCGCATCTTCCAGTCTTTCCCTGCTGGATAGAACACATACGGAAGGCTTTTCAAAAGCAGGAGCAAGGATTTCTTTGTTCACCTTTTTTATCTGCTCCCCTGAGCAAGCCATCAACCTAAGCCTGAAGCCTTTTCTGAATTGATAGTCCTGGCCTGTGAGAAATCGTTCAAGGGCGATTCCCACTGCACTGCCAGGCCTTATGGGTTTATCCAGGCCTTTTATGGAACCAATTATATATTGTTCCACAGCCTTGGGTGAGATGTCCATCTCCTTATCTATGAATTCGAAGGTCTTTTTAAAGGTTTCGATGGTTTCCACTATGAAGGGGTCCCTGTAGCTCCAGAAATCAAATACCCCTTGTAGGCTGTTAAATTCTGCTCTCGCCCCATAGGCACCGCCATGTACCCTTATTTTCTCCCACAGATAACCGTAGCTGAGCTGAGTGCTCAAGAGGGCAAGAATTGGAGCATCTTGATGGGAGGCACTGATGCTTTTTGCGGCCAAGGCAACAAAGGCTACATCGGCAGGTGTGGCCAAACCGTCCAACGAGCCCTGTGAAGGCTCAAAGGTAGTTCCTGAATCAGACACTTCGGTCTTGGGCAAAACTTGGAGGTCCTCCATGAGTCTTTGCCTGAAACAGTCAAAATTTTCCATTGTACCAACAAAACTTACAGTAATACGGTTTGTTGCCTTAATGAATTCATTTATTTCGTTAAGTTTGTATATCAGCTCATCAGCGTTTGAATCAAAGTCTTGGAGCAACATGTCAAAAAGCTTGAGTTGCGTTACGCCGCTTATTCTTTCCGAAACTTCACAATTCTTTGAAAGGTTCCGGGAGGCAAACAGAGCAGCATATCTGCCACCGTTGGGAATAATGGAGCTGCGTCTCGCTACCCGGCCCTGATAGAGCACGTCTTTGAGCCTTGCTTTGTCTGAGAAGTCAGGCTGAAGAAACCTCTCCTTCAATACGTCTGTCATCTTTTCTAGGTTTCGCTCAAGACCCTTGGTATAAAATGTCATGGCAGGTCGAAACAGGTCTGGTTCTTCAACCGTACCTTTTGAAGAAAGGCCAACTCCTATACCGCTGCAAACGGCTGCCTCCCTTTCTGCCATTTTTACATAATCATAGGGGCCTGCGCCCATTTTCACCACAGCATCACCATATACGGGCAGATAATCGATGAGGTCTTCACTGATACCTCTCAAATCTACTGAAATTGCTATGTAGTTCAGCCCATTTGAAAATATGTCTGTGTGGAGAAACAGCACGCCACTTGCCGCCTCTGTCGAAGTTGGAAGCTCTATGGGTTCTTCAGGCACATCTGCCAAACTCAATCTAGGCAGTGTGGCCAAGGCATCGGGTGGATTTGGAGACATCTGCATTTTTTGGAGTCTTTTTGCCTCCTCAGCCAGCCGGCGAAGCTCGTCTTCAGACATCTTTGCCTTTATTTCGGCCAGTTTTTTGTTGAGAGCCTCCTCCTTTTTTGAAAGAAGTTCCTTATCTGGCACGAAGGTGAGAATGGAGTGATGCGGGTTGTCCACCAACTGTTCTTTTAATACTGATTCAAAAAAACCCGACTCCGTGCGATATCTGCTGCGCAATTCCTCCAGCAATTCCCTGACTTGTAGATTGATCAGAGGATCTGCGTCATATAGCCAAGAACGGTAGGTGCGATCCATCAGCCTCAGTGGATACATCTCTTTTATTTCAAGGGATTCCATCTCTATTTGATGGAAGGCGGTTTCGAGTTTTTCAGGATCAAGCCCTTGTTCCACCTCCTTTTTGATGGTGTCATATATGATCTTGACTATTTTTTCCTGGTACTCAGGTTCGGTGCCCTTGAGACCTACGGTGAAAAATGTGTCGCGCTGGTAATCGGCGTAGCCAGATTCTGTCAACTCTTCACCCAGTTGGGAATCGATGAGGGCTTTTCTGAGGGGTGAAGCTGGGTTGCCAAGGAGGTAGTAGTCCAAGACTTTCATGGCCAAAGTGGTTATGGCGTCTGTTACATCGTTGGTCAAATATGTGACTACAACGGCACTTTTTTTTGCCGGACTCTCTTCATGGCCAATGGGGTAGGGTATCTTTTGATAGATAGGCTTTCTCCATCTAGGCTGAAGGGGGATGGACGTGTCAATCTCTATGCGTGAAAATTGTCCCAGGCAATTTTCGTCTAGGAACTTTAGATGTTCTTCTGTTGGAATGTTTCCATAGACGAAAATCAAGGAATTTGACGGATGGTAGTAAGTCTTGTGAAATGCAACGAATTGCTCATACGTAAGCTCTGGAATTTTTTCAGGATCGCCTCCCGAGTCCAGGCCATAGGGCGTATCAGGGCAAATTGACCGGCTTGTGTAACGGCTTATGAGGTTGTCTAGGTCTGAATATGCCCCCTTCATCTCATTGTAGACTATACCTTTAATGATGAGTGGGGAATTTATGGGGTCATCGAGGTCCAGTGGCTCAAGATGGTGGCCTTCCTGCTTGAAATGTTCTTCGCGAAGCAGGGGAAAAAAGACGGCATCTGCATAGACTGAGGCTAGGTTGAAAAAGTCCTTTTTGTTAACGCTGGCACAAGGGTAAACGGTTTTGTCTGGATATGTCATGGCGTTCAAAAAAGTAGCCATGCTTGTCTTCAATAGTTCTACAAAGGGATCTTTCACTGGGTACTTCCTGGAGCCACACAATACGGTGTGTTCAAGAATATGGGGGAGGCCTGTATCATCTGGCGGTGGAGTTCTCAAAGCAATGGCAAAGAGATTTTCAGTGTCATTCGTATGAAGGTGAAGAAGTTTTGCTCCGCTTTTTTCATGTTCCAGCAGATATGCAACACATTGAATCGTTGGCAGAGGGGTTATCTTTATTGCCTTGAAGTTTTGGATCTTTTCACCTGGCTGGAGGGAAATAGAGGGTAGTTTTTCTTTACTCATCCTTTTCTCCTGATTGGAATGTTGATGCTCTATCGCAGAAAATTCAATGTGCGTTTTATATCATTCTGCGCCAGATAGAGCGCAGGTATTATAACCAGTGTTATTCCGGTGGCAAAAAGTATCCCAAAGGCCAGGCTGATAGCCATTGGAATGAGAAATTGCGCCTGGCGGCTGGTTTCGGTGAGCATGGGAACGAGTCCAAAGAAGGTGGTGAGAGAAGTGAGGAGTATGGGCCTGAACCTCCTAAGTGCAGCGGTCTTTACTGCGTGCAGCGGTGAGGCGCCATCTCTTCTTAGTCTGTTTGCGTAGTCTAGCAAGAGCAGGGAATCGTTTACTACCACCCCCGCCAGTGCCACCAAACCAAACATACTCATCATGGAGAGGTTTTTACCGAGCAGGAAGTGGCCCATGATGGCTCCAACAATGCCAAAGGGGATGGCAGCCATTATCAATAGTGGTTGAAAATAACTCCTGAAGGGGATGGCAAGTAGGCCATACATTGCAATCAATGCCATTAGAAAGCCGTGCTTGAGACTCTGCATGGATTCACGGCTACGCTTTGATTCGCCCATCAGCTTGATTCTAAGGCCTGGATAATCAGACTTCATCCTGGGAAACAGATTTTTTTTCAAATCAGCCAGTATCTCTTCAGGATTGGCTTTTTTTTCATCCACGTTGGCAGTGACGTCTACAATCCTGACTCCATCCGCATGGCTTATAACGTTGTATCCCCTTCCCAGTGTCAGAAAAGCGGCCTGCTGTAATGGGATTTCAGTTCCATCTTGCTTGATGATCCACAAATTTTTGAGGTTCCACAAAGACCGTCTCTCATACTCCGGCAGCCTCACCATAACCCATACCTCGTTGGGGCCACGCATCATCCTCAAGGCAGTTGCACCGTAAAAGGCGCTTCTGACCTGTGTGCCGAGATCCTTTTCTGTGACACCCAGGGAAGCAGCCTCCGGCCTTAGGGTGATTTTTACTTCCTTTTTCCCCTTGGCAAGACTGTTTGCAATATCCGTTACTCCAGGATATTGGGAAAGCGCGGTTTCCATTTCTAGGGCGGCTTTTTCTAATACATTGAAATCATTATGATAAATTCTTATATCTATGTTGTCGCCCATATGGATGAGATCACTTTGAAAGGCGATAAATTCCACCCCAGGCATGGGACCAACCAGCCCTCTCCAGTAGTTGGAAATTTGCCTGGTAGTGGTATGGCGTTCTCCAGAAGGAATCAAATAAAAAGAGAGCCTGCCCTTGTTCTCTCCACCGTCGCCCACAAGGGAATAAACGTGTTTCAAAAGTTTGTACCCTTCCTGTCTTTCGAAATGGGCTATTGCAGCAAGCCCCTTTTCTTCCACCATTTTCATCACCTTGGCAGTCTCTTCAGCCGATGTCCCAGGCACCATTTGTATATGCACTTTTATGGTGTCCGATTCCACCTTTGGGAAAAAACGGTATTTTATTATACCGCCGCCCACCATTCCGGCTGTGACGATGATTGAGCCCAATGCCCAGGCTATGGTGGCATAACGGTATTTGAGCATCCAATCCAACATGGAAGAAAATGGGCCGTTTACGAATCTGCTTAAGCCCTTTTCAAAGGCACTGCTTATGGAATTGAGCCATTTGATGGGCCACCACTCTTCTTCAAGCTCTTTCGGCCTTTGGTTCAGGTGGGCTGGTAGTATCAGCAAAGATTCCACGAGCGATAGGAGAAATATTGTTATTGCCACTTTGGCAATTACAGATATGAATTTGCCCATGGAGCCTGAAACGAATAGGAGAGGTGAAAAGGCGGTTATTGTGGTGAGCACTGCGAATATCACCGGCACTGCCACCTCTGCTGCTCCGTCTACGGCTGCCTGGTAATAATCTTTGCCTCGAAAACGCTGTTCATAGATGTTTTCTCCTACCACTATGGCGTCATCCACCACTATTCCCAATGCCATGATGAAGGCAAATAGCGATATCATGTTGATGGAGAGGCCCATGGCTGGCATTAGGAATAACGCCCCTAGAAAGGATATGGGGATACCAAGCATTACCCAAAAGGCAAGTCTGATCTGTAAAAAAAGGCCAAGTATGACAATAACTAGACACAGGCCGGTGAGACCGTTCTTGACTAAAAGATCGAGCCTGCTTTTCAGGATTTCAGCCCTGTCATTCCAGATGGCTAAGTGAAGGCTTGGCGGCATCAACCTTTCATGTTCGGCAATGTAGCGTCTTACCGCCCTCGAAATATCTTTTGGCTTCTCCTTCCCCACCCTGAAAATCTCGATCATGGCACATGGTTTCGAATCAAAAGTGGAATAGATGCCCACATCCCGGAAGCCGTCTGTAATTTGGGCAATATTTTTGAGCCTTACCTCATCATAGCCATTCGAGACAATGGTGATGTCCCCATATTCCCTACCATGGTATCTTCGCTCTTTGGTGCGCAAAAGGGTCCTGGTTCTCTTGTCGTCGATGTCACCTCCAGGGATGTCTCTCGATGCTTCCGACACCCTGGCAGCAATTTGGGAAAGATTGAGACCATATTTCCTCAAGTTGGACTGGGGAACTTCAATGGAGATTTCGTAGGGCCGCAAGCCCCGTAACTCTATCTGGGATATTTCAGGAAGGGCCAGGAGGTCATCTTTTATCTTCTCAGCCCAATAGTGGAGGGTGGCCTCTGGCACATCCCCGTACAGGGCCAAATAGAGAACCTGCCTTCGCCTTGTCAATTTTCGTATGATGGGTTTCTCTGCTTCTTTGGGGAATGTGACGATCTGATCTATTTCATTCTTGATGTCCTGAAGGGCGAGGTCAGGGTTTCTGTTCTCATATATCTCGGCAGTAACAATGCCTATCCCTTCCTTTGCAGTTGACCTTATCTCCTTTATCGAATCGAGGCCAGACAGTCGCTCTTCGATGGGTAATATTATGCCTTCTTCAATCTCTTCAGGCCCCGCCCCCAAGTAGGCCACCGAAATCTCTACAAGGTCAAGCTCAATATCCGGAAAGATCTCCTGCTTGATGGAACCTGCCATGATGAGACCCCCAACGATAAAAAAGAGCATGAGCAGGTTTGCAGCCACATGGTTGCCTGCCATCCATTTGATGAGGGCCTTCATTTGATAGGTTCAGCCTCCACGATTCTGAGCTTCATGCCTGGGGCAGCACCAAGCAGGGGACTGATAACGATTTTTTCTCCGTCGGCAATCTCTTTTCCAATGATGACAGTGCGCTTGTCCTCCCATATTGGTTTGACTTGGCGTATCTCCAGCCTGCCGGTGCTGGAAACCACATAAACGTTGTTGCCTTCACGCAGGGCAGAAGCGGGCAGAGGGAAACCTGTTACTTTCTTCCCCCTGATCATTATGTGGACAAAAGTTCCAAAAGGCAGGACTGGGCCTGGGGTGGCTTCTTTGTTGGCGTGAAGCAAATAGGGGTCTTGCACGTCGATAAATAGGTGGGTAAGTCTCGTTTTTTCCTCGATCTGGCCAGAAGACCTGCTAACCAGGCCAGTCCTTACCTCATTAAATGAATCATTTAGCGCTATTTCTACCCTGGATGGTTCCTGTCCACCAGATCCCACTGATGGCAAAGTAATCCACTTTAGATCCATGAGCAGAATGGGGGCCTTGACCTCGGCCCTATCGGTTCCAGCAATCACGCCTACGGCCTCACCAGCTTTTACATAGTGACCTGTATCGATTCCTTCTTCGAGAACGATGCAATTAAAAGGTGCCGTTACCGATGTGCGCTTGAGGTCGAGCATGGCCTTGTTCACCTCTGCTTTAGCCGATTCCACTTGGGCCTTGGCATTTTCTATTTGCGGCTTCATGAGCACCAGAGGAGGAGGTTCCTCCTCAGACCTGTTTTGCATCCTCCATTCCCGTTTGGCTACCTCGGCCCTGGCCTCCATGATCTCAAGGTCGAGCTTCGCCTTTGCCAGCCTTGCCTTGGCTTTCTGAAGGAGGTACCGATAGTCTGCCTCTTCGATTTTGAAAAACAGTTCTCCTTTTTTGAAAAATCCACCTTCCAGGAACTTCTCTGAGACATGCTCAATCTTGCCACTCACCTGAGGGGTAATCTTTGCTTGGAGCTTGGGCTTAACACTCCCTGTGGAGTAGATTGGAAGAGGGATTTGCTGTTCTTTTGCAACCACCACTTCAACAGGCACCCCTGTCTGTTCTGCCTGGCGGCGCTCCGGAGGTTTTCTTAAACCAATGAGGAGATAGGCGACGTATAAAGCGGCGGTCAAAATCATCAAGGGAAGCACTATTTTTATGACAAGCCTCTTTTTACTCATTTTTTCAATCCTGCCTGCTCTATCTCTTCATGCATCCACCTGCCGCCCAATGCCCTGGCAAGCTGGATTCTGCCCAAGATACGTAGCCTCTTGGCCTCCACCAGACCTATCTGTACCTTGGCATGGGTCGATTGTGCCTCCAGAACAGGCAAAAAGGTATCCACCCCCAAGGTGTACTGTTCGAGGGCCATTCTAAGACTTGACTCGGAGGCCTTTAATCTTTTTTTGAGGATATTGTAATTTTGATCTGCCGATTTTATGGCAACAAGGGCGTTTTCCACGTCTTTAAAGCCTTCGAGCACGGCCTTTCTGTATTTTGCCAACGCTTCCTCCAGTTGAGCCTTTTTTGACTCTACCTCTGCTGCTCTTTTGCCTGCGTCAAAAATGGGCTGGACACCGGTCGCCACGATTGACCACAATATTTTGGAAAAATCAAACAACCTTGACAATTCTTGTTCCTCATACCATAGACTCCCAAGGATATTGAAGGAAGGAAACCTTTCTGCCACTGCCTGTGCTACTTTTGCATCCAACGCTTTCACCCTGAGAAGAGAGGCGCTTATGTCTGGTCTGTTCAAAAGCAAGTCGGCAGGCAGGCCTTGTTCAAAAGAAAAATCGGGTTCAGCCAAGAAGTTCGTGTCTTTCAGTGCATCCAGGGGCTGGAAAGAGCCAATCAAAAGTGCAAGGCTGTTTCTGGCCGTCTCTAGCTCCTTTTCCAAAATAGGCAGCTCGGCCTCGGCTCCCAGAAGATTTTGCCTGGCCTGATAGAGGTCTAGGGCACTAACTAAACCAGCAGCATATCTAGCCTCAACGAGTTCCACACTTTCTTGAAAAGACTTGATTATCTTGGAGGTCAAAACAATTTTCTCTTTTGTTGCAACCAACTTGAAAAAGGCCTCTGCCGTCTGTGCAGAAATAGTCAAAAAGGCTGTGCGAAGATCGGCCTCTGAAGCAGATGCTTCAAGCAGTGCCGCCTGACGTAAGGATGAAAGTTTGTGCCACAGGTCGATCTCATAGGAGGCGGCCAAACCTATTTTGAATAAATTTGAAGTGATGCTGTCACTGCCTACTTTACGGCTCGACCGGCCTGCCGACGCCTCAAGATCAAGAGAGGGCCACAAAGACGCTCCCGCCTTCTTGTTAATTGCTTCAGCCTGTTTCAACCTGGAGAAGGCTATTTTCAGATCAAGGTTGCCTTGAAAAGCCTTTTCCATTATTAGATTCAACGATGGATTGTGAAAATTTTCCCACCATCTGAATGTTGACACAAACTTTGTGATACTTTGGCTGTTTTTATTGTAAAAATGTATGGGAAGTTGGATATTAGTTGAAACATTTGAACGATGAGGCGCACAAGCCCCTAACGTGAGCAGCAAGAGAGACAATACAATGGCAGCATGCTTAATGCCGGTAAATGTGGCCCTTGATTTGTTAACCGCAAAGTTTTTCATAGCTCTTTTAATGTCGAGACAAAGTTGGTTATACAAAAAAAAACGCTCAATTGGTATATAAAGATAGACAGGAAGAGACCATGAAGCTTAAAAAGGCGATCATAACTGGAGGTTCTGGATTCATAGGGCGTCACTTGGTTAAATTGGTGCCAGAGCCCATAGTAGTAGGAAGGAGCAGCAAAAAACTCCAAAAGGTTCTTCCCAATGTACAAAGCCTTGAATGGCACCCTCCTGAGCTCATTTCAAAGGAAGTGTTCGATGATGTTGATGTGGTTTTTCATCTGGCCGGGGAAAATATTTATAAGGGCCGCTGGAACGAAGAGAAAAAGAAAAGGATTTTTGAATCAAGGCAGGTGGGTACGCGGACAATAGTTGAATCTATGTGCCAGGCAAAGAACCGCCCCAAAGTCCTGATTAGCTCGTCTGCAGTGGGATATTATGGCGACCGTGGCGATGAAGAGCTCACCGAAGACTTTGGCCCAGGTTCTGGCTTTCTTGCCGAGGTGTGTCAAATGTGGGAAATGGAAGCCATGAGGGCCACTAGTTGCGGAGTCAGGGTTGTTCCGATACGCACAGGTATCGTTTTGGGTAGGGATGGAGGGGCCTTGGTAGAAATGCTGAAGGTGTTCAGGTTTGGGCTGGGCGGCAAGCTGGGAAAAGGGAATCAGTACATGTCTTGGATTCATATAGAAGACCTGGTCTCCATAATGACCTATTGTGCTCAGACTGACACGATATCAGGGCCTGTAAATGCGGTCTCACCAAATCCGGTGACCAACAAGGAATTTACAAAGACACTTGCCAAGGTGCTGAGACGCCCTGCCTTTATGACTGTTCCTGCCACCCTGTTGAAATTGGTTCTTGGCGAATTTGCAGATGCGGTACTGACTTCCCAACGTGCCTTGCCTCAAAAACTCTTGAATTCAGGCTATCAATTCAGGTATCCTTCTTTGCAAGATGCTCTTACCAATTTGTTGAGAAAGGAACGATGACTGGAAGTGGTGTTTTGGAAAAATTGTTGCCTCGTTCTTGCCCTGGTTTTTCTCCTAGGTCCAACAAGTCGTGCCAAAGCAGGAGGGCCTGGTCCAGACTATATTCCTCAAGATAGAGATATTGCCACCAGGGTTTATGCCCAAGTGGTCAGCACGCCTTGCCCTGTATTCCGCAACCCATGTGACGATCTAGAAGGCTGCAAGCCGGTCCGTTTTCTTGAAGGTGATTTCGTTTGGGTAAGCCTCGAGAGTCCTGACCCAGTAGATTCAGGCGGGCAACTCTGGTATTTGATCAATCCGGGTGAATTTGTTCCGTCTGAGTATTTGTTGATCAAACCAGTTTCACAGTTCAATGGAATATCAATCAAGGAAGATCAATTTTTCCCCTTTGCGTGGGTAATAATGGATGCCTACATTACTCAAAATCCAGGCAGCTATTTCAACCCGTCCGACAAGCCGATAGCAAAATATACCATGATAAAGATTCTTCAGGCAAAAAGGATAGGCAGATGGAACTGGTACAGGATAGATGACAACTGGTGGATAGAACAGAGGATGGTTGCCATGGTTCAGGCGAGGCCAAGGCCTGAAGGCATCGGACCTGATGAAAAATGGATCGACGCAGATTTATATGAGCAGACAATATGTGCCTACGAGGGTGACAAAATGGTCTATGCGACACTGATTTCTTCAGGCGTGCGAGACTATGAAACAGTCCAAGGCAAGTACAGGATATGGATTAAGGCCCGTTCCGCGAAAATGAGCGGAGGGGAAAAAGAGGGCACCAGATATTTTCTTGAGGACGTGCCGTACCACATGTACTTTTTGAGCAACTATGCAATACATGGGGTTTACTGGCACAACCGTTTTGGAACCAGGCAATCGCATGGGTGCCTCAATGTATCTTTAAAAGATGCGAGATGGTTTTTTTATTGGACCCACCCTGTTCCATCCACAAAGTCGAATTGGACCAAGGCTACGGCCCAGGATCCTGGAACGTGGGTTGTAGTCCATTAAAGTTTAGGGTTAAGAGGCTCGATGGTCATTCGTGCATATGAGGTTCATCTTCCAGGCTTGCCCGCATGGTGGATTGCCCCTTGATTATTACAGGCGTTCCAACGGGTATGACCCTGAAGAGTTCCTCCATGTCAGTGTTTCTCATGGCAATGCAGCCATAGGTCCAGTCCCAGGGTATGCCTCCGCCGTGGATGCATATGGCTCCCCCCAATGGAGTATTCCATGGGGGCTTCCGCCTTGCCTTAATAGCCCGTACAATTGCATTGTACTGTTGTCGCGTTATGAGCCCCTGTCTCAGGCCTCTTTCAGCATCTTCAATGTTTGGATAGGAAATTCCAAGGGAAAGATAGTATTTGCTTTTTGGATTCTTGTTGCACACGTAAAATCTGCCTTCAGGCGTGCGCCGGTCTCCCTGTCTTTCCTTGTCTCCCACAGGATCTAGACCAAGGCTTATTGGGTAAATTTTTATGAGTTCGCTTCCAGAATAGAGGAAAAGTCTCCTGGCTTCCTTGTCAATAACTATTCTCGCATTTCTAATGGTTGTGGTTAGTTTTTTATCATAGTTGAAAAAGATATCCCCGTAGGGTTTCGTCTTTTTGCATGTGAATGAGGGCCTTTTTAGTTTATTCAGGCACTTTCGTGAGGGCTTCTTTTTTGAGGTTTTTGTATGGGGTTGGGGTTCTGGAGGAGGTTGATGATAACAGCCAAAAAGAACCATCAAAGTGAAGAGTGCAAGGAGGATTTTTATTTTAGTTTTTTGATCAGGCACTGGCCACACCCTCCATTTCCTGACAAACTTTTCGGCTATGAATTGGAAATGATGAAATTTTAAAAAAGTTAAAGCATAATGTATTCAAAGACAAGGACTATTACAGGGAAAATTTAGGAAGTGTCAATTTCAATAAATGGAGCACATGGAGAAGGAGGAGGGCAGGTGTTGAGGACCTGCCTTGCTCTGTCTGTAGCTCTAAAGAAGCCCGTGCACATATTCAACATAAGGGCCAAGCGGCCCAAGCCCGGTCTGAGGCCACAGCACTTGACCTGCGTAAAGGCTGCCCAGTTCATCAGCGGTGCCGAAGTGAAAGGAGCCTTTATTGGTTCCAAAGAACTTTTTTTTACACCGGGTGAAACAAAAGCTGGAAATTATGCCTTTGATATCGGAACTGCTGGTTCTACAATGCTGGTTCTTCAAACAGTTCTGCTACCTTTGGCACTATGTCAGGCACCTTCTCACATACGCTTGACAGGCGGGACTCATGTGCCATGGAGTCCCCATTTTCACTATATTCAAAAGGTTTTTTTGCCTGCTTGTACCAACGCTGGCATTGATTTTTCCATGAAATTGGAAAGGTGGGGATGGTATCCACAGGGGGGAGGCAAGGTCTTGGTGGATATTGCCCCATGGAAGGATCGGAAATCCTTTTCTTTCGATAGTAAATTTGCTAAAAATAAGCTTGCAATAAAGGCCATGTCTGCAATTTCACGACTGCCCACCCATGTGCTGAGGCGCCAGGCCGATCAACTCAAGCGATCTTTCAAAGAAAAAGAAATGGAAGTGGAGGTAGAAGAGGTGATTGCCAAGGCAAGCTGTCCAGGAAGCCTGGTGTTTTGTTGGACAGCCCAAGAAGGCTGCTATGCGGGTTTCACAGGTCTTGGATCAAAGGGTAAACCGGCAGAAAAGGTGGCTGATGAGGCAGCGGCTGGCATGCTTTCTTTTTTACACAGCCGTGCCAACGTAGATTTTCGTTTGGCAGATCAATTAGTTACAGTGGCAGCTTTATGTGGGCGGAGTTCCACATGGCTGACTCAAAAACTCACGGGCCATTTGGAGACCAATTGCTGGGTTGCAGAGCAGTTTGGTACAGGAAAGTTCACTTTTTTTGATGAAGATGGCGCGGTCAGGGTGGTCTATGATTGCAGAATGGACTGATTTGTTGATTATTGTCACAACCCCATACAAATGGTAGGTTTTGCCTATGAAATTCGAACTTAAATGGTTGGCATGGGAAATTACTCGGCGGTGTAACTTAAAATGTGTTCATTGCCGGTCTTCATCAGAGCTTGAGGTCAAGGAACATCCTGATTTTCCGCTGGAGGAAGCATACCGGATCTTGGATGATATAGCCGCTTTTGCCTCTCCGGTGGTTGTTTTATCTGGCGGAGAGCCCCTTTTGCGTCCGGATGTATTCGACATCGCACAATATGGAACAGATAAGGGCTTCAGAATGTGTCTGGCCACCAACGGCACCCTGGTTACCCAGGATGTGTGCGATTCCATAAAAAGGACCGGCATCAAGATGGTGTCTTTGAGCCTGGATGGTGCAACTGCTGAAGTGCATGACAACTTCAGACAGCAGCCTGGGGCCTTTGAAGGCACTCTCAATGCTGCTCGGCTTTTCAGGGAAAATGGCATTCAATTTTTGATAAATTCTTCCTTTACTAAACGTAATCAGGAAGACATACCAAAGGTGTATGAGTTGGCCAAGGAGCTTGGAGCCACTGCTTGGTACCTTTTTATGATAGTTCCCACCGGCAGAGGCGAAGACATTCTGAAGGAACTTATATCTCCAGAGGACTACGAGAAGATACTTGACTGGCACTATCAGATGGAGAAGGAGGAAAACGAACTTCTTGTGAGGCCTACCTGTGCCCCACACTATTACCGGGTAAGGATGCAGAAGGCCAAAGAGGAAGGCGAAAGAGTGAAACCACGAACTTTGAAGTTTTCCACCGGTGGCTCAAAAGGCTGCCTGGCCGGGCAGCTTATTTCTTTGTTGGACGTGGATGGCAATGTGCTTCCATGCAGCTACTTTCCAATGCCTGCAGGCAACATTCATGAAAAAAGCTTCAAGGATATATGGGAAAATAGTAGGCTATTCAAGGAATTGAGGGATTTTTCTTCCTACAAGGGAAGATGCGGCGTATGCGAATATGTTAATATCTGCGGCGGCTGTAGGGCCAGGGCATATGCAGTAAATGGCGATTACCTTGCAGAAGAGCCGTTCTGCACATATTTGCCCCGTAGGATGAAAGGCAAAAAATAGGAGGGGAGGTTGGAGATCGATGAATGACAGATTTTTGAGGGCATGTGCAGGGGAGAAGGTTAGCCCTGTTCCTGTGTGGCTCATGCGCCAGGCTGGCCGATATCTTCCTGCTTATCAGGCAGTCCGCAATCAGACAGATTTTCTTACCCTTTGTAAGACCCCTGAGCTGGCAGCTGAGGTAACTATACAGCCCATAGACATATTAGGAGTGGATGCCGCAATCCTCTTTTCGGACATATTGATTCCACTGGAGCCCATGGGCATAAAACTTACTTTCCTGGAAGGCGCAGGTCCTGTGCTAATCCCACCTGTCCGGACCATGGAAGATTTGAACAGGCTTCGGACCATATCGCCAAAGGATGACGTTCCCTTTGTGCTTGAAACTATAAAGATCCTTCGAAGGAAGCTCAAAGAAAAGGTTCCTCTAATAGGGTTTGGAGGGGCACCATTTACCCTTGCAACTTATATGATTGAAGGCGGCACTACCCGTACATTCTTGTATACGAAGCGCATGCTTTTTGAAGAGCCGGAGATGTTCGCGAAATTGATGGATCTCCTTACAGAAGTCACCATCTCCTACTTGAAGGCCCAGGCAGAAGCTGGCGCCCAAGCGGTTCAGCTCTTCGATACTTGGGGAGGTATCTTGTCAAGAGGGGATTATATCTCTGCTGTTAAACCATACGTGGAAAGGATCTTGGCAGAACTAAAAGAGACAGGGATACCCCGAATATATTTCGTATTAGATGGTGGCCATTTGCTCCAGGATTTGAGAGAATTAGACGCAGAGGTAATAGGGCTCGACTGGCGGATGGATATCAGAGACGCCTTGATAAGGCTTGGAAAAGAAAAGGTCGTTCAGGGCAACCTTGATCCTTTCTCCCTCTTTTTGCCAGAGGAGCGCTTGCGCCAACGGGTGTCTGACATACTTGAACAGGGCAGGGAGGCCAAAGCTCACATATTCAACCTCGGCCATGGGATAATGCCTGCCGCACCTCCTGAAAAGGCAAAGCTCCTGGTCGATTTGGTGCACGAACTTTCCTAGATCCACATATGATAGGCGTTGTATTGCTCAACATGGGAGGGCCAGATTCTCTGGACGCGGTTCGCCCTTTTCTCCAGAATCTATTTTCTGACAGGGAGATCATCCAATTAGGCCCCAAATTTGTTCAGCCCTTTATTGCGCGTTTCATAGCGTGGAGAAGGGCACCAAAGAGCGCCAAAGCCTATGAAAAGATAGGCGGCAAAAGCCCTTTGACCGAAATCACCTATAATCAGGCAAAGGCCTTGGAATCGTCTTTAAGATCCAGCGGCTTTGATAACGTAATCTGTAAGGTTGGCATGAGGTATTGGAGGCCAAGGACCCCGCACATATTGGAGGAATTGGCCAGATTTGGTGTTGGCCGTGTAGTCGGCCTTTCTCTGTATCCCCACTATTCCAGGGCCACCACTGGCTCGTCTGTGGCCGATTTTTTGGAAAGCTGCAATGCCCTTGGCCTTGAAAGCGCGGTGGTAGATGCATATCCAGATCATCCAGACTACATAAAGGCCCTTTCAAAACTGGTTGCACTAAAAGCGGCAGAAATAAAGGGTGCAAATGAGGTTGATTTCCAACTGGTTTATAGTGCCCATAGCTTGCCTAAAAAGATGATCGATGAAGGGGATCCATACCTGGATCATCTAAAAAAGACAATTTCAGCCCTGGAAGACGAGACAGGAATGAGAGGTACACTTTGTTTCCAGAGCAGGAGCGGGCCAGTGGAATGGTTGAGGCCTGCCACAGACGAACTTTTGAGAAGGCTGGTGTCAGAGGGTAAGCAGAATATAATGGTGCTGCCGATAAGCTTCGTGTCCGATCACATAGAGACGCTGTATGAAATAGATATGTTGTATGGCAGCATGGTAGAGGCTGCTGGTTCAAGACTTTTCAGGGTGCCGGCCTTGAACTGCCATCCAGATTTTATAGACTGCCTCAAAAAACTAACTCTCAGAAAATTGGAGGAAAAAGGTTGGCTAAAGTAGTTATAGTGGGAGGCGGCATGTCCGGCCTTTCGTTGGCCGTGCACTTAAAACGTCTGAAGCCAGAATGGGAGTTGTCGGTTCTTGAATCGGAATCAAGGCCAGGTGGAAAAGCCTGGACTGTTCAAGAAGATGGGTTCAGGGTTGAATTTGGAGTAAATGGCGTACTTGACAACAAGCCTCACACACTGGAATTGGCTGGGATGGTGGGGGCTGAGATCTTGTACAGTAATGATGCGGCTCGCAGACGTTATGTGGTGAAAAAAGGCCGCCTTGTGAAGCTTCCAGAATCCCCCAAGGAATTCTTGACCTCTTCTCTTTTAACTCTGGAAGGCAAGTTGAGGGTTGTAATGGAAACCATAATCCCAAGAGGGGATGTGGAAAAAGATGAATCCTTGGCCTCCTTTGCAAGGCGTAGGCTTGGAAAAGAGGCCTTTCAATATCTGATCGACCCCATGGCATCTGGAATCTTTGCCGGTGATCCTGAAAAATTGTCCCTCAAAAGCTGTTTTCCAAGGATACATGAGCTTGAAATGCAATATGGAAGCTTGATAAGGGCAATGATCAAGCTGCAAAAAGAAGCGAAAAAGGAAGGCAAGAGCGGCCCTGGTGCCGGGCCAGGCGGCAAACTCACATCGTTCAGGAATGGTATGGGAGAGTTGGTAAACGCTTGTGCCCATGAATTGGGAGATTCTTTGCACACTGATACAACGGTGTCTGGAATAGAAAGAGAAAACGGCCTTTGGAAAGTTGAGTTGGAAGGCGGTAGACATGAAGAGGCGACTCATCTGGTGCTTGCAGCACCGGCAGGTGTGTGTGCAAGCCTTATGAAAAATGTTAATCCAGGGCTTATGCCTCTGTTGAAATCCATATCGTATCCTCCCATTGCAGTGGTTGCCTTTGCCTTTGAGACTTCGAGGCTTCCAAGGCCTCTTGATGGCTTTGGCTTTTTGTGCCCTTGGGTTGAACAGCGAAAGATATTGGGTGCCCTGTGGGATTCTTCTGTCTTCAAATTCAGGTCACCAGACGGTTATTCTCTCATAAGGGTGCTGGCAGGAGGTGCAAGGCGGCCAGAAGTTGCTGGCTACCGGAAAGAAAGGCTCGTTGATACAGTATTGAAAGAGCTGAAGGATATCATGGGCATCAGTGTCAAGCCTGAAACCATGTGGCTGCATGTTTGGCCTCATGCTATTCCGCAGTATCAGATTGGATACTCCTCTTTGCTGGACTGCATCGAAAAGGAGAGAAAGAAGACACCAAACCTCTTTTTCAGGTGCAACTGGGTGGGTGGTGTAAGCCTCAACGATTGCGTCGCGAATAGTAAGGCATTGGCACACAGCCTGGCCGATTCCGATGTTCAAAAGGGCTAGTTGGAATCTTCTATGGCTTCTTCCAATGGATCAGAGACCATATCCCGCCTGTTGAAAAAGGTAGCGCAGATTCACGGTCTGGAACGCCGCTTGGCCTGTGGAAAAGTATGGGAGGTATGGCAAGAGGCCGTTGGTGAAGCCATTGCAAGACACGCATGGCCCAAGGGAATCAGAGAAGGAACAAAACTGGTCGTGGCCGTGGTCGATTCTGTTTGGATGCAACAGCTCAGCCTTCAAAAGACCCTCTTGCTGGAAGTTCTTAACCGTCATCTGCCTGAAAAGGCGCACCTGGAAGATATAAGATTCGTATACGGCGACGTTAAAAGGCTTCGGCAGGGTTGGATCAAGGGAATGCAAAAGGGCTTGAAACAGAAAGCACGTCCACTGAAGGTTGATCCAGAACTTCAAGAAAAGGCCGAACTCATGGTTGCACCCATCAAAGACAATGAACTGAGGGAGGCCTTGATGAGGTTGTTTTTGAAAAGCCAGTCAGGCTAACGCTGTCAGATTAGATTTTCTTTTTCAAGGTTTTTTATGGCCACCTTTACGAAGTCTTTTACCAGCCTATCAACATTGCTGTCCAGTATGGTTTCCGTGAGCATGGACCAGATCAGCTTTCCGCTCTTCACATCATATAGATTTGTTTCCACCACCATTATTTCCTGTTCCTCGGTGTAACTGGGTTCTTTTATGATCTCATAGCTGAAGGCGTAGTAGTCATACCAGCCGGCATAGGCATATGGCGGTGGGACATATGGGCCTATTCCTGGGGACACCCGGGTTATCTCTGGATGCTGTATCGTCTCTTTTTTCTTTCCCACGATACGGCTTATCAAAATTGTATCGAACTGTTGCCCTTTGACCAGATCTTCAAGCCTTTTTTTGTCTTTAATCTCTTCTGAAGGTATGATTTTGTAACTTGGCACGCATACTGAGCCGCGCATGCGTATCTCCTCACACATAGAATCTTCATATTTCCGCCTCAAAACCTCTTGCTGGGCCACTCCTGCAACAAGTACCTTGCTGATCTTTTTGCCACTATAATCTGGGTTCATCCACGTGGTAGAAGTTGTCGTAGTGGCACAGGCCGTAAAGGTTGCAACCATACATAGGATCATAAGCCTTAAGATCAAAGTGCTAAAGGCGTTCATGGATCATGCCTCCATCAAATATTCAAGTGTCAATTATGTGAAGCATACTGTACCTGTTATCACATTACAGAAGAGACATGTTTTTGTCCAGCAAGGAAGGGTACTATTTTTAACAGATCGTTTGGCTCTCGTTTGGCTCGGGGTTGTTTTTATTATATTATAGATCTTATGTCAGATTCAGGGCGCAGAGTAAGGGTAAAGATTTGCGGTATCACTTCAGCACAACAGGCCATTCAGGTTGCTGAAGCAGGAGCTGACGCAATTGGGCTAGTAATGGCCAAGAGCCCGAGGCAAGTGGACGATGGCAAGGCTGCTGAGATTGTTAAGGCCATTGCTCCATTTGTTCAAACGGTGGCTGTGTTCGTTAATCCAGGTGAGGATGAAGTGAAAAAGGCCCTTTATGACTTGGGCATAGATATGATACAGCTCCATGGCAATGAAAGTCCAACGTTTTGCAAAAGATTTTCCACGAAGGTGGTCAAAGCATGGCGTGTGAAGGGAATGGACGACCTTGCACAGCTAAAAGAATATGAAGAATGCATCAGGGGATTTTTGCTTGACACTTGGGATCCCAACCAGGCAGGGGGTACCGGAAGGACTTTTGATTGGGCCATAGGAACCGAGGCAGTGAAGGTGCTTTCAAAACCTGTTATCCTGGCAGGCGGCCTTGGTCCCGAAAACATTAAGGCTGCCATTGAGGCGGTTAGGCCTTGGGGAGTGGATGCAAGCTCCAGTCTTGAAGATGCACCTGGTGTGAAAAATCTCAGGAAGGTCAGGGCCTTTGTGGATGCGGTCAAGGGCTTAAAAGTATGAATATCATTCAGGAGTCGATTAGGTGAAGAAAAAAAGGACTGGAACAATCAACATAGACAAAAAAGGCCATTTTGGCCTTTTTGGAGGCCGATATGTGCCAGAAACATTGATGCCTGCCATTTCAGAACTCGAGCAGGCATATTTCAACGCCAAAAAAGATCCAGAGTTTCGGGATGAGCTCAGGGCCATCCTCAAAGATTTCGTGGGAAGACCCACGCCTTTGTATGAAGCTAAACGCCTTGGAGATGCGCTTGGCGGCATACGGATCTATTTGAAAAGGGAAGATCTTACCCACACTGGTGCACACAAAATCAACAACACCATAGGGCAGGTTCTACTGGCTAAGCGTATGGGAAAAAAGCGCATCATTGCAGAAACTGGTGCTGGCCAACATGGAGTAGCCACTGCCACTGCGGCAGCTTTGATGGGCCTTGATTGTGAAGTTTACATGGGCCGCAAGGATACTGTGCGCCAAGCCATGAATGTATTCCGCATGGAACTTACCGGGGCCAAGGTTATTCCTGTTGATTCAGGGACTAAGACCCTCAAAGATGCCATAAATGAGGCCATAAGAGATTGGGTGACAAATGTAAAGGACACCCATTACATAATAGGTTCGGTGGTTGGGCCTCATCCATACCCTGTAATGGTGCGCGATTTTCAATCAGTCATAGGGAAAGAGACCAAAGGCCAGATCAAAAGACGAATCGGCAGGCTTCCAGACATTGTGATTGCCTGTGTGGGAGGCGGTTCCAATGCCATGGGCATGTTCTACAATTTCGTGAGAAATGACGAAGTCAAGTTGATCGGAGTAGAGGCAGCAGGAGAGGGTATAAATTCAAATTATCATTCAGCCACCCTCACCGTAGGCGAGCCTGGGGTGCTGCATGGTACCATGAGTTACTTGCTGCAAGACAAGTGGGGTCAGATAAAGGGAGCCCATTCAGTGGCTCCAGGCCTTGATTATCCAGGTGTTGGGCCTGAGCACAGCGCCTTGAAAGATGCAGGAAGGGTGGAATACGTTGCTGTGGATGACAAACAGGCCTTGGATGGTTTCGAACTCCTCTCCAAGACAGAAGGCATAATCCCGGCCCTAGAGAGCGCCCATGCCATAGCCTATTTGAAGGAGATCGCACCAAAATTGAAAAAGAACACAGTGGTGGTTGTCAACCTGTCAGGCAGGGGAGACAAAGACGTCCAGAGCGTTAGTGAGATATTCCAGGGGAGGTCTTCATGATGAACCGCATCCAAGCAATGTTTTCGGATCTAAAAAAGAGGGGTGAAACAGCTCTGATACCCTTCGTCACTGCCGGTGACCCAGACGATGCAACCACGGAAGCCTTGGTGTTAGAAATGGCGGCAAATGGCGCTGACTTGATAGAGCTGGGCTTGCCCTTTTCCGATCCGTTGGCAGATGGTCCAACTATCCAAGCAGCTAGCCAGCGGGCGTTGGCAGCAGGCATGAATACAAAGAAATTTTTTGACTTGGTAAAACGCATTCGCAAGAAGTGCCAAATCCCTTTGGTCCTCATGGGTTATTACAATCCAATCTATAGGTATGGTCTGGAAAGGTTTGCAGCAGATGCAGCCAAGGCTGGTATTGATGGGACCATTATACCGGATCTTCCCTTGGAAGAGGCTGGCCCTTGGATGAAGGAAGCAAAGAAAACAGGCCTGGCAAATATTTTTCTTATCGCTCCAAACACCCCACCTGAAAGAATAGAAAAAATTGGCAGAGCGAGCCAAGGCTTCCTCTACTATGTTTCGGTCACTGGTATTACGGGTGCAAGGAACGATCTTCCAGTGGAATTGTCTAAGGGCTTGAAAATGACAAAAAAGCTCGTAAATATCCCCTTGGCGGTGGGCTTTGGTATCTCCCGGCCCGAACAGGTGGCCATGCTGTCTGAGTTTGCAGATGGCATCATAGTTGGCAGTGCCATTGTCAAGCTCGTGGAAAAATGTGGAAGCAGCACAACAAAGGCAGTTCAAGAAGTTGGGGACTTTGTGAAGGGTTTGAAGGAAGCAACCAGGTCGGGTTGAGTCTTACTTCTTTGTTTTTTCCCATATCGGCCAATTGGGGTCAAGTTTTCGGAAGCGGTCGTCAACTTCTATTGAGTCTGACAGTCGCCTATTTCCTATGATGATGCCCCCTGGCTTTATTGTATCTTCAATCAGCCTTTCAAACCGGCCTTGCAACTCTTTTGTGGAAAATGGTCTGAAGTAGTAAATGACATCGAATTTATCGTAATCTTGGAATTTCCAAATGTCTTCCAGCAAAATTTTGTCTGATCCTATGAGCCTTTGGGCAATTTTGCATGGATAAGGGTCTTTCTCTATGCCATGGGCATCGAAACCAGCCATTTCTGCAACAAGTACTATTTGGCCAATGCCACATCCAACGTCGATAAAACTTGGGATTTTTGGTTGCTTCCTCCTGGAATCAAGGCATTGTTTAGCAATAAGTATCTCTTCGTAGGCCTGGCGGGTATCCATTGGAACAAATGGATATTCTTTGCGGGTGTCATTTCTTGTTTCTTTTATGGAATCTCTGGTAAAATAGCCGACAAACCGGTTGATTACTCCAAACAGGATATCCAATTCGGCTTCGCGATTCTGGAAAGTCTTTGAAATCTTATCCATGGCAGACATATTTGAGTATTTTTTGTATATATCGATAAAAATATCACAACGGTAACATGTAATCTAAATATATTAAACGATCATCTCAAGGATGGTGGATATGATGCCCAAACGTGTTTTTTGCATTTTCGTTGTCTTTGTCTTTTTGTTTTCTGCCCAGCTTTACGCATCTTCTAGCAAAAAAATCTTTATAGTCGCCAGTTATTCTGAACATGATCTGTGCGGTTCTCCACAATACAAAGGAATAGTAAGTGCTTTAAAAGAGAGCGAGTTTCAGGATTTTGCCATAACCAGTATATATTTGGATTCCAAAAGGCTAGGCAAAAAGGCTTTGGAAAAGAGAAAACAGGCCTTAATCCAACAGATAGATGAGGAAAGGCCTTACTTGATAGTGACTATTGATGATCTAGCCTTTAGTGTGGTGGCACCTTGCGTGGTGGGTGAGGGGCCACCGTGGGTAGTTTTCTCTGGATTGAATCGTTCACTGGAGGAGTACAATCATGCTCTTCACTTTTTAAAAGGCAACACTCCAATAAAAAATATTACAGGCATTTATGAATATCTCTTCATGCCTGAACAGATAAAATTTTTTGATCTCATATCACCAGAGCGGAAAAAGATAGCGCTGTTGTATTCCACGGATTTCATGGGCAATATTTTAAAAGATCAGGTTGTCAGAGAATTGGAGGACGCAGGCCTCACAGATAGACTTCTCTACTTTCCTGTGGCCAACATGGATGAACTGGCGGAAAAGAGTGCCCAAATAGAAAATAATCCGCAAATAGGCGGATACATTCCCTTAACGATGTCTGTAAAAGGAGAAAAAGGCGAAAAATACACAATCAGAGAGCTTGCACCCATATTGATACGCAAAGTAAAAAAGATCGATCTGGCCTTGAACATGGCATTTACTAAGTCTGGTTTTTTGGGTGGAGTGAGTGTTGATTTTTATCAGATGGGTCATCAAGCAGGGGAGTTGGCTGCCAACATCATCCGACAATATCCTATTTCCAGGCTTGGTGTCCAGAGGGCTGAGAGATACAGGTTTGTCATCAACAAACGCAGACTCCAAAGTCTAGGCCTGGAATTGCCTGAGGAAATTTATAACATGCTTGACGAATTAGTTTTATGATCGAAACCCAGGGTTATTTTTTTCATCTGGCAGGTGCTGTTTATCTTCTCTTGTTTTTGTCCCTGTGTTGCGTCAAACAGCAGAAGTTTTTTTGCTGCCAAGATGAGGCTGCCTCTCGTATAATTACCACCACCCTGATTTTAGCAGTTTTAATAAAGATTTTTTTCCCTCTGGGGCAATGGTTCTATCCACTATATTTTGCCAACAAAGAGGCAAGCTTGTTGGCTGCAATGACCATGGCAATGCTGGCGGCCATTGCTGTTTCTTATCTTGAGATAAAGGCAGAAAAGAAAAGAATCTACCTTTCTTTGATCCCCTTTTCTCTAGTACTTAACAGTTTCATAATCTACACGCCCAACCGGATCCTCCAAATAGCGGATCTTTTTCTGCTGAATGCGGTTTTGATGTTTTATCTTCATTCCTTTGGTGGAAAGGTACTTTTGAAGTTTTGCACATTTTTTTTCCTGTTTTTTGGACTGTGGATTGTAGCATCAATAAAGGGTGCAGATTTTCTCGAAAAATCGTTTGAATCACACCAGCGTTACAAAGTTCACTCAAAGCTGAAAATCTTACAAAAAAGATTCTTAGATCTCGAAAAAACTGGATCGTCCATGGCCAAGATAGTGGCTATCATGTTTTCCGACAGCCAAGAAAAGAAAGAAGATAGTGGTCAAAGCAGGACAAGTATTGAAGCAAAACTTAAGTTGTTCGAGCGCCTTTCGGGTGTGTCTGGCATATACATGCTGGACAAAAAAGGGCACATTATAATGGGCAGCGATCGTCATCTCGACTCAAATTGGTTTGCGTCCTTACCAATTTTCAAGGAAGCTGTAAGTGGCTCTTCAGGAATATCCTTTTTCAGTAATGGGCAAAACAGCGATTCTTTTTTTGCGCGCCCTCTAATTCAGCGAGGAGAGATAGTGGGTGCTATTCTCTTACGTTACTCCTTATCAAAGTATTTTGGTTCCGATCTGGAACAGGAAGGAATCTATTTGCTGGACAAGGATGGCCACATAATATTGGGGCCTAATACGGGCGCACTTCTCAGAACAGGCAATTTTGATCCGTTCAGTGATTCAACCCTTGAGGCTTCACATGGGGCAGATGAAATTGTTACGGTAACGGGTGAGGCTAACAAGCGTTCACAAAATTTTTTGACTGATACCATAATTCACATCCCACTATTCGGTGGAAAATGGTTTTTGGTGAAATTTTACAACGGAGAGGCGTTGTTCAAGCTGCGGGCAGGACTCGCCTTTGTTTTTTTGCTCATATCCTTAGTGCTGATGCTCTTGTTCCTGAGGGTCATACATGCCAAAGAGTTTATCAACAGACTCGAACATGAGATTTCTGAGAGAAAGAGGGCACAAGAAGCCAAAGAGCTTTTGGCAGACGTGGTCGATCAGGCGATAATCGGCATTGTGATCGCAAATCAAGATATGGAGATCCAATACATAAACAAATGTTTTCAGGAGATGTCAGGCTATTCTCTTGATGATCTCAGGAAGGCCACTATTTTTTCTCTATTGTCAAGCAGTGAGAATGGCAACGAATCTTGCGCCGAATTCAAAAAAGCTGTTCTCAGTGGCACTGCATGGCGTGAACGTATCACAGGAATAGCCAAAAAGGATGGCTCTTTTTTCGATGCAGACGTCTCCTTTTTTCCCCTCATGAATGATGAAGGCCAGGTCAGGAATCACGTTATTGCCTTTAGGGACATTACCCATGAGTTGGCTCTCGAGGCTCAACTCCTGGAAGCTCACAAGATGGAGGCAGTAGGCGTGCTTGCAAGCGGTGTGGCCCACGACTTTAACAACATGCTTGCTGTCATTCAGTTCTCCACTGAAATGGCAAAGAAGAGGTCTGAACAGGGAACGCCTGTGTGGCACAACCTGGATGAAATAGAAAAGACGGTTCAGAGGGCTTCTTCCATAGTGCGCCAGCTACTTCTATTCAGTAAGGGAAAAAAGGCACCCTTAGTCAAAATAAATTTAAATCATACTCTCCGTGATCTCGAAACCATGTTTCAACAGATTGCCGGAACGCAGACCAAGGTGGAGATTAAACCTGGGCCAGGTTTATGGGATGTGTTGGCAGACAAAAATTGCATTGAGCTGGTGCTTTCAAATCTCATAGTCAACGCTAGGGATGCAATGCCTGACGGAGGGACCATATCTATATCAACCTATAATTTGTCAAAGGGTGAAAGGTGTGCCTCTGGAGGTTTTTTTGCAGACCAAGATTCTGTGTGTTTGGAAATCAAGGACACAGGACATGGAATGGATGATGATACCGTCAGTCACATTTTTGATCCATTTTTTACGACCAAAGATATAGGTAAGGGAACGGGTCTAGGCCTATCAGTGGTATACGGCATTATCAAACAGTTTGGTGGAAAAATTGAGGTGAACTCTCTGCCTGGCTCAGGAACGATATTTTGTATAGTGCTGCCCAGGGCGATCAGTAGCTGCGATCCCCGTTTCATACGCGCTTCCGGCGGACCAGGCCTTGGGCAATCTGGCTACGGTGTTCTTCTAGTGGAAGACGAAGAGATGGTGAAAAATATCATAAGATTGGCATTAAGTGAAAAGGGTTACAAGGTTTTTTGTGCTTCAGAAGTTTCTGAGGCAGAAAGGCTTTTAAATCAGCACCAAGATGATATCGATCTTGTCTTGTGCGATATAGTTCTTCCAGATAAAAATGGGCTGGCCTTGGCGGATACTTTGAGAAAATATTATCCTGACAAAAAAATAGTTATGGTCAGCGGTTTCTTGGGGAATGCAGATACGAAACAAGAACTGTTACAAAATGACCTGCCCTATCTTGCAAAGCCTTTTACTATGGCTGACCTTTTCGGTGTAGTCACCAAGGCGCTGTTCCCTGCCTCAGAAGATGCCAAAAATTAATGGGTGCACAGGATTTTAGAGTGTGGTAAAAGAATCTGCTTTCAATTAATATCAAATCAAATCGTGTTTTTGCTAGCTAAAAGAGAGAAGGGGTGGAAGCTGTTTGATGCGGAGTAGTGGCCAGACAGGCGCCTCAAGTCAATGGCGGGATACATTATTTAAGGCCTCAACACTGGGTTCAGCAATTTTCATATTGGGCTTGCTGGCCTTTATGGTGCTTGTTCTCGTAATATATGCGTGGCCTTCCATAACCAAGTTTGGTCTAAAATTTTTGATCTCTTTGGAATGGAATCCAGTGGCAGGAGAATTCGGCGCCCTGACCACCATAGTAGGCACATTGGTTTCAGCTGCTTTGGCCATAGTTATAGCGGTTCCCTTGGCTGTGGGAGTGGCTTTTTTCCTTACGGAAATGGCACCCCAGCCGCTGAGGCCTATATTCAGCACAGCCATAGAGCTTTTGGCAGCGGTTCCATCCATCATATACGGCATGTGGGGCCTGTTTACTTTGGCACCCATAATGGGCGATTATATCGAACCGTGGCTGGAGGAACATTTTGGTTTTATTCCCCTATTTTCTGGTCCACCCATGGGAATAGGTATGCTTACCGCTGGCATTGTGCTTGCCATAATGATATTGCCATTCATATCTTCTGTTCTAAGGGATGTGTTCAAGATGACCCCCCAGGTCTTGAAGGAATCTGCTTACGGTCTGGGAGCAACGACTTCTGAGGTGTTGTGGCATGTGGTTATCCCTTATGGCAGGCGCGGAGTTGTAGGTGGAATATTCTTGGGCTTGGGCAGAGCCCTGGGAGAAACCATGGCTGTGACCTTTGTTATTGGAAACGCCCATGAGTTGTCTTGGTCTCTGTTTTCTCCTGCAAATACCATTGCCTCCACACTGGCCAACGAGTTCACAGAGGCCTCTGATGACCTGTATCTATCTGCCCTGGTGGAACTAGGGCTCGTGCTTTTCCTGATTACATTCATAGTGCTGGGAGTAGCTGAGTGGTGGCTTAAAAAGAGCGCACCCAAAGGCAAAGGGGGGTAAATGAAGGCAAGGTCGGCCGCAGCTAGAAAGGGAATCAATCTACTGGCGTTGAGCGGCTCAGCCGTGGCTGCATTGATAGGTTTAGCCTTTCTAGTGTGGATAATTGCTGAGGTCTTCTACCGAGGCATTGGAGCCATAAATTGGGAGTTTTTCACCCAGCTACCGGCACCGCCTGGGGAAGAAGGCGGAGGCCTTGCAAACGCTATTCTTGGAACAGTAATAATTACCGCTTTGGCCACTGTGCTCGGCGTGTCGTTGGGCGTCCTGGCTGGTACGTATCTTGGAGAATTCCGTCATACAAGAATTGCAGATATTGTACGCTTTTTATCCAATATATTTGTAAGTGCACCATCGATTGTTATTGGTATCTTTGTGTATGCGATTTTGGTTGTTCCCTTGGGCAACTTTTCTGGTCTAGCAGGGGCCGTTTCATTGGCAATTATTATGTTGCCAGTGATAACCAGGACCACCGAAGAGATGCTGAGGCTAGTTCCCACTGGCCTGCGTGAGTCCGCATTGGCCCTTGGGGCGCCGTACTGGCACATGGTGTGGCATGTAGTTTATAAAAGTGCCCGTACGGGAATGCTGACAGGCATCATATTGGCTGTGGCCAGGGTTTCAGGAGAGACTGCTCCGCTCCTTTTCACTGCATTGAACAGTCCATACTGGCCGACTGGCTTACTGGAACCCATGGCCAACCTCACTGTAACCATCTTCAATTATGCCATGTCGCCCTATGAAGATTGGCAGACCAAGGCGTGGGGTGGGTCATTGATAATTGCAGTAATTGTTTTGCTTATGAATATTAGCACACGTACTCTGGTGCACAGAATGGGGAGATCTAAATCAGGGGAGGGTCATTAATGTTTTTGCCCCCGGAAATTCCGGTCAAGGTCAAAGTCAGGAATTTGAACTTCTATTATGGAAAGGTACAGGCCCTGTTTGACAACAACCTGGACATTGCTGAGAATCATGTGACCGCTTTTATTGGTCCATCAGGCTGCGGAAAGTCAACACACATTCGTACATACAATAGAATGTATTCCCTCTATCCAGATCACAGGGCTGAAGGTGAAGTGATTTTGGATGGCAAAAATGTGTTGGATGACGATGTTGACTTGATTGATCTGAGGACGCGGGTTGGAATGGTGTTTCAAAAACCTACACCATTTCCCATGTCTGTGTACGACAACGTGGCATATGGAATAAGGCTAAAGGCAAAGCTTACGAAAGCGGAATTGGATGCCAAAGTTGAAAAGGCCCTGAAAGATGCAGCCCTGTGGGATGAAGTGAAAGACCATCTTCACGCCTTGGGTACGGATCTTTCAGGTGGCCAACAACAAAGACTTTGCATTGCCAGAGCCATTGCCGTGGAGCCGGAAGTGATACTCATGGATGAGCCTTGTTCTGCCTTGGATCCTGTAGCCACCTATAAGATTGAAGATCTCATAAGGCGTCTAAAACAACGTTTCACCATAGTCATTGTAACCCATAACATGCAGCAAGCTGCACGCATTTCAGACTATACTGCATTTTTTTACATGGGGCGTACAGTTGAGTTCGGGGCTACGGACGTCCTTTTTACAAAACCCGAAAAAAAAGAAACAGAAGATTACATAACAGGCAGATTCGGATAATCTTTTATGGCTGTTATCACTATCGACGGCCCTGCCGGGGCAGGAAAATCAACCATAGCCAAGGAATTGGCCAGACGGCTTGGTTTCACCTATTTGGATACTGGTGCCATGTATCGGGCAGTTGCCCTGGCAGCAAAGAAAAACAAAGTCCCTTTGGATGACGAAAAATCCCTTAGTGCATTGTTGAAACGGATAAAGATCCATTTTAACGGGGAAAGGATCTTTCTTAACGGAGAAGACGTGTCTGCTCTTATCAGGACCAGGGAAATGGATAAAGCGTCTTCCGATATCTCCAGGCAACCAATTGTCAGAAAATTTTTGACACGTATCCAAAGGGAGATGGCCCGTGGAGGTGACATAGTAGCCGAGGGGCGGGATATGGGAACCGTCGTCTTTCCTGGTGCGGATATAAAGTTTTACATAACGGCATCCCCTGAGGTAAGGGCAAAGAGGCGGCAGGCACAGCTTTCCGAAAAAGGGGAAAAAGCGCCATTTGACAGGCTTCTAAAAGAAATTGTAGCCAGGGACGAGGCAGATTCCTCCAGAAAAGAGGCACCACTCAAACGCCCTGAAAAATCAATAAAAATTGATACATCGGACTTGACTATTGAAGAAGTTTTTGGCATGTTAATGCCGCAAATAAAAAATTTAATAGGTTAAAATAAAATGGAAAACGGTTTCAAGATTGATCAATGCCTAGGATTTATCGCTAACAGATTAGTTAGGGCCTTTCAAAAGGCCATGGATAGAAAGCTTGCAGATTATGGCTTGACCACAGCCCAATTCTGTGTGTTGGCAAAGCTGCTTGAAGAGGAGGGTCATACGCAGACCGAGCTTGCCAACCGTCTTCATATCGAAAGTCCTACCTTAGTAAGGACCTTGGACAGAATGGAGGAGGCAGAATTAATCGAAAGACGCCGCGATCCAGGCGACCGCAGGGCCTACCGCATCTTTCTTAAACCAAAAGGAAAGAAAATGCGTAAGATTGTGGATAAGATAGGCCTTGAGATTCATGAACAGGCCACCAAGGGCATTACGGACAAAGAATTGGAAATTCTGCAGAAGGCCTTGGATAAAATTTGGGAAAACCTGGAAAAGGCGGAGTAATTTTTCAGTAAAAATACAGCAGCGTTTCGATAACAAGGCTGTTTCAATCACATATGCGTCAGTGGCTGAGGCGGCCTTTTTGTTTTCAAAACTCAAGCAGCAGATTTCAGCTGCCACATCCTCCTTATATTTTCTGTATTCATGATACCGGCAAGCATTATAAGCAGTTCTACAGGGCGGTAGAAGATTCCTGAGAGAAAAACAAGAAATATTCTTACATCCCGGCCAAGGCGGAAACGCTGCTTTTTTTTTCGCCTTTTCATCCATCCATCATATTTATCAGCCGTGTAACTGTTTATTAAGGAGCCGGCTAAGGCCAATATACCTATGAGCCAACCCAGGTTCCCCATCATGTTGTAATTGGCCACGTGCCACGTAACGCCAGCAATCAAAAAAGCATCAGCATATCTGTCCAGCACAGCGTCGAGCCAGGCTCCATATTCGGTTTGCTGCCATTTCATCCTAGCGATCTCACCATCACAACCATCTATAATACTGGCTAGTTGAGCAATTAGGCCTCCTGCCGCAAACCAGAAGTAGGAGTCCTTGCTAAGCATGAATGCAGCCGAGAGGGCCAGCATGAAGCTGAACAATGATATTTGATTAGGGGTGACAGGGGTTCGGGCCAAAAGTGTTGAAAGCCTTATGGAAATAGGCCTGTTCAAGAGCCTTGCCACTGGCCCATCGTGTGACTTTCCGCGAATAAGCATTAGTAAGGCTTTTTCTGCACGTTTAAACGCGTTCTTATCATCGAGATCAGCCCAAAAACCTTTGGAAGTTTCTATGGCAATGGCCTTGTTAGCTTGTGCCAGTTTCTCAACTATTTTGCTGACACTGTCTATTTCATTGTCTTTCATTACGGTCTGGATGGTGTTAAAAACATCTTTGGAACAGGCAAAAAGGCCAGTGTCGTAGCTGTTGAAGTTGGTCAAATTTTTGCCAATTTTTTCGATCCTGCCACTTTTTACCACGACTTTGGTGGCATCTCCTTGGTCAATCACTGGATTTTTGATTCTTGTGTCAACCAGGAGTGCAAGGCCTCCCTTGGGAGGCACAAAGGACAAGACTTTTTCAATAATGTCCTTGGAAAATATGTGATCACACATTGCGAGTATGAAGTCCTCATCCATTATTTCAGCGCCAGCCAGAAAAGACGTACCGTTACCTTTTTCCCAATGGGAGTTGAAAACTGTTACGATTTCGATGTCATGATTAAATTTCAGGCGCAGTTTCGATAAGAAGTCCCTTACCAGTTGATCTTTGTAGCCAGTGACTATTACGAATTTTTGAATCCCTGCCGCATGAAATGCACGTATGGAACGTTCAATGAGAGGTACGCCCAGGAAGGGGGTAAGCGGTTTTGGAGTGCCACGAGCACTTAACCTGCTACCCCTTCCAGCTGCCAAGATGAGAGCAGTTTTCACTTTTTTATCCATGTTGTTTGCCATCTACAGGGTGCCAATATCAAGCAGCCAATGCATCTTTGCCATTTTCTGGCTGCTCGGCTTCAAGATAAGCCAGCCCTTTTCGGATAAATTCCTCTGTCATGCGGAAGGCAACGTCATCTGTGTACTGTTTCGGAGGATGTTTCATGAAGAAGGCCGAAGGTCCTTCTACGATTCCCGATTCTCCCCTGTCCATGGCCAATTTGCAGCATCTTATGGCATCTATGGCCACGCCAGCAGAGTTTGGGGAATCCTCGACCGAAAGCCGCAGCTCCAAATTCATGGGAACATCTCCAAAGAGTTTGCCTTCAATACGTATGAAGGCGACTTTGTTATCCTTCTGCCAAGGAACGTAATCACTAGGGCCGACATGGATGTTTTCCCAATCTATTGGTTCGGGTAGCACTGCTTGCACAGCCTCGGTTTTCGATTTTTTCTTGGAGGCAAGGCGTTCCCTATTGAGCATGTTGAGAAAATCTGTATTGCCACCAGTATTCAATTGGTAGGTGCGTTCGATTTTTACACCTCGCTTACTGAAAAGGTCGGCCAATATTCTATGTGTAATGGTAGCCCCCAGTTGTGCCTTTATGTCATCTCCTATAACGGGCAAGCCAGCTTCTTCAAATTTCTTTGCCCATTCGGGATCAGAGGCAATGAAAACTGGCATGCAGTTAACAAAGCCGACCCCTGCTCGCAAGGCACATTCGGCGTAGAAGCGTACTGCATTTTCAGATCCTACAGGCAGATAATTGACCAATATATCTGTTCCGCTATTTTTTAATTCGTTGACCACGTCTTCCATGGAAGGTTCTGGTTCATTGGCGAGAACAAAGGTGTGAGATTCTGGGTAATCTTTCATGTGAGGAGAAAATCCGTCCAATATTTTCCCCATGCGCACCACAACATCACTTTTGGGTATCTCTTTACAAAATACAGTAGTGCAGTTGGGAAGGGCAAAAATGGCTTCATTTACATCTTTCCCAACCTTTCTCTTGTCAATATCAAAGGCAGCTACCACCTCTATGTCACTTGGTTCATAGCCACCAATAGACCAATGCATTAGACCAATGGCCTGATCTTTTTTGTCGCTGGTATAATAGTGAATTCCTTGAATGAGTGAACTGGCGCAGTTCCCTACGCCCGCAATGGCAATTTTAATTTTTCCCATGCTAAACCTCCTGAAAGAATCTCTCCAGTTATAGATGAAAACGTGATGAAGTCTGTTTTACACTTAAAAACTTAGGTTTGAATCAGGAGTTGTCAAGTTGATGACCATCACGTCCTTGTAGCCCCGCCCTTGCAATGGTTATGACGAACACCTTTATATCATGTCCTTTTTTCAAAACCCGAGCGCATTCAGAGGCAGTGGCCCCAGTCGTGAGCACATCATCAAGCAAGATCACATTTTTTACTGAAGTAGACAGAGGTTTTCGCAACCGAAAGGAGTTTCTGACATTCCTAATTCGATGATGGCGGGAAAGGCCAACTTGTGGAGCTGTTTTCTTGCTTTTGGTCAGCAGGTCTTGTGCTATTTTGCTTTTTTGTTTAGTGAAAATGGTAGATACCAGAGCTGCTGACTGATTGAATCCCCTCTTTCTGAGTCTGGAATCATGGAGTGGAACTGGGCATATAAGATCTGGAGGCTGATCTTGCAACATTGTTTCAATAAAAGGTTTGGCCAAGCTTGCCAATGCTTTTAATGAAAATCCATCCCCGTGATACTTTATATGGTGAATCAGGGCCTGAATGGTTCCTTCATACAAGAAAATGGAACGTGCCATGTCGAAATGGGGCTTGTTTTTTAGGCATCGGCCACATGTATGATCGGGTCCGGAAAGCGACTCAAAGGGTTCACCGCAAATTGAGCACAGTGGGGATTTGATGAAGGCGATGGCTTTTACGCAATTGGAACAAAGGAAACTATCATGGATAGGGCGGCCCAGGGCAGAGAGGCCGCCTTTTCCATATTTTTTTAAAATCGGGACATTGAATAGTGGAATGCCGCAACAGGCACAGGTGCGTGGAAAAAGAACGAAATCTACATGGTTACATAGAATCGACCACGGCCTGAGCAAATTCAGAACACTTGATCTCTGTTGCACCTTCAATCTGCCTAGCAAGGTCATACGTTACCCGTTTTTTACCAATTGCCCTTTCCAGAGAGTGATGCACCATATCCCTGGCTTCAGTCCAACCTAAGTATTCTAGCATCATGGCGCCAGACAATATCAGGGAGCCAGGGTTTACTTTGTCGAGACCGGCATATTTTGGAGCTGTGCCATGAGTGGCCTCAAAAAGGGCATAGCCATCTCCTATGTTCGCTCCCGGAGCCATGCCGAGCCCCCCAACCTGGGCTGCCAAGGCATCTGACATATAGTCGCCGTTCAAGTTAGGCATGGCAAGCACGCTGTATTCTTTGGGGCGCAACAGTATCTGTTGGAACATTGCATCGGCAATTCTGTCCTTGATCACTATTTTGCCTGTGGGGACTTCACCATTGAACTTGTCCCACAATTCCTGCTCAGAAATGGTAATATCGGCAAACTCTTTTTGAGCCAGCTCATAGCCCCAGTTACGAAATGCTCCTTCAGTGAATTTCATGATGTTGCCCTTGTGAACCAAGGTGACATTTGGCTTTTTGTTGTCAATTGCAAATTGGATAGCCTTCCTCACCAACCTGAATGTTCCGGTACGGCTTATGGGTTTTATTCCTATTCCTGAATCTGGCCTTACCTTTTGGCCCATCTCTTTTGTCAGGAAGTCTATCACCTTTTTGGCTTCATCCGTTCCTTCCTGCCACTCTATGCCAGCGTATACGTCTTCTGTATTTTCTCTGAAGACCACCATGTCAACATATTCGGGATGCTTTACAGGGCTTGGAACACCTTCAAAATACCGAACTGGCCTAACGCAAGCATAGAGGTCCAATTCCTGCCTGAGGGTTACGTTCAAGCTTCTTATGCCCTCACCAACCGGCGTGGTCAAGGGGCCTTTTATGGCCACTACATACTCCCTGATTGCTGTCAAGGTTTCCTCAGGGAGCCATTGCCCTGTTTTTTTAAAGGCCTTTTCCCCAGCTAGGATCTCCTTCCATGCTATTGCCTTTTTGCCGCCGTAGCTTTTATCCACGGCGGCATCTAAAACCAGCTTTGTTGCTCGCCATATGTCCGGACCAATTCCGTCCCCTTCTATGAATGGAATGATAGGATTGTCGGGTACATTTATGGAGCCATTTTCATTGATGGTTATTTTCCCGGGATTCATGGTCATCTACTTTTCTCCTTCCTCTCGACATCGTTGAGGCGTTAATATATAAGCAGAAAGGATTGTGGCAAGTTTTATGGGCACAATTTTATAAATGTTATAGTTCACTCTCATTATAGTTCACTCTCAAAACAAGAGTTGGTCTGTAGACAGCTATGCCAAACAGAAGCCCGGAAGTTTTTTGAGTTCTCTGTGGACAATTTTTTGAATATGTTTTATAACCACTACATGTAGCGTTATTCAATTTTGTTAAATACCATATCTAGTAAATATAAATTTTATCATAATATTGGAGACACCGAGATGGAGAAACAAAAAGAATCAGCCCTCAGCCTGCCTGAAACAAAACTGCCTTTGACTCACAATGCCTTGGTCGTCTTGGCCAGGCGCTATTTGAAAAAAGACGACCAGATGCGTGTAGTGGAGACGCCTGAAGAACTTTTTGCCAGGGTTGCCAAGGCAATTGCCAAGGGTGATCTGATTTATAACAAAGAAGCTGATATCGACAAGACAGCCTCACTTTTCTATGACTTGATGACCTCCTTGAGGTTCATCCCCAACTCTCCCACTCTTATGAACGCAGGCAGAGAGCTGGGGCAGCTTTCAGCCTGTTTTGTCCTGCCTATTGAGGACTCCATAGAATCGATATTCGATGCGGTGAAGCACACTGCCATGATACACAAAAGCGGAGGCGGCACAGGTTTTTCTTTTTCCCGCATAAGGCCTGAAGGTGACCGGGTAAAATCGACGCAGGGAGTGGCCAGCGGACCAATATCTTTTATGACCATTTTTGACGTGGCCACAGAGACCATTAAACAGGGCGGAACAAGGCGCGGTGCCAACATGGGCATATTGCGGGTAGACCATCCTGATATCGAAAAATTCATCAGGGCCAAGACCGAAACAGACCGTCTGAACAATTTCAACCTTTCTGTTGCCATTACAGAAAAGTTTATGGAGGCAGTGGAAGACGATGAAGAATATGGGCTGATCAATCCGCGCACAGGAAAAGAGGTGCGCTGCATTCCAGCTAGAAAGATTTTCGATGAGATAGTTGAGTCAGCTTGGTCGAGTGGAGAGCCTGGAATAATTTTCCTGGACCGTATTAACCGTTCGAACCCCACCCCCCAACTAGGAGAAATTGAGAGCACAAATCCATGCGGCGAGCAGCCGCTTTTGCCCTACGAATCTTGCAACTTGGGTTCTATCAATTTGTCCAAATTCATTAAAGACAAAGAGATACTGTGGGATGATTTAAAAGAAACGGTACATGACGCAGTCCATTTCTTAGACAATGTGATAGACGTAAACAAATTCCCCTTGCCTCAAATTGAAGAGATGACCAAACACACCAGGAAGATAGGTCTTGGTGTAATGGGGTTCGCAGACATGCTCATAGCCTTGGAAGTGCCTTACAACTCCGAAGAGGCAGTTGAACTTGCAAAAGAGGTGATGGCCTTCATTGACAAAGAGTCAAAAAGCGCATCTGCCCAGCTTGCAAAGGAGCGGGGTAATTTTCCTGCCTATAAAGGTTCCATATACGACAAGCCCGAAACACCTTACATGCGCAATGCCACCACTACAACCATTGCACCTACAGGCACTATCAGTATCATAGCTGGTGCTTCCAGTGGCATCGAGCCCCTTTTCGCTGTGAGCTATATCCGAAAGGTCCTCGATGGCACCGAACTCATAGAGGCCCATCCCATGTTTGTGGAAAAGACCAAGGAGCTAGGCATATACAGCGATGAGTTGATGGAAAAAATTGCCCATTCCGGCTCAATTCAAAATATCCCTGAGATTCCTGAGGAACTCAAGCGAATATTCATAACTTCTATGGATGTCAGCCCTGAGGAACATATCGCCATCCAGGCAGCTTTTCAGGAGCATACAGATAATGCAGTATCAAAGACCATCAACTTTCCTGAAAATGCCACCAAGGACGATGTCAGGAGTGCCTATATTCTGGCATGGCGCAAAGGGCTAAAAGGCCTCACCATTTACCGTTATGGCTCTAGGCCAGTGCAAGTGCTCAATCTGAAAAAGGAGAGTAAAAAAGGTGCGGCTCCTGTGGTGGGAGCCAATGGAAAGATCACCCCCCGTCCGCGACCTCTCATTACGAAGGGAGTCACACAGAGGGTGCGAACAGGCTGTGGAAACCTCTACGTGACAGTAAATTGGGACGATAAAGATTTGTGCGAAGTTTTTGCCCAGATGGGCAAGGCAGGTGGGTGTGCAGCTTGTCAGATCGAGGCGGAAAGCAGGCTCATTTCCTTGGCGCTGCGTTCAGGAATAAGGGTTGAGGCCATTGTGAAACAACTCGTGGGGATCAGATGTCCGTCTCCAAGCTGGCAGGATGGTGAACAGATTTTGTCTTGTCCGGATGGGATGGCAAAGGTTTTGGCCTCTGTAAGCCACGTGGAGGCCAAAGAGGATGACAAGACCATTATGACATGCCCTGATTGCGGCGGAGTGCTGGAACCCGAAGAAGGTTGCCTGCTGTGCCGTTCTTGCGGCTTTTCCAAATGTGATTAAAGTGGATATTGGCAAAAGGCCGTTAATATCCTTTAGAGTGAAGGCGTAAGGAGCACGAAATGTCTGCCTGTTTCACTGTTTCAATGGTCAGCGAAAGGTTGGGTTTGAGCCCTGGTATGATTAGGCGCCTAGTGCAAGAAGGCCTGGTCGTTTGTGAAAGGGGGCCACGAGGTCAATATCTTTTTGGGCCTGATGAGCTTGAGCGGCTTGCCAGAATAGTCCGGCTCAAAGACGAACTTGGAGTTAATCTTGCAGGTATAGACATTATCCTGCGCTTACTGGATCAGATAGATGAGCTGAAAAGGGAATTGGAATCCTTGAGACCAAGTCACAAAAGGCGCACAGAAACAGCCACCATACGAAATCTCGGCCACTACCCTGCACCCGTTAGGGTGATAAAGCGGGAGTTGGTCCGCGTAAGGGTTGTTGAATCAGATTAAGGTTGCCCTTCTGGCAGCGCCTCTGCTGGCTTTCATGGCTGGTGTGGCTTTGGGGCATGGCAGCGGCTGGGCTCCGCCAGCATTCCTTATTTTTTCATCCATTGTCTTTTCCCTGATCATCTTTGGGCACGTCCCCCAGAACCGCGCTGATGTCAGCAAGAAGTTCGTCTTTGTTGTATTTATTCAGGTCATCTTCTGTATGATGGGCTTCGTACGTGAGCGCATACATCAATACAGCTTCGACTTGGAAAACAGGCAGCTTTTTGGGATGGCATCCTCGAGAAACTCTTCTCCTGTGTTGATTGGCCATATTATTGGATCGCCAGAACCAGTGGAAGGCGGATCAAGGTTTGTCTTAGGTGTGATAAACAGGAATGACGCAACAGAAAACAAGCCAGTTTATGGCAAGTTGCGGCTAACCGTCAAGGGTCTCCATTACAGTGTGTTCCAACCAGGGGATCTGATTAGATTCAAGGCTTCGTTGAGGAGGGTTCGAAACTTTAAGACACCAGGTGTCTGGGATTATGAGCTCTATATGGCCTTAAGAGGCATTGGAGTGACGGGATATGTGGACAGTTTGGCCAAAATAGAAAAGATAGGCCACGTAGGCTCTTCTCCGTATATGTCGCACTTTCGATACATGCTGGAGAAATTCCGACACAAACTCGTCATCGCCTTGGATGAAGCCTTTTCAGGCATTACCAAAGGTGTTGCAGTTTCACTTGTGACAGGCCAGCGGGGTTTTTTAGGCAGTGAGGTCAGGGAACTCTTTGTCAAGGCGGGCCTAGGCCACATTCTAGCGGTTTCCGGTCTGCACATGGGCCTTTTGGCGGCTGGTACAGGCGGGATAGTTTATCTAATATTGCTCCGTTTTACGTGGCTTGCTGTACGTTACAGAGTCAAGAAGGCGGCAGTTGCCTTGTCAGCTGTAGCGTGTCTTGCATATGCCGCTTTGGCAGGCTTTTCGCCCTCGGCAATCAGAGCGGCAGTCATGTACGCAGCATTTGCTGCAGCTCTGTATGCAGATAGATCATTTCAGCCCGTTCATGCCCTGGTGCTTTCTGCCTGGGGTTTGATCCTGTACAATCCCTTTTATCTCTTTTCCATCAGTTTTCAGCTTTCTTATCTGTCCACCTTCTTCATCCTTCTTCTACTCTACACCTACAAAGAGGCTCAAATCAGCCATAACAAGCTGATTAACAAACTTTATTTCTTGATATTGATTACCACGGTGGCATACGCTGCCACATCTCCCTTGGTGATGTACCATTTCCAGCGCATATCCCTGGCAGGCTTTGTCCTGAACGTGTTACTTGTACCTTTGATCAGCTTTTTCGTAATTCCGCCACTCCTTGCAGGAGCATCACTCTGCACAACTTTCCCAGGCCTTGCAAATATATTATGGGCTTGGAGCGGCCATTTCATGTCATGGATTATGAACTTTTTGAGCCAATTGCCCCTGGATAATCTTACTCTGTGGTGTCCGAGGCCATGGCAATGGCAGGTGGCGTTGTCCTATCTATTACTTTTTGCTGTCTTTGTAGCCAAAGATGTTTCAAAAGGTTCGCGATGGGAGTCTTTTAGAGTGCCGTTGACCATGTTTGCTCTCTTTGCGCTTTTCTTTTTTTCTATACCTCACGTCAAAAGTTATGCACTGAAGATACAACGGAGCCTGGAATTGCATGTACTGGATGTGGGGCAGGGGACTTGCCAAGTGTTGACTCTTCCAGGAGGGCAGGTGATGGTTGTTGATGCGGGAGGCCTTAGATCGACCCTGGACGTTGGAAAGGCAGTGGTTGGTCCATTTCTTCGCAGCCTAGGAACCACCAGCATTGACATTTTGGCTCTGTCTCATCCTGAACATGACCACATGGGTGGCATGGCTTCCCTTCTCAGGCAATTCAAAGTGAAAGAGTTCTGGACCAATTCAGACTGTGCAAAAATAGAATATTGCAAGGAATTGGTGGACGAGGCTAGAAAATTGGGGGTTAAACACGTTGTATGGAAAGAACCGGCACAAAGGGTGATTGGACAGGTCTGGATCAATATACTACCGCCACAGTGTAAGGACATGGTGTTTAGTGATTACAACAACAACTCACTGGTCTTTCATATAAGATTGGGAGAGGTTGACATGCTGCTGCCTGGCGACATCGAGCACGAAAGAGAAAGATGCCTTGTGGAAAATGGCGTGGGGAATGTGGAAGTTTTGGTGGTACCGCATCATGGCAGCAAAACTTCAAGTAGTCCGGTTTTCCTGAGAACCATGAATCCTGAGCTGGCCGCCGTTTCTGTGGGATACAACAATTTTCTTGGGCTTCCGAGTAGCGATGTGTTACGATCATATGACCTTATAAAAGCAAGGGTTTTTAGAACCGATCTTGATGGCACTGTAACAATCAGGACAGATGGACGAAACGTCACAACTACAACATTTTGCGCAACTAGCCCAAGCGAGAAAAAGGGCAGCCTTTTCTGTGGTGGTAAACCTTGGGCTGGCCCTGTTAAAAGGAGTTGCCGGAATAAGGTCTGGTAGTACTGCCCTTTTGAGTGATGCCATTCATTCGGCAACCGATGTGTTGGCCTCAGGGGCAGCCTGGATTGGTCTGTGGGCTGCAGGCAAAAAACACCCTTCATTCCCATACGGTCTATACCGTGCAGAAACAGTGGCAACCCTGGTCATATCAGTGGCCATACTCCTTGCTGCATATGAAATTGGAAAAGCTGCCATATTTTGCCGTGAACATCCTGTGGATGTGGAAAAAGCCTTGCCTGTGGCGCTTATTTCTCTATTTGCGACTTTGATTTTTGGTTTCTATCAATTGAGGGCTGGTAAGCGATTGAATTCTCCAGCCTTAGTGGCGGATGCCAAGGACTACTTGGCTGACGCTCTCTCCACAGCGGTCGTGCTTGTCGGTCTTCTTGCAAGCAAGGTAGGATTTTCCATGGATCGGTGGGCGGCGGCCCTTGTCTCCTTGTTTGTTTTCAGGGCAGGCGGGATCCTGTTGATCAATTCTATAAAAGAGTTGCTGGATGCAGCCATGGACAGGGAGACTGAGAGGAAGATAATCGAATTTGTCGAAAGTTTTCCTACGGTGGCGAAGGTTGAAAGGGTATTGAGCAGGATTGCTGGAGGCCGTTTTATCGTAGACATGGATGTCATAATGAAGACTCCTTCCCACGAATTGGCAGACAAGATTGCGGATCGGATCGAAGAGGAAATAGTGGAACGTTTTCCCAAGGTTGTCATGGCTAGAATAAGGCCCCATTTTTCAAGATCGCGCCACTTTGTCAGAATCACGCCTGTTGAAGGATTAGACGGCCCTATTTCAGAACATATTGGTCAGGCCCGCTTTTTCATGATCGAAAAAATTGACAGGGAAAGCGGTGAAGTGAAGTCAAGGGAACTGGTAGAAAATCCTTATAGAAAAGTTGAAAAACAAAAAGGGCTGCTGGTAGGTAAGCTGCTTCTGGGATTCAAACCAGACCAGTTGGTAATCAAAGGCCCAAAGCATGGCACCGCAGTGGTACTACTGGAAGAGGCGGGCGTGGAAATAGTTGAAAAAGGGCAAGAGTCCAGCTGATTTCAGCTGTTATTGAAGGCCACTTCCACAACAAAATCGCCTGCTTCTGTTGAAAAGGGCACTGCGATGCAGGGCCCCTTGTGCACATGGGTAATTGAGTGATTTTTCCCTGCTACCACAGTGGGTGTGCCAGACTGAAGTAAAATATTGTTTGACTCCAGCCTTCGCCTGGCATCACCGCATATCATGTTGGTAAGTTCACCAACTGCATCCTTCACTTCTTCATTGAGTTCATTTACAGGTGTGCCAAAGAGATTTGAAACGATGGCCTTTATGCAAGATTCGGTAAAAGACAGAGACATTGATCCCTGGGCATCGCCTGTAATACCGATTATTCCTGATACGTCGCCCTTGGCAATGGAATCATTTTTTAGATAAGGCTTTTGCGGCTTTGCTTCCATGCCTGCCATGGTTTTAAGCACATTAACCGCTGCTTCCAAAAAAGGATTTATGATTTTGACATCCATTTAAATTCTCTTTTCCTCCACTCTGTTGGCATAACGGTGTGATCGGTATGCTGCATAATTCAGATTCGACTGTTATATTGTTTTTATTATCGGAAGAAATGGTTTGTTAAATTAAACGTTAAACAGGAAGTTTTTCTTTTACCTGAGTAAGCTAGATTATTATTCAATATCAGGGAAAAATAATGAAATCTGACAAAATAAAAAGGCCTCTAGCCATATGTTTGGTAAGCGGAGGCTTGGATAGCTGTGTGGCAGCAGCTATTGCCAATGAAAAGTGCTCGTTGGCCTTCCTTCATGTTAATTATGGCCAGAGAACCGAAGTGCGCGAAGAAAAAGCTTTTAAAGAAATTGCTGAATTTTATGGCGTAACCCGCCTTATGAACGTTAGTATTGAATATTTAAAAAAGATAGGCGGTTCGGCATTGACTGACCATTCAATAGAGGTACCCAAAGAGGCACTAGCAGAACAGGGGATACCAGTAACCTATGTTCCATTCCGGAATACGCATCTTCTGGCCATTGCTGTTTCGTGGGGAGAGGTGCTTGGCGCAAGATATATCTACATCGGTGCCACGGAAGTAGACAGCTCAGGCTACCCAGACTGCAGAGAGTCCTATTTCAAGGCCTTCAACAAGGTTATTGATGAAGGAACCAGACCTGAAACTCGGTTGGAAGTGGTAGCTCCCTTGGTGCACATGAACAAGGCCCAAGTGGTTAAAACAGGCGTAAGGCTAGGTGCTCCGCTTCATCTCACTTGGTCCTGCTATGAAGATGAAAAAGTTGCTTGCGGAAAATGCGACTCGTGCCTTTTGAGGCTTAAGGGCTTCAGAGAGGCAGGATATGATGATCCAATAGTGTATGCTTAACTGTTAGACAAAATCCTCACCTCCAGGGAAGCTGTGTTCTTCACTGGGGAAGCTGCCATTTTTCACCTCTTCCACATAGTTGGCAAAGGCCTCTTTTATAACAGGGGCAAGGTTGGCGTACTTTTTGACAAAGCTTGGTGTGAACTTTTCAAACATTCCCAACAAGTCGTTTGTCACGAGCACTTGGCCGTCACAGTGGGGCCCGGCGCCAATTCCTATTGTAGGTATATTGACCGACTCGGTTACCGCTTTTGCTATTCCTGATGGTACACATTCAATGACCAACGCAAAAGCCCCAGCTTGTGCCACTGCCTCGCCATCCTTTAGGAGCCTTTTGGCAGATTCAACATCTTTGCCTTGAACTTTGAAACCACCAAGTGCAGTGGCTGTTTGAGGGGTCAAACCAATGTGGCCCACAACTGGGATGCCAGCACCCACTATGGCCCTGATTGTATTGGCTTGTTCAATCCCTCCTTCAAGTTTTACCGCATGGCAGCCAGCCTCTTTGATGAATCTGCCAGCATTCCGTACAGCCTCTTCAGGGCTTATTTGGTATGACATGAAAGGCATGTCTCCTATCACCAGTGCGCGCTTTACAGCCCTGGACACTGCCCTGGAGTGGTGAAGCATTTCATCCATGGTGACTGGCACTGTTGAGTCATAGCCAAGGGCCACCATTCCCAAGGAGTCGCCCACCAGGACCATATCTACGCCAGCCTGGTCAATCATCGCAGCCATGGAATAATCATAGGCTGTGAGCATCGTTATCTTCTGGCCGTTTTCTTTCATGGACTTGATATCTGGTGGTGTTACTCGTCCCATAAGCAAACTCCTTTCCCGCTACCTATTATAAAAATAAAACAAAAGGCCCCTGGGAGGCAGCTGTAAGCCGGGTTCTGTACCTGCTCATGGCAGGCGGTGACCATTCATCTTGGATGCTGGTTGCCCAGCACCTCATGCGACTTACCCGGGAACCTCGGACGGGCAGCCCTCGAACGTTCCCCTATTTAGTCTTGCTCCAGGTGGGGTTTGCCTAGCCTGCAAGGTCACCCTTGCAGCTGGTGAGCTCTTACCTCACCTTTTCACCCTTACCCCGCCACCAGCGGGGCGGTCTGTTTTCTGTGGCACTTTCCCTGGGGTTGCCCCCGGTCCGCGTTACGGACCACCTTGCCCTGTGGAGCCCGGACTTTCCTCTGCTCCAGGAGTTATGGAGCAGCGGTCACCCACTGCCTCTCTGGGGCATAAATACCATAAGTAATCTTACTGTCATAAGCAACTTGTTGAATAGCTTAGAAGTGGGAAAAATGCGCCTGGAGTGACTGCACTTATCGGTATTCCAGCATAAAAAATAAAAAATATTTGGATGAAAAGGAAGTTTAAGCTAATATGTGTGTCAGAGAGAGTAGGAGGAGCGAATATGGCCTGGATAGCAAGTGAAAACCTTCACGGGTTGCGGATATGGCCAGTTAAAAGATCTTTTCTCTTTGGCCTTTGTTTTGTGTGGCTGGCTTCTATATTGGATTTTGTTTTTACTTGCCGCCATCTGGAATATGGAGCTGTTGAACTGAATCCACTATTTGCTGCTCTGTTCAACTCCGGGCGCTTCACAGAGGCCTTTTTTTTCAAACTACTTTTAACCAGTGGCAGCCTTGCTGTTTTGTCCTTTTTTTCCTTTAAAAAGAGTGCGCAAAAGGCCTTAACGGTTATAGCCTGCGGCTACGGTCTTTTGCTCCTATACCATCTGACTGGGTTTTTCACGTAGACAGAGCCTGCTAAGTGATAAGAGGCCCGGGCATGGGCCTAGGCCTCTGCTCCCTCTTTTTCCCTTACTGCATAGATAATCCTCTGGCAGGTAGGGCATACATGTATTCTTTCATCCCGCAGCAACTCATTGAACAGCTGAGGCGGAATATTCATGTGACATCCACTGCACACCCCAGCGGTGACAGTCGAAATTACTATACCCTGCCTCTTGTCCTTGAGGAAATTGTATTTCGCCAGCAGATCAGGCTTGACTTTAGCAGCCAGCTTATCGCGCTCTTTTTCCAGGGCTGCTATCTTTTTTGAAAGCTCTTTTTCTGTCTTGTCCACCTGCTTCTGTTCTGCTGCCATCTCCTTTTGGAGTTGAGATAGTTCCTTTTTCTTGTTTTTGATCTCCTCTTCAAGCTCCTGGATCTGCTCCATAGTAAGCAAGATTTCTTCCTCGCGCTCCTTGTTCGCCCTCTTTATGTCCTCTATCTCCTTGAACACAGCCTGATATTCCCTGTCTGTTTTTATGGTGGAAAGACGCTGCTGAGATTTGTTGAGGCGTATGTTTTCCAGCTCGAGTTCATCTTCAAGCTCAATTTTGTGCTTGTTGAGCTGGGTGAGGCGTTCGGTCATTTCCTTGAGCGCGGACTCCTCTTCTTCCACCTGTTCTTTCAAGGCCTCAAGCCTTTTGGGGCATTCAGCCTTTTCGCCCAGCAACTTGCGGATTTTTAGGTCGGTTTCCTGTAGTTGTAAGAGGGATTCTAGTTCTGGTTTCAATTTATGACTCCTTGCAACATTAGTTATTCAGATTGTTCGGTGCCCGCAGTCCAAGCTGGAGGGGCCTCTTCTTCAAATATCGTTATATCAACACTCCAACTGCTCTTTTCCAAAGCCGTTCGGAGATAATTTGCAATAGCCGGCACAACAGGCCATTCGCTTTGGAAATGGCCGGCACTGATCACGGCTCTACCAAGTGCTTCCGCCTCTCTCAATATACTGTGTTTGATTTCTGCGCTTATGAAGAGATCCGCTTCAGAGGAAATCACCTCGGGCCAAAGGTCAGAGCCAGATCCCCCGCATATTGCCACCTTTGAGACAGTCTTGCCGGGATCGCCTGAAATGGTTAAAAGGCCTGGTTTCAAAAAGGTAGAATAGGCTCGTATGATTTCTTCAAGCCGCAGTGGCCTTTCTAAGAGGCCAACCCTGCCAATGCCTGTACCTTGCAAATCAGCCTGCCTAACAAGCAACGGCGATATTGTTTTGAACATCAGCGGAGCGGCCAGTTGGTCGGAAACACCACCCTTTGCTGCATCCAGATTGGTGTGCATGGCAATCAAAGAGATGCCTGAGTGGATGAAATCGGCAACAGCAGAGGGAATCCATTGTGACAAGTCAAGGCTGTACAAGGGTTTAAATATCATGGGGTGATGTGTTATCACCAAGTCTGCTCCTATCTCCCGAGCCTTTTTCAAAAGAGGAGGAGCAGGATCGAGGGCTATTAAAATCTTGGAGACTTTGGCCTTGGGATTCCCTATCTGGAGACCAACATTGTCCCACTCTTCGGCGAGGCTTTTGGGAGCCCATTCTTCCAGCAGATTTTCAATATCCAAAACTGTAGGCATCAGCTTGTTTGGTAGTTAGGCCATGAAAAAAGGTGCATCCATATGGCTGCACCTTTTTGTCTGGCAATGAGTATGTATAAGTTCTTTTAAGCTGAATTTCTTCCAAAATTTCTGCCCCGTCTGGCATTGAATTGGGCCCACCAGGATTCGAACCTGGGACCAACCGGTTATGAGCCGGTGGCTCTGCCAGCTGAGCTATGGGCCCACAGTACAGACACGTATATTTACAAAATGGTTCGGGATCTTGTCAAGTTCAGAGATTGAGATTTTGGCAACCAAGATTTTCACTGGCCTATCTTACGTCTTTTGGCCAATATCTTCCGCCACTTCTCAAGCCGGTCTTTGATGATCCGTTCATGTCCCCTGTTTGTCGGGTGATAATATATTTTGTTTTTCAGCTCGGTGGGAAAATAGTCCTGATAAGCCAGTCCATCCGGATAATCGTGGGCGTATTTGTAACCCTTTCCATACCCTAGCTCTTTCATCAGTTTTGTAGGGGCATTCCTTATGTGTAACGGTACAGGCAGGGAGCCATATTTTCGGGCATCTGCCTGCGCTTTTCCGTAGGCATCGTAGATGGCGTTGCTCTTGGGGGCCGTGGCCAGATAAACGGCTGCCTGGGCAAGGGCGAGATCCCCTTCTGGACTTCCAAGAAAATCATACGCCCGCAAGGCATCCAAGGCTATCTGAAGTGCCTGAGGGTCGGCGTTGCCAACGTCTTCCGATGCAAAACGAATCATCCTTCTGGCAACGTAGTGGGGATCCTCACCACTTTCCAGCATCCTTGCCATCCAGTATAGCGCTGCATCTGGATCGCTTCCTCTCAAGCTTTTATGAAATGCCGAGATGAGATTGTAGTGTTCCTCTCCTGCCTTGTCATATCGTAGCAAACGTTTCTGGGCTGCCTGTTCGATGTCATCCAGGGATATGGTGGCACCTTTTCCCTCTGGCCTCTTGGATACAGCGATCTCTGCGCTGAATTCGAGCAGGTTGTACAGGCTTCTGGCATCCCCATCGGCATAGTTGATCAAGGCCTCTTTCGCTTCTTTGGAAATGGACAGCTCCATTTTGCCAAGGCCGCGTTCTCTGTCTTCGAGCCCTCTTCGCAACAGCTTTTCCAAATCTGCTTTGGACAAGGGTTTCAGAGTGAAAACGTGGCATCTTGAAAGCAGGGGGCTGATGATCTCAAAGGAGGGGTTCTCTGTGGTGGCCCCAATCAATGTAATTAATCCGCTTTCCACGTGAGGCAAAAAGGCATCCTGCTGGGCCTTGTTGAAGCGGTGAATCTCATCTACAAACAATATTGTCTTGGGGCCTCCAGCGCGCTTGTTTTCTTGGGCTTCGCTAATTATGGCCCTCAGCTCCTTAACTCCTGAAAGCACTGCAGAAAACGATATGAAGTTGGCATCCACCAGCCTAGCGAGAACCCTGGCCAAGGTAGTCTTGCCACATCCAGGAGGTCCCCAAAATAACATTGATGGCAACTGTCCTCTGGAGACTATGGCTTGTAGAGGCCGGCCTTTGCCTAGTAGATGCTCCTGGCCTGCAATCTCTTCCAAGGTCCTTGGACGCATACGTTCTGCAAGTGGTACATTTGGCATGTTATTCAGTCTTCTTGGCCTTTTTTGCGCTCTCCTTTCCGGTTTTCTTCGATCTCTTCTTTTTCTTGACTTTGGCTTCTGCTGCAAACAACTTGCTAAAGCAATATGTTGAAAGGCTCAACACAAGCCCCCAAGAGAATAACATAAATAAAAGCGCAGTGCCCTTCATTTGGACCTCCTTCTTCGGTCAGACAAAAAGACAAGAAAACAGAGGAAAAAGCCTATGCCAACCAGAAGCTCCCTGGTTACCCAGGCTGTCCATGAACCATTTTTCAAATAGGCAGGAAGCACGTCGAAGGTCCACCATATTAGAATGACCGTAAGAAACAGCGGAGTGACATATTTTATGATTGGGTAAAAGATAGACGGGGCCTTTATGATGCCGCCTCTGTTTATCTCTTCCCATGCCTTCTTACCTTCAAAGATCCAGAAAAAGACAATGACTTCGATTAGGGCAAAAATGACCACAAAAAAGGTGCCTGCCCAAAAGTCCATTTCATCAAGGGCCTTTCCAAGGAATATTGGAACATGAGCAATGCCGAAGAGAAAGGTCATGGTGGCGATGACAGCATGCGTCCTTTTCAGATGAAACTCGTCTTCCAGAAAGGCTATTACAGGCTGCGTAATTGCAACTGACGATGTTAACCCTGCAAAGAATAGTAAAGTAAACCAAAGGAAACCAAATAGGCTTCCCATGGGAATATTGGCAAATATGGCTGGAAGGCTCACGAAGGCGAGGTTGAAGGCTCCTGACGCAGCTATTTGCTGTGCCGCCATTACGCCGAAAAAGGCTGCTGCAGCAGGAATTGCAATGGAACCTCCAAGGACCACTTCGGCCATTTCATTGAGCGAGGCAGCTGAAAGGCCAGAAAGCACAAGATCGTCATTTTTTCCAAGGTATGAGGCATATGTGATTATGGCACCAAACCCAAGGCTCAAAGTGAAAAAGACCTGGCCCGCTGCTGCAAGCCACACCTTGGGGTTTGACAGCTGGCTCCAATCTGGTGTCCAGAGAAAATTGAGACCTTGAACTGCACTGCCTTGGGGTGTCTCCAGCGTCAAAACCCTTATCATCAGGATCAAGGCCATCAAAAAGAGAGCAGGCATGGCAAGTTTGGCCAGCTTTTCTATACCGCCGGAGATTCCTTTAATCAAAATCCATATGTTGAGAGCCACGGTGATAAGGAAGAATATGTAAGCCATTATTGAGGGTTGATAAATGTCACCGTTGCCCATGCCAGTGTACTGAGAAAGAAGGTCCTGAAAGGGCTTCAAATATTCTGATGTACCAGGAGTGGCTGAAGCCGCAGCTTCTGTGGGCAGCATTCCGCCGATGGACATAACAGCATAGCCAAGGGTCCACGATTCGATATAGACGTAGTAGCAGGCCACCACAAATGGGACAAACAGGCCCAACACCCCTACATATTTGGCTATGGGATTTTTCCACAAAAGCTTGAATATGGCAGGAGTTGTCCCGTGCCCCCTAACACCTCCATAGCGGCCAATTGCCCATTCAGTCCACATGAGGGGTATGGCAATAACTACTATGGAGATCATGTAAGGGATCATAAACACCCCGCCTCCGTTCTGGGCCGCCTGGGTGGGAAAACGTAGAAAGTTTCCCAGCCCCACTGCATTGCCGGCCATGGCCAAAATGAGGCCAAGCCGCGTACCCCAATGCTCTCTAGCCATTTTTGACTCCTTTCCAGTGACTTAACAAAAATGAAAATCAGATTGTCAAATAAGATAACCTGTTCCTCATTTCATAGTTTAGTATTAAAGTCAAGTTTGAGAAATAAACTGTCTTTGAATTTTCGGCCCTTGTTACTGAAACAACTAAATAGGCGACATGCTTTTTGTTATTAATTTATCTCTATTAAAGCAAGAATAATTAGTTAATAAAATCAGGCGCTTTAGTGCTAGAATAATTAAAAGGTATGGCAGAGGGTTTGCGTTTTTGCCCGTAGCCACTGTGAGCAATTTCTTGCAGATTCTAGGCGAAGCGTAGCATCCGGAAGTTGTACTGTTTGAGCCTGCTACAGGCAGGCGAGTTGTACAACTTCCTTTAGAAGATG
>CAYWKF010000012.1:0-39614 GCA_964459155.1 uncultured Desulfobacterales bacterium
AAAGAAAAGCGCTTGCCACGGTAGCAAGCGCTTTATAATTTCTGGTGCCGGGACCCAGAATCGAACTGGGGACACGTGGATTTTCAGTCCACTGCTCTACCGACTGAGCTATCCCGGCCTTTTAGTGGGCCGCATTATTATGAACATGGCAGGGTTTGTCAAGGCAAAGGCTTGACGTAATATGTTATATTATCTTGAATGGTGAGACTATGGAACTTTGGTATACCGAAAAACATACAAGAGATGCAGGATTGACCCTCAGAGTAAAGGAAACGCTTAAGGTATGGGTCTCTGAATATCAAACCATTGAAGTCCTGGACACCTTCGAGTATGGACGGGTGCTGCTGCTTGACGGACTTGTAATGTGTACTGAAAGGGATGAATTCATTTATCATGAGCTTCTCGTTCATCCAGCTATGTTTGCACATTCACACCCCAGAGAGGTGCTTGTCATAGGCGGCGGAGATGGCGGAGCTGTCAGAGAGGTTCTTAAGCATCCTGGAGTGGAGAGGGTTATTTTGTGCGAAATTGACAATGCTGTAGTGGAAACAGCCAGGGAGTTTCTTCCCACCATGTCTTCTGCCATGTTCAGCGATGCCCGGGCTTCCATCATTATAGAAGATGGCGTCACATACTTGAAACGAAATAAGGCCCGGTTTGATGTAATTGTCATCGATTCCACAGATCCGGTAGGGCCGGCCAAGGGCTTGTTTGAATCCAAGTTTTACAACTTGTGCCTTCAGGGGTTAAAGCCAGGTGGGCTTCTGGCTGCTCAGACAGAATCCCCCTTCTACCACCTTGATTTTATCAAAGGGGTAAAGGACAATTTTAAAGCAGCAGGTTTTGACACCATTTCTTTTTATTGTGCGCCGGTTCCAACTTATCCAAGCGGCATGTGGAGCTGGGGGCTTGCTGGATTCAAGATAGATCCTGTTAGTGATTTTGATCCGCAAATGGCAAAAAAGAAGAGTATCGGCATGGAACTCAAATATTACACCCCAGAAATGCACTCTGGGTTGTTCTGCCTTCCAAAATTTTTTCAAAACGCATTGGACCAGTGAAGAAGCTAGCATACGATATTTCAGATCCAGAAGCATTGTACAAGGTGCCTTTGGAACCCGGCTGTTATATATTTTTTGATGCTTCTGGAGAGGTTCTTTACGTGGGAAAGGCCAAGGAGCTTAGAAAGCGTCTTTCTTCGTATCTGAGGCCTGGCGGGCAAAAGCCTGACAAGACCCTGCTTATGCTCCGGCGGGCCAGTAGGTTCGAGATCATATTGACAGTCAGCGAAAAAGAGGCCCTGATCCTTGAAGCCGAACTCATACGGAGACACAGGCCCAAATACAATGTTCACTGGCGCGATGACAAGGCCTATCCCTTTTTGCGTCTGGGCATCAGAGCGAGATTCCCTCGCCTTTCAGTGGTCAGGAAAAGGATGCGGGATGGTGCCCTTTATTACGGCCCTTACGCCTCGGCAAAGGCGGTAAGAGAGGCCCTGCGTTTCATCGCGTCCACTTTTGGGCTGCGGACATGTAGTGATCACGTAATGAAAGGCCGAAGCAGGCCGTGCCTTCAATACCAGATAAAGAGGTGTTCTGCTCCATGCTGCCATAAAGTGGACCGCGATGCCTATATGGATCAGGTGAACCAAGTCCGGCTCTTTTTGGAAGGTAAAACCGCCCATCTTATTAAGGCCATGACCAGAAAGATGAAGGAGGCGGCAGAAGAGTGTGCCTTTGAAAAGGCGGCGGTCCTCCGCGACAGAATAGCTGCAATTAAAAGGATAAGTGAGGCACAGACTGTTGTGGCTGGGATGGGTGCCAATTGGGACTTCATTGCAACAGCGCGAGATTCTTCGAAGGTATCGGTAGGCGTCTTGAGAGTACGGGAAGGAATTGTGCAGGGCCAGGAGATTCATTCTTTAGATGCTCCTTTGACTGATCCAGATAGTCACGTTCTTTCCTTTTTCATTAGGCAATACTATATGGATGTTGTTCCCCCAAGCGAAATAATCGTTGAAACAGCCATAGCCAGCCGCAAATTGACTGAAGAGCTTTTGAGTGAAGCAGCACAACGGAGGGTAAAGATTAAAAGTTCGGTCCGGTCACAAAGGGCCAGGCTGTTGAAGATGGCCAAGAGCAATGCCTTGGCCGCTCTCCAGGCATCCGTCCGAACCCAACAAGACTGGGAATGCACTGCTGCTGCCTTGAAGGAATTCTTTTGCACAGATGTCGATATCGACAGGGTTGAAGGACTCGATATATCAAACACTGCCGGGCAGGAGTCTGTGGGAAGCCTGGTCTCCTTTTTAAAAGGGAAGCCAGACAAGGGAGGCTATAGGAGCTACAACATAAGGTGCGTAGATGGCCCTGACGATTACGAATCCCTTCGCCAGATGGTGAGACGGAGACTCAGATCAGGTGGTTTGCCTGACCTTTTCTTGATAGATGGGGGCAGAGGCCAACTCTCTGCAGTAACAGACGTGGTGAGAGGGGAGGGGGGTATCAGCCATATGCTGCTTGCATCCATTGCCAAAGAACGTGGTGAAGGCCATGAAAAGATCTTTTTGCCTGGCAAGTCTGATCCCGAGATCTTGCCTAAGCACCATCCTGTGCTCCTCTTTTTTCAAAGAGTGAGGGATGAGGCCCACCGTTTCGGTATAACCAGGCACAGGAAAAAGAGGCAAAAGAGATCAATGAAAACGCTGCTTTCTTCAATACCGGGCATAGGGCCGGCACGGCAAAGGGCGCTTCTTAGACACTTTGGAAGCCTGAAAAGACTGAGGGAGGCCTCACAGTCAGAGATAGAATCTGTTCCTTCCATTCCGCAAGGTTTAGCAAAGGTGATTCATGATCACCTAAAAGACTGTTTCAATGGGTAGGATAAAGATACTTCATCCCAACATAGCCAACCAGATTGCAGCTGGTGAGGTGATAGAGCGTCCAGCCTCAGTGGTCAAGGAACTCATAGAAAATGCCCTGGATGCAGGTGCAGCAAGAATAGCAGTGTCAGTGGAAGGCGGCGGTCGCGATTCGATTCTGGTAAAGGATGACGGCATAGGCATGGACCGGGCCGATATTGAGCTTGCTGTTGAGCCGCATGCCACCAGTAAGATTGCCTCTGAACAAGATCTTGCCGCCATTAAAACTCTGGGTTTCAGAGGTGAAGCCTTGGCCAGTATGGGGTCTGTATCGCGTTTCACCATAGTCTCAAGGGAACAGAGTGCTGCCTCTGGTTGGGAACTTACGATGTCTTTTGGAAGGGATAAGCAGATCAGGCCCAAAGGCTGCCCGCCAGGAACTTCAGTGAGAGTGGAAGAGCTTTTTGGGCAGATTCCAGCCCGGAGGAAGTTTCTCAAAAGCCCCCAAACAGAGCTAGGCCATATAAGCCAGGTGGTGCGCACTTACGCCGTTTCCAATCCCCACATCTATTTTGAGCTTGTGAGTCAGGGGCGCACATTGTTTAAGTCCAAGAGAGGGCTTTCTGGCAGCCAGGCCTTGTGGCCTTTGGTGGGTGAGGATGCAGCAGCCAGGTTGCTGGAATTTGATGGAAAGGGGTCATGGTTCAATGTTAAGGGATTTATCTCTAGCCCGGAGGATGCCAGGGCGTCTGGAAAGGCCTTTTACTTTTTTGTGAACAAACGGCACGTGAAAGACAGAATGCTCTGGAAAGCGCTTTCGGAGGCTTGCAGAGGTCTGTTTGTAAAAGGTGCTCATCCACTTGGTGCAGTTTTTATCGATGCGGAACCAGAATATGTGGACGTGAATTGCCATCCTGCGAAACAGGAGGTGAGGTTCAGGGATGCAAATTCCATATTCCGTGCAATATATCATGGAATAAGGCGCGCTTTGGAAAAACGAAGCCACCCATTGAACAGTCAACCACTGAGTATACAAACACCATCTTCAGAGATCCTTTCCAGTCAAAGGCCATCAGGTCGTACAGATGCAGGCGCTTCGAGTGTGGAAAAAAGTAAGCCATATGCCGAACAGGAACCGATTCCGCTGGAAGTGCATGAACCGGCGGCTGTCCGTTCCCAGGGATATTCACAGCCAGTGGAAGGATCAAGCACAATCACCCCTTTCAAGCTAATAGGCCAGCTAGCGGCTACATATCTGTTGTTCGAAGGTCCAGAGGGGCTTGTCATGGTGGATCAGCATGCTGCCCATGAAGCATTACTGTTCAAAAAAATCATGGAACAGATTGAAGCTGGTGGCCAAATAGTGAGTCAGTCACTGGCCTTTCCAATAGTCTTGGAAAGAAGAGCTGATCAGCTGAGTAAGTTGGTGGGCTGTGTATCTTTGTTCGAAAGGCTGGGACTAAAGGTGGAGCCTTTTGGAACCACTGAAATTGTCATACACGAGATTCCAGAGATTGTGGCCATGCGGTCGGATAAAGCCAAAGCCGTGGCAGATATTATCGACACTGCCTTGGAAAGGGGTTGCAACGACCTCCGCAGCTTGTTGTGGGATATGGCAGCCATGGTGGCATGCCGGTGTGCGGTAAAGGCTGATGATGATCTCCGGCCTCAGGAGATGGTGAAGCTTATGCAGGATCTCATGGCGGAAGGGGTAACCAACTGTCCGCACGGAAGGCCAGTAGTAGTTTCTGTTACACTGGACGAGATCAAAAAGAGATTCAAGCGTTAGCCGGTGCTATTCCGTAATGGCAAGTGAGACAATATGGCCATTAGAAGCCTACAACGTTTTCCTCTCGTAGCTATAGTTGGGCCTACTGCGGTGGGAAAGACTGCCATATCCTTGAGGCTTGCCCAAGAGATAAGGGGCGAGATCGTGAATTTCGATTCCGTACAAGTTTATAAATATCTGGACATAGGCTCTGCCAAGCCCACCTTAGAAGAACGGAGGCTTGTGCCCCATCACCTCTTTGACATAGCCGAACCGAATCAATTTCTTGACGTGGCTACCTACGTAAAAAAGGCCGTGCCTGTAGTGGAGCATATTGTTGCTAGATCCAAAACGGTTGTGTTAACAGGTGGTACGGGCCTCTATTTGAAGGCCTTGCTCGAGGGCTTAAGCCCCAGCCCTGGGTGGAGTCCAGCAGTGCGGAAGGCCTTGAAACGGGTAGTAGAAAGATTCGGAAGTGCAGTTTTGGTGGATTTCCTGAGAGATGTCGACAGAGAGGCCCTCCGTACCATTCATCCAAATGACGTGTACCGTCTTATAAGGGCCGCCGAAGTCTATATTGAGTCTGGTAGGCCGATTTCGTGGTGGTGGAAGCAGGGCAGAACCGGCGGGATGAAGGGCTGGCCTGTAATGAAAATAGGTCTCATAAGGCCTAGAAAGGAATTGTACAAACGCATAGAACAAAGAGTGGATCAGATGATGGCAGCAGGTTTTTTGGAAGAGGTGAAAGCGTTGCTTGAAAAAGGTTACAGTCCCCGATTGAGACCCTTGCGTTCTTTGGGTTATCGCCATATGATCATGTTCCTCACTGGTCAAGTGAGCCTTGATGAAGCCGTTCAGCTCTTAAAAAGAGACACCAGGCGCTATGCCAAACGGCAAATAACGTGGTTTAAAGCAGACCCCTGTGTCAGGTGGTTTCACCCTGAGAGGCTTGAAGCTATGGAAAATTTGTGGGCAGGCATTCATATATGGTAAAACCAGCCATAAACTTACCAAATCTCCTTACCCTTGGTCGCATAGTTCTTACGCCAGCCATGGTTATATTCTTGCTGGATAGAAAAATCGATTATGCCTTTGCTGTTTTCGTTGTTGCCGGTGTGACAGATGGGCTGGATGGATTTTTGGCCCGAGTGATGAAGCAGAAGACAAAGACAGGGGCCATTCTTGATCCTATTGCCGACAAGTTGCTGCTGAATACCGCCTATGCCACATTGGTGGCTATTGGTTACATTCCAAATTATCTTGCCGTGCTAGTAATCAGCCGAGATGTCATAATAGTCATGGGTGTGCTGTTGCTGTTTCTCTTCCATAGAGGGGTTGAAATAAGGCCTACTTGGCTTGGCAAGTTGACCACGCTCTTTCAACTAGGCACTATATTTTTTGTTTTTGCAGGCCATTTTTTCGTACTGTCGAGCTGGGTATTGCCTGGATTATATGCCATAACTGCTGTGCTCACTGTGCTTTCTGGCTTGCACTACATGATGTTAGGTATAGGTGCCATAGGCAACGGCGAGATAGGTTAGCCAGTCATGGCCTTCCAAAGGGATTCGATACGTTCTGTATCACCGTGACACGCTTGCTCCATTTCATGCACTGTGGCCTCATCCAAACCAAGGCCTTTGACTGCGCATGGGTCCAATGGGGTTGAACCAGGCCCTATGGCCTTGTAACCGGCCTTTTCAGCAAGGTAGTTAGCCACGTGCAGTTGGAGTAGATATTCCGGAGAGGCCATGTCACGGCAAGGATAGTGATGCCGGTAGTTCACTACCTGAAAAGGCTCAGGCAGATCCCATTGTTCGGCCAATTTTGCTCCCCACAATTGATGGTCTATTCCAAGCTCATTTTCTGCTTTGGAGAGAGTAGTTTCCCTGTGGGCAATTTCTTTGAAAACATCCGGATATTCGGACATAAGTACGAGCCAGCCCAAGTCGTGCAACAGGCCCAAGGTATAAAGATCAGGGTCTTGCTCACTTCCCTGTTGAAGATCTTGCGCAAAAAGGGCCGTGGCCAAGAGGTGTTTCCACAGGCTTTCCGCCTCTTTTGCTATTTCCTTGGAAACACTCACAAAACTGGATGAGAGCAAAGTTCCCAGGGCGAGCCTTTTGACCTCGTCCATGCCAAGCAGCACAGCAGCATGCTTTATAGAGGTGATTTCAATGTTCAATGCGTAGAAGGCGCTGTTTGCCGCCTTCAAGACCTTTAAAGCCAAAGAAGGGTCCTGCTCTATTATTGTGGTGATTTCGGCAACACCTGTTTCTCCATCGCCTGCTGCAAAGATGAGTTTGTGGGCTATGGATGGCAGGGTTGGAAGTGTTTCACTTTCCCAGTTTATCCCCAAAATTTTTTCATTCATTTCTTTTAAGGTCTATCCTCTGTCTGTTCGTTGCTGGTTCCTGCGTCTTGCTCCCAGTGGCTTATGAACGGCTTAATCATGTCAATGGGCAGAGGGAACAGTATGGTGGAATTGTTCTCAGCTGCCACCTCCCGCAATGTCTGTAGAAACCTAAGCTGCAATGCAGCAGGTGCATGCTGAATGATGGTAGCTGCCTCTGCCAGCCTGGCTGCGGCTTGGTATTCGCCTTCAGCGTTTATCACCTTGGACCGCCTTTCCCTTTCTGCCTCAGCCTGTTTAGCCATTGCGCGTTTCATTTCATCCGGTAGATCTATCTCCTTGACCTCGACCTTGCTCACTTTCACCCCCCAGGGTTCCGTGTCCTGATCAAGGATCTCTTGTATTCTAGCATTGATTTTATCCCTTTCAGCCAAAAGCTCATCCAGTTCCGCCTGACCGCAAACGCTTCGTAAAGTGGTTTGAGCAAGTTGCGAAGTGGCAAACAAGTAATTTTCCACCTGCACCACAGCCTTTTCTGGTTCAAGGACTCTAAAATACACAACTGCGCTCACTCTAACGGAGACATTATCTTTGGTGATAATGTCCTGGGGCGGCACATCCAGGGTGATAGTGCGTAAATCTACTTTTTTCATCTTATCGATAATAGGGATCAAGATGATGAGTCCAGGGCCTTTTGCCCTTAAAAGTCTGCCCAAGCGGAAGACCACCGCCCGTTCATATTCTCTCATAACCCTAATGGAAGTGGCAAGGAAGGCAATGGCCAAAAATAACAAAAAGGCAAATGATATCGGCATGTTTCAGACCTCCTGATTTTTCTTCAAAGGCACAACCACCAGTTTCAGTCCTTTCATATCCACTACTTTGACTTTTTTGCCCGAGGGTATCGACGTGTGGCTGGTGGCTGTCCACAATTCGCCTTCAACGAAGACTAGCCCATCTCCTCCAGGAGATAATCCCCTTTTTACGACTCCTGTTTGGCCAATTAAGGCCTTTTTACCAGTCTTCGGTTTGGACAAGACAGCCTTTGTGGCAACAAATATTATGGCTGCCATGAAAATACCTACTCCTGCAAGAGTGGGCCATAGCACCTCAGGGGATATTGCGACTCCGCTTTTTTCAGTATCAAAGAGCATTATGGAACCAAGCACCAAGGACGCAAAACCCGCCGCTCCCAATATGCCATGGCTGGTTATGGCAAGTTCTAAGATGAAGAGGAGGGCAGCCAGCAGCAGAAGCAACAGCCCAGCGCTATTTACGGAGAGGGCCTGAAGTGCATAAAGTCCAAGCAAAAGGCAAATGGCGCCCACACTTCCTGGAAAGATCACACCAGGATGGGCAAATTCAAAATAGAGACCAATCAAGCCAGCCATCAAAAGCAGATAGGCAATATTTGGATCCGCAATGGTGCGCAAGACCCGTTCTCGGAAACTCTCTTTTACTATCAAAAGGTTGGGGTTGTCCGTCTCAAGTTTTACACGGCCATGCGGGAGATTGACTATGCGTCCTCTGCATTTTTTGATCAGATCTTCAAGATCAGTGGCTATCAAATCAACGACACGCAGTTTGACTGCCTCTTTGGCAGTGGCTGAAATGCTGCTCCGCACCGCCTTTTCTGCCCACTCGCTGTTTCTTCCTCTTTCGGCTGCCACGGCGCGTGCCAAGGCGGCAATGTCATGCTCTGCCTTTTTCATGGCATCAGAGTCATCGGATTTGGTCGAACCCGGACCGAGTCCCACTGGATGGGCTGCACCAATATTTGTGCCTGGGGCCATCGCCGCCACATGGGCAGACAGCGTCAAGATAGCGCCTGCGGAAGCCGCCTGGGCGCCCGATGGAGCCACGTAAATTATGACTGGTATCTTGGCTGACATGACCAGTTGCACCATATCCCTCAGCGTGGAAACCAGTCCGCCCGGGGTGTTCAACTCAACGATCAAGGCAGCCCTCTTCTGCGACTCGGCTCTCTTAATGGCGCGTTCCAGAAAGAGCTTGGCCCCTGGATTGATGCTTCCTTTCAGCCTCAGCAAAAGGCATGTTTTGATGTTGTAGGGCTGGATATCTTTTGACTCTGAAGCGTCAAGGGATGTATTAATCAGCAATGCAAGTAAAAAGGCTGATAAAATAAAATTTTTTTGCCAATGCTTATGCATATTTCAATCTCAACGAGTCTCAGGGCTTAATCTAAGAGTTTACTGTACTCCTTTTGTAACAGCTGCAAGTCATTCCAGGCCTCCAGTTTCAATGCCTTTTGTTTTGTTCCTGCAAAACGCAAGATGTATGCTGGATGATACGTAACAAGCAGCTTTATCCCGTCAAGAGAGTGAAAACGGCCTCTCAATTTTTTCAATCCCTCGTTGGTTTGGAGTAGATTCTGGGCAGCCACTGTGCCAAGGGCCAGAATGAGCCTTGGTCTTATCAATTTGATCTGTGCCATCAAAATTGGCATGCACGATCTTATTTCATCCGCTTTTGGAGCCCTGTTTCTAGGAGGTCGGCATTTCAAGATCGAGGTAATGAACACCTCTTTCCGATCGATTTCTATAGCCTTGAGCATTTTGGTAAGAAGCTGCCCTGATGCACCCACAAATGGGCGGCCCGTAAGATCTTCTTCTTTTCCGGGAGCCTCGCCAATGAGCATCAGTTTTGCATCTGCCGGGCCTTCCCCAAACACTACGCTATGTCTGGACTTATAGAGCCGGCACCTAGTGCAGCTTTTGGTCTCTTCCAGGAGCGCTTCCAAACTATCGGGAATGCCTGTCAACTTCCCCTTTTCCGCATCATTTAAGGATTCATGTGAATCACTTAGAAAAGCTTCTATTCCTGGGGTTGCTGGTAGTGCATCAAGGCCCATCTGTTTGTGGAAGCGCAGCCAGGCATCAAGTTCTTCAATGAGATTGTCTATCTTTCGAACCATGATTAAAGCATGGCACAGGGTCTGTTAGGCGTCAAGGAATAAGGGTAGCTCGTGCTGTAAGGTTCCATTTCATTCCAATTCCCCAAGAACGACTCTTCATCTATGGCTATGGCTGAAATATTGCGATAATTATTTCGTTTTATATTTGTCCCATCTTGGATTGCAGATTCCCTTTTATTACAGACTTTTCAAAAATTTCTCATACAATTTAAACAGAAGAATTGCTGCAAAGGCTCCTGCAGCCGTACCGAGGACGTCTGCAATCCAGTCTTGCAAACTGCTCCACCGTCCAGGCACGAAGTATTGATGAAATTCATCAGTCGCTCCATAAATAGAGCCAATGAGAGTGGCCTGCCAGAAGGCCCTGCACTTCATTTGGAAAGAAGCCTGGGCTTTCAATCTCCACCAAAAGAGAAGTACTCCAAAACCGAGATATTCGACGAAATGTGCTACATAATCGGGAGTTGGTATGTCTGGAAGTTGTGTCCCAGTTTTTGACGACAAGTAAAATATCAGGGAGGCATAAAAAATGCAGAAGACTAGGGGCAAATTCATGGTAAAAAGATCTTATTGGCACTTTTTTTAAAGTCAACAGGTCTGGTCACAAACTTTACAAAAACCAGATCGTTCGTAAGAGGGACAAAATGAGGAGATGTTTCAGCACAATCGCTATCTTATGCCTCTTTATCCATGCCTGTTTGGCATCCGATGCTTTCAGCTGGTCTGTAACATACGATTTTCACACGAAAAAGTTAAAAGTCGCCATAACCGAACGTATTGAAAAAATACATCCCTATTTGGTTTGGGCGGATTTCAGTGCAGGTGAAAAAGGGCGTTTTCTTTCCTTGGTGAAAGATCAAGGCTGGATAGATGGAATATTGCCGGTTCAAACTGAACCGATGGATTTGCCAGCCCTAGGAGATGTAGAACTCGGGGATATTCCATTACAATGTCCTTCGGGGCACAAATGTTTCTTGTTCATGGTGGCTGTAAAAAATGGACATGAGCCCCATGAAGTGGAAGCTTGGAAAGAGGTTTCTATATTTCCACTCTCAATTGAAGCAGCCAAAGAGCGTTTACCTGGCCAAAACAGTTTTCTGCCACTGCATAAACGGACTGAACCCAATCATTTATTGCAATTTTCAGGAAGTCCTAGCACTTCAGAAGGACGTGCAGAAAATGATAAGCGACAGCCAGACATTGAAAAGCCTGATGTTTTCAAGATAGAAGGTAGAAAGATATTTTTTGCAAACGGCCGTGCTGAAAGGTTTCAAGTAATAGACTGGAGTGATCCTGCGCAACCTGACATCATAGCATCTTCTGAAATGGCGGGAACGCCTAGGGAAATATATTCCATAAATGGAAGTTATATAGTGCTTCAAACAGGCAAGCCCAAGCCACCCAGTTTTTCAAGCACTACACTGGTGGATGTTTATGCCTTCCAAGGCAATGAGCTAAGATTGGAAGAGTCTTTAAAAATTAAGGGCTCATTCTTGGAATCCAGAAGGCGTGGGCAGCTCATTTACACGATCACCAGGGCTAATGCTGGTTCGGATAACTCTTCTGTTCCACCGGAGAATGTGCGCTCCATGATCTGGCCTTCACAATATGAATTGTGGGTGACGGCCTTTGAAGTGACATCTCAAGGCAAGCTGATGCTGATGTCCCAAAGGCGTCTGGATGGAATTCCAGACAACGCCATTACTGCCATTTTTGCAGATTATCTGGTTTGTGCCCATTTTGACTATGAAGGCAATAATCGGTCGTCTTTAATAACCATATTCGACATCAGTAACCCTGATGAGCCTCTGCCCCAGCCTAGCCTGGTAAAGGTTCCTGGCAGTATTCCATCCGAGTTTCACGTGGATGTAATGGGCGATATTTTAAGGGTAGTTTCTAGTCCGGCTTCCTGGCGAGGTGATAAGGGCAGCATGTTGTCCATATTTGATCTTTCCTATAATCCGCCAAAACTCGTGGGAAGACTTGACGGTATTGCTCCTGGAGAGGAGCTTTACGCAACGCGATTTCAAACAGACAAGGCGTACGTTGTGACCTTTGAAAGAAAAGATCCTTTATGGGTCATCGACCTTTCTGATCCAACAAATCCAAAGATCATGGGACACCTTCAGATACCTGGCTGGTCGGAAAAACTTTTCATCCATGACTCGAAATTACTGGGTATAGGTGTTTACGATCAGCCACTTCCTGGCGAAAAGGAACCAGGCATCTGGTACCAAAGAGTGGCAGTTAGCTTGTTTGACGTGGAGGATCCTGCAAACCCAGAGCTTCTGGACAGGGTCGTTCCATTGGCTGACAAAGCAGAGCACACTTCTTCCCTTGCTTTAGGTGACGAAAGGGCTCTATTGCTGGATTGGAAAAAGAAACTGTGTGCATTCCCCATGCAAATTTATGGCAACAATTATAGCAATTACGTGCAGATTTTCACTTTGGGCGACCATTCTTTAGAAGACAGGGGTTCAGTAATGCTTCCTGTGGCTTTGCAGCGTGTTTTGCTTCTTGACGATAACCTGCTTGGTGGGCTGGGAGGACTTGCCTTTTATACCATCGACTCGCTTGGGAAACCAGAAGTGTTGGGTTCCCTTGAACTTGCGAGGGATTACGCTTGGGTAGAATATAGCGAAGGGATGGTTTGGACTGCTATAAGGGCATGGAGCCACAATCTATACAAAATCTATGGTTTTGAACCAGATGACCTCAATGAGCATGTGCGTGTTTTTGAGCCAGGCAGTGATTTCAAGAACTTGAAGATAGATGGCCATCTGGCCCTTCTGTACAGTCTGTCACCCTTCAGGGTTTCATTGTTGAATCTTAAAACTGGTGAGATGTCAAATAACTATGTGCTGGATGATTCACAAAGCGGAGACTCATATTATGACAGAATAATGTTACATGAAAACAAAATATATGCTGTGCAAAGTCAATCTGTATGGCCGCAGCAGCCTGTCTCAACTGTTCGCACAGCTATTTTCCCGCCTCCAGAGACTGGTTACAGCCTTTCGATTATGAAGGTCTGGGAGGTTATAGATATTGACCAGAAACCCAAACTATTGTTTGAAACCAGCGTTCCTGGCCAACTGGTGGGAGTTACGGATCAAGGAAAGATAATATTTCAGGAGGCATATGAAGGAGACAAAAGCTATCTAAATATCGTGTCCATCGAGGATGGTAAGGCAGTGCTTGAAAAGAGTAAAGCCTTTGACTGCGCAGCTGGTCCCAGCAGCGCAGAACTCAATGGGGCAGGCAAGTTGTATATGGTGTGCATGCCCCCTGAACCATATCCTATTGTTATCATGGGGGAGGCTGCAAGCGATTCAGCATTGCCAAAAAAACACATTCCTGTAGTCGAACCGAAACTGCTATCAATAAATTCGGAGAATCTTGAGGTCGAGGCTACAATGGCCTTGAGCCGTTGGGCCGAGATTAAAGGATCATGTGAAGACATGGTGTTTTTGTACAAAGGATATCGATACTTGCCTCTTGACGACCGCCAACCTGACCTAGAAATAAGTAATCAATGCGCTGTATACAAGCTCAAAGGAAACAGTTTTGAAATGGTAAAGGGGTTCGGAGCAGATGTATGTAATGCAAGCGACTTCGCCCTTTCAGATAATACGCTTTTTGGAGCCTATGGCCTGAAGGGATTGAAAAGCTTCAACTTGTTTTGAAGCATGGTCAGCAGGTTTGTAACAGGCGTTTGCTTCTAAATTGTTATCTTTGTGGGTTTTGCTTCACGCAGGTTCACCCTTTAGCCGAATAATAGTGTCACGTAGTTCTGCCGCCCTTTCAAAATTGAGTTCCTTCGCAGCCTGTCTCATAGATCGTTCCAGTTCCTCCAATCGTTTTTCTAAAGCTTTAGGATTTTCTGCATACGCTGCGTGGGGCTCAAAAACCGCTTCTTGTTGTTCAGACTCAGTGCTGTAAATGGAAGATAGCATATCTTCAGAAGGCTTGGATATTGATTTAGGCTCAATATCGTGCTGCCGATTGTATTCTTCCTGGATGTGTCTTCTACGCATTGTCTCACTAAGGGCCTGATGCATGGAGGCGGTTATAGTGTCTGCATAAAGTATGACTTTGCCTCTGGCATTCCTGGCTGCTCTGCCAGCCGTTTGTATCAGAGATCGGGCTGAACGCAGAAAGCCTTCCTTATCTGCGTCCAACACGGCCACAAGGGACACCTCTGGTATGTCGAGGCCCTCTCTCAATAAGTTGATGCCTATGAGCACATCATATTCGTTTTGCCTGAGGGCCTGGATCAGTTGGCTTCTTTCTACAGTCGTTATGTCAGAGTGGAGGTACCTCACCCGTACACCAAGGGAGGCGTAATATTCTGTGAGATCTTCTGCCATGCGCTTGGTGAGTGTGGTAACCAACACCTTTTCACCAGCTTCCGTTCTCTTTCTTATTTCCTCCAAAAGGTCGTCCACCTGATAGGATGCTGGGCGTACTTCCATTTCAGGATCAAGCAAGCCAGTTGGCCTAATGAGTTGTTCCACTGTTTGTTCAGACTTCTCGAGTTCATATGGGCCAGGAGTGGCAGACACATATATTGCCTGCCCTACTGCCTTTTCAAATTCATCAAAACGCAAAGGCCTGTTATCCAAGGCCGAAGGCAGCCTGAAGCCGAATTCCACCAAGGTTTGTTTCCTTGAGCGGTCACCTGCGTACATGCCCCTCAACTGAGGAATGGTTATGTGGCTTTCGTCCACAAAGAGCAAAAAATCATCGGGAAAATAGTCAAGCAAGGTGGGAGGAGGCTCACCAGGGGCCCTGCCAGAAAGATGCCTTGCGTAGTTTTCGATGCCGTGGCAGTAGCCAAGCTCTTCCATCATCTCGATGTCTAGATAGGTGCGCTGTTCAAGGCGTTGGGCTTCCAATAAGCGGCCTTGGGATTCGAAGAATCTGAGCCTTTCAGCCAGTTCTAGCTTGATTGCCTCAATGGCGCGGGACAACCGGTTTTCGGACGTAACATAGTGGCTGGAGGGATATATCAGTATGTCTCTGATGGTGGCAACAGTCCTGCCGCTCAAAGGATCGATCAGTGAAAGCCTTTCGATTTCATCGCCAAACAACTCAACCCTCACGCAGCGTTCTTCTTCATGGGCAGGGAATATCTCAAGCACATCGCCGCGGACCCTGAAGGTGCCCCTTTTGAGCTCATAGTCGTTTCGTTCGTAAAGCATGGTAACCAGATGATCAATTATTTCTTCCCTGGAGCGCAGGTCACCTGTTCTAAGATAGAGTTGCATTTGTTCATACTCATCTGGGGAACCGATCCCATAGATGCAGGATACACTGGCCACCACTATGACATCGCGCCTGGTTAAGAGCGATCTCGTGGCGGAATGCCTCAGCCGGTCAATAAACTCGTTGATTGAGGAATCCTTTTCTATATAGGTGTCTGACTGCGGAATATAGGCCTCAGGCTGGTAATAATCATAGTAGCTTACAAAATACTCTACAGCATTTTCCGGAAACAGGGCCTTCATCTCTCCAAAAAGCTGAGCAGCCAAGGTTTTGTTAGGGGCAATAATGAGAGCAGGCCTCTGAAGTTTTTGAATGACATTTGCCATGGTAAACGTCTTGCCAGAGCCAGTGACACCCAGCAGAATTTGATGACGAAGGCCTTTTTTTATGCCTTGAACCAGGGCCCTTATGGCCTGGGGCTGGTCGCCGCATGGCAAAAAGTTTGATCTGATTTTAAATTTTCGTTCGCCGGACATGTTAATCTGGGATTTATTTAATTTAATTAAACTATGCTGAATTGATTATAATACTTTTTTCATTAAAGGTGCAGCAAAGGAAATTGGTAAAATGGAGCACAAGACATGCAAAATAGTAGTGTTTGAACAAGACGGTTCCGGAGAGTTAAAAATAGCAGGAATAGAGAGCTTCGGACGAAATATTGAAATAGTTGATATCTTCAATGTCACAGGAGTTCTTCCTGAATTGATTGATGAGCCTGAAGAATATTTGCCAGAAGACTTTGCTGGGGATCTGGTGCTCAACTTTTTACGTCATCCAGATCTTTCTGAATATCTTGTAAAAATCTGCAGGAAAAAAAAGATCCCTGTGGTGGCATCAGGGCAGCGCATTCCGGGAGCTATTTGTCCATTTACTTGTTGCGGGCTGGGTAAAAAGGAAGGCCTTGGTGCCTACGGAAGCCAGTTCGGATTGCCTGAATATGAGTTGGTAATGGAACATGGAACGATAATCCAGCTTCAGGTCAAACGAGGGGCCAGTTGCGGCGCAACCTGGCAGGTCGTCCAAAAGCTTTTGGGCTTGGATGCAGATAAGGCCTTGGAGGTTGTTGGAAGAGAGGTTCAGTACTTGTGCATGGCAGATCCTTCAGCCTTTGATCCCGTAAGTGGCAAAAGTGCAGTTCATTATGCTGGCGACGTGCATGCGGCAGCACTTAAAAGGGCCATCAAACAGTCAAGGCGCTGTAGATGACATTTCCAGTGAATCAAATTTTTCAAAGTTGTTGACAAAAAACAGCACTATTGCCCTCTTAAAGTGATTTCACTAAGATGGCAAAGTTATTTGCCAGGGACATGGCAGAAATACCCTGAATATTTGCTTTGATTTGGAAGAGATTTAGCGATGATGAAAAATAAGATAAAAGAAAAGGTGGAAGAGGCCTTTAGAGAGTTGATCGAGCAAGGAGTTTTGCAGTCAATGGAAATCCCAGCTGCTCATCAGGTTTCCGTGCCGAAACAAAGAGATCATGGTGATTTTGCCAGCAATATTTCCATGATATCGGCGTCAACAGCCAGGAAGCCGCCCAGGCAAATCGCAGAGGCATTGGCAGAATTGCTCCGGAACGATGCCCTTTTTGAAAAGGTCGAAGTAGCCGGGCCAGGATTCCTTAATTTTTTTGTTTCCCAGGAGACATGGCAGAAAAATCTCCTGCTTATGTACCAAGCAGGGGATCATTATGGGGAGACGGACACAGGAAAGGGCCGAAGGGTATTGATTGAATTTGTCAGCGCAAATCCTACTGGTCCGCTCCATGTAGGCCATGGACGTGGTGCAGCGGTGGGGGATTCCCTGGCCAGAGTGATGAAGGCAGCTGGTTTTGCTGTGGAAACCGAATACTATATCAACGATGTGGGAAACCAGATGAAGACCTTGGGGAGATCTGTCTATCTTCGTTATCGGGAGCTGCTGGGAGAAAAGATCGATTTTCCCAAGGACCATTATCAGGGTGATTATATCAAAGAGATCGCAGAGGAAATCCTCAAGGCTGAATCGGATAAATTCAAAAACAAGCCTGAGGAAGAGGTGCTAGATTTTTTCATTCAAAGGGCTGTAGAAAAGATCTTTGCTGGGATCAAGGAAGACCTGCGGATCTTTGGGGTCCATTTTGACAACTGGTTCAGTGAACGCACTTTACATGAGTCCAGCCAAGTGGAGCAATCCTTGAGAGAATTGGAGAAAAGAGGGTTTCTCTATGAACAAGATGGTGCTCTGTGGTTCCGTACCTCCCAATTTGGAGACGAAAAGGACCGTGTAGTGCGCCGTTCCAATGGAGAACTGACCTATTTTGCTGCAGATATAGCATATCACCTCAACAAAATTCAACGTGGCTATGATTTGCTGGTTGACATCTGGGGTGCAGATCATCATGGTTATGTACCTAGGGTAAAGGCAGCGATCAAAGCCTTTGGCAAGGACGAAAACCAGCTCAAGGTCTTGCTCGTCCAACTCGTCAGTCTGATCGAAGGTGGAGAGCAAAAGGCCATGTCAACCAGGGCTGGCGAATTCGTAACTCTGCGGGAAGTATTGGAAGATGTTGGCAGGGATGCGGCCCGGTTCATTTTTTTGACGCGTCGCTGCGACAGCCCTTTGGAGTTTGATCTGGATTTGGCCAAGTCGCAGACCCAAGAAAATCCAGTTTTTTATGTTCAATACGCCCATGCCCGCCTGGCCAGCGTTTTTAGAAAGGCGAAGGAGGCAGGGGTGGAAATGAGGGATCCCGAGGCTATTGATGTAACCAAACTGTCTGAGCCTGAAGAATTGGAGCTTCTGAAGGGTATGGACAGCCTGCCGCAGATAATAGCCGAAAGTGCAGAATCCCAGGAACCCCATCGGATCAGTTATTTTCTCACAGAGCTGGCCGGGAAATTGCATAGGTATTATACTAAACACAGGTTCTTGGGAGAAGACGAAGAGTTGACTCAGGCCAGATTGCTGCTTGCGTGGGTGTTGAAGCAGGTGTTTAAGAAGGGCTTGGGCGTGCTTGGAGTCAGCGCCCCAGAAAGCATGTGAGTGTTCGTTGAGAGGTAGAAATGGCTAAGGCCAGAAATAAAAGAAAAGCACCCAAAAGGTTTCAGTTCCAGATGGGCTGGGGAGGCATGATGGCCTTTACCACAGCCACGTTGTGCATATTGCTGTGGATATTTGTCCTGGGGTTCTGGGCAGGGAAGCGTTTTAGTGGTGGCACGGCGAAAGTGGCTTCCAGTCAAACCGCTGTGGCCCTAAAGGATGCTGGATCGGTTTCAAAGGTTCCTGTTGAGGAGGAACCAGCATGGCCAGGGCCTTGGGGCGGTTCCACCACTGAAGAACAGCCAGTGAAAGAAGAAAAAGTTGGTTCTCAGGATGAGCTTGTGCCAGCGCCTATTGTCAAGGCTGAGCAACAAATAGAAGAAAAAGTAGAAGAATTAAAGGAAAAGCTGGATCTGAAAGGTGAAACTCAACAGAAAGTGGCAAAGGTCGAGCCTGCCCCAGAGCCTGTAGAGAAAAAGTCTGTAAAAAAAGATGTGGTTGTGAAACCCAAGCCCAAGAAGAAAATCGCTGAAGTTGTGGAGCCAAAGGTTCCCTTTTTTGCATTGCAAATCGCATCTTACAAACAAAAGTCCAGGGCGCAGAAAGAAGCTGGCCGCTGGCGTAGAAAAGGATACAAGACCACGATTAAAAAAGTGAATTTGGGGGCCAGGAAAGGAACATGGTACCGTGTTTACATAGGCCGTTTTGATACTGCTACAAAGGCCAAGGCCTTTGCTGAAAAGCTGGCTAAGAGTGAGAATCTTCGTGCCTATGTCGTGCCTGTGAGGCCCTGATGATAAATGATAAGAAAAGCCAAAATTGGAGATGTCCGTGCTATACATAGCCTCTTAAATCATTTCGCCGACGAGGGGTTGCTTCTTCCCCGTTCTCTCAGCGAACTCTATGACTATTTAAGAGACTACGCAGTTTATGAAACGCCTTCAGGTGAGGTTGGTGGCGTGGTAGCCCTGCATATTTGCTGGGAGGATCTGGCCGAGATAAGGTCTTTGGCAGTTTCAGAGCAGTATCAGGCCAAGGGCGTCGGCAAGAGCCTGGTGGAGTTTTGCCTAACTGAGGCCATAGCTCTTGGCATATACAAAGTGTTTACACTTACTTATCAAGGTGATTTTTTTAAAAAATTGGGTTTTAAAATAGTGGATAAAGCTCAATTGCCGCATAAGATATGGGCTGATTGCGTTAAGTGCCCAAAATTTCCAAATTGTGATGAATCAGCACTGCTGATGGAGTTGTAAAAGATATGTTGAATAGTGTTTTAACAAAGGTATTTGGAACAAAACATGACAGAGAAATCAAGAAGATCAGGCCCATTGCTGACCAAGTTAACAACTTTGAGCCTGAGATAAAAAAGCTTTCTGACAGTGAGCTTCAGGCGAAGACCGCTGAATTCAAGGAACGGCTTGATCGTGGCGAATCCTTGGACGAGCTCCTCCCAGAGGCCTTTGCAGTAGTTAGAGAGGCTGCATGGAGAGTCCTTGGTATGAGGCCATATGATGTACAAGTCTTGGGCGGAATAGTTTTACATCAGGGCAAAATAGCTGAGATGAAGACCGGTGAAGGAAAAACACTGGTGGCAACCATGCCAGTATATTTGAATGCTTTGACAGGCCGTGGGGTTCATGTGGTGACGGTGAACGATTATCTGGCAAGACGCGATGCCGAGTGGATGGGTAAATTATATAATTTTCTCGGCATGGATGTTGGAGTCATACTTCATGGTCTGGACGATGCAGAGCGTAAAGCCGCATATGCAGCAGATATTACATATGGGACTAACAACGAGTTTGGCTTTGATTATCTGCGCGATAACATGAAATATTCCTTGGAAGACATGGTGCAACGTGAATTTTATTACGCCATTGTGGACGAAGTGGATTCCATTTTGATCGATGAAGCCAGAACCCCGCTTATTATTTCTGGTCCTTCTGAACAATCGACAGACCTATATTACAGAGTAAATGGCATTATTCCCAGGCTTAAAAAAGATGTTGACTATACCATTGATGAAAAGGCCCGTACAGCTACGCTTACAGAGGAAGGCGTTGCAAAATGTGAAAAACTACTGGGTGTCGAAAATCTTTATGATCCAACTCAGGCAGAATTGCTGCATCACGTTCAGCAGGCCCTCAAGGCCCATGTGCTATTCCACCGGGATGATGATTACATTGTGAAGGATGGTCAGGTAATAATCGTGGACGAGTTCACAGGTAGACTCATGCCTGGCCGCCGATACAGTGATGGCCTTCACCAGGCCCTGGAAGCCAAGGAAGGTGTGAAAATAGAGTCTGAGAATCAGACGCTTGCCTCGATTACCTTTCAGAATTTCTTCCGCATGTATGAAAAACTTGCAGGAATGACTGGCACAGCCGAAACAGAAGAGGCAGAGTTTCAAAAGATATATGGTTTGAGCGTAGTGGTCATACCCACACATAAACCAATGATAAGAGTCGATCACCCCGATGTGGTCTTCAGGACTGAAAGAGAAAAGTTCGAGGCTGCAGCCAGGGAGATCAAAGAGTTGCACCGGAAAGGACAGCCAGTTCTAGTCGGTACCACCAGCGTGGAGAAATCTGAGCGTCTTTCCAAGATGTTGAAAAAAATGGGCGTGCCCCATGAGGTACTGAATGCCAAGCACCATGAGCGAGAGGCGGAAATCGTGGCCCATGCAGGTGAAAAGGGCAGGGTGACTATTGCAACCAATATGGCTGGCCGCGGCACCGATATCGTGCTTGGTGAAGGAGTCGCAGAGCTTGGTGGTCTTCATATTCTCGGCACTGAGCGGCACGAATCCAGGCGGATCGACAACCAGTTGCGCGGCCGTTCAGGCCGTCAGGGTGATCCAGGTTCCTCAAGGTTTTACCTTTCATTGGAAGACGATCTCCTCCGTATATTTGGCTCAGAACGTATTGCATCTATCATGGACAAGCTTGGTATGAAGGAAGGTGAACCAATAGAGCATTCCATGCTCTCAAAGGCCATTGAAAATGCTCAGCGCAAGGTGGAAGCCCATAACTTTGAGATCAGGAAGCATCTGCTCGAATATGACGACGTCATGAACAAGCAGAGAGAGGTGATCTACAGCCAGCGAAGGCAAATCCTTGCAGGAGAAAATCTGCGGGAGACCATCTACAGCTTCATGGACGAGATAGCTGCCACACTGGTTGATACCTACACTGATGAAAAGGCCCCTCCTTCCGAGTGGGATTGGAAGGGCCTTTCAGACAGGTTGGCAGGCCAGTTCGGGATGGAACTGGAGTTGTCGGACGAACGCAAGTCACAAATCAATAGGGAGGAATTGGAAGAGTTTATAGCTTCAGGCCTAAAGGAGGCCTATGACCGGCAAGTGGAACGTTTCGGCGAAGAGGACATGAAGCAGGTCGAACGTTTCATAGTGCTGCAAACCCTCGACAACCTGTGGAAAGATCATCTCTTGAACATGGATCACCTTCGCGAAGGGATTGGGCTGCGAGGATATGGCCAGAAAGATCCTCTTCAGGAATACAAACGGGAAGGCTACGACATGTTTATGGACATGGTGGCCCGTTTCCAGGAAGAGAGCATAAGTGTGCTCTTGAGAATCAGGCCTTTCAAGGAAACAGAGATCGAAAAACTGGAAGCCAAAAAGCGCCAGGAACAGGAAAGGCTCAGCTTCAGTCATGGTGAAGGGGATGGAAAACCTAAGACCGTAAAGAGAAAATCCAAGAAGGTGGGAAGGAATGCGCCCTGTCCCTGTGGAAGCGGCAAAAAATACAAAAAGTGTTGCGGCAGGAAATAGTATGACAGGTATTGTTTTCGGAGAGGGTGCAGCTTCGCCGGTCGCTGTCCAAGGTTTCAAAGGCGCTGCTGTGGAAGCGAATATCAGGTATAAGGGCAGGGCTGACCTGGGCCTGATTGTATCGGACGTTCCTGCAGTAGTTGCTGGGGTGTTTACCAGAAATCGGGTAAAGGCTGCACCAGTTGTTCATTCCATTGAACTTTTCTCATCTGGTACGAAACACGCCAGGGCCATCCTGGTCAACAGTGGGAATGCCAATGCCTGTACTGGAGCTGAAGGGCTTGAAGATGTAAAGGTCATATGTGGCATGGCTGCACATGAACTAGGATTGAAACAGAAAGAAATCCACATGTGTTCCACTGGTGTCATAGGTGAACCGCTTCCTGTGGAAAAATTTGAAAAGGCACTGCCAAATCTTGTGTCTGAACTTAGGAAAGAAGGCCTCAATGACGTTGCAAGGGCGATCATGACCACGGATACCGTGCCCAAAATGGCATGGGCCTGTATTGAAAACAGCGGAAGGAAAACAACGGTTCTTGGCATTGCAAAAGGTGCAGGCATGATTGCACCCGACATGGGGCCTCCTCATGCTACTATGTTATCCTTTCTACTAACAGATGCACGGGTGAATGGTGAGTGGTGGCAAGAACTTATTTCATCTGTGGTCGAAAAAAGTTTCAACAGGATAACAGTTGATGGAGATACCAGCACCAATGACACCGTGCTTGCTCTTGCAAATGGAATGGCTGATGCCAGTTGTTCTGAAGAAGAACTGTTTAATGCAGTAAACTTGGTGACAGCCTCTTTGGCCACGCAGATAGTCGCAGATGGGGAAGGGGCGACAAAGTGTGTAAAGATAGAGGTTACCGGTGCCTGCGATTCTCGTGATGCCGAACTTGTAGCGCGTACCATAGCCAATTCGCCTTTGGTGAAGACAGCCTTTTACGGGCAGGATCCAAATTGGGGCCGTATCATTGCAGCAGCAGGCAGGTCAGGTGTCAACATCGAGCCTGACAAAATATCCATTGCCATTGACGAAATAAAACTCGTGAAAAACGGCAAGGGCCTTGGCAAAGAAAATGAGGCCAAGGCCCAGGAAATTATGAAAGGGGACGCCTACTCAGTGATTGTAGACCTAGGACTAGGAAACAGCAGGTCGAGCATTTTAACATGCGATCTAACTGTGGAATATATCAATATAAATGCAGAGTACAGGAGCTGATTGTCAAACTCAGCAATCCTTCACCTTGTCTCCATATTTTTTCAATATCCCCTCTACCACCCTCTTGCCGGAGTTGAAGGCGGCCATGATACTGCCCTTTAATGCCACTAAATCACCAGCCAGGAAAAGCCCTGGAACGTTTGATTCGTAATAAAAATCATCGCTTAGTTTTGGTTTTTTGCCATCCATTTCAACCCCGCAGCCTTCAAGAAAGACTGCCGGTGTCATGCCGCCAAGACAGTAAAATACGTAGTCGTAGGCGATGTCATTGCCATCCTTGAAATGCACCAAGACATGGTCATTGTCCTGATCCAGCCCTTCGATATCAGTCGCCATCATGAGATTAACCTTGCCAGCCTTGGCGTATTCCTCGATATTTTTCCTGTTTACATCATTAAGTCTGAAAAATTCGGGTCTTCTATATGAAAGGTAGACGTCATTTCCACAATCTGCCAGGTAACAAGCAGTTTCAGCTGCAGTATCGCCTCCTCCCACTACAAGTACTTTCTTTCCCCTGGGCGGATCCTTGGGAAGGCTGAACAATACCCTGTCTTTGAGTTTGGATGGGATCTTGTAGCTGGGTTTTACTGGTTTTCCAAACACACCTATGGCCACGACCACTACAGGCGCCACTATCTCAAGGCCGCTGCTGGAAATAACCTTGAGATTTTCGCCTTCTCTCACTATTTTTTGAACATCTTCTTTGTAGCGGACGTCGAGATCATATTCTTTAATGACATTATTCATGCGTTCGAGGAATTCCTCCCTCGACTCAGTGTCAAACGACAAAACGCCAAGGGGTTCCACCTTCATTTTCCTATAAACAGGATCTACTCGCTTTCCTTCATGATAAAGGCTCACTATCGTGTCACACGGATGGGGCCTTTTTTCCAATATTACAACCGGGCCTATTCCGGCTACCTTTGCTTCTACAGCAGTGGCAATCCCGGCAGGCCCGGCTCCAACAACTACAATTTTTGCATGCTCCATTTCTTCGACTCCTCCTTGACTAAACTGGGCAAAAGAGACATAACAGAATTCTTTACAAATAATCAACCCTCAGGGAGAAATAATCGTGGAAGGATTTTGCCAAAAAGATAACGTTATGGTTGACCTAGAAAGCGGGTGTCGTCACCCTAATGATTATTGCCAGTACAGGCAGGCATGCATCATTCATTTCCATGAGTTGGAACAGCGCCGCAAGCGTAAAAATATTGTTGAAACAAATGGAAGGCATGAAAAACAGAGCAGAGGAATGGTGGGGATGCAGAATGAGGGTCCTGCTAACAAATGACGATGGAATATTCGCCCCAGGCCTTTGTGCGCTTTATTGGGCCTTTTGTGAAAAACATGAGGTATACATAGTTGCACCAGACAGTGAAAGGAGTGCGGTTGGCCATGCCATTACTCTGTCTGATCCACTTAGGGTCAAAAAAGTGCGCTACGGCCGTAAATTTTGGGGTTGGGCAGTAAGCGGCACACCTGCCGACTGTGTGAAATTGGCAGTGTTAGAACTCTTGCCAAAGCCAATAGACATGGTTGTTTCAGGTATAAATCAAGGCGCTAATGTAGGTATCAATATACTGTATTCAGGTACTGTATCTGCTGCAACCGAAGGGGCAATTTATGGCAAATTGGCTATTGCTATATCGCTGGATTCATATGTGAGTCAAGACTTTTGCTATGCTGCCCATTTTGCTGAAAGGATATCTAATTGGCTTATGCAACACGATTTACAGGGCATCGCATTGAACATCAATGTGCCTGCTATTCCAGCTAACAAGATAAAAGGTGTAAAGTTTGTGAGACAAGGCACTTACCGTTTTGATGAAAAATTTGATAAGCGTATAGATCCAAGAGGAAATGTGTATTACTGGCAAGTAGCAGAAAAGATGAAAGAAAATGGCCCTAAAGAAGGCACTGATATCCATGAGTTAAAGCGAAAATTTATTACTGTAACACCTATCACATACAATTTGACATCTAAATCAATCCTAAATCGATTCCAGAATAAAGATCAAATAATTATTGAATAGAAGAAAAGATCTGAGGACAGTATTGACATTGCCCTCAGGCTCATGTACAAGCAAAATAAAGAGCGAAAGGAGAAATGTCATGGCTGGAAAGAGAAGTAGACCTTACACAAAAGAAGACGTGGCTTTTGTTTATGAAAACTATGCCAAGATGACCTCTTCAGAAATTGCGGCTAAATTAGGTATAAGTAAGTTTCAAGTATCAAAGATAGTGAGTGAATTGAGGAAACACACAAACTTTCCCAAAAAGACCGCACGCAGGCCAAATCCTGTACTTCAGTTTATTGAGGAAAAAGGGCTTCCCAAGAAAAAAGGAAAGGCCCCTGCCAAAAGAAAAAAATAACTTTTGAATGAAAAAATAGTTAAAAGGCCATCATAAATTTATTGTGTTGTTTTTATGGCGTCTTCTGCCTAAGGGCGAAGGCGCTTTTGTTTTTTTCAAGTCCCTTTGGAAAAATGTGCCACATATTGTTTTGTTGCTGCTGAGAAGAGGCCGTGTTAATTTGCTGCAACTATTTATCGGGTTATTAAGGAGTGTTCCAAATGGACTTCGAAGTAATAATTGGTCTGGAAGTTCACGTTCAATTGAAGACCGCAAGCAAAATTTTTTGCACATGTTCCACCACCTTTGGGGCACCGCCCAATACACACACTTGCCCAGTTTGTCTGGGCATGCCAGGAGTTTTGCCAGTACTCAATAAAAAGGTAGTGGAGTATGCACTGAGAATGGCCATTGCTACCAATTGTACTTGCAATCCTATGAGCCAATTTGCTCGGAAAAATTATTTCTATCCTGATCTACCCAAAGGTTATCAGATTTCTCAATATGAGCTTCCTTTGGCAGAATATGGCTGGATAGAAATCGACCTGGGAGAGGGGAAAACAAAACGGATAGGTATTACCAGAATTCATTTGGAAGAAGATGCCGGAAAGCTAATGCACGACGAAACCAGGCCGGTCAGTTACGTTGACCTGAATCGGACAGGGGTGCCTTTGATCGAGATCGTGAGCGAGCCAGATATCAGGGCGCCGGAAGAGGCAAATGCCTATTTGAGAAAACTTCGCCAGTTGGTCAGGTATTTGGGGGTGAGTGACGGCAACATGGAAGAAGGAAGTTTGCGCTGTGATGCCAATATCTCATTAAGGCCTAAAGGTCAGGAAAAGTTCGGTACTAAGGCAGAGCTCAAAAACATGAATTCTTTTAAGCATGTCCAAAAGGCCTTGGAATACGAGATTCGCCGTCAAACCGCACTGTTGATGGATGGCAAAGAGGTCGTCCAGGAAACACGGCTGTGGGACCCTGCCAAAGGGGTAACCAAGGCAATGCGGGGCAAAGAGGAGGCGCATGACTACCGTTACTTCCCAGACCCAGACCTGGTTCCTGTAGAGGTTTCGGAGGCGTGGTTAGAGGATGTCAAAAGCTCGTTGCCTGAATTGCCTGATGCCCGGAGGAAACGTTTTCAAGAAGAGTATGGCCTGCCCTTTTACGATGCAGATGTCTTGACCGCTTCAAAGGCAGTGGCTGATTACTACGAGGCATGTGTAAAAGGATTCCCCAAACCAAAAATCGTAAGCAACTGGGTTATGGTGGAGCTTCTACGTTTACTCAAACAGGATGCCAGGGATATCGCCGAGTGCCCTGTAGCGCCCGAAGCATTAGTGCAGTTGCTCAAGCTGATAGATGAGGGCACAATAAGCGGCAAGATCGCCAAGAGCGTGCTGGAGGATTGCTATAATAGTGGCAAGATGCCCAAGGATGTTGTCGAAGAAAAAGGGCTCATGCAAGTCAGTGATGAAGCTGCTCTGCAGGAAGTGGTTGACAAAGTCGTTTCCTCCTTTCCAGAGGAAGTGGAAAAATACAAGGCAGGAAAAAAGAAGGTTTTGGGCTTTTTAGTAGGCCAGGTGATGAAAGAGACTAAAGGGCAGGCCAATCCACAGAAGGTAAACGAGATTCTGCGGAAGGTGCTCGATGCTTGATCCCATATCTATTCTCGATCAAAAGGGCAACTCCAAGGTTGTGCCTATGCGTTGGGAAGGCCGCAGCTTCTATTTGTTGGATCAAAGGCTGCTACCTTGGGAAGAAAAGTGGCTTGAAATAGGCAGTGCCGAGGAGTGCGCAAAGGCCATCAAAAATTTGGTGGTCAGGGGTGCTCCTGCCATAGGAGTCAGCGCAGCTTTTGGGATGGTGATAGCTGTTAAATCAGCAATCAATTCGGGCCTTGATATAGAAGCATCCTTGGGTGTCGCTGCAAACACTTTGAAAGAGGCGCGGCCAACAGCAGTGAATCTCAAATGGGCAGTTGAAAGAATGATGAAGACCTACTGGCGGAACAGGGCACAGGAACCCCGGGAGGTTTATGACCAGTTGCAAACCGAGGCTCTGTCTATTTGGAAAGAAGACATCGAAGCAAACCTTGCCATGGGCTCTCATGGGGCAGCGTTGCTGCCTGATTCAGGAACCATACTTACCCACTGCAATGCAGGTGCGTTGGCAACTGGTGGTTACGGAACTGCGCTTGGTGTTATCAGAGCAGCGTACAACTCTGGCAAGAAAATCGATGTACTGGCAGATGAAACCAGGCCGTGGCTTCAAGGTTCCCGTTTGACAGCATATGAATTGAAGGCAGATAATATTCCAGTAAAGGTGTGTGTGGATTCTGCCGCTGGTTTTCTGATGCAGCAAGGCAAGATTCAGGCAGTGGTGGTAGGAGCAGACCGGATTGCTGCCAACGGAGACGTGGCCAACAAAATTGGCACTTACAGCGTAGCGGAGATCGCCAAGGCCAACCATATCCCCTTTTACGTGGCCGCCCCGTTGTCCACATTGGATATCGAGACACCAGACGGTATGTCAATAGAAATAGAAGAACGCAACCAATCTGAGGTCACCATGTTAGCAGGCAAAAACATTGTGCCCAAAGGGGTCGGTGCGGTTAATCCTGTTTTTGACATTACGCCAGCTGAATTGATAACGGCAATTATAACTGAAAAGGGTGTGTTAAGACCTCCATATGCTTCAGCCATCTCTTCCTGTTTCAATTAGACGTTTTTTGAATATGGTGGCCAACTTCTTTGATGCGCACACCGCTGCGCTTTTTATTTTCAAAGAAGAATCTCAGAGCCTTGAGATGGTGGCGTGCCAAAGCCTCAGCAGGCATATTGTACCAGAATGCCAAGTCAAGCCTGGTCAGGGGCTTATTGGCTGGATTGTCAAGGAAGACAGGCCACTACATGTCACCCGTTTCACCAAGTTTACGAATACTCTTGGCATTTACACCAAAAATGTGGGTATAAAGGCCTTTTTGGGTGCTCCTTTGCCTAAAGGCAAGGGAGTATTGATGGTTGACAGCAAAAGCCAATGGGCTTTTCCTGAAAAAAAAGAAAGAATTTTGCTGGATTGTGCAGCAGTGGCAGCAGATTTGTGGAACAATTTTTTGAACGAGCGGAAATATGCGTTGCTTAAGAGATGGACTGAACTGCAGTGCCGGTTCCCAAGAAATTATGGCAGGGCCTTGTTGGAACTTCTTGATATGTTTGGTTTGGAGGAGGGATTTTGTGCCAAGCTTGATCCACAGCTAAAATCTTATGAGGTCAAGGGTGCCGTACTGAATAAAGAATTGGTAACATTGAGGCCTTTGCAGTTCCGTCATGACGCAGGCTTGGCAGGCTGGATATTCAAGCATAAGAGGAATATCCTTCTCAAGCAGTTTCGGGCCGACAGTAAGCGCTCCTATTTTATATGGCCTGAAGAGCCCTTTGAGGCCGGACCTGTAGTGATGGGTATTTTTACCAAAGATTATCATGGTGGAGAGTATGTCTGGATTATGTCTGGAACCGGCCACAAACTTCCAGAGGATATCTTGAGCGATTTTGTAGAATCCATAAGCTTGAGATTAGGAGAACTTTCGGCCAATATTGATTAAAAAATCTGCCAGCGGTTGGATGGTTGGGTAGGAAAGAAACAAAATGGTTTTGAGAAAGATCAGGCAGTTGATCCGCCAGGATCTCGCTATGGATTTGGGAACTGCCAACACCCTGATATATTTTGAAGGTGAAGGTATAGTCCTCAACGAACCCACAGCAATTGCAATGTCTTTGGAAAGTGCTGAGGTGCTGGCAACTGGTTTTGAAGCAAAAAAATATCTTGGAAGGACCCCTGAAGGAATTATAGCTCTTCGACCACTCAAGGAAGGTGTGATCCGGGATTTCGGAGCTGCTTCCATGCTTATCCAGGACTTCCTTAAGCGTGTGGAATTCCACAGGGGAGTAGCTGCACCTAGACTAGTTATCTGTATCCCTTCCAATATTACTCAAGTGGAAAAAAGGACGGTCTTGGAAGCAGCATATGAGGCAGGTGTCAAGAAAGTTTATCTGTTGGAAGAGACCATGGCAGCAGCAATTGGGGCAGGTATGCCCGTATTCGACAGCAGGCCGGTTGCGGTACTCGATATCGGTGGCGGCACCACTGAATTTGCTTTAATAACAGAGGGCGGTTACCGTGTTTGTGAAACAATTCGGCTTGCAGGAGATGTTTTTGATGAAGCCATCGTACAGTGGTTCAGATACAAGCACCATTTGGATATCGGTCTCAACAGTGCAGAAAAAATTAAGTGGAAAGCAGGTGCAGTAACCAAGGCTTTCTCTGAGGGAAACAAAAAAATATTGGTGTCAGGCAAGGACCGCCTGCGTCAGACACCGCTATCTATTGAAGTGGAGGCCCAGGAGGTTGCCGAAGCGCTTGCAGAGCCAGTGACAGCCATAAGAAATTTTGTGATCCGCTTTTTGTCAGCCTTGCCTGTGTCTGAAAGGGCAGCTCTGGAGCAACAGGGAGTTACAGTCACTGGTGGTGGGGCCTTGATCGCCGGCCTGCCGGAATGGCTCTCAACCCAGACCAGTGTAAAATTTTCTCTGGCAGAAGAGCCCTTGACCACAGTGGTGATGGGAGCGGGAATTGCCCTTGAGAATTTCAAAGAATTTGAGCCGGTCTTCGTGAATTGAGTCTAGCAATGGAGAGGATCAAGAAATATCAGCGTAATTTGCAAAGTGAGCATCGGGAGTTGTTGGATATGGCCGTATCCGCTGCTTTGAGCGCAGGGAACATCTTGTGTCAACTCTATGACAATCCGCACTCAGTCAGGTTTAAAGGGGAGATTGACCTCGTCACTGAAGCAGATATAGCATCAGAGAAGGCAATCTTGTCCATGCTTGAAGACAAGGGCCCACAAATTGGGGTCTTGGCCGAGGAATCTGCTTCACAACAGGTAAATTCACTTACACGTCTTACATGGATCATTGATCCATTGGACGGAACCACCAACTTTGCACATGGTTTTCCCTGGTTTTGTGTCTCCATTGCCTTGTGGAACAAAAGCCACGTTGAACTCGGAGTCATCTACTTGCCGCTCCAGGATGAGCTGTTTTATGCAGTGAAAGGGGCAGGAGCTTGTCTGAACAACAGGCAGATAAGGGTCTCTTCCACTGACACGTTGGACCGTTCGCTTTTGGCTACTGGTTTTCCTTATGATGTGCGTGAAAAACCAGATCAAGTTATCTCTGCACTTAAAGATATGATTGTTAAAGCTCAAGGCGTCAGAAGAGCTGGTGCTGCTGCTTTGGACCTGGCCTATGTGGCAGCTGGCCGATTAGATGGTTTTTGGGAAATCAAGCTCAAACCCTGGGACACAGCAGCTGGTGTGCTGCTGGTTGAAGAAGCTGGTGGACAGGTTACAGATTTTGCCAATGGTTCCTACGATCCTTTTTTAAAAGAGATTATTGCATCAAATGCATTGATTCATAGCGAAATGACATCAATTTTGGAAAGTTACTCTTTAACAAAACATGAGTAAAAAACTGGTGAAATGCCCAAAATGCCGAGCCTCTTTGGAAATGTATATAAATCCGGTTCCTACTGTGGATATCATAATAGAAACAGGCCAAGGCATAGTGTTGATCGAAAGGCACAATTACCCTTTTGGATGGGCGCTTCCAGGCGGCTTTGTCGATTATGGCGAAACCGTAGAGAATGCAGCGTTGAGAGAAGCGGTCGAGGAGACTGGAATGACAGTGGATCTACTGGGAATTTTGGGCGTTTATTCCGATCCTGGCAGAGACCCAAGGCAGCATACGATTAGCACCGTTTTTGTTGGAAAAGCCCAGGGAATGCCTGTGGCAGGAGATGATGCAAGACGGGCAGCTATATTTCGCATAGAAAAAGTGGATGTCCCCTTGGTATTTGATCACCAAAAAATCTTGGAGGATTATAGGATGTTCAAACAAGGGAGACGTTGCCTGTGCGGTGTATAATCTCAGATTTATGCTGCAGATTCTTTTTCCACAGTGGGGTGCAACACAACCTTGTTGCCTCCAGCCCTTTTGGCGGAGTACATGGCTTCATCCGCTTCTCTAAGGAATAGATAGAGGTCGTCCCTCAGAGGCTTGTTCGTGCGCCTGAACTTGGAGATTCCTATACTCAGTGTAGTGCCCATGTTTTCGCCTTCAAGGTATTTCGTACGTATTCTTTCAGCAATTTGAAATGCTTGTTCCACGGTGGCTTGCGGTATGGTTATAACAAACTCATCCCCGCCATAGCGGCAAATGGTGTCCACGTGGTTCCTGGTAGAGGCTTTGAGAATTTGAGCTAAGTATTTGAGGATTTGATCTCCAACCTGGTGTCCCTTATTGTCATTCAAAAATTTAAAATTGTCGAGGTCCACCATTATGAGAAACAGAGGATAACCTTGGCGCACTGAACGTTCTGCCTCTTCCTCAAGTTTTTCTTCAAAAAATCTGCGGTTGAACAGGTCTGTTAGCGGGTCTCTCAGAGAAAGCCTCTTCAGTAGTGCCCTGAGATTTCTTTCCCTGATTATGCGGTTTAATTTTGCTTTTAATTCGTCGAAGTTGAATGGTTTTTGTATGAAATCGCTTGCCCCTGCCTTAATGACGCTGGTATAGGAAAATTCTCTTCCATGACCTGTCATTACCATAATGTCAATATCTGGCCACTTTGATTTTGCCACCTTTATCAGAGACATGCCATCCATTTCGGGCATGATCAGATCTGTGATGATGATTGTATAAGGAGACCGTTCCAAGAGATCCAAGGCCTCTTTGCCGTTGGTGGCAGTGTGAAAGTCCATGCCCAGAGTCTTGAGAAACTCTGCGGTCAAGGCAAGTACAGTTGGGTCATCATCTACCAGCAACAACCGTTGTGGTTCATAGGTGCTCTGTTCAAACTCCAAGTTATTACCCTAATTATCAAACACGGATTTGTTTAAAAAGGAAACATGTATTCAGAATTTTCATTTCTGTCTGAATATAGTTCTCTTATAATTCTTTTAACGGCAAAATACAATATTTCATTAGATTTGGTACAGGCAACTATTTTTCCAATACGTTTGATTTCATCTCCTGGTTTTGTTAAAAAACTAGAAAATGTGTGAGGGAGTGTGAATGGAGTTACTAATTGGCAGTAGCCAGCCCATTCGTAAGATAAAGGAAATAATAGACCAGGTCGTAGATTCCGATCTGAATGTGCTGATATATGGTGAGAGCGGGGTTGGAAAAGAATTAGTAGCAAGGACTCTTCACGCCCGCTCTTACCGCAGTAAAAAACCACTAGTGAAGGTGAACTGTGCGGCTCTGCCAGGCGAGCTCTTGGAAAGCGAACTCTTCGGTTATGAAAAGGGCGCTTTTACAGGAGCTGTCAAAAGTAAACCTGGTAAATTTGAACTCGCCAATGGCGGCACCATCTTTTTGGACGAAATCGGAGACATGTCGGTGGGGTTGCAGGCCAAGCTGCTGCAGGTCCTCCAGGATGGGGTTTTCTCTAGAATAGGCGCTGTTAAGGACATCGAAGTTGACTGCTGGGTGATTTCGGCTACTAATCAAGATCTTGATTTGGCCATTCAAAAAGGTTCTTTCCGGGAGGATCTCCTTTACAGACTCAATGTTATTACAATCACAGTTCCACCCCTCCGGGACCGATTGGAAGACATCCCCATTCTTGTGGAACATTTCATTAAAAAATATGGCAAAGTTTCAAAGAAAGGCATTAGATCGCTTCCGTCTGGCCTCATGGAAATTTTTTCATCGTACCATTGGCCTGGAAATGTTCGCGAGTTGGAAAATTATGTGAAGCGCTATCTTGTGTTCGGCGACGAGGATTTTCTGATTGCTCAGATACAGAGCAAAATGGCTGGTGCTGGTACTTCAGAGGATTATAAAAAGAGAGGCGATTTTTCTTTGGAAAGCACTATACTTTCAAGGGCTCTGAAAGACACGGAGAAAAGGTTGAAGAGTGATTTCCCCCCGTTGAAGGAAATAAAGAAGAACGCACTTGCACACATTGAAAAAATAGTCATTGAGGAGGCCCTCAAAAGGACCAGGGGCAATAAAAAGAAAGCTGCAAATCTGCTTCAAATCAGTTACAAGGCCCTTCTTTACAAAATGAAGGACTTTAATGTTCAAGTGCCGGGCGAGTCATCCGCAGACAATATCTCTTTGCAAGTGCCTCCTGAATTGGACACGTAATAAAAATTAGTTTCGAGTCATCACAAAGTCCCCTTAAAAATATCGCTTTGATGAATTAGAAAGCCTCTCTAAAGGAAAACTTTTCTTTACTTTAGGAAAAAAAATTCTCAATATAGGGGTTAGTTTCGATTTGCCATGCTGAGATTGAGGAAAAAGGTAATTTTTTGCTGATGGTGTTAGGCGCGTTTTTTGCTAGATTAATCAATCGTCAAGAAAATGGGCACTTAGGAAAAGATGATAACAAGGAATGAATAGAGGACTTGTAGAGAGAAGAAGAAGTGAAAGGCTATCTGTTGAGCTACCGATTATCGTGCGCGCGAAAAACAAAAACGTTGTTCACTGCGGTCGTGTCAAAAACATTTCCAAATATGGCGCCAAGATTGTTTTACTGGACAGATTGAAACGCAATGAAGAGATTATCTTGAAGCCTGACGGGAAAAAAAACGAGCCACCAGTAACCGCCACAGTGCGCTGGTGCAAAGCCAGTGCCAACGGTGTGGAGACGGGAATCAAGTTTGTAGAAGCGGTAAACTGGAGCGTTCCATTAAGTGACATAACTGACAGACAAAGAGAGCACGTTTTAATTCAATCCCCACATTTTCAAAGTTTTTTGGAATCCATTGAAGCAGGCATTCTCATCTTAGACAGGCAGATGAAAGTGGTTGCATTGAATAGACGGCAACCTTTCTGTATGCCTTTGCCATTAGAGAAAATAATCGGACATCGGGTAGATGAGGTGTGTAATCTTCTGGAATTGACGTATCGTGGAGATACCGTTGGCAATATCATACAACAAGTGCTCGATTCCAAAAGGCCTTACACGGTTCCATCAATGAAAATTTTAGATAAAGGATCGGATGGAACACAGGAAAGTTATTACAGAATCTGTTTTACCCCGCTATCCATATGTAATCGGGATTTGGTAGCCCTTTATTGCGTCGAGGGTGAAGATTCCGGTGATATGACTCAGGTTCCAGGTGATAACCAAACTTTCTTGTTGCAATGTAGATATGCCATCCTAGGTAGGATTTTTACAGATTTATTGGAGGACATAGTCAATCCCCTGTCAGCTGCAATAGGCCGGAGTGATTTGATAGCCTTGAAAATTATGAATCTGGTTCAGCAAATTGGGGCAGTGGAAGCAGACGAACTCCTGAAAGAATTGAATCTGGTACAAAAGGCCTTGGGAGACATAAAAGAATTTTGCAAGGCTGCCACTAGACGCAGGCATCAAAGCGGTAAAGAAGGTAGTGCAGAATGTTTTTCTCTAAATGCCTTGATTGAGGACGAGCTTTCCACCCTCGAGCTCCATTCAATATACAAAAAATTGGAAAAGCACTTGGAATTGGCGGAGAATTTACCTCCGGTCTCTGGTAATTACTCGGACTGGGTTTATGCTTTTGTGGCATTGATGCAGGCAATAGTGCACAATATGGGCACCATCCAAGACAAGTGGATCAAAATTTGGACAAAAAAGGAGGAAAGCTATATAAGCTTAGGAATTGAACACAATGGAAAGGCATTACCAGCCCCTGTCGAAGGAATGCCTGATCTCATCATCCTCAAGCTGCTCAAGGATAAGTATGGAATAAAAGTCAAGACGTTAGGTGCAACTGGCAAGCAGCAGATCATACTGGAGATACCACTTCATGCACCAGCTGAAATGGAAGAGATACTTACTTTTTAAGATGCCGTCTTACAGATTCTTTCAGATCTGTTAAATCAAAAGATTTGACTATATAGTCATCAGATGCCCAGGATGCCAGATCCTGTTTATATTCAGGATAAGCCGAGCTTATTATCACTGGAGTGCTTGGGCTTTTCTGTTTCATTTGCCGCAGAACTTCTATTCCATCCATGCCTGGCATGTTGATGTCCAAGACCACTAAGTCAGGTTTAATTTTGTCGAATAATTTTAGTGCTTCCTCCCCACTCATGGCAGAATGCACTTCATAGCCTTCGTCTTCAAATTCTTCTTTGTAAAGAAGGTGTATGCTTTCCTCATCGTCCACAACCAGCAGTTTCTTTTTTGAGTCGCTCATGAGATCAATCTCTCCTTTCGGGACAGCAAAGAGTCTGAGGTCCCCTTTTTGTGAAGGTCTATCTCCCTCAAAAATCTCGCAGATTCCTCGGGGGGAGTGGGATTGATGTAAAACCCTGTTCCCCATTCAAATCCAGCCACCATTGTTAGTTTGGGCATGATTTCAAGGTGCCAATGATAGTATTCAAGATTTTGTTCTCGTATCGGAGAAGTATGCAGCATAATGTTATAAGGCACCTTTGGAAGTGCCCTGTCAAGCCTGCGCATGGTTTCTGAAAAGAGTAACGCAAGGGATTCAATTTTTGCATCTGAAATTTCAGGATAAGCGGAAAAGTGCTCTTTGGGAATGCACCACATTTCAAAAGGAGATCGGGGAGCAAATGGACAAAGCGTTATGAAATCATCGTTTTCGCATACTATCCTTATGTTTTGAGACCTCTCCTGCCGTATGATATCACAAAAAATGCAGCGCTCTTTGAATTCAAAATAGCGCATGCTTCCCGACAACTCCTGCTTGATATTCAAAGGCACTATGGGCAGGGCGATCAATTGGGAATGCGAATGCTCAAGAGATGCGCCTGCTGCTTGACCAAAGTTCTTGAAAATGATGATGAATTTAAAGCGGTCATCTTCAGTAAGGGCCTTCATGCGGTCCCTGTAGCTCCTGAAAATTAGCTCAATCTGTGATACCGGCATGGTGGCCATCGTCTCTTCATGTCTGGGTGTCTCTATAATTACTTCGTGGGCGCCTACGCCATTCAGTTTGTCATAGATGCCTTCTCTCCGTTTGTCTAGGCTTCCTTCAGTGGTCAACGCTGGATATTTGTTGGGGACAACCCTGAGAGACCAGCCAGGGCTATTTGGGGGAGCGCCTTCTTCTCGGCCATAGGCAAGCACTTCAGGAGGCGTAGAATGTTCATTTCCAGGACAAAGAGGGCAGTAGCCACCCTTGATGCGTTCTTGTACAATTACGAAGTCCGAAGGCCTTTTGCCCCTTTCTTTTGATATTATGACCCACCTTCCTATGACAGGGTCACGCCTAAGCTCAGGCATTGTATTGTCTCCCAGTTCTGCCCGTCTGCATTTTTCACAGACCTCTGGCTTTTTCTTCCTCTTCCTGTTTTGACTTGCACTTGATACATAAAGTGGTTACTGGCCGGGCTTCCAGCCGCTTTTTGCCAATGTCTTCTCCACAGGCTTCACATATACCATAGGAACCGTCTTCTATGCGTTCCATTGCGGTGCGAATTTTTTTTATGAGTTTGCGTTCCCTGTCTCTTATCCTTAGTTCAAAGCTACGTTCAGATTCCACAGCCGCTCTATCCGTAGGGTCAGGAAAGTGATCGTCAAGCTCTGTCATTTCTTCGAGCGTCTTGTCCGCCTCTCCAAGAAGCTCATCAAGCTTTCTCTGAAGGAGTTGTCTAAAATATTCCAACTGTTTTTCGTCCATAAAAAACTTCTCCTTACTACAATGATTTGCTTCGTTGCCAGGTGCCGCTTTTGCCACCTGTTTTATATTCCAAACAAATTTCCTTGATGGTGATTCCCTTCTCTACAGCCTTGCACATGTCGTATATGGTCAAGGCAGCCGTGGTCACGGCTGCCAAGGCCTCCATTTCAACCCCGGTTTTGGCCTGGATTTTTACAGTAGACCGAATTTCAATGTGGCCTTGGTCATCCATGTCAAATTCAAGCTCCACTGAATGAATCGGTAAAGGATGGCATAGTGGAATCAATTGATCCACTTTTTTTGCAGCAAGTATGCCAGCGACCCTGGCCACACAGAAAACGTCACCCTTTGGCACCTGGCGGTCTTTAATGAGTTTTGCGATCTTGGGTCCTACATGCATCTTTGCATAGGCCCGGGCTATACGGGTAGTTACCTCTTTTTCGCTTATATCGACCATTCTGGCACGGCCTTTGCCATCCAGGTGGGTAAGGACTTTAGTGTTCATCGGGAATTTCCTTGATAAGTTTTGTCTGTTTTGGTGCTCCAGCGGAACAGCCGTTTTAGGAAGTTGTTGTTCCCCTTGTCTTTTTCTATGGCTTCAAATTCTTCAAGAAGCTCTTTTTGCCGTTCTGTGAGCTTGTTGGGGATCACTACAACGACTTCAGCGACCAAGTCACCCTTTCCATAGCCGCGAATATTTTTTATTCCTTGGCCTTTAAGTCTTATTTGTTCTCCATGTTGTGTGCCTGGCGGAATTTGTAGCAAACTCTTGCCTTCCAATGTGGGAACTTCTATTTCTGCGCCAAGAGCAGCTTGTGTCATGGATATTGGAATTTGGCAATATATATCGTCCCCTCTCCGCTGGAAAAAGTCGTGTGGCTCAACGTGGATTACAATGTAGAGGTCGCCCCGGCGTCCGCCCCTGATTCCGGCTTCGCCTTCCCCCTTTAAACGTAGTCTTGATCCCGTATCAACGCCTGCAGGTATTTTTACCTTGACCTTCTTAGGAGTGTTTTTTCTGCCCTCTCCTGCGCATTCTGGACAAGGCGAGGTTATTATGGTTCCTCTGCCCGAACAGTGGGGGCAAATCGTAGAAACCCTGAAAAAACCTTCGGATCTTATTACCTGCCCCCGCCCATGACAGGTAGGGCATGAAATAGTCTGGCTGGAATCTGTGAGGCCGGAACCACCGCACTTTTCACAAGATTCCATGCGTACGACATTGATTTCTGTTTCAATGCCTTTGGCAGCGTCTTCGAAAGAGATAGTTAGATCATATCGCAGGTCCGCTCCTGGTTCGGGCCCCATATAGTTGCGGCCAGAACGTTTTCCTTCAGACCTGAAACCAAAGAACTCTTCAAATATGTCACTGAAAGCGCTGAAAATATCTTCGCTGCCTGTGAATCCGTGGAAACCAGAGCCTTCCACACCGGCATGACCATGGAGATCATAAGCCCGCCTCTTTTGTGGGTCTCGCAAGACTTCATAAGCCTCCGCAGCCTGTTTGAAACATTCTTCCGCATGCTTATCCCCTGGATTCCTGTCAGGGTGATATCTCAAGGCCATTTTCCTATAGGCCTTTTTTATCTCTTCCTGGGAGGCTGTTCTGGAGACCCCCAATATTTCGTAGTAATCTTTTTTAGCTGCCATTAAGTATCTTGTTTTTTTTCTTAATTTTCTATTTTTTTATTTTTTGCTGTTTTCCTGTAGCTCATTCTGTAATGTCTTGATAATACGCTGTTCCTCTGCCTCCCTGGCGAGGTCGTCTAAATTTTCGAACGTCACCAAGCCACTGGCAATTTCGCGCAAGGCACAAACTATTTCTTTGTTCTTGCATTTGATCAGCGGTTTTGCCCCTTTTCTGAGCTGTTTTACTCTTTCAACCGTTAAATGAACTAATTCAAAACGACTAGGCACCTTTTCCAAACAATCTTCTACTGTTACTCTGGCCATAACGTAAATTCCTCCAATTTTTTGGCGAACAATTACAGATAAAATACCTGTAATTCCCTGGGAGGGTGAAAGCCTTTACCCAAAAATTTGAAAATTATATATATCCAAAATCAAAATAGTATAATAATGCTCTTGCAGCCTGCAATCATAAAAATTAAGTTCTTGTTGAAGTCATTCAATCCTGCGGTTTTTTTACCAAACAATGCAAAATTTGTAATGCGGCATATTTTTACCATAAAACAGCAATACCACCAAGCAAGATGGTATATATCCTGCAAGTTGCTTCAAGTCGTTTTCAAGATTTTGATTGTTAGATCTTGCTTTTTTCCGGGGTTGTGTATAGAACCAAGGCGAATTTTGAATTAAAGGAACGCTATGAAGATATTAGTGA
>CAYWKF010000013.1:0-84045 GCA_964459155.1 uncultured Desulfobacterales bacterium
GATTGCCAACAAAGGGCATTATGAGCAGCTGCCCCAAAGACAGCCTCTCTGGATTTCTATAATGGGACAACCCGATTTTCATTTTTTCATGGCCTAAGATTGGCTGAGGCCTATATGTGCCACAAATCCTGTCCCACCATGTGGATATACGAGCGTTACACCAATTGTTAAACCAGCGTACGGTTTTCGGGACTGTCAATTTTCGTTTAGGGGCCTTAAGCTCCCATGCGGCCACCAGCAAAAAGATGGCAAAAAACATGGAAAGCCTGAAGAAAAGTTCATATCGCATATTGCATCACCGCGCTTGTGCAGATCTTACACCCCATACATGGAAATGTTTACCTTTTTTAAGACCTACCCCAACAGCGCCTTTGTACATATAGAGTGCCCACGACCAAGGCGGATCATAAATACTGGTTGTTGACGACCAGTAAAATTCCCTTACGCCTTTAAATGGATGATGCTTGGGCAAGGCCGGAGTATGCTGGGAACAGTCGACCAAAGATTCAAGCTCGTTTATATTAGGCAGACGCCAGTCTGAATGGCCTGCCAGTTTGTTTGCATTTATGTCTTCGATTAAGTCAAAGGCCTCCTGCCATGTGGCAAGGCCTTGGGCCAGATCTGCATTCTGGGTCCACATCAGTCCGGTCAACCTGTCCTCAACCGATAGCCCGCACAGGTTAAACCGGGGTTCGGGCCATGAAACACCATGCTGGAACATCCCGTCCTGGCCACTATTATCGCACAAGATCTTGTTTCCACGGACGTCAAAACAAACATCCTGGCCAGTTGCAGGCAACAGAGTCGACGTTCCTCTTACTGGCCAAACAAGATATTCCTGATCCTTTCGGCCATAAAACATCCTGGCGCCACCCAGGTGTATATACCAAGCATATTTGGTATTTATTGCTGCCGTAGTAGACGTCCAATACCAACCATGAAACACATTCTCAAAGGGATGGCCTGGAGGCAGTGCAGGATTCATGGTTTCCATGTGTAGCAGGCTGCGAAGTTCCCTGCGGTTGGGCATACGCCAGTCCTGACAGCCTTTATAGGCACGTTCATTCAGGCCCTTTACAAAGGCCAGGGCCCGTTCCCACGTCATCGGAAATCCATTGATGTTTGCATCCTTCGCCCAGATCAAGCCAGTAAGCCTATCCGTAACGAGGCCTCCAGACACCTCGAATCTTGGCTCAGAAATCCAGATACCAACTTGGTATTCGCCGTCTTGGCCTGTACCATGGCAGGGAATCTGCCTGCCTGTCATATCATAACACCTAACCTGTCCTGTTTTGAGGATGTGTTTTGATTCAAACATTTTTCAAATGGAAACCCGTTTTAGCCTCAAGGCATTGGTTACTACTGAGACAGAGCTGAAGCTCATGGCTGCAGCCGCGATTACTGGAGATAGCACGATGCCAAAACCAGGATAAAGCACACCTGCAGCCACAGGCACGCCTAACGCATTGTATACAAAGGCAAAAAAGAGGTTTTGCTTGATATTGCGCATTGTTGCCCTGCTGAGCTTTCTGGCCCGCACGATACCCATAAGGTCCCCTTTGACCAAAGTCACGTCTGCGCTCTCCATGGCGATATCTGTGCCAGTGCCCATGGCAATTCCCACGTCTGCCTGGGCAAGGGCTGGGGCATCGTTAATACCGTCTCCAGCCATGGCCACCTTGCGTCCTTGCTCCTGGAATTTTTTGATTGCCTCTGCCTTTTCTTGAGGCAGCACTTCTGCCACGGCTTTGTCTATGCCAAGCTTTTTGGCCACGGCCTCAGCAGTTTTTTTGTTGTCGCCAGTGAGAATAACTATTTCCAGACCTTCTCTGTGCAAGGCATCTATTGCCACTGGCGTGGACTCTTTTATAGGATCAGACACTGCCAACAGGCCAGCTGCCTTTCCATCGATTGCCACAAACATGACAGTCTGGCCTTCTGAAGCAAGCTCTTCTGCCTTCTCTTCCAGTCCAGAAGCATCTATTGAAAACTCTTCCAAAAGCTTTTGGTTTCCAAGCATGACCTTCTGTCCATCCACCATGCCTGAAACGCCCTTACCTGTGTGTGAGTTAAATTTCTCTGCTGGCTTAGGCTCAATTCCCTGTTTCTTTGCCCCTTCTATTATGGCAGAGGCCAGAGGATGTTCACTACCTTTCTCCAGGCTCGAAGCCACATTGAGAAGGGATTTTTCACTATAGTCAGGCGCAGCCACTACCTCCATGAGCCTGGGTTTGCCCTCGGTCAATGTGCCAGTCTTATCGACTACCAACGTGTCCACCTCATGCATAGTTTCTATGGCTTCGGCATTTTTGAAAAGGACCCCCAGCGAAGCGCCTTTTCCTGTGGCCACCATTATGGACATGGGTGTAGCCAGGCCCAGGGCACACGGACAGGCAATTATCAAAACAGAGACCGCAGCCACCAATGCGTGTGCCAATTTGGGATCAGGACCAAAAGCATACCAGGCGCCAAAGGCCAGCATTGCCACAAGTATCACGGCAGGAACAAAATAGCCTGCCACCACATCAGCCAGATTTTGGATTGGAGCACGGCTGCGCTGGGCCTCAGCCACCATTTTGACTATCTGAGCCAGTAGGGTCTCAGCCCCCACCTTTTCCGCCCGGATGACCAAACCGCCTGTGGTATTGACAGTGGCGCCAATCACCAAGTCTCCGGGTCCTTTTTTTACAGGCACTGGTTCACCCGAAATCATGGACTCGTCAACCAGGCTCGATCCAGTCAGCACTACACCATCCACAGGTATCTTTTCACCAGGCCTGATCCGCAGATGATCCCCCTTGTGCACATGCTCAAGGGGGATGTCCTCTTCTGTGCCATCAGGTTTGATTTTTCTGGCCGTTTTCGGTGCCAGGCCGAGAAGGGCCTTTATGGCTGCCCCTGTCTGGCTCCTTGCCCTTAATTCCATTACCTGGCCGAGAAGAATCAACACCACGATGACTGCAGCTGCCTCAAAATAAACGCCTACTCTGCCATGCTCTGAACGCATGATTTCCGGAAATATTGAAGGAAAAAGTACTGCGACGACACTGTAGGCATAGGCAACCGAAACTCCCAGCGCGATCAAGGTAAACATGTTGAGGCTGCGGTTCACGATGGACTGCACTCCACGCACGTAAAAGGGCCAGCCAGCCCACAGCACCACAGGTGTAGCAAGCAAAAACTCTAACCACTGCCATGTCTTTTCACTCGCTATTTGATCCAGTAGCCTGCCACCCGGAATCATGGAACGCATTGCAATCAAGACCACTGGCACAGCCAGAACAGCTCCAACCACGAAACGCCTGAGCATGTCCTTGTATTCCGGATTCTCTTCTTCCACATCCAAAGTCATGGTCTTGGGTTCCAAGGCCATACCACATTTTGGACAGGTGCCCGGTCCCAGCTGCTCCACTTCCGGATGCATTGGGCACGTATAGACGATATCCTCTGCTCCTTCCGGCTCATCAGGCCCCTTGGCGCCCACCGTATAATCATGCGGCGCAGCCTTGAACTTGGTCAGGCAGTGTTCAGAGCAAAAATAGTAGGTCTCGTTTCCATGTTCATATTTGAGATACTTATCTGGATCATCCGTTGACATACCACAAACAGGATCAACATATTTTCCGCCGGCTCCCCCTTGATGACCATGGCCTGCATGGTCACAGTGGAGACATTTTCCATGATCTTTGTTACCAGCAACAGCATCATTCATAGAAACCTCTTCTATTCTTTATCTAGGTCAAAATAATCATACCAATTAAAAACAATTTAAACATTTTCTGAGAACAAGCTACAAAAAACTGTGCTTCCAGTAGAAACTTTTCGTTTGACTTGGCCTACTGTTTAAAGGTCTATGCTTTTTCGAATTGAAAGTTCGAAGGCAGGATCTTCTCTATGCTTTTGGTTGCAATTTCTTTCTGACAGTGGGAAAACGGCTCCAGTCTGTGTGGGGAAGAAACAGGGCACCGGTAAGCTGGTTCATGAAATCACCGCGCACGTTCATCTCTAGGTAGGTGATCCGTTCACACAACTTTTCGATCTCGAAGAGGAGTTCTTTGTTCAGCAGAAGTTTTAGAGCACCTTTGCCAGCTGCGTTTCCAAGGCCTTTAAAGCGCTCAAGGGGAATGTCGGGCAACATACCGATAGTGATGGCCTTTTCTGGATCGATATAGTTCCCAAAAGCACCAGCCACGTAGAAATTTTCGATATCCTCAAAGGAAATTCCTACGCTCTGTGTCACAACATTCAAAATTGTGTACATGGCTCCTTTGGAGCGTATGAGATTCTTTATGTCGCTCTGACTTATGTAAACAGGCTGGCCATGGCTGGTTTCATTGGCCTTGGCCACTATGAACACCAATTCGCCATTCAGTTCGACTACCCTGTCAGGACATCGATCCTTCACCAACTTGCCGGTCTGCTCCACAATGCCAGCAGTGAACATCTCTGCCAAAAGATCGATAATGGCTGAACCACATAACCCCTTTGGCGGCTCGCCCCCAATGGTTTTGTAATGGACCTCAAGAGTATCTGGTTCTATGGATACCCTTTCAATGGCACCTGGCTGAGCCCGCATGCCACACGACAGGATCCCGCCTTCCAACGCAGGTCCTGCAGCGCCCGCACAGGCTACCATCCAATCCTTGTTGCCCAAGATCACCTCGGCATTGGTGCCCACATCAACCAGCATTGAGACTGCATCACTGTTGTGCATACCAGAAGCAATGATTGCTGCTATGAGGTCCCCACCAAAATAGCTGCCGATGTTTGGAAAAACATACAAACGCCCACCAGGATTCGATACAAGACCGACTTCATTCGGTCTCAATATGTCAAAACGGCTTGCAGACGGCAAATAAGGCTCTTTGCAGATGTGAGATGGATCAAGGCCTAGAAAAAAATGGGTCATGGTAGTATTGCCTGCAACTGTCCAGAAATATATTGAATTTGCAGTGCAACCTTCCCTAGACGAGAGTTCATGTGCAGCGTCGTTGAAGAGCTGCACTACCTCCCTCTGAAGAATGGAAAGGCCGTTTCCTCTTCCGGCAAAAAGGATACGCTCCAAAATGTCTTCTCCATGGGCAGCCTGGGGATTGTACTTTGAGAGTGTATGAAGCAGCCTTTTTTCCACCATATCAACCAAGTAGAACACTACGGTAGTAGAGCCCAGGTCCACAGCCATGCCGAGAATGGGGTCATGGTGGAATTTGGGACATACGTCTGCCACCTCATCACCGCATGGACCTTGCACCAAAATGGAATCGATTGAATAGCCAGCCTCAGGCAATACACTGCCCAATTTTTTCAGCGCATAAAGCGGCATTGAAGGGCGGCTGCCTGTAACAGATGTTAAAGCATCTCGCAGCCTTGCTTCATGGGACCTGTTGTCGGACAGCCCTGGCTTGGGAAGTTCCAGCGATACGCATTGGACCAAACCGCCTTTTGAGCCTGATTGTGACATGTTGAATATTTATTTTTATCTTAAAAGGCGCCTGCAGGAACAATCTGCATCGCTGCAATCACTATCGGTGTCGTCTGGGCTGATATCTATGACAAATTCTTCCTCATCGACATGTAAGCCCGTTTTGTTCATGTGTTCGAAATGGGCCTTTTCAACCTGATCTATGGTCTTTTTGATTTTATAGGCGAAATATGCGCCTATAGCACCAAAGACTACTAAGGCAGCCAAAAAAATAGGCAGTGCAAAGAGAAAGAACGCTGCCAGTGCCAACGAGCCCAAAATTACCACCAGCCAGCCAGGCAACCTTTTTTGTGTGTATCTGTATTGGTAATATCTATTATACATCACGTCTCCAAAAACTTTTTATATTCAATACATTATTCATTTAACAGGGCGTGATCAAGCCTACGTAATGTAAAACTACGGTTGTGAATCTCTGGCGGCTGCCGTTCAAACGCCTTTTTCCACCAAAGATCTGATTTTGAGCCTTAAACCCTGCAAACGTATAAAACCCTGGGCATCCTTCTGAGTATAAACGTCATCTTCTTCGAATGTAGCAAATTCAGGCCTGTACAAAGATTTTTCTGCCTTTCGGCCCACCACCTGCACGTTTCCTTTGTAAATTTTGAGCCTTACTGTTCCAGTAACTGGAACCTGTGATTCATCTATCATTTTTTGCAGCATTTCTCTTTCTGGTGCAAACCAAAAACCATAATAAATCAATTCTGCATAGCGGGGTATAAGAGTGTCGCGCAGATGCACCACTTCCCTGTCAAGGGTAATTGATTCCAAGGCCATGTGGGCGGTCCGCAAGATGGTACCACCAGGGGTTTCGTAAACACCCCTTGATTTCATGCCTACAAAACGATTTTCTACTATATCAGCCCTTCCAACTCCATTTTCTGCGCCTATATTGTTTAATTTATGGAAAAGCTTGGCAGGACTCAATTTTTCGCCATCTATGGCAACTGGATCACCCTTCTCGAATTCGATCTCCAGATAGGTGGGTTTGTCAGGGGCCTTTTCAGGTGATTTCGTCCAGACAAACATTTCCTCCTGGGGCTCCATCCACGGATCTTCGAGAATGCCTCCTTCATAACTAATGTGCAATAAATTAGCATCCATACTGTATGGTTTTGCCTGCGTAACAGGAACCGGAATTCCATGTTCCTTGGCAAAATCAAGTAGTTTTGCCCTAGAATTCAGGTCCCATTCACGCCATGGAGCAATGATCTTTAAGTCAGGATTCAAGGCCATGTAACTGAGTTCGAACCTTACTTGATCGTTGCCTTTGCCAGTGGCGCCGTGGCTCACACCATCGGCTCCAGTGGCTTCGGCAACCTTGACCTGTTCCTTGGCTATTAACGGCCTGGCGATGGACGTGCCCAGCAGGTAAGTCCCTTCATAAATGGCGTTGGCCCTGAACATGGGGAAGACATAGTCTTTGATGAATTCCTCCTGGAGATCCTTGATCACCACTTCACTTGCTCCGGTATCCCACGCCTTTTGTTCCACTGCGGCCCAGTCTTCATCCTGGCCGATATTTGCAGAAAATGCGACCACAGGGCAATCATAAGTAGTTTTAAGCCATTTTAGGATCACAGACGTATCTAACCCGCCGGAATATGCTAAAACGATCTTGGAAATTTTTTTTTGAGTCACTGCTTTTCTCCTGGAAAAATTTAGTTTATTTTACAGATAATTATGTCGTCTACTACAAGGCTGCCTGATCCATGCAATGTGACTTGATGCGGCCTCTTTCTTGCAGGAGAATATTCTCCTTAAAGAAGGTGAAATCATGAAACGTCACAAAATATTACTGGTTGATGACGACGTCAATATCCTGGAAGTGCTGGACATGCGCCTTCGCTTGATGGGATATGATGTGACTGCAGTAGAAGATCCAGTAGAGGCTATAACCCTCGTCAAACAGGAACGTTTCTCTTTGCTGCTCACGGACCAACGTCTCGGCAAGATTTATGGCACAGAACTGATGGAGATGGTGCACCAAAACGACAAGTTTATGCCAGTGATAATCATGACCGCCTTTGGCAGCATTGATGATGCGGTTTCCTCTTTGAAAAAAGGCGCATACACCTATCTAGAGAAACCTGTGGATACGCAAGAATTGGCCTTCCACATCCAGAATGCAATAAGAAAGAAAGAAATCGAAGAAAACCTTGCCCTGGAGCGCAAGCTGTGGACTAACGCAGTCCTGAGCATGGGTGCAGGTCTAATACTCCTAGACAAAGACAAAAAGATTTCTTGGAGCCAAGGGGTTCCAAAGGGAATCTTGCAAGATAGTGTTAAAGGGGAGGATCTAACTGGCAATCTTTTGAAAGACATTGTGAAATGCAGCGTTTTATTGACCCACGACTCCCCTATTGATCTAGCTTTCCAAACAGGCGAGGTACAGACGATTGAATATGAAGATCCAGATCAAACATTCACCCTCCTCATTACCGCCACTCCGGTCAAGGGCAACATGGGAGAGGTAAAAGAAGTTGCGGTGCTCTTTCTGGACATCACAAAGGCAAAGGCTGCTCAAAAGGCCTTGATAGAACAGGAAAGGCTGAAGGGAGTTTTGGAAATGGCTGGAGCAGTAGCCCACGAATTGAGCCAACCTGTACAAGGTATTCTAGGTTGGGGTGAGATAATCCTCAAAAACCTGGATGAATCAGATCCAAATTATGAAATCCTTCAGCGAATCTGTTCTCAAATAGACACCATAGGCGATCTGATCGGACGGCTTACCTCCATAACCCGTTACGTGACCAAAGATTATCCTGGTTCATCTGGAATAATTGATATTGAGAAGGCCTCCACGACACGCAGCATGCCAGCTTCTTGATGCAGAGAATAACCTTTCAAGAAAGCTTCTGCTAAAATAATTTTTTTCAAAAATTTAGTTCATTAAAATTTTTAATTACAAAAATCTTCAGCACCTTGACTTCAAACCAAAAGCTGGGGTAACATCCCCACGCTTTTGGCTATCCATTAAACAAACATTCTGCCAAAGAGCTTTACAGGCGCATAGAAGAGAATTTTCATGAAATATATACCTTTGATTTTTGCCTACATATTAGGCTCTATACCGTTCGGCCTGTTGATTGCCCGCTCAAAGGGTGTCGATCTTCGTAAGGAAGGCAGCGGAAATATCGGCGCAACCAATGCCGCAAGAATCCTGGGCAAAAAGAGCGGCCTGCTGGTCTTGCTGCTTGACATGGCCAAGGGGTTGGTTCCGGTTCTTTTGGTACGGTTATTTTGGAAAGGTCCGCTTCCTTCTGATCACCTTGCGGCCATTACTGGTATTTTTGCCGTAATTGGCCACTGTTTTCCTATTTTTTTGGGTTTTAAAGGAGGCAAGGGGGTAGCCACCGCAGCAGGGGTATTTCTTGCCCTTTACCCGACATCCATTGCTATCGCCGCAGCAGGGTTCGCGGCAACTGTTTGGGCATTCAGATACGTTTCCCTTGGCTCACTGGTCGCCTCCCTGCTCGTTCCGATTTCCATGATTTTTTTAAGGCCTGATGAACAGCCCTATATTTTTTCAGCCTGGGTGATTGCCTCGGTTATTTGGTGGCAGCATCGTGACAACTTGAGGCGCTTAGTGCGCGGCCAAGAATCCCGCTTCAAATAAAATTTCAAACATTGATATCCAATGCCTTGATTTTTCTGTGAAGATGTCGCCTTTCAATGCCTATGGCCTGGGCCGTGCGCTTGACATTGCCGCCGTTTTCCTTGAGTTTCATGGTCAAGTAGGCCTTTTCGAACAAAGATTTTGCCTCCTTGAAATCGTTGCACTTCAAAAAAATATCTGCTCCAGGGGAAGAAGCCTTTGTGTGGCTTCCTGACCCTTTGAAAAAAGCCAAGGGCAGATCCTCTTCTTTTATCACCTCACCCCTGGAAAGTATAAACAGCCTTTCCACAGTATTTCTGAGTTCTCTGACATTCCCCGGCCAATCATAATTTTGAAACGCATCGAGCACACCGTCTGAAATCTGCTTGGCCTTGCCGCTTTTTCTTCGAAACTCCTCCAAAAAGACCTTCACCAGTAAAGGAATATCCTCCTTTCTATGCCTTAGTGGTGGTATTTCCATTGGAATAACATTGAGCCTGTGATAGAGATCCTCCCTGAACCTGCCTTTTTTGATCTCTTCTTCGAGATTTTTGTTGGTGGCAGCTATAATCCTCACGTCCACTTCTATGGTCTTGTTCCCGCCTACCCGTTCAAAACGCTGTTCCTGTAAAATACGCAAGATTTTCGCCTGGGTTTTCAGGCTCATGTCACCAATCTCATCAAGGAAAAGGGTGCTACCGTTGGCTTGATCGAATTTGCCCCTTTTCATGGCAGAAGCACCTGTAAATGCCCCCTTTTCATGGCCAAACAGCTCGCTTTCAATAAGTTCTTCTGGGATAGCAGCACAATTAAGTTCGATCATTGGCTTTTCGGCACGCTTGCTCAAACGGTGTATGGTTTGAGCCACTAATTCCTTTCCTGTGCCATTTTCCCCTTGGATCAAGACCCAGGCATCTGTGGGTGCCACCAGTTGGATTTGCTCCTTGAGCTGCCGTATTGCTGGGCTAGTGCCGGTTATTTCCACCTGGGGCTCAACCTTTTGCCTCAGCAAAACATTTTCTGCTTGAATATCATAAAATTTGAGTGCGTTTTTGATGGTGAGAATGAGCTGTTCATATGACAAAGGCTTTTCGATGAAATCATAGGCCCCGAGTTTGGTAGCCTTTACAGCGGTCTCAACGGTTCCATGACCAGACATCATCACCACAGGCAAAAAAGGCCAATTACTCTTAATCTGCTGCAAAACCTCCAAGCCATCTATTCCGGGCAGCCATATATCCAAAAGCACAAGGTCTGGAGTCTCTCTCTCAAGGATTTCCAGTGCCTCTTCACCAGATTCAGCACAAATCGGCACAAACCCTTCGTCTTCCAAGATATCTTCAACTGTTTGAAGGATCGTGGATTCATCGTCCACTATAAGAATCCGTTTTTTCATGGCCTTCTATTCCTCGTCCTCATTAGCTAAAGGAAACCAAAGGGTGAAAATGGTTCCATGTGGCTGATTGTCCTCGATGGTTACCTTGCCACCATGGTCTTGCATGACCGAATTCACGATAGCAAGCCCCAAACCTGTTCCTCCTGGCCTTTTTGAAAAATAGGGTTCAAACAGCCGGGGTTTGTCTTCCTCGGAAATACCAGAACCCGTATCGGCCACAGAGAGCGAAACCATCCCTTTTTCAACATTGTATCCGGTTGTTATGGTTATTTCACCACCATCCTTCATGGAATATATTGCATTTTCTATGATATTCACCAAGGCTCGTTTCACTTGATCTCTGTCAATTCTAGCCTTTGGGACTTCATTTAAATGTACATTGAAAACGATGTCCCTTCTCATCTCCTGATACATTGGTAGGACGTCTTTGACTATTTCATTGAGATCCTCAGGAACTGGGCTTGCTGATGGCATCCTTGCAAAATTGGAAAATTCGTTGACCAAACGTTTTAGATCCTCTACTTGTGAAATGATTGTATTCGTGCACCTGTCAAACACTTCTTTATCTTCAACCTGGGAACATTTGTCTCCAAAACGCTTTCTCAAGCGTTGTGCCGACAACTGTATGGGGGTTAGTGGGTTTTTGACCTCGTGGGCGATTCTTCTCGCTACCTCTCGCCATGCCGCAAGGCGCTGAATCCGTTCCAGTTCTGTAAGGTCGTCAAAAACCACAACGACGCCAAGGCTCCTTCCATCTGTATCTTTCAACAAAGTGAAGCTGACCAACAGAGAAAGTGGTCTGCCATTGACCTCAAGGCGCATGGATCTGTGCACCGTATCGCCCCCTGATAGCAACAACTCTTTGCGCACCTTTTCGAATTCCTTGGCATATTCCTTTGATAGCAAGTTGTGATAAGGCTTTCCCACCACCTCTTCTGCAGATATACCCAAAATGTTTTCTGCAGACTTATTCACCGTGGTCACCACGCCGTTTCTATCTATGGAAATTACGCCTGCTGCCACATTTTGAAGGATTATTTCAATGTACCTCTGGCGCCTTTCAAGCTCAGCGTAGCTTCTCTTGAGCTGTTTCGTGGCCCTTTCAGCCTTTGCCCGCGCTTCCTTCAAGTCAGCGGTCATGGTATTGAAGGCACGCACCAGAGAACTCAGCTCGTCTCTTCCAGGGGCTTCCAGGTGAAAATCGAGGTTGCCGTGGGCTACCCGGTGGGTGGCATCTGCTAGCATTTGTACAGGTTCGGTAATAGTTTTTGCCAACCTGAATCCAAACCAAACTGATACAAACAGAATCAAGAAAGTAACAGCCAACATCAGTATGGTGACAGCTGTGTGAATGGGTTTCTGAAAGACCCGTAATTGCTTATATTCTTCATATCCAGTTCTTATGTCATCCAAAAGCCCCATCATGTCCTGATGGAGCACCTTCCCCACAGCCACAAAATATAATGGTCTGCTCCCGCTGTAAGGCAAGGCAGAAACCACTCTGATCAGCTCGCCTGCTGCAACGGGATGGGGTGTTATTACTGGCTTATTTTTTTTAAAGGCCTTTTCTATTATTATTTTGGGTACAGGAGGTGGGGGATCGACCAAGGGCAGAAAATATTTTCTAAATAACACCCGGCCACTCACATCTACAATTTCAAGCGAATGCATTCGGGCCTGTTTGATGGCCCCAGGGCCTGCAATGGGCATGGTGATTTGCTCTGCAATGCCATTGAGGCATTCCTTGTTCAGGATGTCGTCTCCTTCCAGACACTCCATAGCAATAGCACGCTCGACATTTTGGGATAGCAATTTTATGCCCCTGACTTGCTCATCATACAAAGTTTTTCCAACGGTTATGGCGCTTTCCAGGGATTTTTCCACCCTTACATCAAACCAATATGAAAGACTGGTGGAGAGAAATTGAAATGCTACGAAAAAGAGAGCCAGCGTTGGCAGCAGAGAAAGAGAAACAAAGGCTATCACCAGCTTGGTGCGCAATTTTGCCCCTAATATGTTTTGACGGTCCTCAAACACCACTTTTACGAGGTTCCTTATAATCAGGAAACCCAAGAAGAGAATCAATATCGTGTTGAGATTGATGACGAAAAATATCAGGAGGTTGCTTCCATGCTGAAAGGGCCCTGAACCGGAAATAAGGGCATATTCCACCCAGGAAAGCACCAGCACTGCAACTCCACTGGCGAGCATCAATATGCGTTCCCGCTTGCGTCGGGCGATTTCGCTAATAGGTAAATTTGATTTCATGCCACTTTGTAGCAAAACCCCACCTGGAAAAAATTTCTATCAGGCCTTCAAATGGTAGAAAAGCATTGCCCTTTTCCGCCACCGCCCGGATTTTCAGAAAGTAGGTTCTGCCCTTGGAAAGTTTTGAAATTGTACAAATCGGAAAATCCTTTATGGAAAAAGCCTCTTTTTCTGCCTCTTCCAGGGTGCCCACTGTCAACACCCTTGTGCCTTTGCTCGAAACAATTCTGAATTCACCTTTTATTGCGTCATAGAAAAGGGTCTTTTCAATATTCCTCTTTGCAATTCTTTTGTCCCGCAGGAATCTCGGAGTCAATAGTTCAAGGCTGAAACTATATTTTATGGGTACACCACTTTCCAGTGCCTCTTTAATTCTTGGAGGAAATGGGTTAATCAAATTGAAACTGGCCTCCAAGCAATGGCCTCTGTTCGCAATGGTTATTTTTCCAATGTAAGGTCGATTTTTTTGGACATCTTGTGCTGCTGCAGTATCTGTACATGCTGTAACATAAAGAACCAGCAAGGAAAAAAGCAGCGGTAAAAATATCTTGACAAAATGGGCATATGGTCCTATTTTCTTATCTAAACATAACGGACATAAATTTCCCCTGCTGGTCCCTCTGTACCATCTCCAACAAAGACGACCAACATACCCACCTCCATCCTTCTTTGTGCCAGCAGGGGATTTCATTTTGAAATTCTCAATCACGTGCAACCAATACAAAAAGTCTGCTAGGGGTCTTCAGTCTGCCAGCTATGCTTTCGCCGGCTTTTCCATTTCCACAATAAAGATCAAGACGGTATGGACCGCGGATGGCATTACCCATGTCTTGATTTACCACCACGGAGGCATATGGGGTTTTTCCTTTGGCAGTGACAAGGATGGTGTCCAATACACCAATCACACCAAGCGGATATATCTTCGCATCAAGGGCCACTGAAACCAATGGAGTGAGAGTTACTCCCATGCTCCCGTAAGGCCCGTCATCTTCCCATTTGAAAAATATGTAGCGGGGGTTTTCACACAAGGCCCGCTGGAACAGATCCGAATGGTTTTCAGCCCATTTTTTGATCCCTGGCCAATTTGCCTGCCCCGGCCTCAAATAACCTCTTCTGATGAGCCATTTTGCAACACTTCTATAGGGCCTGCCGTTGCTGGATGCATAGTGAATATACCGTTTTTCACCAGTTCCGAAGGTGAGTAAGGCCGAACCCTGAATATGAAGAGTCAGTGCATCCACCTCCGATTTCAGGTAGGCGAGAACCGGTGGATTGTCCAAACCAGGCCCATAGTCTATTTCGCACCGGGTGGGATAAGGGACCAATTTATTGCCATCTGGCCTGCCAACTATGGTACGTGCTGGCAAAGTGGGATCAAACTGTTTGAGGGATACAGTAATTAAATCCTTGGGAGTCCCATATAGCGGCACTTTGAACTCGCTATTTCTTACGAAAGATGCCTCTAGCTCAGGATGAAAATAGCCTGTTACGAGCATTGGTTTCTTGCCTTTTGCAGCAATTTCATCTCCATCTGGCTGCCTTGGCTTCAGGCTGAAGATTTCAAAGTTTTCCTTGAATATAAGCCTGAACTCTTGAGGCTTAAGGGTTGAACACTTGAGCAAGATTCTTCGAAGCCTATTGCCTGTTGTCAAGAGATCGGAAACCCTTATTTCCAGAGTTCCTAGAAGGAATCGCCTGCTTTGATCCAATTTTTCCAAATAAGAGATATTCTTTTCCAGGGCCTCGACAATCCTTGGACTATGAGCACAAAACCCATATGGATCTGGAAATTCATCCCACGTGGCAGGAACAAAGAGCGCCTCAGGGATCTTTGCCGGAATTTTTTCAGGCTTCAGTTCCTTCTTCGGAGGCACAGGCCTTTTAGCAGCCTCATACAAAGCGCCGAAAAAGGCAACTGCTGCCAGGCAAACGATTACCAGCGCTAATACTACCCTGGCTGAAGACATATCAAAGGCCAGTGGCCTCCATTTGTTTTCTCACGGCATTTACTGAAAGCTCCAAAGCCGCTTTCTCGTCATCGGTCAAAGGAAACTCAAGAATCCTTTCTACCCCATCTGCACCAAGCACCACAGGAACCCCCATGAACAGGCCGCTGATTCCAAACTCTCCCTCCAAATAGGCCGCACATGGCATCACCCGTTTCGAGTCTTTCAATATGGCCTCTGCCATTTCAACAGCTGCCAGGCCCGGTGTGGTGAACGCGCTTCCCGTCTTGAGGTGCTGGACTATTTCAGCGCCGCCGTGTTGCGTCTTTTTGACTATCTCCTGGATGCTTTCCTTGTCTAGCAAATCAGTGACAGGCACGCCATTTACACTTGCCAGACGTATCATGGGAAGCATGTTGTCACCATGAATGCCCATGACGAGAGCGGTAACATCACATGGAGCAACCCCAAGGGCCTTGGATATGAGAAGGCGGTATCTAGCAGAATCGAGCACTCCTGCCATTCCAACCACCCGCTGCCTTGGAAAACCAGAAATCTTGAAGGCCGTGTAGACCATTGCATCTATAGGGTTTGTTACTACTATCAAGCAACAATCAGGACTGTGTGCAGCAATCTGTTCCGATATTCCCTTGACGATCTTGACGTTCTTTTCCAGCAGATCGTCGCGGCTCATACCAGGCTTTCTTGCAAGGCCCGCCGTAACTATGACCACATCAGAATTGGCTGTGAGGGAAAAATCGTTAGTTCCTGCAATCCTGCCTGCAAAACCATTTAAGGGCGCTGTCTGCCCTATGTCTAACGCCTTGCCTTGCGGAAGGCCCTCAACAACGTCGTAAAGGACTATTTCATCTGCTACTTGCCTCTGAACAGACCACTGAGCGGCGGAAGTTCCCACGGCTCCAGCCCCGATTATGGACAACTTTCTGGCTTTAGATTTACTCATATAAGATCCCTTGTCTCTAATTTGATCAAGGCATCATAAACAGCAGTACGCTTGTTGGCAAACGGTTCAGCCCTTTTGGGTGCACATCTCCCTGTTGAAGGCTACAATTTGGTCATACCTCACGCCTGTCCCACCGAATATATCCAAGGCGCTTCCAATAGTAAGATCGATCCTGTTACGGCCAAGCTCCTTCACCCTGTATGCATCGGTAATGGATCTTGCACCCCCGGCGTATGTGGTGGGGATTGGGGATGCTGAGCCCAGTAGCGTAACAAGCTGCTCATCGATGCCTTTACATTTGCCTTCCACGTGAGCGGCATGCACAAGGAACTCAAAACAATATTGAGACAGATATTCGAGATTCTCAGCATTGACTTCAACATCTGTGAACTTTTGCCACCTGTCTGTAACTATGAAGTAACGGCCATCTTTACGCTTACAACTAAGATCAAGCACCAGCCGGTCTTTGCCAACGGCCCTTTCAAGCTTTAACAGACGATCTTCCCTGATCCGTCCATCTTGAAACACATACGTGGTCACGATCACCGCAGCAGCACCTGCTTTCAGCCACTCCGGGGCATTGTCTGCATTTATGCCCCCGCCGATCTGAAAACCACCCGGCCAAGCTGACAAAGCTTCTTTTGCAGCTTCTTCGTTGCCAGGGCCCAGCATGATTATGTGCCCGCCGGTCATGTTGTCTTTTTTGAAAAGTGCCGCAAAATAGGATGGTGGCTGCTCGGCCACAAAGTTCTCCTGCAAAGACTCTGGTCGCTGGTCGCTGAGGGTTGAGCCAACAATCTGTTTTACCTTGCCGCCGTGCAGATCTATACAAGGTCTAATTTTCACGCCACTATCACTCTTTTCTTCTTCTCACAAACCACACGAAAAAGATACTAACTTCATACAATAGCAACAAGGGCCCGGCCAACAAGACCTGATTCAAGACGTCAGGCGTAGGGGTGAAGATCGCTGCTATTACAAAGATAATAAGAATGGCATATTTCCTGTTCTTTCTCAGCATGGAAGCATCGATGATTCCCAGAAGGCCGAGGAAGACCATCAAGACTGGCAGTTCAAAGGCAAGCCCAAACCCCAAAAGTAGCCTGACTGTCAGTGTGAAGTATTCACTGACGCTGGGCAGAAGCACAAAGGTGTCGCCTGTAAAATGGGCCAAAAAATTGAATGCGGCCGGAAACACGACAAAGTATCCGAATACTCCACCACCCACGAAACAAAATGTAGAGGCGAAAACAAAGGGAAGCGCAAGCCTCTTTTCATGCGGATAAAGGCCTGGGGCAACAAAGGCCCAAATTTCGTAAAGCACCAAGGGGCTGGCCAAAAAAATCCCCACAGTAATGGCCAGCTTGAGGTATGTGAAAAAGGCCTCTGGATAGGAAGTGAAAATCAATGTGGTGTCTGGGGGCAAAACATCCATGAGGGGTTGAGAAAAAAGTGTGAACAGGGGATCAATGAAAGCATACGCAATCACTGCTCCGGCAGCTATGCCTGCCACTGACACGATAAGCCTTTGGCGCAGTTCTGCCAAGTGTTCAACCAGGCTCAAATCTTGCTGATGGACGCTTCCCTGACGTGAGTCACTCACCCTGGCAACCTCAATTGGCGATGTCTGGGTAATACCATTTGTTGGAGTTTAGACATATTGATCCGTTTTCTGTTACCAGGACCATGTCTTCCAGCCGGACTCCGCCTTTGCCGGCGATGTATATTCCGGGTTCAACAGTTATTACATTTCCTGCCCGGAGTTTTTTGCGGTTTCGAGAGGAAAGTGTAGGCGGTTCGTGGACTGCTAAACCAACCCCGTGGCCAAGGCTATGGACAAATTCCTTGCCATATCCCCAATCTTTGATTTCCTGTCTTGCTATCAAATCCACTTCCTTTGCAACTACACCAGCTTTAATCGCTGCCTGGGCTTTTTGTTTGGCCTGTGCAACTATTTGATAGATCTTTGTAAAAATCCCTTCAGGCCTTTTACCCACAAACAATGTGCGGGTCATGTCTGAACAATAGCCCTTGTAAATGGCTCCCATATCAATAATCAGAGGCTCACCTTCTTTTATCTTTCTGCTAGTCGGCTCTGCATGTGGCAGGGCACTGTTTGGCCCTGATGCAACTATCGGAGGGAAAGAAGGTCCCTCAGCTTCTTCATATAAACCCTTTAGTATCATGAAAGCTATTTCTTTTTCACTCTGACCAGGCCGGATAGAACGCCATACCTCGTCGATGACATTTTCGGCTGCCGAAACAGCCTTTTTAATCCTCTCAACCTCCCACGGCCTCTTTTTTTCCCTCATCTTTTCCACCGTTCCCTTGATAGGAACGGGTTCTAGCTTGGGAAGGGCCTTTTTGATGCCCTCCAATACTTCACATGTAATAAAATTTGGCTCATAGCCCAACGACTTTAATGAAAAATCTGACGCAACCGATTTTATGCCCTCTGCGAGCCCCTTTTTGTAAACAACCACAGGCCAGTCTTGGCATTCCTCTCTAGCTTGGACAGCAAATCTTCCGTCAGTCAACAGATAGCGCTCCTTGCAAAGCACCAACAGGGCCCCAGCTGACTCTTCTATTCCCATGTCCTTTGCTGAAAAACCGCTCAAGTAGAAACGGTTGTATTGAGACGTGACCAAAAAGGCATCAAGGCCCTTTCTTGCTATGCCCATTTGAAGCCTAGTTACGGGGGAAATTCTATTCAAGGCAAAATGCTCCTTAAATTTTCATTTGTTTGGGACAACTAGAATCCGTGTTGGTAAATATTTGCTGTCAATAGATCTTGGCTCAATAAATTAATCATCAAGCGTACATGTGCAAAAAATTCAAAACTCAACCAGACAAGGCCATTATCAAATCTTTCATGTCGTTGGGCAGGGGAGCAACAAACTCCATCTCTTTTTTAAGAACAGGATGATGCAATGACAGAGAAAATGCATGCAGCATCTGACGTTCAATACTTAGCTCTTCACCTGAAATTCCCTTGATTTTCTTTTTACCTCCATAAAGGTTGTCACCCAAAACAGGATGACCGGCTGAGGCCAAGTGCACCCTTATTTGATGCGTTCTTCCAGTAAATATCCGAACCGAAAGCAAAGAAGCGCCTGCAAGCTCCTGCTCAAGCTCCCACCTAGTCTGTGCAGGCCTTCCAGATCTGGAAATGGTGGACATCTTTTTCCGATTGAAGGGGTGCCTACCAATGGGAAGGTCGATAAAGCCTTTGGTGGTGCCCATCCTGCCATCCACCAAGGCCTTGTAGAGTTTGCGTGTTTTGCCTTCCTTGAACTGGGCAGAGAGTGCAGCATGGGTGAGGTTGTCCTTTGCCACTACCATTACCCCTGAAGTATCCCTGTCTAGCCTGTGGACAATTCCAGGCCGCTCTTCCCCACCTATGCCAGAAAGGTCTTTGCAATGGTAAAGCAGCCCGTGTACCAGGGTCACACTCTCGCTGCCAGCACCCGGATGAACGACAAGACCGGCAGGCTTATTAATGACAATCAAATGAGAGTCTTCATAAAGCACATCGAGATCTAGCTCTACAGCATGCAACTCAGAAGGTTTGGGGGGCGGAACGACAACCTTTATGCAATTGCCCGGACGAACCTTGAGGCTGGCGGCTGCACCAGACCTGCCCTCTACTTCCACGTTCCCAGCCTTGATGAGACGCCGGATCTGTGAACGGGTCAGGTTCAGCTCAGAATGGACCAAAAAGAGATCCAGCCTTTCAGGTTTTTGATCCTGCGGCACCTCTATTTTGTAAAAAAGTGCACCTTGAGAATTAGTCATCAATGGACGGAGCTATTTCGATTATTCTGGTATAGGAGCTCCTTCAACTTGAAAAATTGATTCTATGCCTTCAGCAATCTCTTCTTCATCTTTTTGTTTGGCAATGGATATCTCTTTGATAAGCAGGTTTCTGGCAGTGTCAAGCATTTTACGCTCGCCAAAGGAGAGTGGTTTATCCATTTGCAGTATGTAAAGATCCCTAAGAACTGCAGCAAGATCAAATATAGAACCTGTTTTTATTTTTTCCATGTATTCCCTGTAACGACGGTTCCAAGTCTGCGGAGTGAAAGTTACATCCTTGTCTTGCAGAATGGAATAGACACGCTCCACATCTTCGTCAGAGATGACCTGCCTCAAACCCACATTTTCGGCATTGCTTTGCGGAATCATTATCTTCATATCATTTTCGAGAATCCGCATGATATAGAAGGTGTGTTCAGCACCGCCGATGGATTTTTGCTCAATTGCCTCGATTACTCCAACCCCATGTGCTGGATAAACTGCCAAGTCACCGACGTTAAACATCTTTAAGGCTCTCCCCGCTTCTCTTTAAAGGTTCTTACAAAGAATAAAGACATGGAACTTATCAAAACGTTTCAATAATAGCATATTTTTTTCCTTTTGTGAATAAGATACGAAAACATCCCATATATGCAGCGCTATTTTTTCGTTTTTCCCACTTGGCAGTTAATCAGCTTCTGTTTATGTTTCAGGGTTATGTCTGTCAAGGGCCGGCAAGCAATGAATCTCAATTCATAGCGTGCCCAAAATATCTGAATCACAAAGGGGATTGTTGATGTACTACTCAAAATCTTCAAGGGAAAAAGACGCTTGCGCTATTATAGCTTTCGTTGATAAAAAGGGAAAGTCCACCCACGCAACCATAGTACGCACCATTGATGCCTTGCGCAAAATGGGGCACAGGTCAGGTGATATTAATGGTGAAGGGGATGGTTGCGGCATCTTAACAGACATTCCCAGGCAGATATGGGGCAGGCGGCTGGAAAAAGAAGGGATCAGCCGACACCTTGCAGAGAGCAGAATGTTCTTTGTAGGCCATTTTCTCCTGCCTATTTCAATCAGGCACGATGCACCTGCAATAATAAAGAAAATACAAGAAGTCGCAGCCAAATATGGCGCTGATATATTGCTCCAGAGGGAAGGGCAGACAAAAGATGAAGAGCTTGGGCCGCGAGCCAAGGCCGAGGCACCACTTTTTTATCAGATTGCCGGCATAATTTCCAGGGAGACCAGGCGTGAAGCCAACAAGGATTTGTTCAAGCTGCACATGGAGATAGATTCCTTGATCCCTGATATCCATGTGGCCTCTTTGAGCCTTGACTCCGTTGTCTACAAATTGCGCGGAGCGCCTGAGTTGTTGTCGCGCGTCTATCCCGAACTGGTCGATCCAGACAACACGTCTGTCATTGCCCTTGGACACAGCAGATATTCCACCAATACATTGCCCACTGTCGAAAGGGCGCAGCCCTTCTCTGTGCTAGGGCACAATGGAGAGATTAACACCATAGAGCGCCTCAGAAGCACTGGAAAAATCCTTGGCATTGATCCAGTGCCTGGGGGAAGTGATTCCCAAGACCTGAATAGGATTTTGGAGGGCCTAATAAACCTCTATGACCTAGAGCCCATTGAGGCCATGGAGATGATGTTTCCAACAATCCATTCAGAAGTAGAAAAATATCCCAAAGAATATCAGGAGCTTTATTCATTTTACAGATGGTTTTTCCCTTGCTCGGCGCAAGGACCTGCTGCTGTGGTGGCCCGTTTCGGGAATGTGTGCATGGGAAGTGTCGATGCACTCGGATTAAGGCCGCTTTGGTTTGGAGAGAGCAGTGATAACTTCTTTTTGTCTTCAGAAAAAGGCGTAGTGGATTTGAAAGACAATCTTAGAGACCCACGGCCTTTGGCACCTGGAGAAAAGGTGGCAATAGTAGCTGGCCTTGGGAAAAGGGCTGAAATTCTCGACTATACAGAAATACAATCTGAGCTAGTCAAGCTGATGGAATCAAGGAAGGGAGTGGTTGACTGTGTGCGTTCATTTTACCACGGCCTGCCAGATGAACACGCCAAAGCCGATTACTCGACCTTTTCGGAAAATGCAGGCGAAGAAGAAGCCCTGTCCAAATGGGACAACCCCAATATGCAAGCCGCCTTTGGATGGCAGCAGTACGATATCGATATGAGGCGCAGGGTTGCAAAAGAAGGCCGTGAAATAGTGGGCTCCATGGGGCACACTGGACCTCTTGCAGCTATAAACCCTGATGCCCTGCCAAACATCGCCGAATATTTCAAAGAAAATGTTGCTGTTGTTACAAACCCGGCAATTGATAGAGAGCGCGAAGCAGAACACTTCACAACGCGTGTTATACTCGGCGACCGCCCTGATATGGCGTCCAGCAAGATGCCTTCACCTGTAGGCGTTGAGGTCATGATGCCTGTATTGCTTGGCGGAGGTGGATTGTCAGGGGTTTTGGACCAGGAAGAAGAACGAAAACTCGCCACCCAGTTTGGGACATGCCTGCTGGAAGATGTGCTGGATTTCTTTACTGGCCAGGCGAAGGACATGGCAAGGGTCAAGGTTTTGGATGCCACTTTTGACAAAGAAGGGGACCTGCACAAAAGACTGGATGAATTGTCTGAAGAAGCAAGAAGCGCTGTCAAAACTGGTGCGGTTATCCTTGTGGCCGATGATGCCAGAAGTTTCAAAGACGGCAGGGTCTATGTGGACCCCAGCCTTCTTGTGGCCTACATCTTGAAAGACCTTGAAAAGCATGGCCTGAGGAGGAGCTGCAGCCTTATTGTGCGTTCGGCAGCCATCAGAAATTTGCATGATGTAATGTTCCTGATGGGCCTGGGTGCAGACGCACTCAATCCTTACATGTTGTGGCGCTTGGCAGCCAGTTTTGCAGATGACTCCTTGCCTGTAAACAAGGCCGTGGCCAACACCCTTTCTGTGATGCAGAAAGGCATTGAAAAGGTCATGTCCACCATGGGCATTCATGAGTTGTGCGGTTATGGCAGGGTCTTTGCCTCAATAGGCCTTAAAAAAGAGCTTGAAGATGTATTTCAGATCCCAAATTTTTGTTCCTCGGAAAAGATTGGACTTGGATACGCAGAGATCCGGAAGCTGGCCGTTAAACGATATGAAAGGGCCTCTTCAGAAGAAACCCAGCCCTTGTACAAAGATCCCAAACGCAATCCAAGGGTAGGAAAGATTTTACGCTCTGTGGCCCTTGGGAAAAAAGGCTATTCAGAAATGGCCAAGGATCTTAAGAAGATCGAGGAAGAAATGCCTGCTGCCATTAGGCACACGCTTGATATAAAACAAGTGCCCTTGGAAGAACAGCCAGTCATGGATGAGGTGGATATTTCCGTTGGAAGGCACGACATGCCGCTGGTTATTGCCGCCATGTCCTTTGGCTCTCAAGGGGAAAATTCGTTCCGGGCATATGCTGAAGCAGCCAAGAAGGTAAATATTATCTGCATGAACGGCGAGGGTGGTGAAATCCCAGACATGCTGGGCAAGTACAGGCACAACCGCGGGCAGCAGATCGCTTCTGGCCGCTTTGGTGTGTATATGCACCTATTAAATTCCACAGATTATCTGGAAATAAAGATAGGGCAAGGGGCAAAGCCAGGTGAAGGAGGGCACCTTCCAGGGGTAAAGGTTTCCGAGCGGGTTGCAGAGGCCCGCCACTGCAAGCCAGGCATCACGCTCATATCTCCATCCAACCAGCACGATATTTATTCCATTGAGGATCTGGCCCAGATAATAACCGAGCTCAAGACTGCTAATCCGTATGCCAAGGTCTCTGTGAAGATTCCTGTTACCAGCGGTGTTGGAACCATTGCTGTCGGCATCGCAAAGGCCGGGGCGGATATTGTGAACTTGAGTGGCTTCGAAGGCGGCACCGGTGCTGCCCGCGAGCACGCCAAACGCTATGTGGGCTTGCCCGCAGAAGTAGGTGTGAGTGAGACCCACAGGGCCTTGGTCGAATCTGGCCTGCGTGACCAAGTGGAAGTATGGTGCGACGGAGGCATAAGAAGCGGCCTTGAGGCAGTCAAAATGATACTGATGGGTGCAGACAGGATAGGACTGGGCACCGTTGCCTTGATGGGTGTAGGTTGCATAAGTTGCCAGCGTTGTCACTTGGACCGTTGCCCGCGGGGCATCTCAACACAACTTCAAACCAAGAAAGATGCCGAAGGGCGGGGAGTTAAGGGCTTTGTTCCGCGCCAATCGGAAATAGAGGCAGAAAACCTTGCAAGGCTGTTAAGGGCCATTGGGGATGAAATGAAAATGGTTCTGTGTCAAATGGGACAAACCAGCCTACGTGCGCTGGTTGGCAGGACAGACCTTCTTGAGCAGGTGCGCTTCCTGGAATACTTGGATACCACAGAAATTTTGAGAAAGCCCGCTGTATCCGGCTTGGTAGAGGAATCCGTCAAAGCAGACATCGTGCGGCGCCCACTCAACTTCCTGACCAGGCTGATATCAGACATCGTAATGGAACGTTTCGATGATGGAGCAAATATTGTTTACTACTCCGATCATGGCGTAAGGAGCACTGACCGTGCAGTAGGCACCTATTTGGCAGGGGCCATGGTACGGAAATATGATTCAGACGAGAGCCACCGCACAAGGCTCAGGCTCGAAAGCTCTGTACCTGGAAATGGTCTGTGTGCATTCAACATTCCCAACATTGATATATTCGTAGGAGGTGGAGCCCAGGACGGAGCAGCAAAGGGCGCCTTTGGTGGAATATTAGGTATATTGAAGGGGCTGAATCGCCAAGGCAAATATATTGACGGGTCTGCCGGAAAGAGCCTTGCTTACGGAGCCATAAGCGGCACCCTACTTATTCAAAACTACGCTGACTCCCGTGCATGCGTCCGTTTGTCTGGAGCGGACGTCGTCTTTGGTGCCAGGATCACGAACCCTGTTCAAGACGATAAGGGCAATATCGCATCCAGAGCGCATTTAAAAGGATTCGCCTTTGAATATATGACGGGTGGACGCATAGTGGTGCTGGGAGACCCAGGCCCCTGGATATGCGCCGGTATGACCGGCGGCGTTATATATCAGTGCCTTTATCCAGATCTCGGATTTGACAAGGATGCACTGAACCGCCGCTTGGCCAGGGGAGCAAATGTGAATATCCGCAAAATCGATGATCAGGGTTACAGAGATGTTGAGGAATTGCTTGGCATTTACATAAATGCATTGAAAAGGGCGTTCCAATACAAAGAAGCAGAGAAGGTCGCCGGGATATTGGCTGAAGGGAAAGACAGGTTTGTGATGATAGTGCCCAAATCGCTCAAGCCTCCTTCAGCAGAATAGCAGTGCTGTTTGATTGACAAAAACGCCCAGAACCATTGGCCGCTGGTCTGGGCGTTTTACATTTTGCAGGGAGGGCGAGATGGAAAAATGGCTGCTATACTCATTGTTGGCCCTGTTTATATATGGTTTGTGGGGATTTTTCCCAAAATTGGCAGTCACCTACATCAAGCCGCTCAGCGCCCTCATTTACGAAATCCCTGGAGCCATAGCCGTAGGGATCATAGCCCTCGTCATTGCAGGATTCAGGCTGGACTGCCACCCTAAAGGTATCATGTACGCTTTTTTGACAGGATTCTGCGGCATGCTAGGTACACTGTTCTTTTTGGCAGCTGCCAAACAAGGCAGAATATCCATTGTGGTTAGCATGACGGCCCTCTACCCGCTCATCACTATAATTTTGGCTGCAATATTCCTTAAAGAACCCCTTACAATAAAACAAATTGCTGGCATGGCTTTGGCTTTAGCTGCGATACTCCTTATGTCCTCGTAAATTATCCCGTCGGGTGTGTTATCAGGGGCAAATCTAAGGCTTATTTGCGTTATCACCATAAAGATTTATAAGAAAATTTTTTCTTGATTCAAATTAAGAGGCAGTTTAGTGTAAATTTTAACTATGGTTGGGACTGGGGACATTTTGAGATTTCTGGCACAGGGTTTTTCCTACCCTGAAGATGAAAAATTCATTGAAAAAGGAAGCGGTGTACTGTTTGACATTGCCCGTGATCTGAAAATATCCGTACCTCAAATTGACCAAATTCCAACACTCCAGGAACATCAAAACGATTTTGTCCGCTTGTTCGTTGCAGCACCAGGTGGAGTGCCTGCACCGCCATATGCCTCATACTATATCAACTCTCGCAAACTTCTCTTTCAAGAAGGGATGGAGCAAGTTCTTGAGTATTATTACAAAGCAGGGGTTGAGCCAATGTCCAAATCTGAACCACCAGACCATTTGTCTTTGGAGCTTGCCTTGGCAGGCCACATGATCGACTGTGGGTGTTTGAGTTTGCTCAACGACTTTTTAGTCAACCATCTTCTGCTCTGGTATCCCCAATTCGAGAAAAAGCTCGTTGAGGCCAGGCCTAGCAGTTGGTTCGAGACATTAGGCCGGGTCACAGGAGAGCTTTTAAAACAAATCAGCTCAATGGAAGGAGGGTTTTATGAGAAGGCGTGATTTTTTGAAACTGTCCGCCTCTACGACACTTGCCTTGGCTTCGCTGGGCCTTGAAACTAAGGAAGGATTTTTGAAGCCATGCAGCACAATGGCCTCTACTTCGAAATCTCTCCCAGGTAGCCTTGGAGCTAAAGAAATTCCTAGTGTCTGTGAGATGTGTTTCTGGCGCTGTCCTATTGTGGCAAAGGTGAAAAATGGCAAACTGGTAAAGATAGAAGGAAATCCAAAAAGTCCGGCAAATGGAAAACGGATTTGCGCCAGAGGGAATTCTGGAGTTCAACTCCTTTATGATCCAGACCGACTCAAATACCCGCTTAAAAGGACCGGAGAACGCGGGGAGGGGAAATGGGCCAAAATTAGCTGGAATGAAGCATTAGACGAAATTGCTTTCAATATAGACAAAATAAGGAAAAAATATGGCCCCCATTCTCTTGCCTATTTTGATCACGGAGCCAGTGCTGAATTCATGCGGGAAATATTTCAAGCCTTGGGAACAGAGAATTATTCCAATGAACCAGCGTTTTTCCAATGCGTAGGCCCTGTGGCAGTCGCCTATCTCACTACGATGGGCTACGTGGTTTCTGGAACCCGCCAATATATAGATATGGCTCATGCCAAAGCAATGCTGCTTGTAGGCACCCACATTGGTGAAAACGTTCATGTGTCCCATGTTAGAGAGTTTATAGAAGGCCTTTCAAAAGGCGCAAAGCTGGTAGTAGTCGACCCCAGGTTTTCCACGGCAGCAAACAAAGCTGACGTCTATCTTCCAATACGGCCGGGCACCGATACAGCGCTTTTACTCGCTTGGATAAACTACGTAATCGAGAAAAATTTGTATGACAAGCCCTTTGTAGAGAGAAACTGCACGGGTTTTGATGAACTAAAATCTGCTATAAAGAAATATACCCTGGAATGGGCAGCTCCAATCTGCGATCTTAAAATAGAAGATATGAAGGCCGCAATCGAACTGCTGGCCCAGGCACGCCCCAACACGGCTATACATCCTGGGCGTCACAGCACATGGTACGGCAGAGGGGATGTAGGGCGCCATCACTGTTTGTCCATACTTGCCTCGCTGTTTGGTTCAATCGGGGCACCCGGTGGCATTTATTTTCCAACCCCAATCAAAAAAGGCCATGCCCATTGTATTGCCTGTGCGGGTGAAAACGAAGTGGAAGAGCCAGATGTTTCACTGAGAGACAAATATCCATTCATAGAAGCCCTACCAGGAACACCCACTGCAGAAATTATAAAGGCGACCATAAGTGGAAAACCTTATCCCATAAAACTTTGGGGAATCAACGGAGTCAATATTATTCAAACGATTCCGAACCCTTATGAGACCATCAAGGCCATCAAAAATCTGGATTTCATCTTTTGCGAGGAGATGATGCCTGGAGAAACCGCTATATGGTCAGATATCATATTACCAGGGGCGACCTATCTGGAACGATATGATGCAGTTTATACTTATGACCTTTTAACTCCTTACGTGACCGTAAGGCAGCCGGTGACTGCCCCCCTGTTTGAGGTCAAAACCCCTTATTGGATAGCTAAAGAGTTGGCTAAAAGGCTAAAGATGGACTGCTTTAGATGTAAAAACGAAAAGGAGCTTGTAGAAGAGGAATTGAAACAGATGGGGCTAAGCCTTGAAAAACTTGGCGCTGAAGGCGGGCTGATAAAATTTAAGGCCAATCCCTACCGCAGGCCAGAAGAATTACAGATGCCCACAGACACGGGCAAAATTCTCCTATCCGTACCAGACTTCGCAGAAGAAGATCTTGATGCGGTTCCAAAATTTGTCGCTACGCCGGCACCTCCTGAGGGGTTTGCAAGGCTTATTTATGGCCGCTCTCCTGTGCATACCTTCTCCAGGACCATGAACAACCAATGGCTGAATCACGAATGGCCAGAAAATCATGCCTGGATAAATGATGAAGTCGCAGCAAAATTGAAAATCCAGGATGGTGAAATGATTGTTTTGGAGAATGAGCACGGAAAACGTTCAAATCCTATAAAGGCAAAAGTCACTCCCGGCATCCGCCCAGATTGCATATATATGGCCCACGGCTTTGGCAGTAAATCAAAGCACCTGAAGAAGGCCTTTAAAAAGGGAGCTAGCGATCAGTATCTCATAACCACTTATGAAAATGATCCTTTTATGGGAGCGTCAAGCCATAGGACGAGCTTTGTTCGCATAGTCAAAAAAGGGGTGGTCAAAAACATACCAGACCTGCGACCACTGCCTAGAGAGCTCCCCCGTTTTGAAATCAGCAAGGCTTAAATCAGGAGGTGAATCATGAGTCAATATGCAATGGTAATTGATCTTGCTAAATGCGTCGGATGCCATGCATGTGCAATAGCTTGCAGGGCTGAATGGCGAGTCCCGGCAGAAGAAGGATACAGGCGTAATTGGGTGAAAAGAATTGGCCCTGAAAAGACACCTTTTGGCATGGCCTATACTTTTTATCCAGGCCTATGCAACCATTGTGATCAACCTGTATGCGTGGATGTGTGCCCGGTTGATCCTGTAACGAGAGAATTTGTATCGGCAAACGGTAAAAGAAAAAAGCTGGAAATTAAAGCTACCTTTAAAGAGCCTTTTACCGGTATAGTCTTGATCGACAAAGAAAGGTGCATTGGCTGCGGCGCCTGTGTAGAGGCGTGTCCTTATGGTGCTCGATACCTTGATGAAACATTGGATGAGCCTAAGGCGGATAAGTGCACTTTCTGCTTTGAACGTATATCTGCAGGGCAAGAACCGGCTTGCGTCCAAACATGCATAGCTGATGCAAGGATATTCGGCGACCTGAAAGATCCTAACTCCAAGGTATCACAATTGGTTAAGGCTGGATCCAAAAGGCTGCAATCTGATATAGTGCAGATTGGCCCCAACATTTACTGGAAGGGAAGCAAAAAAGACCTTCACGCCCTATTCAAGAACTTTGCACCAAGGCAGCGGACTTGGGAAGATGTTCAAAATGGTCCAGACCTTATGAAACGATCTATTCTGAGAGCAGCGTTGCCTTCAAGCAAACGTGTAGGCTAACAATTATATTCTTGGGCCTTTCACGCGGAAAGGCCCTTTTTTTCATATGCTTTGAACACCTTGTCCAAAGGGCCACTCAACTCCTGACTGAACTGTTTTGCAACTATAATAGCTGAAACACCTTCATATCCCTCCCTTTTTAATATTCCTGCTCCAGTCACCACTTCTGACAAAAAAGTAGCCTGGCTCCCTTGATCTGAGCAGAGGGAAACACCACAAGATCTATGAGGCCTGTCTCGTCTTCCAAAGTCACGAACATAATCCGCCTGCCAGAACGCACTGGAGGGGTATGAACAAGGATCAACAAGCCTGAAAAACGGACCCAGCTGCCTGATTTCATCTGTTTTATAACAGCCCAAGGCATAATACCCCTTTTCTTCAACAACGGCCTGAGATGTTCAAAGGGATGAGCAGAACAATAAACCTCCAGGTTTGCACGCTCACCAAGCACCTGCTCAAAACGGACATCAAGCTGCCTTGGCATATACGCGATCCTCGTCTGTTGACGGCAGGCCTGATAGGGCTTCCGCAAATATAAGCTTCGCCTTTATATCTTTAGAAAGCCGAACACGCTTAAAAAGGGCTTCCCAGCTTGAGTAAAGGCCATTTTCCACCCTTTCATGTATAATATGATAGGCATTGTTGATACCGACCCCGCGAATCACCTGCAGAGGAACCCTGATGCCCCCTCCTTCTGGTTCATATTCAACACCGCTGTAATTTACATGGGGTGGATAGATTTTTATGCCTTTTCTGCGTGCCTCATTCAAAATTACCCAGGCAGGATAAGAGCCCACGCCCCCGCTGTTGAGCAGGCCTATATAAAAGGCCTGGGCATGGTGGCTTTTCAAGTAGGCGCTTTTATAGGCAATATGGGAAAAGGCTACTGCATGCGCCTTGCAAAAACCATAAGCTGCAAAGGCAGAAACTTGTTTAAACACCCTTTCTGCCTCTTTCAAGGTATGACCATTTCGCAGGGCACCTTTGATGAATGCAGCCCTAAGCCTTTGCATTTCCATTGGGGAACGTTTTTTGGTCATGGCCCTGCGAAAGGCATCGGCATCTGCATAAGAAAAACCAGCAAAGAGGTGAACCACCTTCAATACCTGCTCCTGGAATACGATGACTCCGTAAGTCTCCTTCAAGACATTTGCAAGGCTGGTATGTATGGGCCTTGCATCCATTCTTCCAGCTCTCCTTTCTACATATTTTCTGACAAGATCGCCTTCCACTGGCCCTGGCCTGAACAGGGAGATCTCTGCAACCAGATCGTCAAAACATTTAGGCCTAAGCTTGCCCAAAAGCTGGCGCTGCCCAGGAGATTCAAGTTGAAAAACGCCTAGACTGTCTCCTTGGGACAGTTCATGAAAAGTTTTTCTGTCATCCAAAGGAAGGGCAGCAAGGCGCCTATCCCATTTGCCCTGTTTCCACAACGCCTCTTCAGCCTTTCTGAGTGCTGTATGCATCCTAAGACCAAGTAGATCCAGTTTCAAAAGTCCCAAATCCTCTACGTCATCTTTGTCCAACTGTGCAACAGGAAATCCTTTGTTGGAGGTAGAGATGGGTGTCCACTTTTCAATTTGGTCTGGAACAACGATCACGCCTCCAAGGTGTACAGATGCCTGAAAGGGCAGGCCTGAAAGCCGGGATGCATATTCCACCAACCTGGTATGGCGCTTAATGGGTGCATTTTTAAGCTCGGGCAGGGTAGACAGGGCTGTCACAAGGTCTATGCCGCGCAATGACCAGGGTAGGCAGGCAGAAAGACGCTTTATTTGGGCCTCACTGTACCCCATGGCCTTGGCTGCAAGCCTTACCGCACTGCGCACCTTGAAATGGTGAACTGTGGAAACCATGGCTGCTTGCCCTTTAAAGCGTTCGAGCACCCAGGCCAATACTTCATCTCTGCGTTCAGAGTCGAAATCAATATCCACATCTGGCATGTCCCCACGGCCCTCGTTCATAAAACGTTCAAACAGAAGATCATGGGCCAAAGGATCTGGTCCGTTCAACAAAAGCGCAACCAGCAACGAACCTACGGCAGAACCCCTTGGTGAAAATATGATCTTTTTTCTTCTGGCAAACTCTGCCACTTCATCCACCAGAATAAAAAAATCAGAAAGGCCTTTGGACTTTATGCACGCAAGTTCCTTGTCGAGCTGCTTGATATGGGCATAGGAAGCAATTTCAAACCGATGCGCCAAACGTTCAAAAGATCTTTTTGCCAATATGCAATCTGCATCCTCCCTATTCCGGAAACAGGGAGGGTGAAGCCTTCCAAGGGGAAGAAGGAATTTTTTTGCCTTTTCTGCAATGATTGCGCTGTTTTTCAAGGCCTCTGGCCATGGCACCAGTCTGGCCATCTCGACACCGCTTGCCATATAAAATGAATCACACATTAAAGGGCGGGCCTTTCTATGATGATGACGCCTTTGTATTTCTACCAGCAATTTGTGAAGCCCATAATCTTCTCTCTTCAAAAAAGCCACAGAGTTAACCGCTACAGGAGGAACTCCGCTTGCCTTACAAAGGCCTTTTGCCTTTTCCAATGCAACAGGTGCGGCCCCTATATAAAAATCTCCAGGAAACACCTTCTTGAGCCTGTGTAATTGTGTAACAGCTTGCATGAAACCATCCTGCTCTTCCAACACAGCCGAACAATGAGGCAGAAATATCGCAGACAATCCTTCGCTGAATCTCATGAGAAGCGAAACTGGCAAAAGCGCCTTGCTACCCTTCTTTTTCTGAAGTCCCATGGAGACAAGTTTGCAGAGATTGGCATAGCCATGCCGGGTTAAAACAACAAGAAGCAACCAACAACCTCCCTCTACTTCCACCCGGGCACCTATCACTGGCTGTATGCCAGCCCTTCTGGCAATTTTGTAGAAACGCACAACCCCTTGAAGGCTCCAAGTATCTGAAAGCCCTATGGCCTTAAACCCCTTTTTCAAGGCCTCATCCACCATCTGTTCAGGTGTAAAGGTACCCCATAAAAATGAATAGGCGCTTTGAACATCTAGATGAACGAACTCCTCCATGGTTAAATTCAAGGCCTTCTTATTACCCCAACCAGTTTGCCTATTATCTGCACCTTTTCCTGCTCCCTTCCTGCAAAGACCAAAGGCTCATAGCTGCGGTTTGCAGAGATCAGCTCTAAAGCACCATTTTTGCGCCTTACCATCTTGAGGGTTGCTTCTGGCAGTAAACCATTCACCATTACTGCTGCAATTTCGCCATCTTCGACATCTCTCTGTGGGCGGATGATTGCTATATCCCCCGGGGCAATGTGGGCCTCTATCATGGAGTCGCCTTGGACTTTTAGGCCAAAACAATCTTCTGAACCAAAAAAATTGGGATCGAAGGGAAGTTCATCTTCAATATTTTCTAAGGCGTCTATGGGACTTCCAGCTGCGATTCTGCCTACCACAGGTATGGATCTGTAAACATGGCCAGCAACTAGCCGCCACGAGCGCTTCTTACCAGGCTCTGAAGCAAGGTAACCTTTCTTCTCCAATACCTTCAAAATGCGGTGTACCCCGGCAGGCCCTTTGAGGCCAAAATGTGAGCATATCTCCCGGATTGTAGGGGCGACTCCCCTGTCTCTGAAACTAGCCTGTATGAAATTTAGAATCTCTTGCTGCCTCTTGGTAAGCTCCATGTCGCATGGATACATGAACATTTGTTCACTGTCAAGTCTAAAAAAATGACCTGATTCCAAATTTGCCTTTTCAAGATGGCCAAAGACCCCTTCTGTTCTGCCACCTTTTCAAAAGATATTTTGGCAGGGGAACAACAGAGAGGCGCTTGCTGTTATGAAATACCAAATTATCAGCCGCTACTATGGGGCAAGCCCTAATGCCTTACGTTTTTCACTGATCCTGGCATCCAGCAGTTCAGCTGCCTTGAATGGGTCTGGTTCAATCACAAAACATGCCCCCACCAAATCATCCAACCCTGAAAGGGCCAGATTGGTTACCAGTTCAGAGCCAGTTATGTTGGGCGGGTGTCCAAGATGAGTATATATACCTGATGCAACGGCATAAGTTCCGATGGCTGCAGCTTTTTCTGAATACCATTCAGGGGAAGAAGCAGCCACGGGTAAATCAGAAATATCCACCCCGAGTTCATTGGCAAGCATGGCGCACAATTGAAGTATGCGCGCATTGTCAACACAACTGCCCATGTGAACCACAGGCGGTATTGATAATGCCCTGCACACTTCTTGAATGCCTTGGCCTGCCTGGCTGACAGCTTCAGGCACCAAAAGCCCTGCCTTTGATGCTGCAGTGGTTACGCAGCCGGTTACTAGCACCAAAATATCCCTTTTAATAAGTTCCTTAGTGAGATTCACATTGCAGTAATCATGTTTGTATTTGGGATTATTGCACCCCACGATACCGACCACACCGCGGATCTTGCCTTCTTTTATGGCGTCTATTAAGGGTGTTAAAGATCCACCCAAAGCCCTCAGCAAGGCCTCATTAGAAAAGCCTGTGATCAACTCCACTGGTTCGCATGGAATCTCAACCCGATCAGGATTACGAAGAGCATAACGCTCGATAGCCATGCGCACTACCTTTTTAGCCTGCTCCCTGCCATTGGCAATATCAAACTGGATATGTTCAGCGCCTGTAAAGCGGGCCTTGTCAGCGGTTGTCACCATCTTCGTATGATAACAGCTTCCAACCTGAACAAGGCTTGGCATAATGCACTGATAATCAACGACGATGAGCTCAACGGCTCCGGTTACAATGGCAAGCTCAGTCATCAAGTGATTGCCTGCCATGGGTATACCCTGCCTCATCATCAACTCGTTGCCTGTGCAGCAAAGGCCGGCCAGATTTATGCCAGCAGCGCCCTTTTCTTTGGCCAAGGCCACAAGCTCCGGCTCTACCACTGCCTCTAAAATTTTCTCAGATACTATGGGATTATGTCCATGCACCAAAATGTTTACATGATCTTCTTTTAAAACCCCCAAGTTAACTTTTGATTTTTTGGGAAATGGCGTGCCAAAGAGGATGTCTGACACCTCTGTGGCAATCATTGAACCAGCCCATCCATCTGCCAGACAGGTTCTAGCCGCGTGAAGCATTGTGTTCGCAGCGTCATTGTCGCAACCCATATGGGTGCGGTGCATCATTTCTGCTATCTCCCGGTCGACGCCTCTTGGTGTTATACCCAGCCTTTCCCAAAGCTCACGCCTTCTTTCCGGAACACGAACAATAAATGAAAGCTTCCCTTTTGTAGTGCCGTAATTTTCGAAAAAATCTGCCGCGACGTCTTTGGCGATATCAACAATATTTCTATTTTTTGTTTTTATACCAATTTCATCCGCAATGCGAAGGAGCTTTTCTTTATCTTTGATTGAGTAGTCTTTGGTCTCACCGTGTGCCACTGCATAGAGGGCCTCTATACAGTCTCTACCATGATCAGAATGGCCTGCCGCACCGCCAGCAATAAATCGGCCAAAATTACGCGCTACGATCACATCAGCATCAGCTCCACAGACACCCCTTGGTGCTTTTTTGCTTATCCTGCACGGCCCCATGGTGCATATACGGCAACAGACCCCGCTTTCACCGAATTTGCAGTGAGGTTTTTGCTGCATTAGACGGTGCCAGGCTGTCTCGACTCCCTCTTTTTCAGCCTTTGATAGCATGTATTGGGCATCGTCCCAAATGGAGGCAGATTTGATGTCTAGTTTCTTTGTGTCATCCATCCAGATTCCCTCCTCATCTTGTCCTGGCTTCGTGCAGCCTAACAAAAATCATATCAAAAAATGAACAGGTTTCACAAGAAAATCTTGAGCAGTTATGTATGTCTTCACTCGTTTATCACTCCGGCATTAAAACGTTCGATTTCATAAACTGATCATTTTCATTTTAATAGTGGCAAATTACTAATAAAAAGCTTGCGGCTATTTAGTTGCCTCAGCAATAATAGTGGTTTTCTAGACCACCTTGGTTATGATTCGGTATATTTTTCCACGCTGTCATCACTCTTTCCTTGCAAAATTCTTCCACGTTAGATAAGAAGGGCTTGGCTGTTTAAGAACATAGCGGAATGTTCAACCAAAGGCCTTAACAAGTCTATTCCAAGGAGATTTCTATATGCCTAAGGGATTGCGCTGGAAATTCGCATTGATGTTTGTGCTGATCATCTGCTCGGTGGCTCTGGTGCTGCCTGCCTTTTACAAGGATACGCCAGACTGGTTTAAGAAGTACGTTTACAGCGAAGGATTGAAGTTGGGTCTGGATCTTCAAGGCGGCATGCATCTTATATTGGAGGTGGACGTTGACCAAGCAATCAAAAATGCCGTTGAGTTGTCTGCCCAAGAACTTAAGGCCACGCTAAAACACAAAAATATTACGCTGGTAAGGCGCAAGAGCGCCGAGCCTGGCACAGTAGCCTTTGCTATTCCCAACAAAAGCGCGTTGGAACAGGTAAAGGAGACTATTCAAAAAGAATTTCCCGACCTCAAGATTCTCCAAATTAAGGAAGATGGACGTTTTCCTACTATAGTTTTGGGCCTTTCTGAAAAAGAAAAACAGTTCATTAAAGATCACTCAGTGGAACAGTCCCTGGAGATCATAAGAAACCGCATCGATCAGTTTGGGGTTACGGAACCAGTCATTGTTCGCCAGGGCAAGAATAAAATCGTTGTTCAGCTTCCTGGAGTTAAAGATCCAAAACGTGCTTTAAAACTAATTGGCCAAACCGCCCAGTTGGAATTCAAACTAGTTGATGATGAAGCAGGTGTGGACCTGGGCGCACTTATACAGCAGGCTGTGAAGAGCGGCCAGGTACCTCCAGATGCTGACGCCAAGACATTGAATGCAGCCCTGAAGGGAAGACTGCCCAAGGGTGACGCAATATATTTTCTGAAAGAAGTAGACAGCCGCACAGGCAGGGTAACAAAAAGGCCCTTGCTTTTAAAAGAGCGCACGTTGATGACAGGCGATGCAGTAAAAACTGCCCATGTGAGAATTGGCGGCGCATACAATGAACCGTACGTTGCGCTTGACTTCACAGACCGAGGAGCCAAGATCTTTGCCAAGATAACTGAGGAAAATGTAGGAAAGAGACTTGCCATCGTTCTTGATGGCGTGGTGCGATCCGCCCCAGTAATTAGAGAAAAGATCGGTGGAGGCCATGCCCAGATCACTGGCTCATTCACACATGAAGAGGCTTCTGACTTGGCCATAGTTTTGCGTGCCGGCGCATTGCCCGCTCCAGTAAAGATTATCCAAAATGTGACTGTGGGCCCATCTTTGGGAAGAGATTCCATTCAGCGGGGCCTTATGTCAGGCTTCCTTGGCGCTGCCTTCGTAATAATATTTATGATCATCTACTATCGCCTGTCTGGTTTGATTGCCGATGTGGCCATGATATTGAATTTGCTCTTCCTCATGGCTGTTCTTTCCCTGTTCCAGGCCACGCTAACCCTGCCAGGCATTGCCGGTATTATCTTGACTATAGGTATGGGTGTTGATTCCAACGTGCTCATATTTGAACGAATGCGCGAGGAAAAGGCGCTTGGAAAACCTTTGAAAGCATACATAGATGGAGGCTATGACAAGGCCTTCTGGACCATTGTGGATGCTCACGTTACCACCTTGATCACGGCCCTGGCACTTTTCCTCTTCGGCACAGGCCCTATTAAAGGTTTTGCAGTGACCCTTTCGGCTGGTATTGTAATCAACCTCTTTACTGCAATTTTCGGAACCAGGATAGTCTATGACTTCATGCTATCCAAGGGATGGCTTAGGGACCTCTCCTTCTTGAAAATCATTGGCAAGACAAATATTGATTTTATCAATCTGCGCAAAGTCGCCTTTGTAATCTCAGGCGCCCTAGTTGCACTTGGCCTTGTGGCATTTGTCCAAATATACCGTGGAGCCGCTAACCTTGGAGTAGATTTTGCCGGCGGGACCATGATCCAATATAAAGCAGACAAACCTTTCAGTCTCAGTGACGTCCGCAAGGCTATAGAGAAGGCCGGAATCAAGGGTTATGCTCTTCAGGAAGTTGCAGGCCAAAATATATTGATGGTCCGCATAAAAAGTTCTACTGAAACCGTTGGTGCCGCAGAGGCTGCGGTTACCGCTGCCCTCGAAAAGGGCTTGCCCGATATTAAATTTGCCATAGAAAGCAAGGCTGCCATAGGCTCACAGGTGAGTTCTGAGTTAAGGCGTAAGGCCATCATAGCTATTGCAATCTCTTTGGCTGGCTTCATTGGCTATCTGGCCTTCAGGTTCAATATCAGCTTTGGTGTAGCCGCAGCAGCTGCCACATTTCACGACGTATTGGCTGTGCTTGGTATTGTATATCTCTTGAACCGCGAAATAAATCTCTTGATAGTCACGGCCCTTCTGACCCTAGCTGGCTACTCGTTGACAGACACCGTGGTAGTATTTGACAGGATCAGGGAAAATTTGAAAAGGGAACGCAAAAAATCCTTTGCCGAGATTATCAACCAAAGCGTTAACGAAATGCTCAGCCGGACCATCATTACATCCATCACCACCCTCGTTGTGGTGCTGAGCCTCTTCTTCTTTGGAGGAATAGTCATCCGTGATTTTGCTTTAACATTAATTCTTGGCATAGTGGTTGGAACTTATTCCTCTGTGTTTGTGGCAAGCCCTATTGTCTACATATGGCATAAGGGCAAGGCCCCAAGGTAACAGTGGCAGCAACTGACCTGGTTGAATGGACAAGCTGGTCATCAAGGGAGGAAACCCCCTTAAGGGTTCTGTAAGAATCAGCGGCGCCAAAAACGCCGCTCTTCCCATGCTGGCAGCAACCCTGCTTGCAGAAGGTCGCTTCATACTTACCAATCTGCCACGGCTCCGCGATGTTCGAACATTCCTGCGCCTTCTCCAAGATCTTGGTGCTGAAATAGACTTTGAAAGCTACGAGAAGGCCGGAGCTCCTGTGGCCATAGACACCACATCCCTGGCGTCCCATGAGGCATCTTACGATTTGGTACGCACAATGCGCGCATCAATTCTAGTGTTAGGGCCACTTTTAAGCCGCAGCGGCAAGGCAAGGGTATCGTTGCCAGGAGGCTGCGCCATTGGCGAAAGGCCGGTTGACATGCATCTTAAAGGCCTTGAGCGCATGGGAGCCAAATTGAGTCTTAAAGAGGGTTATGTGGAAGCCAAGGCCAAAAGGCTCAAAGCGGCAGAAATATATTTCGACATTCCAACAGTTACTGGAACAGAAAATATCATGATGGCTGCTGCCACTGCCAAGGGCACCACCATATTAAAGAATGCAGCCAGGGAGCCTGAAGTTGTGGCTCTTGGTGATATGCTCAACGGGATGGGGGCAAAGATCAGTGGTCTTGGAACTGCCACAATCATCATAGAAGGTGTGCAAGATTTGAAACCTGGAAAATTTGAGGTCATTCCAGACAGAATCGAAGCCGGCACCTTTATAATGGCCGTTGGCGCCGCAGGCGGCTCTTTAAAGATTGAGCGTGCTAACCCCTTGCACTTGGAGGCAGTGTTATCAAAACTCAACCAGACAGGCCTTAAAATCAAGACTGGTAAAGACTGGATCTTTGCGGAACGAAAGGCGCGTTTGAAAAGTGTGGACGTAAAAACGATGCCATATCCAGGCTTTCCAACGGATCTCCAGGCACAGATCATGGCTCTTATGGCTACCGCCTCTGGGCTCAGCGTCATAACGGAAACGATTTTTGAAAACAGGTTCATGCATGTCGCAGAGCTCAAGCGCATGGGAGCAGACATCAAAACAGAAGGCCGCTCAGCAGTGGTGCGAGGCACGAAGAAGCTGCACGGCGCACCTGTAATGGCAACAGATCTTCGGGCATCGGCCAGCCTTGTGCTGGCAGCCCTCGGTGCAAAAGGTCTTACAGAAGTGCACAGGATCTACCATCTCGACCGCGGCTATGAGGCAATCGAAAAAAAACTTGCCAGTGTGGGGGCAGACATAAAGCGTGAGAAAGCAGACATGCCCTATTGAAGAGTGCCTTTGAAAGTTTGCATTGAGCCAGACGCCAATCCACGCTATATAACAGGCTATGTCTTCTGTAAAACTGCTTGATCAGCATGGGCGCACCCTTACTTATCTGCGCATTTCACTCACCGACAGATGCAATCTGAGATGTACCTACTGCACACCCCAGCAAAACTTCACATATCTGCATCCCAGGGAGATACTGACTTATGAGGAGCTGCTTCGCATATGCCAGTTGCTGGCAGAGATGGGACTCAAAAAGATTAGATGTACAGGCGGAGAACCTCTAGTGCGGCAGGGTATAGTTCCTTTTCTCGAACAATTGGGTGCAATTCACGGCATAGAGGAGGTGTGCCTTACAACGAATGGCGTACTGCTTGAAGAATATGCCAAAAGGTTGAAGGATGCCGGTGTTCGTCACATCAACGTCAGCCTTGACACATTGAGGCCCGAACGTTTCAAATCTATTACAGGAAGGGATTGCTTTTACAGAGTATGGGCTGGCATAATGGCTCTTTTAGACTTAGGTTTTGATAAAGTCAAGATAAACAGTGTTGTTGCCAGGGGCATGAATGACGACGAGATATCGGATATTGCCAGCTTGGCGTTGCAATATCCAATCGAAGTAAGATTCATAGAATTCATGCCTGTGGGACATAACAGATGGGGCCAACAACTTGTTATGGAGGTCGCAGACATGCGGTCCATAGTGGAAAGCGCCTTGGGCCAGCTTAAGCCAGTTCCATCAGACAAAAACGCTGGGCCTGCAAAGTTATTCGAGTTTGAAGGTGCAAAGGGGAAAGTGGGGTTTATAAGCCCGCTGAGCCAACATTTTTGCAGCAGTTGCAACCGTATCCGATTGACATCGGACGGTCGTCTTAGATTGTGTCTCTTTTCTGATTTGGAGTACGATTTAAAGGGAGTTATGCGAAGTGGTGCAACGGACCAAGCCTTAATGCGCTTTTTTATCCAGGCAATCCAGAGGAAACCAGAAGATTACAACAAGGGAACGGAGACTGGATCTCCATCCTGTACCAGGGCTATGGGTACCATTGGAGGATGAAAAATGATTATCGAAGACTTGCTTTATACAGAAGATCATTTATGGGTACGGAAAGAAGAGGGTTCGGACCAGGTAACCATTGGTCTCAGTGACTATGGTCAGGAGAGGCTTGGGGAAATCATTTCTGTAGACCTTTTGTCAGAAGGGGAGGAGGTTTCAAGAGATGATGAACTAGCCACAATCGGCACTGCATCTGATGAAGTGGTTGTCTATTCTCCGGTCACTGGAAAAATTATAGAGATAAACAGCTCAGTGGTGGAATCCCCTTCCATAATAAACGAAGATCCCTATGAAGATGGCTGGCTCCTAAAAATGGAGCTTGTGGCTCCCAAGGAACTGGATGATCTCATGGATGCAGACGAATATGAGGAGTATGTGGAACAGGCTCGCATACATGACGAAGAGGAAGCCCTGTTTGAGGAAGAGCTGAGCGAAGAAGAGATGGAGGAATAGCAGTGAAGAAGGCCTTTGTCTTTCCTGGCCAGGGCTCTCAATATGTTGGCATGGGGCTGGAGCTGGCTGAAAAGTTTTCTTCTGTCATGGATCTTTTCAAAAAGGCGGAGGATGCCACAGGCATAGATGTGCGCAGACTTTGCTTTGAAGGCCCCATGGAAGAGCTGACCAAGACATCCAATCTCCAAGTGTGTTTGAGCGTGGTGGACATGGGAAGCGCCCTTGCCTTAGAGGAATCTGACCTATATCCAGACTGTACTGCCGGACACAGCCTGGGCGAATATCCTGCCTTATGGGCTGCGGGCGTGCTATCCACAAAATCGACCTTGGAACTAGTAAAAGAGCGAGGAAGGCTCATGGAGGGCGCTGGCGCGTCAAAGCCCGGGGCAATGGCAGCCATTCTAGGTATGAAAAAAGAAGAACTTCAAGAGTTGATTGCTCCCCTGTCACAGAAGGGCGTGCTGGCTCTGGCAAATCACAATTCGCCAGAACAAATAGTAGCCACAGGAGAAAAGCACCTTGTAAAGGAATTGTGTCAAGCAGTGAAAAAATCAGGGAAAAAGGCCATTCCCTTAAAGGTGGCGGGCGCCTATCACAGTCCTCTCATGGAGGAGCCTGCTCTTGAATTTGCAGAAAAGCTGAGATCAGTGGAATTTAATAGGCCGCATATTCCGTTGTATAGCAACGTCTCCGGAAAGGCAGAAACGGATCCCGAGCGAATCAGGAATCTCATGGTTCGTCAAATGACAGAACCTGTACGCTGGGTAGAAATCGTTGACAATATGATATCGGATGGGGTTCAAGCATTTGTAGAGACTGGCCCCAAAAAAGTGCTTTCAAATTTGATCAAGAAGTGCATGGGAACAGCCGAAGAAGAGGGCAGAGTCATTTGCCATGTTCAGGATGATGAATCTTTGGAAAAGTGTTTGGAGACCATTAAGAATGTATAGCTGTGGAAACGACAACCTCAACAATGAAAACAATTTGAGATGTAAGACGTGCGGGGATGTGTTAAGCATCTTCCGCACGTGAAGAAGGGTTATCCTGCGGTGCGCAGGATGCGGCAAGAACTTTTCTGTTCAAGACTATTGGAGCGAACTATCGCCATCAATAGAAGAGCTGCTTGGTGGCATCAGATGTGACAGATTTTAATGCGGGCTGCCCCGGTTAAACCTGTCTCATTTTCTACTCTCCTCCCTGATACTGCCTAATCATCTCCAAAAAAGGATTGGTTGCTGGAGCCGAAGGAGCGGCCTGCCCGGTGCTGCCACTGGTTTTTGCAGGCTTTTTAATCTTCGGGCCGCCAATGTTTGGAGGAAGCGGTGGAGGAGCTGCTTTTTCTGCACTAGATTTGGGCGGCTCTCTTTTGCCTCCTACTGGCACACTTATTCCTGGAGGCTTTGTCTGGCCGCCTTTTTTTGACCTCGTCTGGACCGCACGTGCATCCTTTTTATGTGCTGGTCTGGCTGTCTTGACCGCAACAGGAGCGGAGATCTGTGGAGATTTCAACTGAGGCGTCTGCAAGGCCACTGGTGCCCTTGCCTGCCTTTCCTTTTTTTCTGAGTCAAAGAGTCCCAAAACCGCCTGTTTGCCGTCTGCCTGTAGGACGACCCCTTTTTCTGTTATCTCCTTGACTTCCCAGCCATCGATCATGTCACCTACCACTACGGACCTCATTTCACTGGCCGTTTTTCCACGCCTATTCCTGGCCATGGGGCTACCAGAGGAGACCTCCTTAATAAAGGCCTTGCCCTGACCACCCATGATGATGGTACCATATACCTGGTAGCGTCCTTCAATGTCGCTTTCCGGAGAGGCGTCAAAAGAGGCTCCTGAACCTTGTTTCCGCCCACGGTCAGGATCAAAGGGATCTTTGGCCACTATGGATGAGTAAGGGCCAAGATTGGCCTGCCTGGCCCAAGAGATCGTGCTACCACACAAGATCAAAAGTACGAGGCCGGTGCAAAGCCAAAAGCAACGCCTTGGATCAATCTTCATAACTCTCTACTCCTTCGGTCCACCATTCGTCGTCAAAGGACTCATGTTCTTCTATTTTATCTTTTTTCCCTGTCTCTGACCGCGGTTTCCCTATTTTCTGCTCAGCCTCTATTTCATCTAACGACTTAGTGGTACCCAAGGCCTTCTGCCTTATCACCTCTTTACGGCTTGAGAATTCCTTACGTAGCTTGAGCTGCTCTTTGAGTCCCTTCACCTTTTCTGCAAACTCACGTGTAAGGAAGTCTGCCTCTGCACGGGTCTGTATCACGTGGGGCGTTATCACAAAGAGCAGTTCCGTCTTCTCATTGGTGATTTCAGTGGTGCTAAACAGGTTCCCAACAGCAGGGATATCTTTCAAGAGCGGGATACCAGACTTGGTCTTGTCGCGCTTGTTCTTGATGAGACCGCCAAGAACAATGGTTTGGCCATCCTTGGCAACCAAGGAGGTAGTAGCCTTCCTCGTACTGAAAATAGGTGAACTTATTCCCTGAACAGTGTTTTTGCTCCGCTGGCTGACTTCCTGGGTCACGTCAAGCCTCACAAGGCCGCTGTCATTTATCCGCGGCTTTACTTTTAAAAGAATACCTGTCTTTCTATACTGGATGTTTTCAGTGACATTTCCTCCTGTAGTGGTGGTTGTTCCAGTTTTGGTGGGAACGTCTTCACCCACCTCAATAGTGGATTCATGATTATCCACTGCCAATATATTTGGAGCAGACAAGACATTTATATTGGTATCTTCTGCAAGGGCGCTTACAAGTGCTCGCAAGCCGCCAGAGCTGTCAAAAAGGCTAAAGGAAAACCCCTTGGGGAAATTGCCCAGCCCTGCGTTGTCTGCCGTATTTTTAGCACCTTCAAAGACTATATTTGAATGATAGCTGCCATGATGCCCTATCTTCTTTTGTTTAAAGAGCCACTCTACTCCATACTCCAGGTTCTTATTCAAAGTGACTTCGAAGATAAGCACATCAATCAAGACCTGCCTGGGCACTATGTCGATCTTTTTGAGAACACTCGCAATTGTCTCGTAATCCTTGGGAGTGGCCTTTATGACTATGGCATTGTTGATTTCGTCTGGAATAATCTCCACCTCGCCTGAGAGTTCGCCTGTAACTGCCTGCTTCGCCTGCTTCGTCCTCTTCACCAACACCCTTTTGGTGGACCTGGTGTTCTTTTTGCCGCCATACAGCTGTTTCAAAATGTCTGCAATCTCTTTTGCAGAGCCATTTTGCACAAAATAGACATTTACTTTTGCTCCTTTCTCTGACTGCCCCTGGTCCAGTTCCTTTATCCAAAAATCCATGGTTTTCAGTATGTTGGGCCACCTTGTTAGAACAAGGATGGCGTTCATGGTCTTGAGCGGAATGAGTTCCAGACCTCCCTGATCAAGGCCTGGCCGGTTGTAAAGCCCCTGGGACTTGAAAATCTTTTCTAAATCCCTGTGCAAATCAACAGCTTCGATATGCTCTAGGGAGAAAAGTTTCCAATGCACATCTTTGAAGCAATCTGCATCCATCAATTTGAGTATCTTTGCAGCCTTACGCAGATTTTCTTGGGTATCCACAATTATCAAGGAGTTAGTAGTGGGAACAGGAACCACCAAGGCGCCCGGTGAAAGGAAGGTTCTTATACTCACTGATGTCGTCTGGGCAGAAATGTAGGTGAGCTGAAAGGCCTGAATCATGTCACCTGGCCTTAATGCCCGCCTTCCCGCCTTTCCAATCTGGGTCCCTGCCTTGGCGCTGTTTGCCTTCCTCACCACCTTATATAGGCCGTTGTCTCCGGTTGTTATGGCCAATCCGTGAATCTGCAAAATGGAATTGAAGAGATTCAGAAGCTCGCTCTTTGTATAACTGCCATTTATCCTGACAGAGATGGTCCCTTTGATGGCTGGATCAACCACGTAGCTCAGCTGAAGCATTTCTCCCAATATGTGATCGAGCACTGGGTAGATGTCCATATTGTCTAAAGTAATATTGATCTGCCTCTTGGTATCAGGGGGAACCCCTTTGTAGGGAGACGCTTCGCTGCTGCTTTTAGCACCATTTGGACCTGCCAGCACGTGTTCCCATGCTGTGAATGTTGCTGCCAGTGCAAAACACAAAATTGCTATTGAAAGCCTTGATAACAGGCGATCCTTCATGACGACTTGACTCCTTCCATATAAAGGGCCTCTACATCCATCCTAACCCTGATGTGGGGGTTCCTTCCCCTTACAGTGACTATATTAATGGACCCTATTCTTATGGCCTTTTGTGTATCCTCCAGGCTTTTGAGGTATTGAACCAGCTTATTTGTATCTGATTTTACAGTCAAATTTACCACTGCCAATGTATAATTCCGCCACTTTTTCCTGGAAGATGTCTTATAAGTCACAACTTCCAGGCCTGCATCTGCGGCTTTTTTGAGCAACATGTCTTGCAAGTTTGAGGTTACAATTTGGTGGTTTGCTCCAGGAACCAGCTGACGTTTCCTGCGCTCAAGGCCTTTACGGGCGTCTGCAAGCCTTTTGTCCAAGTTCTTTGTCCTTCTAAGGGTGCTCGTAAGGCGCTTCAGCCTATTTTCCAGGCGTTGGGCCTTGATTCTGTTTTCTTCTATGCCATTCATCATGGGTTGGAACAAGAAGCCATACCAGATGATCACCAATATCATGAGAAGGCCATATTTGAGCAGCGGATTGGCTTGAAACAACCTCTTCATTTCTTTGCCTTCTTCCTGGTTTTAATCGTTATTTCCACTGTAAAACGCTCGTTTTGGTCACGGTCTTTGGTAACCGGCGAAACAAGCCTGACATCTGAAAAAATTGGCACCCTTCTCCAACTGGCCATGGTGTCTATGGCAGACTTACCCTGGGCTGTGACCCGAAGCCTGTTGTTCCTCAAATTGAGACTCTTTATATAACAGTCAGCAGGAGTTTTTTCAGCCAAAGCTTTCAAAACCTGCAGAACCGAAGGAGATTCACTAAGAAAATCATCGAAATCTGCTGAGGTCTCCTGCAAAGCCTGCAGCCTTTGTTCTTTTTCCTTGAAAGGAGCAAGCTGTTGTTCCACTTTCTCCAGTTGTTGATTCAATTTTTTTACCTTTGCAGAAAGGGCAGAATATTGAAGGCCATAATAGCCTGTTGCTAATGCAAGGATTAGGCCAGTAAAAACCGCCGCAATGGGGAATGGCTTGATTTTTAACTTTACAGGCCTCTTCCTCAACCTGCCGTACAAAGACAATGGCAGGTAGGGACTCATGCCAGCAGCGGCTGTGCACAATGCCCAATTGGGCATCCTTTCCTTTGGACAGAGCGACCTTATTTCCTTAGAAAGGTCACATGGGGATTCCGCAAAATTGCCATTGAATATGTGGAGCCTCTTGCCTGCCATGTACATTGGCAGGTGCAGTATCTTAGAAAAAGGCTCTGGCAGTGTACGGCCAAGTTTCTGAAGCGCTGATTCCGCACCTTCATTCTCTTCCAGTGGAAGAAAGTGGGAGCCTTCCCAGTTCTCAGCGCCATGCAGAGATAGAATCCACTTTTCACCCTGCTGTCCTAAAGACAGGGCAGGAAGGTCAAGTTTGGCCCGCCTCAGCAGGATATCAAGGCCCAATTCAGGGACTATAACTGCCCTAAGCTGTTTCAAGTGACCTGTCTCCCTGAATACATCCAACAGGTGTTCAATATTTTTTCTGGCAGTATAGGCCAACAAAACTACTGTCTGAGTATTGCGGTGGAATGCGAACTGATCAAAAAAAATCTCATCTGGCGGAAGGTGGCTGTGAAGAGTGATGCCAAGTTTTACTGCGTTTTCCGCCTCGTCTACAGAAAGGCCGTCAAACACTATTTCCCTCAAAAAGACTTGAGAACGGGGGATCCCCAGGATAAAGCAAAATCTTTTGGAGGGCCTGAGCAGACTGAGGGCGCTTTTGAGCTGCTCGTGGGCAGGACCTGAAAACGAGCCAGAGGGCCATGGCGGATCCGAGGTCTTCCAGCCTGCCAAACCCTTGGTGAGGCAGTGAAACTCTACGCTATGCCCGGCTGCATAAATTCCTATGATTTCTTTTCTGCCCATGCCCGATCTCGTCCTTTGTCAAATGTAAAACCTGTAATCCAGTGCAGAAGCTTGTAAGGGGGATTACCCTCCTGCGGCTCCCAGAAAATGATCATCTTCTCAGAGCCGACAGACACAGTCAGCCTGATTTTTTGGGGCTGCTGCTCCTTGTCACTCAACGATTCTGTTAATGTCTCCTGAATTGGCAATGGTGCATAGATCTTTAGCACGTTTTTTGAGCTGCTGTAAACTGTAAAAAGATCTATGAAGCCGCCTTCCCAAATTTTATTGATATCTTCGTCTCCTTCCTCCTGTGAAACGTAGGCTATAGGCCCCCAAAAGATTCCTGAGTCTATCCCATTCACCAGAAGCAGTTCCTCAAGAAAGCGGAACGGACCGTTGGCCGGCATATATGGCGGACTTTTGTCCTCATATAGCGCATCTTCTGCTCCATTCAGTCGTACTAGCTTGTCAGAATCGCGCCAGTCGAGAATCGAATCGGTGATTGTATCAGCCTTTATCACATCTTCCTCTGGAAACAATGACCTGACCAGCTCCCTGATCTGGTTTTCATCTGCATTGTTGAGGTCGAGCTTGCCGCTTTCCTCTTCCAGGGAAAAGGTTACATTCCTGCCGCCGATCTCCATCTTATATTTCCGGCCATCCACCACGAGCATTCCTTTTTCGAGAATCTCGTTTTCATCTGTGACAGGTGAAGCCAAACGTTCTGGCAGGAGCATCATCAATGAATGAACAGCAAGGCGTGACTGCAAATCGTTCCATGCACGCATACCCAGATTTCTGGTGATCCGGGCCTCCACTGCAAAAAAACCACCAACAATGGTCAATACCGCCAGCACCCAAAGCACCATCACCATTACACTTCCCCGTTCGGTCGCAATGAGTGTCATGGGGCGACTCCTGTCAAAACGGATGGGAAAGGATTGGCGTAAATTGTAGTCCACTGAAATTCTTCCTTGGAACCAGGGCCTTCCAGCCTCGACCAGCCAATTCCTATGGCCTCGGGAACCGCCTTGGCTTCCTTGAACTCTTTGTCCCAGGAAGCGGGATCCGTTCCCATGTCTTCTCCTTCTAGGTCCTTGAAAGAAAAAGACACACCAGCAACACCCTCAACCACATTTACCAGCCAGCCGTCATCAGTGATCCATTCGTTGCCGCCTTCGCCGTGGCTATCAGGTGGATCTGCCTCGTAATCATCTTTGCTGGTAACGATTTTTTGTGCGTACAGGAGCCTTTCCCTATCTGGATCAAATATGTAGGCCACTTTGAAAAGGCCACCTGTGGCAGACCCCATGGGGACATGGGTGGTGAAAAATACGAGGCTGTGCTCCGTACCTTCAAAGCCGTCTATTCCATGAGGAATGATATTCGAAACTATGGTTGGACCTCCGAATGGTCCTGCCTTTCCCCTTTTCTTTGGCATAAAGAGCATAAAAGAGGCCCTTAACTGCCTGGTTAGGAGCCCCTCTACGGCCGTTTGGGCCACCAGGTGTCTGTTACGCTCTTTGCTCCTGCTCCAGGACTGGAACCCAGTCCTAAGCACCATGCCAAGGACCAGCACAACCATTGCTGTCAATGTAATGGCAATGAGGAGTTCCAAAAGAGTAAAACCTTTTGGGCCAGCTAGGCTGGATGCGCCATGCCTCCCTTTTCTGACAGAAAGTTTGTAGAGATTCATTGCGCTTTTCTCACCAGAAAGGATGTACGAAACTGAGGGCCTCTGCCTGGTGGGTAAATTGTCAAATTGACCTTCTGCAAGGCTTCGTCGTCAATAATTATTGGAGTCTGATCCTCTCCGTCAGCTCCGGAGATTGAAATCTGTACATCTTCCAGAACGATCTCATATCTCCATCCGGGATGACCCTCAAACTCACCAGCTCCTTCTTCCAAGGGCCTTTCGTCTGAGGAAAGCTCATGCAGCAACCCTTCTGCCAGCTGGGCCGCTTCTTTGGCCAGCACCCCACGCGCGGCCTGGCGATGGCCCATAGCAAAACCTGAAAGGATAACCCCAATAGATATGCCGACCAGTGCAACTGCCACCAGGACCTCCATGAGGGTGAAACCCTTGCTGCATGAACAGAAACGGGCTGACATGACTGCTAGCTTTCCCTTCTGGAAGTGATTACGCCCAAAAGGCGGCTAACCGTGACCTTCTCCACCTGGCCGTCTCCCAGCTTGAGATCGAGTTCTCCACCACTGGAGCTGGCATCAGGGAAAAAAATTATTCCAAATGTATTTTCACCAAATTCCGCTATGCCTTCACCCTCTATCTGAACGCCCTCGGGTATCTTCTTTTTCTTTTTGGCGTCCATGTAAAAAGTACGTTCAGTCCCATCTATTACAAAACGGACCGCTGTGCCGCGGCCAAGACTGGCAGCCCTGGCCCTGTTTAATCCTTGTAGAAAATCTTGAACAAATCTCTTTTCTTCGGTTTTGAATATACTGCTTCCAACTGAAGTGAAAATGAGTCCACTCAAAAGCCCTATCAGGACCATGACCACCAAAAGTTCAACCAGGGTGAAGCCTTCCGACCTAGAAACCCACATCATTTATTCCAAAGATCGCCAGAAGCATGGAAAGGATGATGCCGCCAATTATGAGGCCCATGACTACGATTGTGATAGGCTCTATCATGGAGAGGAAGATCTTGGTATCTGATCTCACCTTGTCATCCAAGTCATCTGCTATCTTGAGCAACATTTTGCCAAGCTTCCCAGTCTCTTCGCCAACCGCCACCAAATGTATGACAATGGATGGGAATATCCCGCTTCTTTTCATTAAAAGACTCAAGTTTTTGCCTTGACGCACACCCACGTAAAGATGATCCACTGCTTCCTGTATCCGGGTATTTGACACCACCTCTTTTGCCAAAGAAAGGCCTTTCAAGATGGGTACTCCTGTCTCGAGGAGCGTGCCTAGAGTCCGGGTCAGCCTTCCAAGCTCCACCCTGAGCAAAGTGGGGCCTATGAAGGGAAGACGTAACTTCACGGCATCCCACCAGCGGCCTCCTTCCTCAGTGCGCAGATAAAAGCGGACTGCTCCGAGCAAGCAAGCGAACCCAAGAAACACAGCCCACCACCATTTTTGCAAGAACGAACTGGCAGATATGATTATTGCCGTAATTGTAGGCATGGGCTGGTTGAGATCTTCAAAGATCTGTCCAAATTTTGGAACAACAAAAATTACAAGGATCAAAATTGAGGCTATTCCCACAAGGGTCAAAATGGCAGGATAGATGGAAGCACTAACAATAAACTTCTTTATTTCCCTGGACCGCTCCAAAAAGCTGTCCAGTCTTCGAAGAACCACATCGAGCACACCACCTAGCTCTCCCACCCGAACCATGTTCACATAGAGTTTGGAAAACGATTCTGGATAGTCAGCCAAGGCCTCTGAAAGGCTTTTACCCCCTTTTATCTTTTCTCTTACAGCCCTTACAGTCTCTTTGAGCACCTGATCATCTGCTGAATCCAGCAAGATGGCCAAGGCACGTTCGATGGGAATACCTGCCTCGATGAGATCTGCCAATTCCTTTGTAAAATAGAGAAGCGATTCATGACCAATCCGCTTCTTAGGCGGTCTGAACAAGGCAGCGGCCTTGTGTCTTCTTTTGAGACGTATGGGTTGAAGTCCCTTGGCTACCAGCTTTGAGGCAAGAGCCTGTTCATCCTGGGCATCTTCAGTGCCTTCGACTTTTTTACCAGTTACGTCGATGGCCTCGTAAAAGAAGGTGGGCATCAGTTGGTGACCCTCATCACTTCTTCAGGAGTGGTTTCACCGGCAAGCACCTTGAGGAGCCCATCCTGCCTCAAAGTACGCATGCCATGCTTTATGGCCACCTCGGCTATGGTGGAACTGTCTGCACCCTGGAGTATCTGCCTCCGCACTGCATCGTTAACGGTGAGCAGCTCAAAAATGGCTGTACGACCTGAGTAACCAGTATTGGCACAATGGTGGCAGCCCTTGCCGCGCCAAATCTTTGGAGGTTCACCTTTTATATCCAGGCCTAGAACCTGCGAAGCCTGTTCAAACAGATCAGGCGACATCTGATATTCTTCTTTGCAATGGGGACAGATTTTTCTCACCAAACGCTGGGCCATCACAGCCAACAGGGATGAAGCCAGCAAATAGGATTCCACTCCCATTTCCTGCAGGCGTGTTACAGCACTGGCCGCATCATTGGTGTGAAGGGTAGAAAAGACCATGTGGCCGGTTAGCGCAGACTGTACTGCGATTTCGGCAGTTTCGGCATCTCTGATCTCTCCAATGAGTATGACATCCGGGTCCTGCCTCAGAATGGTGCGCAAGGCCGAGGCAAAAGTAAGGTTGATCTTAGGTTTCACCTGTATCTGATTTATACCATCAAGCTGATACTCCACCGGGTCTTCTACTGTAACAATTTTTTTATCCGGGGCATTTATACGGTTCATTACAGCATAAAGTGTTGTGGTTTTTCCACTGCCTGTAGGCCCTGTTACCAGAATCATACCATAGGGGCGCTGGATCAAATCTTCGAAACTGCCCATGACATCTTGAGGGAAGCCCAGGGATTCCAGTTCTAGCTTTACCTCATCCCTGTTCAACAACCTCAACACTATGCTTTCTCCAAAGAGCGTGGGCAGGGTGGAAACGCGGATGTCTATTTCACGGCTACCGTCCTTGACCTTGATACGGCCATCCTGAGGAAGGCGCATCTCTGCAATATCCATCTTGCCCATCAGCTTGATCCGCGAAGTAATGGCAGGCTGAAGCCTCTTGGCAATGGTCTCCATATCCTGGAGCACACCGTCTATCCTGAAACGCACTTTCAATGAATCCCTGAAAGGCTCAAAGTGTATGTCTGATGCCTTAACCTCCAGGGCCTGGCTTATGAAATGGTTGACAAGCCTTATAACAGGCGCTTCGCTGGCGAGATCTTTCAGCTGCTCAGGATCATCCCACAGCTCATCATCCAGGCTCGCCTCACCTTCCTCGCTTTGGCCTTCTATGTCTGCGTCTGCTTCATACCAGCGGTACACCGCTGAGAGAATGTCTTCTTCAGCTGCCTGGAGGAGCGTGACCTTTCTGTGATATATATTTTCCAATATTTCTGCCAGATAGAGATCATCTGGATTTGCCGCTGCCACCTTGACCTCTTGGTCCGTAACATCGATGGGGGCTATCTTCCACTGGCGCATCAGCTGCGAAGAAAGGCCGTTCACCAGGGGCGGCTTGTCAGGAAAGTCAGATGCTTCCACCTGGAGGGCCTTTGTCTTAGACTGTACGACTGCCTGCTCACCTTCCATGTCTTGAATATGCCCTGCCGCTTTTTTGTTTCCGGGGAGCAGGGATGACAGAAAATTTTTTACTGGAGATACATCAGGCATAGGCTATTCCCAGCTTACGATGTCAGCGTCTTCACCTTCTCCGCCTGGCTCTCCATCCCGGCCATAACTCATCAAATCATATTCGCCATGCTCACCGGGGCTTTTGTACACATATTCATGCCCCCACGGATCCTTGGGAATAGCCTTTGGAAGGTATGGGCCAGCCCAATTTGAGAGCCCGTCTGGCTTTTCTCGCAATGCCTTCAGGCCCTCTTCAGTTGTGGGATAACGGCCGTTGTCTAGGCGGAATTCATCCAATGCCGCTTCAAAATTTGATATCTGGGCCTTAGCGATTTTCTGACGGCTCTTGCCAAGCTTGCCAAAGAATTTGGGCGCCACCAAAGATGCAAGCAGGCCGATAATTATCACCACCACAAGGAGTTCTATCAGGGTAAAACCCCTTTCATCACGCTTGTCTGTCAAGTTTTTCCTGAAATTCACCATTCCTCCAGATACTTTTTGATAGCCTAAACAAGTAGCCTATATTTTTCAAATTTTAAATATACAGCAATTTTTGTACCTTAGCTATCTCGACACCAAAAATGCTCCTGGAAAACCCCTTTGCTCCATCTGCCAAACCATTTCACGGGCATGGCTAAGCCTGTTCGATGCAAATATTTGCACCCGGTACATGGCGCCCAGCCTCGTAATGTGGCGCAAGACAACCACTTTGGGATATTTCTTGGCCAACCTCGCTTGAAGCCTCAAGGCATTTTGTCGCCTTTTGAAGGATCCAATCTGTATATAAAAATCGCCATGTTCAAAATCTGGCACATGGCTGAATCTTGGCTTGCCGTGAGAAAGTGAGGCCACCTCTCCAAGGGCGGTTAGACGCACCTTTGCCACTCCACGCTTCAACATTCCCAGCCGGGCAGCAGCAGACCGGCTTAAATCGATTACTCTGTTCTTTACAAAAGGACCGCGGTCATTTATGCGAACCACCACGGACTTGCCGTTCTCAAGATTTTCTACCTTTACCAAGGTGTTCATGGGCAAAGTCTTATGAGCTGCTGTCATGGCGTGCATATTGTAACGCTCGCCGTTGGCAGTCTGCCTGCCGTGGAATTTAGGCCCATACCAGGACGCCAAGCCCGTTTCACTGTATCCAACTGCAGATGGCAACGGGTAATAGGTCCGTCCGTTTATGTTGTATGGACGTTGCGTGCCCTTTAAATAAGCCCGTTGGGCAGAATGCTTTCTTACTTTATTGTGTGAACCACAGCCATACAGGGCAAGGGATACTATCAAGACAAGGAGCCATGTCGCGTGTTCATTCACCCTTTTCATGAAAATAGTCCTGTACAAAATCCCTCAAAAGCCTGAAGGCAATCTCAAGGTCGTAAAGATGCATGGGAGGTCTTTTGCCTTTTCCTTCTACTACATACAATCTTTCGGCCTCCTTTATGGCACTCCATGGAACCCATCCATGTTCCTCCCACAATTCAGGATCTTCGGCACTCCAGAGCCGAAACTCGATATCATTGTTATTGAGCCTGATATAGGTTTTTAAATCCTTGTTGCCTGGAATGGGATTGTAATAAACGCCCAGTTCATCCTGCACAATTTTGCTCCAAAGGAAGAAATAGTCTAAATTGCAATAAAAATAATTGCAGCTTCCGACATGGTCAAGCTGATAAAGTTTACAATGCAAGTAACTAAGTATAAGAAACATTTTTGTCTGCAAGAAACGACTATGAGGCAAATAATTCAAAAAAAACAAACATTGGAAACTGTAACTTTAATTAATTGCCATTCTGACCATTTTGCGGCAAGTTATATACTTTCTTAAACACAAAACCCCAGGGAATCAAAACATGATATATCTTGACTACAACGCCACCACGCCGGTTGATGAATCAGTTGCACAGGCAATGCAGGAAACCTTGCTCAAAAATTGGGGCAATCCAAGCAGTGGCCATGCCATGGGAAAAAGGGCCAAGATTGCTTGTGAAAAGGCCCGGGCACAAGTCGCTGCTCTAATACAGGCCCAACCCAGCGAAATCATATTTACAAGCGGAGGAACAGAGTCTAACAACATGGTCATCCTTGGCCTGGCCTCACATTTTTCACCACAGAAAAACCACATCATTACTTCAAAGATAGAGCATCCGTCAGTCATGAATCCCTGTCTTCGCTTACTTGAACAGGGACTGGATGTATCCTTCATCTCAGTGGATGAATCCGGAATAATAAATTTGAAAGAGTTGGAAAACGCCGTTACTGCTCGGACTTTTCTTGTAAGCGTGATGCTGGCCAACAATGAAACAGGTGTCTTGCAACCGCTTGAAGAGATTGCAGCTATTTGCACCAGGCACAACGTGCTGCTCCACACCGATGCTGCCCAAGCTGTGGGCAAGATCACGGTGGATGTGAATGAGCTTGGCGTAGATTATCTTACTATTGCAGGCCATAAATTTTATGCTCCCAAGGGCATAGGAGCGCTCTTTGCTAAACAGGACAGGCCGCTTGAAAATATAATGTACGGGGCTGGGCAGGAATTTGGAAAAAGGCCGGGTACGGAACCAGTGCCAGGTGCTGTTGCCCTGGGTGCTGCGGCAGTTCTCGTTCAAAAAGACCTCCCTGCAGAGCAGGCAAGGCAGCGGGCACTGCGGGAAAGGCTTTTCGAGGGTCTAAAGGCCATTTTCCCCAACATAGTAAGGCATGGTAAGCCAGATGTCACTCTGCCAAACACCCTGTCGGTATCTTTTGCAGGACTTGAGGCTGGCGATCTACTGGCAAAGCTGGATGATTTGTGCGCTTCCACTGGCGCAGCGTGTCACGACCGGTCAGTGGCGGTTTCACATGTTTTATCCGCCATGGGTGTAAGCCGGGAAATTGCCCTTGGAACAGTCCGGCTCAGCCTAGGGCGTTATACCACGGAATCTGAAATTGATGAAGCAGTCCGCCTCTTCCACTCTGCCATCCGATCCATCTAAATTAAACAATCCAACATGGACAACTTCGTGATCATCATATCTTACCTCCTGCTGGGTACTTTGCTGAAACGAACAAGAAAACTCCCATCAGACTTTTCAAACAGCCTCAACCTCTTTGTCATATATGTCTCCTTGCCTGCATTGATCTTGGTTAAAGTGCCGCACATACTGCTGGACGCCGATGTTTGGGCCACGGTCGCTATGCCATGGCTGATGATCCTTTTTTCAGCATCAGTGGTGCTACTTTGCTCGCGTCTTTGCCGCTGGTCGAGGCAGGTAACTGGCTGCCTGCTGTTGATGTGCTCTCTGGGCAACACCTCCTTCCTTGGCATACCCATGGTCCGGGCCTTTTTTGGTGAAAAAGCCGTTGCCTATGCAATGCTATATGATCAACTCGGATCTTTTCTAGCCTTGTCCACGTATGGAACTTTTATCATCGCTCTCTTTTCCGACAATGACGCCGAGGGGCCATCACTTCAGCAAATTGCCGTGAAAATAGTTACCTTCCCGCCATTTATAGCTCTTTTGACTGCGTTCCTGCTAAGAGGATTGACTTATCCCGCACCAGTTGAACGCCTTTTGGCAGACCTCGGAGCAACGTTGATTCCCGTGGTAATGATTGCTGTCGGCTATCAACTGCACATTAGGCTGAGTCAAGATAGATTCACGCCTCTTGTAGCTGGCCTAGGCATAAAGTTGGTTTTGTCTCCGCTTGCTGCACTGCTTTTTGCACAGGCCTTTGGGCTAAAGGGATTGGCAGTGAAAGTGGCGGTCTTTGAGGCTGGCATGCCTCCAATGGTGTCAGCCGGTGCCCTAGCCATCCTCGCCAAGTTGGCACCAAGGCTAACTGCTGCCCTGGTAGGACTTGGGATTTTTTTGAGCTTCATGACACTGCCATTACTTTATCAGCTTATCCACCATTAGAGAGAGGTTGCATCTGCCGAATAAATACTTACCTCTAAACATGAAAATAACTTAAGAGGAGGACAAAAAAATGGCAGTTATCGGCGCACATAAAATCGAAGCGCTTTACAAAAAGGCGGCTGGACTGCGCCTTGACAAAAGCAAAATCAAGGAAATTAGTGATTTGGTGGATAAAAAACTATACGATCTGCTTCTAGTAGCAGAGCAGAACGCCAAATACAACGGAAGAGATATCATCTGGATGTGTGATGTTCCACTCACTAAAGCAATGAAAGAATCCATGGAAAAGTTTTTGAAGCTTGAGGAAGAATTGGAGCTACAGCCCATTTTGGATCACTTGGCCACGCTGCCGCCTTTAAAATATGGTTTGGAGGCGGAACTGGAGAGAAAGCTTCCCGAAATCGTCGGCACTTTGATATATGTGCTGGCCAACATCACAAAGGAGTTTTCGGCCAAAGACAAAACCGTTTCAGCCGATGAGATGAACAAGGCCGAGACGATCCTGAATCTCGTAATCTAACAACTATCGTTTACAATCAATTTCGCATCAAAAAAACCGGCTTAGAGCCGGTTTTTTACAAACTTCAGCCATAAAACAACACTGAAAGCAGGCACCTAATCTACCATCGTTTTCTATACATCAAGATCTGATAGGCTTCTTTAAGGGCTATGAAGGCTTCATTACTCCCACCGTGGTCGGGATGAAGCTCAAGTGCCTTTTTTCGGTAATGACTCTTGAATTCATCCTCGCTCATGGCTGAAAACTCTTCCAGTGTCAAGCCCATAATATCATAATATTTTTGATCTCTAGCCACGCTTTGAGGCGAAGTCCATGAGGTCTGGTAACTGCCACGGCCAGGAACCTCCCTGAAATATATGTCGAAATAAAGGCTCAAGTATTTTTGCAAATAGGGATGAAGGCCCTGAAATGAACTGGGCCTTATCCCTTTGTCAAGATAAGCGGGGTCCTCATTGAGTTTGCAAATCTCTTCCAGAAAGTATTGATCAAGAAGTTCCGGATCCTGCTGATCTGCAATAAAACGCGACCTCTTGGGATAAAAGCGCTTGGGAAGGTCAAAAATGGCGTAGAGGTAGCCCTTCATCTCGAAGCTGCGCAAGTCCAGTTCCATGAAGTGGATCATCTGTTCGATTTCGTCTCTCGATTTGTGCAACAGAGTGTTAAAAACTGGCAATGGGGAACTAACTATGCGTTCCAAATTTGTCTGTACAAACCTCAAAAAGGCTATCCTTCGCTTGTCAAAGGGATGAATATCTTTCTGCATTCGTGCCAATTCCTGGTCTGTGAGGCGCTTTTTCACTGACCGGCTCCTGTTCCGCCTTCCGCCGAAATTGTCTATGGTCTTGCGGATATCTGGGTCTATGAATGGCCAGAGTATCTTCTCCAGATCTTCGTCTTTGTAATCAATGCCATTTTCAACCACCGCCTCCTCTATTTCCGGGGCAAAATAGAAGCCATGAAGGCCGACGTAGATGATAAATTGTTCTGGATCGTGGCCCAGATCGAACACATCTTTTGTCAGCCACGTACCTTGAGAATCCTGGTAGGAATGGCGTATAAAGAATTTGTGGGTTCCGTCTTTTTGTTTTTCCTGCGCCAAATACATACAGCCTGATTATAACACCTTTTCAGAGGATGGCTCATCCAGTTGATCCTCGTGATGACCAGATGGCGGAATTATATGAATATCTCTCTGGGGGAAGGGTATCTCGATTCCATTTTCACTGAAGGCCTCAAAAATGGCGTGAAAGAGTTCATGCATTGCTATCCCCTTGTCCCGCGGATCAGTAACCCAGCACAACAGCTCAAAATCTATGGAGGACTCTCCAAAAGCCCTGATACGCGCCCTCGGCTCTGGAGTGGCTGCAATACGCACATGTTTTTTGGCAACTGTCACCAAGGTCTTTTCTGCCAGCTTCAAGTCCGTACCGTAGGCCACGCCTACCGGCACCCTTATCCTGAACCGTGGTGCAGGTGCACTCTCATTTATGATCTTGGCATTGGCCAAAACTGAATTGGGTATGGTTATCAACACGTCATCCCTTGTCTTTATCCTGGTGGAACGAATACCTATATCAACGACCTCTCCGCGCTCGCCTGAGTCTAAGATAATATAATCCCTCATTTTGAAAGGCCTGTCCATGAAGATGGAAAGCCCCCCAAAAAAATTTGCCAGAGTATCTTTGGCTGCAAGGGCTACAGCAATACCTGCGACACCAGCCGAGGCAAATATAGGGGTGAGATTCACATTCCAAATGGACAACAGCCACAAAAACCCCACCACCGTAACCACCACGTAAAGGAGGTTTTTAAGAAGCTGAAATAGATCCCTTCCTATCTTCTCTGTCTGGGGAAGCTTAGGCAGTATCTTTGAGGTAATAAGATTTACAAAGCGAAATGTGGTTATCCACCAAATGAGCAAAATAAGGCTCTTCAAGCCGTTTATCAAAATATTCTGCCAAAATTGAGGGATCTGGTAGATCACCACCACTGCATGTAGGCCCCCCATGAAAACTATGGTCCAAAAGAGCGGGCCGTGAATCAAATGGATAATCTGGTCGTCAAAGTGGTGTTTTGTAGCCTTGGCCAGACGTTTGAGCACCTTTTCTATAAAAAAATTGATGGCCTTTGCCACAATTATATACCCGATTATTATCAGAGCGGCCTTTATGATTGGATGTTTTTGCAGGATTGGAGAATATTTTGCTGCCAGCTTTTCCAAGCCTGGAATGGCCTCATATATTTTGAATTTTGTCAGAAATGCATCAAAGTTCATGTTGACATCACCTTAGCCTCATATTATAGAAAAAGCCCGTTTTTGCGCCAAAAGGCCTTGGAGTGTTCAAAGCGTTTTGGACAACCTGAATTCTGAAAAATTTAATATAAAACCAGGAGGAAGTACAACTTGGCCAATCATAAATCAGCCCTCAAAAGGATGCGCCAGAACAAAAAGAGGCGCATGAGAAATAGGATCAGAAAGACAAGAATCAAAAATCTAGTTAAGGCAGTGGAGGCTGCTGTGGCAGAAAAGGCAGTTGAAACAGCTGAAGAAAAACTTCGCCTTGCCCAAAAAGTGATTGACAAGACCTCTGCCAAGGGAACGCTGCATTGGCGAACTGCTGCCAGAAAGGTCGCCAGACTCAGCAAAAAGGTTGCAGCCCTAAAAAAGGCTGCATCATAATTTTTTGAACAGTTTGTTTAGAAAACTCCGCCAATACGGTGATATATCAGCTCAGCCACGTCTCGGCTGAGCTTTTTTAATGCCTTGTTCTTCAAGGCCTCGGTCTCAGTGGCCTCTTTGCCAACCAGGAAACTTTCTTCCCTCACAATGTCAGCGGTGGTCCATATGATTTCGCCTGTGCGCCTATCCTTCAATGTTGCGGTGCATACCACATCTATTCGCCTCTCAATTGCTTGATCATGGCGTACGTAGGAAAGGCCACTGGTGGCCACCTCCTTTACCTGACCTTCCAGGATGACGTCTGCATCTTCTTTGGCAGCCAATGACAGGCTGCTTCCCCTCAAGAACTCCTGACGAAGCTCATCAGTGATCCAAGCAGCCAAGAGCAGTTCATTGCTGCGGTTCTGCCACGGAACGATGTAAATGGATTTGATCCACGAGGGAAGTTCTGCAGACCGTTCTGCCCGGTGATATCCACAGGAGGCCACAACAAAACAAAAAATCAGGCACACTGTTGTAAAAAAAGCTTTCTTCTTAAACATGTGTACAATGTTCATCGCGCCACTATGTTAAGCAGGCGGTTTGGCACGTGAATGATTTTCCGGATGGCCTTACCTTCAATATGCTTTTGTACCTTTGGTTCTTGCAAGGCAGCCTCTTTTACTTCCTCCTCTGTTGCATTCTGGGGAACCGATACCTTGGCCCTTAATTTTCCATTCACCTGAACAATTATTTCCACCACATCCGGCCTTGCTATGGTAGCGTCCGCCTTTGGCCAGGATATTGTGCACAAGCGCTGCTCGTTTCCAAGCATCTGCCACAATTCTTCGGTTATATGCGGAACCATTGGATTGAGCAATTTTATGATTGCCTCACATGCCTCCCGGATGACAAACCAACCTTGAAGGTCGCCCTTGGCAGGAGCGCCCTGTTTGCCTATGTAAGCCATCACTTCGTTGGTCAATTCCATCACAGCACTGATGGCTGTGTTGAAATGAAACCGTTTGTCTATGTCATCGGTCACTTTTTGAATGGTTTGATGAGTCTTTTGGCGGATCAATTTCAAAGGCTCTGGCAGATTCCTGGCAGCTTCTGATGCTCCCTTGGCCATGTCCACAGATCCCAGGCTTTCAAGATGATCTGAAACCAGACGCCAAACACGATGGAGGAAACGGTGCGCCCCTTCAACTCCTTGGTCGCTCCATTCCAGATCGCGCTCAGGCGGTGCGGCAAATAGTATGAAAAGCCTTACTGTATCGGCGCCATAACGTTCGATCATGGAGCTGGGGTCAACCACGTTTCCCTTCGATTTGGACATCTTGGAGCCGTCTTTGAGCACCATGCCCTGGGTTAAAAGATTCTCAAAGGGCTCATCAGCTGAAAGCCATCCAAGATCCCGCAGCACTTTGGTGAAGAAACGGGCATATAGCAGGTGCAGAATAGCGTGTTCAATGCCGCCTATATACTGATCCACGGGTAACCATGCATCCACCTTTTCTTTGTCAAGGGGCTGGCTGGTCTCATTCGGACACGTATATCTAGCAAAATACCATGACGATTCCACAAAGGTATCCATGGTATCGGTTTCCCGCCTGGCACCAGCACCACAAGAAGGGCAGGGCACAGAGTAGAAGCTCTCCAGCTCATGCAAGGGAGACCGGCCTTCCGGCCCAAGGTTCACATCCGTGGGCAACACCACTGGAAGGTCTTCTTTCTTGACAGGCACGGTACCACACTTTTGGCAATGGACCATGGGAATCGGCGCCCCCCAGTACCTTTGACGCGAAATTCCCCAATCCCTCAATCTATATGTGACCTTGGCCTTACCGATGCCCTTTTCCTCCAGATGGCCCACTATGGCTTTTTTGGCCTCTTCGTTGTCTAAACCATCAAATCCGTCGGAATTAACCAGTATGCCGGGCCCTTCCCATGCCTGTTCCATGGTTTCCGGTGAAAGCTCTTTTCCTTCAGGCTGAATCACTACTTTTATTGGTATCTCATATTTTTTTGCAAACTCGAAATCACGCTGATCGTGGGCGGGCACAGCCATGACCGCACCAGTGCCATACTCCATCAATACAAAGTTGGCCACGTAAATGGGTACCTTTTCTTTGGTCAAGGGATGTTCAGCATAGCGGCCTGTGAAAACCCCTTTCTTTTCTTGAGGCTCCTGTACTGACCCAACTGCTGAGCGTTTCCATTCTTCTACAAATTTCTTGACTTCTTCCTCGTGGCTGGTGCCTTCAGCTAGTTTGAGCGCCAGTGGATGCTCTGGTGACAGACTCATGAATGTGACGCCAAAAAGGGTATCAGGCCTGGTGGTAAATATGAGAATGGTTTCATCCATGCCATCCACAGGAAAGGCTACTTCAGCCCCCTGGCTCTTTCCAATCCAGTGGCGCTGCATTGTAAGCACCTTTTCTGGCCATCCCTTCAACTTGTCGCACCATTCAAGCAACTCGTCTGCGTACTCGGTAATCTTGAAAAACCAGCCGGGCATCTCCTTTTCCACCACCTGGTTGTCGCAGCGCCAGCAGCAACCATCTTCAACTTGCTCATTGGCAAGCACTGTTTGGCAGCTTTCACACCAATTCACCTTGGTGGTCTTTCTGTAGGCCAAACCTTTTTCAAACATTTGAATGAAAAAAAGCTGTTCCCAGCCGTAATATTCTGGGTCGCAGGTAGCGATCTCACGCCTCCAATCATAGGAGAAGCCGAGCTGTTTTAACTGATTGCGCATGTAATCTATATTTTCGTAGGTCCATTTTGCCGGATGAGTGCCGTGTTTTATGGCAGCATTCTCAGCAGGCAGGCCAAAGGCGTCCCAACCCATGGGGTGAAGCACCTTGTAGCCCCGCATTCTTTTATAACGGGCCACCACATCCCCAATGGAGTAATTGCGCACGTGGCCCATGTGTATCCGTCCAGAAGGATAGGGAAACATCTCCAGGACATAGTATTCGAGGCCGTCTGGCAAATCCTCCACTTGAAAGGCTAATTCAGATTCCCATATTTTCTGCCACTTTTCTTCAATCTTTTTGAAATCGTAAGAAGAACCCATTTCTCCCACTTTTCGAGAAGGCCTATGCTGCCTCCGCCTCCTTCTGTTTTTCCTTAATCATTGCCTTGTAAGCGGCATCCAACACCCCGTTAACAAAGCTGCTTGACTCATCACTGCCAAACTTCTTGGCCAATTCCACGGCTTCGTTTATAGCCACCTTTGCCGGAATATCTGGGCACTTGAGGAGTTCGTACAGGCCAAGTCTCAGTATATTCCTGTCCACGCTGGCAAGCCTGTTTAATTTCCACCCCTTCAAGAACTTTTGAATTATTTCGTCAAGCTCTTTTTTATGCTCAAGAACTCCCCTGAGCCGTTCCTTTGCAAACTTTATGGATGGATGGTTGTTTGAGATCTTTCCATGACCGAGGCCGTTGATATATTCCTCAAGGGCCTGTTCCACATCTTTAAAGGTTCCCCATTCAGATTGATACAATATCTGAAGGGCAACTTCCCTGCCTTTAGAGCGTAAGTTTGGCATTTAGGCTGCAGGAAGCTCCTTTAACAGATTGACCATCTCAATGGCTGCCAAAGCGGCATCCCAACCCTTGTTGCCCGCCTTGGTCCCAGCCCTCTCAATGGCCTGTTCGATGGTTTCCGTGGTCAAAACACCAAAGGCCACTGGGCAATCCGATTCAAGAGACACCATGGCGATACCCTTGGATGCCTCTGCTGCTACATAATCAAAATGGGGCGTAGCCCCTCTGATTATGCACCCCAGGCAGATAACTGCATCATATTTTTTGGATTGAGCCATGCGTTTGGCCACCAGTGGAATTTCAAAGGCACCAGGCACCCAGGCCACGTCCACGTCGTTTTCGTCCATGCCGTGGCGCACCAATGCATCCATGGTGCCCCCAAGGAGCTTGTTGGAAATGAATTCGTTAAATCGCCCTACAACGACCCCAATCTTAAGCCCGCTTGCATCCAGTTTTCCCTCTAAGATATTAGGCATGCTTTGCCTCCTCTCCCTGAATGTCTATGTTCAGCAAATGGCCCATCTTTTCCTGTTTGCACTTGAGATAACGCAAATTTTCCTGATGAGGCGGAATTTCGATGGGCACCCTTTCAACCACCTCGAGGCCATAACCTTCAAGACCAACGATTTTTTTGGGATTATTGGTCATGAGGCGCATTTTCCTAACGCCCAGATCCCGCAAAATCTGCGCGCCTATGCCATAATCCCTGAGATCAGGCTTGAATCCGAGCCGCTTGTTGGCCTCCACTGTATCTGCCCCTTTGTCTTGCAGACAATATGCCTTCAACTTGTTTAACAGCCCTATCCCACGGCCTTCCTGACGCATGTACAACAAGACGCCGCGGCCTTCTTTTGCTATTTGATACATTGCACTGTGAAGCTGGGGACCACAATCACAACGCAGAGAACCCAGCGCATCTCCTGTAAGGCATTCTGAATGGACCCTCACCAAGACCTCTTCATCCTCCTTTATGGGCATGTCCCCAAGCACCAAGGCCAAATGTTCATTGGCGTCCATAATGGAGCTGTATGCCACCAATTTCCACTCACCGCCAAACCTGGAGGGAAGCCTAGTCTCCACCTCCCGTTTTACAAAACTTTCATTTTTCAACCTGTAGGCAATGAGATCGGCAATGGTGATAATCTTCAGGTCGTGCTCCCTGGCAAACTCTTCGAGATCTGGCATTCTGGCCATGGTGCCATCTTCTTTCATGATCTCACATATGACGCCGGCCGGTTTCAGTCCTGCAAGTCTGGCCAAGTCCACTGAACCTTCAGTCTGGCCTGCCCTTACGAGCACGCCCCCTTCCTTTGCCCTGAGGGGGAAGACGTGGCCTGGTGTGGCTATATCTTCTGGCCCTGCATTGTCTGCGATGGCAGTTAGTATGGTGTGAGCCCTGTCATGGGCAGAGATCCCAGTAGTAACCCCTTCTTTGGCCTCTATGGAAACAGTGAAGGCTGTTCCGAATCTTGAAGTATTGCGGCTGGCCATCATGGGAAGCTGCAATTTGTCCACCAACTCTGGGGCCAGGGAAAGGCAAATCAACCCCCTGCCATATTTTGCCATGAAATTTATGGCCTCTGGCGTGACCTTTTCTGCAGCCATGGTAAGGTCGCCTTCGTTTTCCCTGTCTTCATCGTCAACTAGGATTACCATCTTGCCAGCCCTGATATCTTCCAAGGCCGATTCTATCGTTGCAGTTGCCATCTCTTTACCCCTTGCAATTTTTATATGAAGCCGTGTTTGGCCAGGAACCGTGCATCTATCCGGCCATGCTGGCCTTCGCTGTTCCGGCCCGCAGTAAGCAACTTTTCAATATACTTCCCAATAACGTCGACCTCAATGTTAACCTTGTCTCCGCCTTTTCTGAATCCCATGGTGGTCTGCTGGGCGGTGTGAGGAATAATAGCCACTGAAAAGCCGCCTCTCCAGCAAGAGTTTACTGTAAGGCTGATTCCGTCTATTGCAATAGAGCCTTTTTCAATGATGTATTTGTCCAAGATATCGGGAATTGAAAAAGTAAATATCGTAAAGTCGCCTTCCCGCTGCACCTGTTTAACCCTACCTACAGTGTCGATGTGACCGCTTACAATATGGCCTCCTAAACGGTCAGAAGGCCGTACCGCCCTTTCCAGGTTGACCCTGGAGCCCTTTTGCAATTCACCCAGGGTGGTCCGGGACAATGTCTCTGGCGAAACATCAGCCGTGAATTGTTTTTCAGAAATAGCAGTGGCTGTGAGGCACACCCCATTCACTGCAATGCTTTCTCCCACCTTGGGATCTTCCAAGGGAAAGTCGGGCCTTATGGAAAATTTGAGCCCTTTCCCATGGCTTACTACGCCTGCTATGCTTCCTAAACCTTCAACTATTCCAGTAAACACCTCTATTTTCCTCCAGTCCAAAGGGCCTGCAGGTCCGAAACAACCCCATGGACAAGAAAGTTGTCCTCAAGTTCTATTTTATCAAAATTTAACAGCCTAGGGGCGTTGTCCACCTTTTCTGCACCTTTTCCTCCTATGGCTACCTTTGATCCAGTTCCGCCAATAACGATTGGGGCATAGAAGAAAAAGGCCTCGTCCACCAAACCCTTGTCCCAAAAGGCGCCATGTACCACGCTGCCTCCTTCGACCAGTACCGATTGCATCCCAGCGTTGCCCATTCGTTTTAACAGGGCTGAAAGGTCCACTTTGCCAGATTCATCGGCCGGCAAGAGCCATATCTCTGCGCCTTTCTTTGTCAGCTCCTTGGCCTTTTCTCTGGTTTCCCTGCTCTCTACTGCTGCAACTATGGTTGGGGCTCCACTTTGCTGAGAGAAAACTTTCATGGTTTGCGGAATTGTCATGTTTGAATCTAGTATAATTCTGGCAGGATCCCGGCCCGGGCCATTTGGATGACGGCACGTCAAAGATGGATTGTCTGCCAGGACCGTATTCTTTCCAACCAAAATGGCGTCACTAATTTCCCTCAACCGGTGTCCAAAACGCCTAGCTCGTTCGTTTGTTATCCACTTGGAATGGCCGGTATACGTGGCAATCTTGCCGTCAAGGCTCATGGCAGCCTTGGATCGAACCCAAGGCGCCCCCCTGACCAGGTGTTTCACAAAAGGTGCAATAAGCAACCTGGCCTTTTGCTCCAAACAGCCTATCTTCACCTCCAAGCCTTGGCTGGCGAGAAAAGCAGCGCCACCGCCTTCCACCCTCGGATTGGGATCACGGGTGCCGATTATTACCTCTTTGATGCCAGCCTCCAAAATTGCCTGCGTGCATGGTGGCGTGCGCCCGTGATGGTTGCAAGGTTCAAGGGTTACATAGATCTTCCCACCGGCGGCCTTGCCGCCCGCGTCTCTTATGGCGTGCACCTCGGCATGGGGTGTTCCAGCCTTTTGATGATAACCCTTGCCGACGACGGCTCCATCTTTCACCACTACAGCTCCAACGGCTGGGTTTGGAGTAGTGTAACCAAGACCTTTCTCTGCCAACCTCAAGGCAACCGCCATAAAATTCGTATCTTCTTTAGTCCATTCTGCCATGTTATTTCGAACTGCCAGTCTCCTTGATCAATTCTTGAAGTTGTTCCATGAACTCCTGAAGATCCTTGAACTGTTTGTAAACAGACGCGAATCTCACATAGGCTACGTCATCCCACTCTCTAAGCTGTTCCATGATGCGCTCGCCAATATATTTGCTGGGAAGCTCCCTTTCGCCCTTTTCTTGGATGTTTTTTTCAAGATTGGAAACGAATTCCTCTATCAAGTCGGCTCCGATAGGCCTTTTTTCACACGCCTTCCGAATGCCAGATATCACCTTCTGACGGTCAAAAGGCTCTCTCCGTCCATCTTTTTTCACCACCATGGGCTGAAACTCTTCGATTCGCTCGTAGGTGGTGAACCTCTCTGAACACTTCAAACATTCCCGCCTGCGACGTATGGCTGTTCCATCTTTGGTGGTGCGTGAATCGATTACCTTGCTGTCTAATGATGAGCAGAATGGGCATTTCATGCCCAAGTTTTAACAGGGATTGGAAATTTTTCCAAATTCAGATGATCTAAAAAGTAAATTTAAAGGATGTTAGGACCCGTGTAATTTCAGCAAGGCCCTGGCTATTTCCCCACTAAGCTTGGAGAATGTTTTGTTCCATGCCTCTATGAGAGAGTTATAGTCCTGCCCATGAACATCTTCTTCAAACCTCGATATATGATACTCCGCTGTCTTCTTGTCTTTACGCCCATAGATGGTCCAGCGAGCCTCAAGGCTCACCTTTTCACCCAGCCTGCCATCCATCTGAATGATTTCGATTTCTACCCTGTAATCCCAAGGCCTGCCTCTTTTGTGTTGGAGATAGTAAGCCACGCTATCGGTGTCCAGTAGCTTGGCAAGATCTTTTGCTACCACCAACCCTATGTTTTCTTCCAAAGACCCTGCCCATCTGTGATATTCTGAGAAATGGAGCTGGTTTTGGCCGGTACGGGTAACGATATTTGGCCGTTCAAGATGTGTTGGAACTCTGACTGGCCCAACTACCACAGACTTTTCAAAGGGGCGTTCAGCCAAGGGTGCTTTGGCCTTGGAGTCCAGGATATAGAAACGAGACAAACTGCTTTTGGTGGAGCACCCCCATATCATCGACATGTAGGCAACTGCAAAACCTGCCACTAAAAACAACCTCAAGGCGATTTTCATTTCAACGTTTCCCCGCTTTTACCCTTTATGAGCGCTTCTGGATGACGTTCCAGATAGTCTGCCAAGAGCCTCAAATTTCTTGCAGCCTTGGAGATCTCGTCAAGAGTCCTCAGCAGTTGAGCCTGTAACACCGAATCTTCTCCCACGCCACTTTTGAAGGTGAGTATGGCTTCGTTGGCTATGCTTAATGTCCTGCGCACATCTCTAAGGGTGATCTCAATCTCTTCACCAGACTTCTTGACTGTTTCAGTCAAAATATTTTCCAAAGGAACCAGCCTACTGTCAATGTTTCTCACCAGCTTGGATACATCCTGCAGAACGCTGTTGATATTTACCAAGGTTTCCTCGGTATCCGGCCTTTCCAATAGGGTGTTGAGGCTAGTGATCATATTCGTTAGCTGTACAAGAAGTTCTTTGATTGGAAGCTGCCTAATCTCATCGAATATCTTGAAGGCCATGTCTGAGGCTTCTTCAAATGGAGTAGGCACAGTGGGAATCTCAGGGACACCTTCCACCCTTCCGGCAAAGCGGGCTGGTTTGCCTTTGAAAAAATCCAGGGCCACATAGAGCTTTCCGGTAACGATGCTTTGAAGACGCAACTGCCCTCTGAGCCCTTGCCGAACAAGCATCTTGAGCCGCGCCTCTTTGCCTTTGTCATCTATGCCAAAACCAGGGGTGGACTTGCGAAGTTTGGTTATTTTGTCTTGGTCTATCTCAATGTAGACAGGTATCCAAAACGTTATTCCTCCGTTTTCTTCGGCTGCCTCAATGTCGATATCCTTGACAGCACCAATTTTTACACCCTTCAAGGTCACAGGTGCCCCAACATCGAGTCCCTTGATCGAAGATTCAAAGAAGAGGACAAACATCTCTTTCTCACTGAAAAACTTCCCGGAACCCCAAATTATGGCCACCGAAGCCCCTAAAGCCAAGGCACCAAGCACAAAAGCACCTATAAAGACTTTGCTGCTCTTTGCCGCCATCTAAAAACTCTCCTTATTCCATAGACCAGTGCTGATCATACATTTCACCCCTCTCCCCTTGTCAAAAAGGTTTTTACCTTGGGATGAAGATCTTCCCGCTTCAATAGCTCCGCTGGGGGACCTTGGGCTATCATGGTGCGGGACTCAGCATCCAAAAAAACCGAATTTGTGCCAACAGAAAAAATGCTGGGTAATTCGTGGGTAACCAATACTATTGTGGCTCCCAAACTGTCTCTCAGCTCCATGATCAACTCGTCCATCCGTTTTGAGCTGATCGGGTCGAGACCTGCAGACGGCTCATCAAAAAACAAGATCTCCGGATCCAGGGCCATGGCTCTAGCTATACCAGCACGTTTTCTCATCCCTCCACTTATTTCAGAAGGGTAAAAATCCTCAAAGCCAGCCAGGCCTACCAGCGCCAGTTTAAACCGGACAAGTTCCTCGACTTGTTCAGGCGGAAGATCCAAATATTGTTCGATGGGCACGGCCACATTTTCTCCCAGGGTCATGGAGCTCCACAAGGCACCTCGCTGGTACATAACCCCGAAACGGTGCATATATGCCTGCCTTTGGGAGTGGGAGAGATCCCAGAAGCTCGTGTCTCCATAAAAAATTTTCCCTTCCCTGGGAGACTTCAAGCCTATCATGTGTTTCAGCAAAGTGGACTTGCCGCAGCCGCTGTCACCCATGATAACAAAGATGTCCCCTTTGTTTATATTGAAAGTCAAGTTTCTCTGTATCACAAAGTCGCCGTAGGCCATGGTGAGATTTTCAACTCTCATATGGACACGCTTATCATCAGACATTCATATCCCCAACAGGTCACATATTACGGCAAAAACACCGTCCAGGACTACTATCATGACTATAGACGCAACCACGGCTGACGTTGCGGCAAGTCCCACATCATAGGCGGATTTCCCGCACTTGATACCTTTCATGCAGCCAGAAATTGCTATCACCAGCCCGAATACGAAACTTTTGATTACACCAAGTGTAAAATGATTTAGATTCAACGCCTCCACTGTCTGGTTGTAATATTGCACAACTGGAATGTCGAGCATCCCTACAGATACAAAAAGCCCTCCAAGCATGCCCACGATGTCTGCATATATGCACAACAAAGGCATCATTACACCCAGTGCCAGCACCCTTGGCAACACCAAATACTCCACAGGAGAAAATCCAAAAGTCTTCAAGGCGTCAATCTCTTCATTTACCTGCATAGTGCCCAACTGGGCTGCAAAAGCGGCTCCGGTGCGGCCAGCCATTATTATGCCTGTCATCATGGCACCCATTTCCCGCGCCATCCCAATGCCTACCAGGTCTGCCACGTATATTTCTGCACCAAAGATCTTGAGCTGTACCGCCCCAACGAAGGCCAAAATCAGCCCAACAAGTGCGCTTATCAACGAGACAATCGGCAGGGCGCTGGGACCGCAATCACTTAAGAAAGTGAATAGGTCCTTGCTGCGAAACCTTGCCTTTCCTTTGAGTAATGCCCAAAAGGCGATGGACAATTCTCCTATAAACTCCAATACATCCAGAACCGCTTCAGCTGCCTGAAAGGCTTTGTCGCCAATGGACGCCAGCACGCCTTGACCAGACTCATCGCGACTTTGTTCAACTTCTGGCACTGCCGTGGCCAGGTCAACCAGGCGCTTTACACCAGCAGGCACATCAGTCATATCAATCTCAACTCCACCTGTGCGCTGTTCAAACAGCTTTATCAAAAAGGTGACAAACACACTGTCCCACTTGGTTACACCTGAAGCATCTACCAAGTATCGCCTGACCCTTTCAGACCTTGCCTCCTCTGCAATATTGTTAATAAGTGAATAGTCTGGAAGTTGGTCATGGACTGTCCAGCTTCCTGAAAAATAGAGAATGAGGCCTTCCTGAGGATCAAGCCTGTATTCAAGTCTTGTTTCTTTTGATCGTGGTAATTTGTCCATCTCGATTGAAAAATACTTTATCAAGTAGTCTCACTTTCCGAAATATAAATTTAGGTTCGGTGTGTTTTATAGGTTGCCTCCAAGTTCAAATAACCTGGAATTTCATTTAGGAGCTTGAAAACAGCCACTATTGATTGGATGCAACCGTCAAAAAATCGCTATAGGAAATAAATTGACATGCTGGCATATGCTAAAAGCGGGGCCACTATGGGTATAGAGGCCTACCAAATCGAGGTGGAGGTGGATGTATCGCAAGGGCTTCCATCTTTCAACATGGTAGGCCTTCCAGAAGGTGCTGTAAGGGAAAGCCGCGAACGGGTGAAGGCTGCCATAAAAAATTGTGGTTACCCATATCCCACCCAGAGAATCACTGTCAACCTTGCGCCTGCAGATGTAAAAAAGGAGGGCTCTGGACTTGATCTCCCCATCGCATGCGGCATCCTGTGTGCGGCAGGAGTTATTCCTCAAGAAAAGCTGAAAAGATATTGCCTGGTAGGCGAACTGTCTCTGGATGGCTCGGTGAGGCCGGCCAAAGGAATATTGCCCCTGTCCATGGCCTCCGTCAGGTGGCCTATTGATGGAGTGATAGTTCCAAAAGAGAATGGCTCTGAAGCCGCTATTGTAAAAGAGGCCGTTGGCCTGCCCGTGGACCATCTGTCTCAAGTGGTGGAATTTTTTCAGGGCAATGTGGAGATTGAAAAGGCAGCCGTTGATATTGAAGCCTTGTTTGAGAAAGGCTCACACGGATGTGGGGTGGATTTTAGGGACGTTGTAGGCCAGGAACAGGCAAAAAGGGCGCTAGAGGTGGCGGCTGCAGGAGGTCACAATGTACTCATGGTCGGTCCTCCTGGATCAGGCAAGACCATGCTGGCCAAAAGGCTTCCTAGCATCCTGCCTCCATTGACCTTTGAAGAGGCGCTTGAAACCACTGCAATCTACAGCGTTTCTGGCAAACTGCCCGCAGATCAGCCTTTGGTGGTTCAGCGACCTTTTTGCGCTCCGCATCACACGGTTTCAGATGCAGGCCTCATTGGCGGTGGCAATGTTCCAAAGGCTGGGCTTGTGAGCCTTGCTCATAACGGCATCCTTTTCATGGACGAGCTGCCAGAGTTCAAAAAACACGTTCTCGAAGGATTGAGACAGCCGCTTGAAGACGGGCGGGTCACCATAGCTCGGGCATCAATGAGCTTGACATTTCCAGCCCGCTTCACTCTAGTTTGCGCCCAAAATCCTTGTCCGTGTGGTCACCTAGGCGACACCAGAAAAAATTGTGCCTGCACCGTGAACCAGATAAACCGTTACAGAAACCGTATCTCCGGTCCTTTGATGGACAGGATAGACATCCAAATAGAAGTGCCAGCCGTGGAATATTCCGAACTCTCTAGCAGCAGGGCAGGAGAACCTTCCTCCAACATCAAGGAGCGGGTGGTTGCTGCAAGGCATAGGCAAGAAAAGCGGTTCAAGGGACTACCCATTCATACGAATGCCCAAATGGGCTCCAAAGAATTGAAAAAGTTTTGCAAATTGAACCATGAACAACAGGCGTTCATGGAAAAAGTAGCAGAAAAGCTCGCCTTGAGCGCAAGAGCCTTCCACAGGATAATCAAGATAGGCCGTACAATAGCTGATCTAGAAGATTGCAGGGAACTAAAGCTGCACCATCTGGCTGAGGCCGTACAGTATCGCAGCCTCGACCGTCCAATAACTTAAGCATGCTTTTACTTGTATTGGTGGAAGGTTAATATGTAAACCATTATGGCTGGTTTATTCCTGTTGGGCACAATTCACCTGGATATCAAATCTGCGCCTTCACTGTTGGCTGCACTTCATGATCTAAGACCCGACATCGTGACCGTAGAGATAAGCAAATATTCAGTGGAATTCAGGCGAAAACAGTACCCAGTTTGGAAAAACAGTCTAAGAATGGCCTTGAAATCGGTGCCTATCAAGCAACGGGCACACCCGCAAATAAGGCTTTTGAAACGCCAAATCACCATGCCTTATGAGTGGTCTGTGGCAAAAGAGTATTGTGATACTTCTTCAATTCCTTGTATTCCCGTGGATTCCTCACTTTTGGCAAAAAAAGAACTTCCAGCATGGAAACAGGATTTACTAGCACCAGAAAATGTTAAATTTTTGGTAAAGGGACCCTGGTTTTCTCTTGAATCTTACTTCTTGAAACATCACAAAACGGCTCTCGATCTTTGGGAAAGACCTCATCCACCAGGAATCAAAACGACCCTGAGTTTCTTAAAAAGGCCTTTTTGGCGCCAAAGGGAAAAGACCTTGGCTGTCAGGCTGAAACGCTTTATGGGACTTGGTTGTAGGCTTGTCCACATTGGGGGATGGATGCACTTCTTGGACAGCATAGAACACGCCACCTTATACTCTCAACTTGCAGATCTCGTATGTGAAAAAAGGCTTATTCTAAGAAACTAGAACTAAATGAGGCCTTTCAGCCTAAACCCTTTTTAATAGGCGATTTGGCGAATTTTTGCTTGACATAGGTTAGTTGGTGAGGGTAGATTTCAAAATCGAGAGGTAGGTATTATTTCCCACCAAAAAGTTAAATGTTCAGGGTAGTTGGTCTTTGAGATCGTTATCCCTTTTGCAAATAAACTAAGCATGAACTTAACGGGCATATGTTGTTGTTATTATAAATAAAATTACCCTAAACCAGGAGGAACCAAATTATGCCCTACAAAATTCAGGTAATAGAAGGCATTGGACCAGCTTTTGCCAAAAAGCTTGAAAAAGCCAATATTTTTACCACAGATGACCTGCTTAAATGTTGCGCTACGGCAAAAGGGCGGAAGAAAACGGCAGAAAAAACAGGGGTCGATACTTCTGTTCTTCTCAAGTGGGCAAATATGGCTGATCTCATGCGTATATCTGGTATAGCTGGCCAGTTTGCTGAACTTTTGAAGGCTTCCGGTGTGGATACGGTAAAGGAATTACGCAACAGGAAAGCCGAGAACCTGGCAGCCAAAATGGCAGAAGTAAATAAAGCCAAAAAGCTGACTAGGGCGGTTCCGCCTGCAAAAACGGTTGCAAAATGGATAGAGGCAGCAAAGAAGTTAGAGCCTGTAATTACGCATTAAAACGGGAATAACTCCCTAAAATAATATCAAAAAGAATAAGTAGGAGGAGAAAGCATGAAGAAAAAGATGGTACGTATGTTGACAGGCACAGGCCTGGCTGTAGCTATGCTTGCTGCAGTTGGATGCACAGGTGGCACGCACAAGGTAAGTGTAGCTCCACCGCAGCAGAAGGCGGCTCAGTCAGACCAGGAAGTTGCCAAGCTGAAGGCAGAATTGGCTAAAAAAGAACGCACTATCAAAGAGTATGAGTGCGCCTTAAAGGAAGCCCAGGCCCGCGCGGCAGCAAAACCCAAGGTAACGGCTGCGCCCGTGGCTGCTCCAGCCAAGACAACCGCATGTGAGCCTCAACTGCTTCCCCCTGCAAAGCCTGGCGAATGTTACGCAAGGGTGTTTGTGCCCCCTGTTTACAAAACCGTAACAGAAAAAGTGCTTGTTAAGGGTCCTGGAGAAAAAATCAAGGTCATTCCTGCCAAATACAAATGGGTTGAAGAAAAGGTCTTGGTGAAGGAAGCTGGTGAGAGAGTCGAGGTCATTCCTGCCAAATATAAATGGGTAGAGGAAAAGGTCCTGGTGAAAGAGCCAGAGGTAAGATATGTGGAGGTTCCAGCCAAGTACAAATGGGTTGAAGAAAAAGTCTTGGTCGAACCTGAGCACACTGTGTGGAAGAAGGGCCGTGGTCCCATTGAAAGAATTGACAATGCCACAGGCGAAATAATGTGCCTTGTCAAAGTACCGGCAAAATACCGCACCGTCCGTAAAAAAGTGATGGTGGAGCCGCCAACAGTCAAAAAAGTGGAAACCCCCCCTGTCTACAAGACAGTCAAAAAGAGGGTAATGGTTGAACCGCCAAAGACCAGAACCATTACTATCCCGCCAGTCTACAAGACAGTTAAGAAAAAGGTGATGGTAGAGCCGCCAAAAGAGCAGCGTATCCAGATACCTGCAGTGTACAAGACTGTTACACGCGTAGAAAAGGTCAGTGACGGCCGTCTAGAGTGGAGAAGGGTCCTTTGCGAGACCAACGCCACACCTGGAATGATCATGAAAATTCAGCGGGCCCTCAAAAAGGCTGGATTTGATCCAGGTCCGATTGATGGAGTTCTGGGCAGCCAGACCATGAGGGCAGTACGGGCATTCCAGAAAAAGAATGGCCTTGCCACCGGCGGACTCACTTATGAAACAATCAAAAAGCTCGGTGTTGATATCGCCGGTTAGTTAGCTGCAACTTGGAACACCCTAAGGCCCTGCTGGTTGTGACCGGCGGGGCCTTTTCATTTGTTAGCCGTGCTATTTGAAATCTTCCATTCAAAAATGTTATAAGTTGCTGTTATAGCAGCAATGTCGTAGTGTTCGATGGGCCTAGTTTAAAGGCCCACGATTTTCACATGGAGTGACAGTATGACTATCTCTTACGAAGGTTTAGGCGTTTTTTATCTTGGCAAAGAATATGATCTCAAGGCCCGCTCCAGAAAAGAGACCCCTTTGCTATATGACTCCAAAGACCTTACGACCCATGCCATGATAATCGGCATGACTGGCAGCGGAAAGACGGGTTTGGGCATAGGTCTGCTCGAAGAGGCCCTGATTGACGGCATACCGGTCATAGCTATTGATCCCAAGGGTGATATACCTAACCTAATGCTCACCTTCCCGGAATTGAAGCCGTCTGATTTTCTTCCTTGGATAAACAAGCAGGAGGCCACCAACAGGGGCCTTACCCCTGAAGAGTATGCCAAAAAACAGGCAGTGCTCTGGAAAAAAGGTCTTGCGGAATGGAATCAAGGGCCAGATCGAATAGCAAGGCTTAAGAATTCGGCGGAATTTACAGTTTATACACCGGGCAGCAGTGCAGGCCGCCAGATTAGCGTTCTCCGCAAGCTCACCCCCCCTCCACAGGCCGTAATGAGCGAGCCAGACTTACTGAAAGAGACCATCCAGAACAGTGTGACAAGCCTGCTCTCATTGCTTGGTATCAACGCAGACCCTTTGACCAGCAGAGAACATATTTTGTTGTCAAATATAATTGATCATTTTTGGTCCGCAGGCGAAACAGTGGACTTGGTAGGTCTCATTAAAGCAATTCAAAAGCCGCCTTTTAACAGGATAGGGATATTGGATATGGAGATATTCTATCCGCAAAATGAGCGCATTGCCCTCTCCATGAGACTGAACAACCTGCTTGCCGCACCCGGATTTGAAGCATGGCTTGATGGCGACCCCATGGATATCCCCTCACTTTTGTACACGCCTGCAGGAAAACCAAGGGCCTCTATCTTCACCATCAGCCATTTATCTGAACCAGAACGCCTGTTTTTCGTTTCTATGCTTTTGAATGAGTTGATAGGTTGGATGCGCTCGCAACCTGGCACAGCAAGCTTGAGGGCACTTCTATATATGGATGAAATTTTCGGCTATTTTCCTCCTGTACAGAATCCCCCCACCAAAAAACCTCTTTTGACCCTGCTCAAGCAGGCCAGGGCGTATGGCCTGGGGGTTGTGCTTTCCACTCAGAACCCAGTGGATCTCGACTATAAAGGCCTTTCCAATACAGGAACTTGGTTCATCGGAAGGTTACAGACCGAACGGGACAAAAAGAGGGTGCTTGAAGGGCTCGAAGGTGCGGCTGCAGGTTCTGGATTCAATTCGGCCCAAATGGAACAAACGCTGGCTGGTTTGGAAAAAAGGGTTTTTCTGCTTCACAATGTCCACGAAACCGCCCCTGTAATCTTTCAAACCCGCTGGGTGTTGTCTTATTTGAGCGGACCCTTGACCAGAGAACAGATCAAAAAGCTTTCTCACCAAGAGACGGCGGAACCTGTGGCCACACAGATGCCACCTCTCCCGCAAAGTGAGCAAGGCAGCTCGCAACAGACTTTGAAACCTGAAAAAGAGCCTGGCACTGAACCACCTATACTGCCAGCAGATATAAACGTGGTTTACCTTGCACCATCTGGTGCTGGCCAAGGGTTGCTATATATGCCTGCCCTGACAGGGCTGGCCAGAATTTATTACAAAAACAGCAAACTCCAAGTTGACAAAGAAGAGCAAGCGTGCGTTTTCGTTCCTCTTCATGATGAAGGTCCTATAAAGGTTGACTGGGACTCTGCCTTTACCGCTGAATTTTCTTATGAAAATTTTGATACGGAACCTCTGCCTGGAAGCCGCTTTGAGCCACTGCCAGCCACGGCACTGAAGCCCTCTTCATACCGTAAGTGGGCAAAAGAGATGCTCAAGTGGATAAGGCAGAACAGACCGCTTCGTCTGTACCGCTGCAAGGCATTGAAGGCCACCAGTATTCCTGGTGAGAGTGAAGCAGAGTTTCGAAACCGCCTTACGCAGCTTTTGCGGGAAAAGAGGGACGTGCAGATAGAAAAGCTGCGAAAACGCTACGCCAAAAAGTTCACTGTGCTGAAGGAACGCCTATTGAGGGCTGAACACGCAATTCAAAGGGAAGAGGACCAGGCAAAATCCAGAAAGTTTGAAACGGTCGTTTCCTTTGGCGCTGCTCTCTTGGGTGCCTTTTTGGGGCGCAAGCGGATTTCGTCAACATCTGTATCCCGCATGGGGACAGCCATGCGTTCTGCCAGCAGAATGCGCAAAGAGGCAATGGACGTGGAAAGGGCTAAGGAAAAGGTCCAGATGCTTCGCCAGCAGCTTGAAGAGCTGCAACAGCAGTTGGAGCAGGAAATCGAAAAAATCGAGTTGAACCACATAATTGACGCTGTTGAGGTTGAGGAAGTATACGTACGTGCCAAGGGCAGCGACATTTCTCTGGAAATGTTCGGTCTTGCCTGGCTGCCCTACAGGAAAAACAGTGCTGGAGGTATAAGCCCTGATTGGTTAATTTGACACCAGACCGCCATGCATTGTTACGCTTTCGTGCGGCCTTGGTAGATTGACGACCAAAGTCTCTCAGTTATAGTGTGGCACGCATCTACATTACCATGATTTTCAAAAGGGGAAGTTGATCCTATGGAAAAATCGATAAAGGTTGGCCTCATTGGATTTGGGACTGTTGGCAGTGGCACTGCAAGGATACTGCTTGAACAGCAGGAACTGTTGGGTTCCAGGGCTCAAGTTCCCATTGAGCTTGTTACCATTTGTGATAAAGACATTACCTCAGACCGTGGTTTTCCCGTGCCAGATTCCCTTTTGACCACAAACATCAACGATATCTTTGACAATCCAGAAATTTCAATTGTCATTGAACTCATCGGAGGCACTGAACCAGCCAAGAGTTTTATTTTGGAAGCCATAAAAAGAGGCAAACACGTAGTTACGGCAAACAAGGCCCTGCTTGCCACCCACGGGCCCGAGATTTTTGGTGCAGCAGCCGAAAACAATGTTGAGATAGGCTTTGAGGCCAGTGTCGGAGGTGGTATTCCCGTTATCAAATCGGTAAAGGAGGGCCTGGTAGCCAACAACATCCATACGGTCATGGGAATAATGAATGGCACAGCCAATTATATCTTGAGCAGAATGACCGATGAGGGTCTTCCTTTTAATGACGTCTTGAAGGAGGCTCAGGCTCGTGGTTATGCCGAGGCTGACCCAACTTATGACATAGAAGGAATCGACACTGCTCACAAACTGGCCATTTTGGCTACCTTGGCCTTTGGCGCCTCTGCCACCCTGGATGACGTTGATATCGAAGGAATCTCAAGGCTCTCACCCATAGACATGGCCTTTGCCAAAGAACTTGGCTACCACATAAAACTGCTTGCCATTGGCAGGGCCGTAAATGACGAAGTAGAACTCAGGGTGCATCCAACCATGGTTCCGCTTGGCCACTTGCTAGCCCAGGTGGATGGCGCATACAATGCCTTCTATTTTATAGGAGATTCGGTGGGCAAAGTGCTCTTGTATGGCATGGGAGCCGGACAAATGCCTACGGGGAGTGCGGTTGTGGCAGACGTTGTGGATATTGCAAGAAACATCCGGATGAATGCCTCAAACAGGATACCGAGCCTAGGCCTTCCCTTTGAGAAACTAGCACCACTGAAAAAGCGGCCTATGGAATCCCTTTCAGGTCGCTACTATTTCCGTTTTGCCGCCGTCGACCAGCCGGGGGTCTTGGCACGGATCTCTGGGGTGCTGGCAGAATATTCCATAAGCATAGCCTCTGTGGTGCAAAAGGGGCGTGGCACGGAAAAATCAGTTCCAATCGTAATGCTCACCCACGAGGCCAAAGAGGAAAATGTGCAGAAGGCCCTGGGCAAAATAGACAATCTAGATATTGTGCAAGATGACACAGTGGTTATTCGTATAGAAGACCTCAAGAGCCTTGAGGGCACAGAATAGATCCTGTTCAGGAGGCCAAAAGTGGTTCAGAACAACGTTGACGAAAAGGAGATGACCCCCATAGAACTCCCGTCTTCAAAATATGTGATCTTAGTGGGAGACGGCATGGGTGATTTCCCTGTGGATCAGCTGGATGGCAAGACTCCGTTAGAATATGCCAGAACTCCGGCCATGGACCGTCTAGCAAAGCTGGGAGAGCTGGGAACGGTGCGGACCATCCCTGAAGGCTTTCAGCCAGGCAGTGACGTAGCCAATATGAGCCTCATGGGCTACGATCCCACCAAATTTTACACTGGACGCGGTCCTCTTGAGGCAGCAGCCATGGGGGTTCAAATGAACCCTGAAGATGTAGCCTTCCGCTGCAACATGGTTACCCTGGCATTCAGGGAAGGCCGTATCATAATGATCGACTACAGTGCAGGCCACATCTCCACCGAAGAGGCACAAATACTTTTGAACGACTTAAAGCCCCTGGTAAATACTAGATCCTTTGAATTATTCCCTGGCGTAAGCTACCGCCATTTGCTCTTGTGGCGCGGCGGGCCAGAGGGGTTGGCCACCGTGCCACCCCACGACTTCACAGGAATGGACGTTACTGAGGCATGGCACGTTTATGAAGAGGAACCGCTGCTCTATGATCTGCTTACAAAGGCCATAACTTTGTTTCACCGTCATCCAGTAAACGAAAAACGCAAAAAAGAGGGCAAAAACCCAGCCAATGCCCTGTGGCCTTGGGGACAAGGCAGAAGGCCGGTGATGCCTACTTTCAAGCAGCTCTACGACATCGACGGCGCCGTGATCGCAGCCGTCGATCTGATAAAAGGCCTAGGTGTGTGGGCTGGGCTTGAAAAAATAGACGTACCAGGGGCCACAGGCTATCTAGACACCAACTATCGTGGAAAGGCTGAGGCGGCGTTAAAGGCCATCAAGGAAAAACAACTAGTCTTTCTGCATGTGGAGGCCCCCGATGAAGCAAGTCACATGGGCGACGTCAAGGCTAAAGTAAAGGCCATAGAACGTTTCGACAGGGAAGTTGTTTCAGTTGTCATGGATGGTCTCAGGGAAATGGGTGGAAGCTACCGTATTCTTCTTACAACTGACCATTTCACTCCTATAAAAATGAGAACCCACGCACCGCTTCCTGTTCCTTTTGCCATTTATGACAACATGAATCCGCTGGACAAAGAAAATACAGGCGCATTCTGCGAAAAGGAAGCAGAAAAATCAGCCATTCATATAGACAAGGGATACATGTTGATGCAAAGGTTCATTGGGGTGCCGCCCAGGGAGGTGGAGTTGAACCCCAAAAAGAAGTAAAGTGTCAGGTGTGAAGCCCGTACTGGAACTTGTCGATCCAATCCACGACCACATGTATAGGGTGGTCTATGCGGATACAGACGCAGGCGGCGTGGTCTACTATGGGCGCTATATGCGTTTTTTTGAAATAGGCCGTGGAGAATATATGCGCTCTGTATTGAACATGGCATACAGCTCCCTTGAGGATGACGGAGTAATAATGCCTGTAGTGGAAATGTATTGCCGCTACAAGGCCCCGGCCCGCTATGATGATCTCTTGGTAATTTCCACTTCCATATATGAATATTCCAAGATTTCTGTCCGATTTCACTATGAAATAAATTTGGCCCAGAATGGGCATACGCTCATAAAAGGCTACACTGTTCACGCAGCAGTTGACAAGAAGGGCAAATTGCTTCCCTTGCCGGAAAAATTGAAGCAGGCAATCCATTCCGCAAAGGTGGGCAAGATGAAGCCCTGATTTTCTTTTTAGGTTTTTTTTATGGCTTTTTACATACCAGAAGCGGTTATCCAGCAAGTCAAGGATGCAGCAGATATCAGGCAAGTAGTAGAAGCTCATATACCTTTGAAGAAAAGGGGGCGGAACTGGGTGGGCCTCTGTCCCTTTCACGAGGATAGTGACCCATCTTTTTCCATAAATGAAGAGAAGCAGATATTTTACTGTTTTGGCTGTGGAGAAGGGGGCGATGTATTCAAATTTCTGATGAAAATGGAGGGGTTGAGCTTTTATGAAGCGGTCAAGGCCTTGGCATCCAGAACGGGCATTACTTTGCCTGAAAAGCAGGCTGGCAAAGCGGCCCAAAAATGGCTGGCTAAACAAAAGGAATTGTATGAAGCAAACAGCGTGGCCGCCTCTTACTACCATGAAAAATTGCTCTCATCTCCAGAAGCTGTTGAGGCTCGGGAATATTTAGAGAAGAGGGGGCTCTCAGATACCATCATCAAAGAATATCAACTAGGCTGGGCTCCAAATGGATGGGATGCCTTGACCAAGCATTTGGCAGACGACACGGCATTGAAGGCAGCCGCTTCGGCAGGCCTGATAGTGGAAAGGGAGAGCGGTGGTTTTTATGACAGATTCCGCGCCCGTATCACCTTTCCAATCTTTGATCAGCATGGGAAAGTGGTGGCCTTGGGAGGAAGGGTCCTTGATGACTCGGTACCCAAATATTTAAACTCCCCGGAATCCATAATATATCACAAAGGTAAGGTGTTGTATGGCCTCTACCAAGCAAAAGGCCATGTCAGGAAGAGCGGCCACGGGTTTGTGGTGGAAGGTTACATGGATTTGTTGGCCCTTGTGCAAAAGGGTGTACCCCAATGCGTTGCAACCCTTGGCACAGCCTTAACGGACGACCATGCCAGGCTATTGAAGAGCCTTTCTAGAACCTGGACACTTGTCTTTGATGGTGATGATGCCGGCACCAAGGCAGCCTTGAGGGCCGTACCTCTGCTTTACAAACAAGGCCTGAACGTAAAGGTGTTGACCTTGCCTACAGGAGACGACCCAGACACTTTCATACGCAGGGAAGGGCCTGAAGGCTGGCTGCGTGCTCAGAAGAAAGCAACAGATGGGATTGATTTTTCCATTGAGGCCGGCCTAAAGGCTCATGGCCAGGACCCTGAAGGCGTCGCGGCCACTGCAGACGATATTCTGCCTATCCTCCAGGTCATACAAGATCCTGTACGCCAAGCCTTGCTTGTGGCTCACGTATCAAAACGCCTGAAAATCAGAGAGGAAAGCCTGTGGCAAAGGCTTTCCCAAGACAAGACCTCTTCAGTAAAGAAGAGGATGGCAAATAAAGCCGCAGCCACGTCGAGCACTCCCAAGCTTGCCATTCGAAACCGGGCCGAAGAAAAGATATTTTGTTTCCTGTTGAATTATCCAGAATTCATGGACTATTTTCTGGAATCAGGTATAGAAATCTGGCTGGAAGACGAAGGACTGCTTGATCTGTGGCGTTCGCTAGTGCACGTACACAGCATTGAAAACAGACTGGACATTGATACGCTCTTTACTCACATTGAAGGGCTGAAAGATGTGAGTGAATTGGCAACGAGGCTGAAAGATCAAGCTCCGCCATGTGAGGAACCAGATGCCGTTGCCAAAAAACTTCTGCGCTATTCAGAAGAAATGAAGAAGAAGGCATTGAGGCGCCAAATAATCGAACAACTCTCTTCCGGAGTAGGAGAAGACGAGTGCGAGGCCCTTTTGAGAAGGGTACAGGAGTTGCGCTAGGAGGTTAAATGGTTGACAAAAAGGAGGATAAACTCTCAAGGCTGGAAGGCGGCGAAGGGCTGGAAGATAGAAGTTCCAGCTTTGATCCAGTAAAAGTCTATCTTACAGAAATGGGAGCGAATCAACTATTGAGCCGGGAAGAAGAGGCGCAGTTGGCAAAAACCATCGATGAACTGGAACGCAGCCTCCTGGCGCTGGCATTCATGTTGCCTGGAGTTGCAAGCCGATTTGCAAAAAAATTGGCACAAGGCTCCAGAGACCTTTTGTACACTTCAAGTTCATCCGGCACTGAGAAAGACAAGACCGAAGAACCGGAAATCCATGAAGGAGAGGAAGAGGGGTTCGACCCAGCCAAGGTGATCGAATCCATAAATCGACTGTATAAAAAAAACCTCGCACTTGTTGCAGATCTCCGTGAAATGGAATCCTTGGAAAAAAGGGATGAAACTCTCGCAAAAATTGAAAAAAATTGCCAACTTATGACAGAACCCTTTGGCGTCAAGCGGATCAACAAATCCCTTCTAAACTTGGCATGTCACTTATTTCAAGAAGAGTGCGAGAAGCTGATAAAAAAAGGCTCTGGTTTCCTGCTGGAAACCACAGGAATGCTCTTTCCAGAGCTGGATGGCCTAATGGAGAGAATGCAGCAGGCCTGTGGACAGCTTCGAAAGGCAAAGGAGAAACTAGTACACGCAAACCTACGCCTGGTCGTAAGCATAGCCAAAAAATACACCAACAGAGGACTCCATCTTTCTGACCTGATTCAAGAAGGCAACCTTGGCCTCATGAGGGCGGTTGACAAATTTGAATACCGGCGGGGATATAAGTTCAGCACCTATTCAACCTGGTGGATCAGGCAGGCTATTACTAGGGCCTTGGCAGACCAGTCACGCACCATCCGTATCCCAGTTCATGTGGTCGAGACCATCAACAAGGTGTTCAAAATCATACAAGATTTCAGGAGGGAAACAGGAGTTGATCCAACAGAGGAGGAACTGGCGCGCCGGTCTGGGCTATCCAAAGAAAGGATCGCAAAGATATTGGAGATAAACAAGGCGCCGGTCTCTCTGGAAGCCTCAATAGGAGATGAAGACGACGCCAACCATTTGATAGACTTTTTACAGGATGAGACCACCCCCTCCCCTGAGGAAGCGGCAACAAAGTCAAACCTTGCCGAGCAGACCAGAAAGATATTGGCTACCCTCACTCCAAGGGAAGAAAAGATCTTGCGACTGCGCTTTGGAATTGGCGAACTCAAAGGCTACACTCTTGAAGAAGTAGGCAAAGATTTTTCTGTTACCAGGGAAAGAATAAGGCAGATAGAGGCAAAGGCATTAAGAAAATTGCGCCATCCAAGCAGGAGCAAGATCTTAAAGGGCTTTGTAGAAGGGTGAGACAGTATATTACCCACTCAAAAAAGACATAAACTGTACGACTAATCTGGCGCAAACTTGCACTTCTTGTTTTAAAAACGTTCGATCATCCAAGCAATTCATGATGCGCGGAGCATGAACTAAGAACTCAATACATTTCTGCACAACTGATGTTCTAATTTAGATACCTTTTAAATGGTCTTGATTTGTCGTTGCCATCTTATGTTAGATTTAGCTAGAGAAAATATAGTTTCAATGAAAAATTCTTAATCTCACAAGATCTAGATGATACAAAAAAACAAGTATTGGGGATGGGGGAATTTCAGAAAGTTTTGTGCAACAGGATAACATATAGTTATGCCTATGAAAAAGCTGCTTAACATCCTACTATGCTGTAATTACAATGTAAATATTACAAAATGCTGATATAGGAGTCGTTTATAAGGGCATCTATCATAAAAATCGGGAACTCACGGGGTTTGCGTCTTCCAAAGCCAATAATCGAACAATGTGGTTTTGAAAAGGAAGTAGAGCTTGAAGTCCGTAATAA
>CAYWKF010000014.1:0-139614 GCA_964459155.1 uncultured Desulfobacterales bacterium
TGCCGACATTGCAGTACCCCAAGGGAAGCGGCTGATCCAGTTTACTGCGCACAGCGTCTATGGTGGTCAGCAAGCCGTCGGTCCTTATTTTCTCCAAAACCACTTTGACCTTTTCCGGCTGCTGTTTGGCCTTGGATATCAAGTTGGCCCTGCCGAATTCGACGAGCATCTTTTCAGTGCCTACCGAAATCAAGCTGCATCGTGTCTCAACCAAAAGCTCACCAGGGCCGCATTTAGGCACGGGAACATCGGCGATAATGGTTTCACCTGTTGATAGATTTTGCAGGATTTGTTTCATAGGAGAATAGGTTATATTATGAATAATTATTATGTAATGATTATCTTTTTGTCCAAAAAAATTCTACACCAAATTTCAATGCAAATTAAAGAAAAAATAGTATAGGTGGCATCGACCATACCAGCTTTGTCAGCAGCAATGAGATCGGCTACCCTATCAGGATTAAATATACCTCGACTGGTTATTGAAGTGTTGGAAAGGCAATCATGCATGACAGGCTTCAATTCGTTGTGAAGCCAATGGCGCAAAGGTGCTCCGAAGCCTGTCTTAGGTCTATAAATTATTGATTTTGGTAAAAGAGCTTCCATTGCTTTTTTAACAATCCACTTGCCTTGTTTGCCATTTTGTTTCATATAAACCGGTAGATTACACGCAAAATTTACCAAATCAGGATCAAGAAAAGGTACACGCACTTCAACGCCCACCGCCATGCTCATTTTGTCCGTATAATTTAGATTGTGATCAGCCAAAAAAAATTTGGATTCCAAATAGAGCATCTTGTTCAGAGGGTGCATGTCTGAAGGCAATTTGTCAAGGCATTCTAGAAGAGGATTTTGCACATTGTATTGATTCAATTCATAAAGAAAGTTTTTATCAAACAAGTTCTTCAGTAAAGCAGGCCTATTCCAATAAAAATAGCTGGCTATTCTTTCATCACCATCAAGATTTGCAAACTGAAAGGCCTTGGCAAAACGCCGAAGAGTCGGAATCCCTTTGGGAATAATCTTTGTAATTTCTGCAAGCAATTTCCTTCCAGGCGTTGGCAGCCATTTCCAATAACGTTCAAGCAATAATGCATAATGTCTTCTATAACCTGAGAACAAATCATCTCCTCCAGCACCTGAGAGGAGCACTTTAATATTGTGGCTCTTGGCAAGCTGACTAATAAACAGAACGTTTAATGGTGCTGGATCAGCTTGGGGTTCATCAAGGTGATAGATCATTTTAGGAAGTTCTTCAATCATCTCTGGGCCGACAAATATAGTGTTTAAATCAACCCCAAGATGTTTGGCTACACGCTGAGCAAATGGCAGGTCTTCAGACAAGCCTTCCTTGCTAAAGGTCTCGTCTTTAAAGCCGATGGTAAAGCACTGCAGCTTTTGATTGTTGGTCAGGTGCTTCTGAGCAAAAGAAACGATGGCGCTGGAGTCAAGGCCTCCGGAAAGAAATGCGCCTACTGGAACATCGGCTATCATTTGTCTTGATACCGCCTGCGATAATAGCCGGATCAAACTATCCACAGCTTCGTCCACACTCAGATGCTCTTCACATGAGTTTGAATATGGCAGATCATAATATTGCCATTTTTTAATAATCTGACCACGCCGTATTAGTAGTGCATGGCCCGGTTCCAATTTTTGGACCGACCTCAAAATAGTGCGCGGTGTTGGCGACCATAAGAATGTGAGATAGTTAAATAAAGCAAATGGATCAAGACTAGTATCTATAGTGGATTCCTGAAGGAGGGCTTTTATTTCACTGGCGAATAGGAATCCATTTGATACGTTGGCTACATAAAGGGGTTTAACGCCCAATCCATCTCGGGCAAGAAACAACGTGTCTTCCCTTTTATCCCAAATCGCAAAGGCAAAAATCCCATTTAAATGATTGAGCATCTCCACGCCGTATTTTAAATATAAATTGAGAATCACTTCTGTGTCAGTGCTGCTTTTAAAGGAAAATCCTCTTCTGACCAAATCTTCTTTGAGTTCCGGATAATTGTAAATTTCACCATTGAACACAATAACAGCCGATTTAGTAGCATCCCACATAGGCTGTTTGCCAGCAGAAGAGAGATCTATGATTGAAAGTCTATTGTGACTCAGACCAATCTGCTCCTTTGGCAAATACAAAATATCGCTATCATCTGGTCCTCTATGCGTTAAAGTAGCATTCATGGAAGAAAGCAAAGACTTCGAAAAATTTCCTGAAAAACCTGCGATTCCACACATATTGACAGCCCACTAAAATCTAAATTTTTATATTAATCTGCCTAATAGGAAATTCATAATCTTGTTGAAATTAATTTTCCGCTGAGCTGCGAAATCCTGGCTGTTTGATTCAATGTTTTCCCTTTGCATGAAGTAGTTCAATAAGATTGATAATCTTCTTCACTCTTTCTGTTTGTGTACCATACTTTTTAAGTTTCTCTAAAGCGTCTTTAAGTAGAGTAGCTTGTTTCCTTTTATCAAGTATGAGTTCATGGATGCTAGCTGCTGTCTCAACTGTGTCAAAAGGATTTACATACAGAGCGCCATTTCCACATATGTCATGAGCGAAATCTCTGTCCGATACAATCAAGGGCCTTTTACTTGCAAATGCTTCAAGATAACTTGCAGAAAAAGTTTCAAGTATACTTGGTACAAATACTATATCAGCCTGCTCAAACAAAGTAATAGCATCTGCATAAGTATAAGGTCCTATATTGTCAATAAGGTGTGTAATCCCCTTTTTGAGCGATTTTTTATTAATTGTTTTCCAGATATTAGAATCTTTTTTGAGTGTCAAAGTGAATTTGAAGGTATAATTGGAACTAGACGATATTTTCTTCAACTCCATGGCAATATCAGGTATGAAATTTAATGCTTTGTGCCAATAATCCGCTGCTGGGCAAAAAATATTTATAGGCTGGTTGCTGGAAACCGTATGGAAAGGCCTTTTCATGAAATATTTAATAAATTCATCACCAATTGAATTGGTGATGACATATGTTTTGTCTCTCTTGACCCTAAATCTTTTAATAAAACTATTCCTAGCTGCCTCTGTTTGAAATATCCAATAATCAGCTTTAGAAGCATAAAAAGCTTGGTATAATACACTTATTACAATGTTAAAAAAGTGTTTAGCATTTCTGTTTAAAATAAACGCCTCTCTGCTCCCATGGGTTATATAAGGATTGCTGATTCCCATTATGTGGGTGACTGGGAATTTTGTATAAGCAGGACCTGCCATAGTGTAAACAATATCGACACTATGTTGATGCGTTAGCATCGCCAGTCGTCTTCTAGCTTCCATGTTCCTTGATGGAGAATGCGGGAACAAACGAATCCTAGCATCTTCTATTTTCCAACGTTCAAGAATTTCCTTTACCGGCTTTGATACAACAAATAACCAATCTATCTCAGGATAATGACAAGCATGTTTGATAAAGATTGCGGAATTTTTAACGCCTCCCCCTACTATATTTGTTGTACTGTTGAATAAAACTTTCATTAAGATGTTACCATATTTTTGTAAACAGTGATGTAAGAGTTGACAGTTTTATTGATAGCGAAATTTTCAGCTAATAAGCGAGCTTTCAAAGCCTTTTTCCATGCTGTTTCAGGATAGTTGATGGCAAATTCTAAAGTTCGTTCAAGTGCTTGCTGATCATGTGGCTCGAAGAAAAAGGCAACATCTTCGTTCAAGATATCTTTATGTGCTGGTATATTGGATACGGCCAAAGGACACATATTGGCCATGGCTTCCAATACAACATTGGGGCAGCCTTCGTAAAAACTAGGACTTACAAGAAGCGCACTTTCCCGTAATAGTTTCAATAAACGTTTTTGATCTACATGGCCTAAAAGGACAACTCGGTTTTGTAACCCGTGTTGGTTTATGTAATTTTTTACCTGTTGTTCCAAGATGCCTGTGCCACAAACTATTAATTGAAATTGAAGCTTTTTTTGTAAAGCGCGAACTGCATTTAATAAAAGAAAAATGTTCTTAGGTTTGATAAGACGTCCTGCAAAAATAATTTTAGGATTCCTAAATCTCTGTTGTTTTACAATCGTAGATTCCTCTGCAAATACATTTTCTGGTAGACCATTGTATATGACAGTACAAGGTAATGAAGGTGCAATATTTTCCCAATACTTTTTTCCGCCAATTGAATTGGCTATAATGTAGTTAGCTTTGAGGGCAAGTTTCTGGCGCAACCAAGCCTTCCAACCTGTATGCGCTTCATGACTGGTAGGTTCGCGTATGATCCATTTGTGCTGACCTATTATGGCAGCGGTACCTGCCATTACATCAATAGTAGGAATCCAAGTATGCACAATATCTGGTTTCAGTGCTTTAAAGAGTAAAAAAAAACGCCAAACAATCAATGGATCATAGTTGCTTTTATGTAGTATCTGATGGAGCTTGACATTGAGCATTTGTTTAGTTGATGGCGGCATAGGACCTTTTGTAAGAAAAGCAACGTGAACATCCATGCCTATCTTTGCCATCAATGGGGCTAAATATGAAAGCTGACGTTCGGCTCCGCCACTTGACAAGCTTGCGACACAATGAATTATACGCATATTTTGATCGATTGTTTTTGGAATACCCTCATTGACGATTTTGTAGATTGGTACAATACAAAAAATAAAATACAGTTCCCATAAGAGCCCAAGGATTTCTGATAAATAAAACAGTATTTGATACCAGCGACAAAAGCAAGATCGCCACAGAGGTTTGTACTATCCAGTTGTTTCTGTAATAGGCTTCAATCAGACGTCTTTTTTTCAAGAATAAAGGCATAATAAAAAAAAATGAAAAAAACAGCAGACAATAAATCATGCCATACTCAAGCGTATAATTTAAATATTGGTTGTGGCTTGGACGTAAAAGTTCACCTGACGTCATCATGACGTCCCGACTCCCCAGACCATAACCTATTAACGGTCTGTCAACGATCTTTTCTATAAAAGCTTTTTGAAAGTTTAATCTCGCTTGAATATTATCGTCTGAACCGACTTCAACATCACTCAATTTTCCACTAAGAAAACTGTTGAAACGTTCACGCAGGCCAAATCCAGATTGTTCAGTTTTTATTATGTCTTTTTCAATAATGTATTGCATTGTAGTAACTGAGAGGATGCTGATCAATAACATAGCAACAGTAAAAAAAAGTAACTTGGTGAACAGGATACGACGTACAAGGATTCTGCCATTAGACAAATTGAAATAATGACGGTTCAAATATAATATGTTTGTTAATCCAATGATTAACATTATGACAATTCCTGTTCTGGAACCAGTGAGTAATATTGCCAAAACAAATGATATGATAACCGAATAAAGGATGATTCGTTTTTTGAAGCTACCAAATGCAAGATAAAATATAAATAAAATAGTTAAATTGGTTACAGCCATATTAGGTTGCATCATAAACCCGAAAGCGCGACCATAATAATCGGTTTTCGCAGAGACAATATCGGCGATAGATGAAAAGTGTTCTGGATAGAAAAAACTCCAAAACAATCCAACTATTGAAGTCCAGTAACTTACAGCAACAACTCCTGATAATTTATTTATGGAATATTTTTTTAAAAAAATAACAGTGCTGGTAAAAAGTAGAAAATAGTATGATTGCAATGAAATCCGTTTTATTGAAAGTTCTGGAGCGTACACTACCGTCATGAGAGGCCATATAAAAATTAACAACAAGGCTATGTGGAAAAACTGATTGTGCAGAAGTTGAACAACTGACCTACTGTTGACGCAAATCCATAACAACAAGCCAGCAATCATTATGGTGCTTATGGCGGCAACGTTATAGCCCAAAACCGCAGCTAACATTCTGTAGGTGCCAGTCAGATTGAGAAATAAGATCGTCAGAAAGATCGTTTTCACTTTCAGTTATGATAAGTAGAAAGCCAATCGCTCAGGCAAAGTGCAGGCCATAAATAATAACTACGATTGTATTCGCCCGTCAGATGTTGTTTCCACATTTGTTGTATTGGTGCATAGTTGAGTTGAAATCTGTCGTGGATAGAATCCGAATAAAGTAGATCCTCAGCCCATACTTTAAGATCTTTTTTAAGCCAAGATGCTAACGGTACAGAAAAACCATGTTTAGAACGTTCGAACATGTTTTCAGGCAAGTATTTTGATAAAATTTTCCGCATCGGCCACTTTGTTACTCCGTCAAATAACTTTAGCTCAAGCGGCAAACTCCACGCAAATTCAACAACGCGGTGGTCAATAATAGGCACTCTAACCTCAAGGCTATTCGCCATGCTGGCACGATCAACCTTTGTCAATATGTCATCTGGTAGATAAGATTGTGCATCTATAAGCATGAATTCTTCGATAGGATTCAATGATTCAGAAACTGTAGGTAATATTGTTGAAGATAGCTCGAAATTAATATTAACAAGTTTATTAGGTGCTGACCAAACAGTAGTTTTTCGTTCGTAAAATTCCCTCGAGTTCTTCGACATTAAAAGTTTTGCCATACGAAGCCTGCGTCCGCCAGCGTGATTAGTGCAAAGCCACTGGATCATGGCGCCAATTCTTTTTCGCAATCCATAAGGAAGAAATTTTAATTTCTTCCAATAGGAGCTACACTCAAGATACCGATCATAGCCGCAAAACAATTCATCTCCCCCATCTCCTGAGAGTGCTACTGTTACATGCTGGCGCGCCATTTTTGAAACAACAATGGTTGGAATTTGTGAATGGTCAGCAAAAGGTTCATCATATATTTTGGAGATAGAAGGAATGACATCCAATAATTCATGGTTGCTTACATATAGCTCATAGTGATTGGTACCTAGATATTTTGCGATTTTAGCTGCATATTCAGCTTCGTTAAATTTTGCATCGTCGAAACCAATAGAAAATGTATTGATAGGTTTTGGCGATTGGCTCTGCATGAGTGATACAACTACCGATGAATCAATACCTCCAGAAAGAAACGCTCCATAAGGCACATCTGCTCGCATTCGTTTCTCTACAGAGTCTTTTAACAAGAATTCTAAATGTTCTAGCGCCTCCTGACAGTCAGTAACAGAAGATTCACTTTTATTCGAAGGCAAAATGTTATGAATATTCCAAAAAAATGTTTCCTCTTGTGACAAACTATTATCAGTGGACAACCGAAATGAAACAATATGTCCTGGTCTTACTTTATTAATTTCATTATATATGGAAAGTGGGGCAGGTATATATAACCTTTTCAGAAAAACAGATATAGCTTCGTAATTTAAAGATAATGTTGGTTTGAATATGTAATGAAAAGGTTTTAATTCAGACGCAAAACATATGGTTTTACCAAATTTCCCATAATAAAGGGGTTTTATGCCCAATCTATCTCTTACAAGAAACAATTTTTTTTCTTTTTTATCCCACAAACCAAAAGCAAACATACCAATAAATCGTTCGATGGCTTCTTGAAGTCCCCAATGCTCAATTGAGGTCAATAGCACCTCAGTATCAGACGAACTCTGAAACGCGTAGTCATACCCCTCTAATTCCTTACGCAACTCTATATAATTGTATATCTCACCATTAAATGTGATGACAAAACGTCCGGAAGACGAAACCATGGGCTGTTGTCCAGCAGAACTGCAATCGAGTATTGCCAGGCGGTTGTGCCCTAATATGACGGGAGCTTCTTTGTCAATCCACAATCCCGTGCTGTCTGGACCGCGATGCTCTTGGGTTCTCAAGGCACCTTGGCACAGCTTCACAGCATCGTCCATGTTATCGTTAAATTGTAAGTATCCAAATATTCCGCACATTTCAGATGTTAAATTTGAATTGAATCACACTTTATTCCAATGGGACAAGTCTATGTTTATTAATTGAGACAATTTTTCCACTTCGTTTTTATAATGTTCAACAACTCTTGCTTTAACCAAGGGATGCATTGGCTTCCTATTTGTTTCAAAGGTATTTATACGCCTTATAACAGAGCTAATTCCTATACGATTGAGCCCTAGTGTCTTTTTTAGTGAATTAATTAGCTCTCTGTTCTTATGAATTATAACAGTAACTTTTTGAATGCGTTTTGATCTAATCCCTTTGTTTGGATTCATTGGGAGAAAAGATGTCTTTTTATAAAATGGTACATTCAAAAAAAATTGTACATCTCGGTATACCTGAGAGGTGTTTTTTATAAATTCATCAAATAATATTATCTTTACCTGATTTTTAGGGAAATATCGATATACACGTTTCAACTGTTCATGATATTTTGCAACTTCTGAATAGAATAAGTTTGGCACATGATATACGTTTTTTGGAATCGCCTTTCCCCTTTTTCTGAGTGGCTCAAGATCCCACGCTTTTTCAAAATCTTTTTCATCCTCCTGTAAGTTGAAACACTGTTGGGAATGTAATGAATAGACCATATCAACAGGTTTCCTTAACATGACAATCAACTTTGCTTTTTCGTTGAAAATAGCAATGTTTTCAATAGCTTTTTGGGAATACATATACCATACTGAAGCTTCACCAACAGCAGTTTGCCCTGGATTGACATCTTTAAACAAATCAAAATAATCATGGGCTGTCTCAACTGCACGATGATATATCATATCAGAAGCGAAATAATGTGGTTCTTTTGGAGTTGAAATAAAAACGTTTGGATGTTCATTGAGATATTCCGCAAGTGCCGTAGTTCCACATTTAGGAGCGCCGATGATGAAAAAATTTGGTTCTTTGAGCACTTGATTAACTCCTTTCAAACCTCTTTATTTTACAACATCTTTTTACCACGTCTATGAAAAAAGATTTATCTTCTTTGCTTGAACCCCATTGATACCATAGGAAAATAAATAATGAAATATTGACCATAGCACAGATAAGCAGACTAAAGATGTCGTTGGTTCCATCCTTTTCAATAATATTCGAGATTATTTTACAAAAAGAATATGAGATGCTAAAGAAAATAAATGGAATAATATAACCACTTTTGAATAAAGAAAATATATCTAATGTTATAAGTTTACTGCATATAATCAACTGCAATATTCCACAAGAAAAGTATCCGGTGGTTAATCCTATAGTAACGGCTATATATGGATTTTTTGTAAATGCAAAAATGAGCAAAATCAGCGACAAGGGTATAACGACCAAAGTTAAGAAATATATTTTTACAACAGAATCAATTTTTCCAAGACCTTTAAGCATATGGTGAGCAACAGATGTGCTCTCTCTAAAGCAAGTAGATGCGAAAATTACTGTCATATGTGGAATAAGAAAAGTATATTGGTCACCGACCCATAATTTTATAGAAGGGCTAAGCAAAAACAAAATAAAAATGAAAGATATAAATACCAATACTGCTATGTATCTTACTCCCCTAACTAAAATTTGTTTTAGTACATTTTGATTATCTATAGCTTCATAGGCACTAGTTGCAGGCATTATTGTAACAGCCAAAGGGTTAACAATTTGTGATAATAATATAGATGGCGTAAGCATGATAACCATGTGTGTTACAAATATTGGCGAAGACAACCAGTTCATAAGCCAACGCAAACCACTAGAGTTTGCAGCTAAACATATAGACGCAAAAATAATTCCAGTGCCATAGCTCAATATCAAATAAAAATTATGCTTATTGAATAGGGCTAGACGGTTAGTAAGACCAGGTATGATGCGATATGCAAAAGGAACTTGAACCGCCTTGGACAGAAATAGCATTAATCCCATAATAACAATAAGTAGATTTACAGATGATTTATAGAAGTGAAATACAAAAATAACAACAATAAGACCTATATATTTAAATAACGTATCGCTGATAGCTCCGATATAATAACATTGTTTAGCCTGAATCAGGGCGATATAGGGAGTAAGTGGTACAATTAATACAATAAAAAAAGATATGATTATTAGGGGGATGCGCATGTTAGATATTTGGTTAGAACTCAGAAAACTGAGTGAAAAAAGAATAAATCCAATAGTGATAGCTATACCACAAGAAAAGACAAAACTAGAACTTAATGTTTTGTTAATTTCCTCCGTCTTGTCCTGAGCTAAAAATGCAGCACTATATTTCACTACGCCAGCCTGCAGTGATCTCTGCAAGGTATCGACCGCTAAAAGTAACGACCATACTAAAGCATAGATACCATAACCTGAGTTTCCAATTCTTGATATGAGATATGGCACAAGGTATAGCTGTGGAAAAAGCTGAAATATTCTCGCAGCCCACATTATAATTGCATTGATAGCTATTATGGAAGATTGGCGCACTTTTAAAAATCTAAGAGATACAGTAAAGTGAGTGAGCTTAGATGCAAGGGTTTTTTGTATTCAATTTTTTCTCTAATATTTATTACAATACCTTTTTCATCCGATCCACGGCCTCTTCCAACCTTTCTTTTGACACAGTAAGGGCAAAGCGAACATATCCCTCACCAGGTTCTCCAAAGCCGTTACCAGGTGTGCAGACTATGCCAGCTTTTTCCAAAAGCAGGGCACAGAATGAGGCAGAGTCATAGCCGGAAGGCACTTTTGTCCATACGTAAAATGTGGCTTTGGGTAACGGGGCATCCAGGCCTATGGAACGAAGCCCATCAACGAGTACGTTTCGCCTTTCCATGTAAAGCCTTTGCATCTCTTTCACACACCTCTGATCACTGCAAAGGGCAGCCATGGCCGCTTCCTGAATAGCCTCGAACTGGCCTGAGTCCACATTCCCTTTCACCTTTGCCAAGGCCCCAATCAGCTCCTTGTTGCCTACAGCAAAGCCTATTCTCCAACCTGTCATATTATAAGTTTTCGATAAAGAATGAAACTCCATGCCCACATCCATTGCGCCTTGGGTTTCCAAGAAGCTGGGTGCAATATAACCATCATAAGTCATTTCCGAGTAGGCTGCATCATGGCACACAATTATGTTGTTATTCTTGGCAAATTCTACAACATGTTCAAAAAAATCAGAAGGAGCTATTGCTGCCGTTGGGTTGTTGGGATAGTTAAGCCACAGGATCTTTGCACGTTTAAGTATGTCTTGAGGTATAGAATCAAGGTCTGGAAGGAAGTTGTTTTTTTCTACAAGGGGCAGGTAATATGTCTCTCCACCGGTGAAAAGGGTTCCTATGTGGTAAACGGGATAGCCTGGGGTTGGCACCAAGACCACATCGCCTGGATCGACAAACGCCAAAGGGAAATGTGCAATGGCCTCTTTTGAACCAATAAGGCAGCATACTTGAGAGGCAGGATCAAGGTGAAGACCAAAGCGTTTCTTGCACCAATCAGCCGCTGCCTGGCGGAAGGGCATCATACCTACAGAAGACGGATAGCGGTGATATGCTGGGTTTCTGATTGCCTCAGCCATTTTATCCACTATAAACTGAGGTGTTGGGGTGTCTGGATCGCCAATGCCCAGGTCGATTACATCCACACCTTTGGCAATTGCTTCCGCCTTTTTTTTGTCCAATTCCACAAACAGATATGGTGGCAGTGCCTTGAGCCGGTGTGCAAGATCAAAATCCATGATTTTCGTCCTTCCTATGCAACATTGTTTTTCAAATCGCCAATATTTTCAATCGAAACCACGATTTCGTCACCCGGCGACATTTTCCCAACACCTACTGGTGTTCCAGTGGCAATTACATCGCCAGGTTCAAGCGTCATTATGGTCGAAATAAAGCTGACCAGCTCATATGGATTGTATATGAGCTGATTGGTATTCGAATCCTGCCTAGTCTCGCCATTCAATCTCGATCTAATCCTCAGATTGCAGGGATCCAATTCTGTGACAATCCAGGGGCCCAACGGGCAGAAGGTGTCAAAACTCTTTGATCGTGTAAACTGGACATCTTTTTTTTGAAGGTCCCTTGCTGTAACATCATTTAAGCAAGTATAACCCAATATATAATGAACCGCCTCTTCTGGCCCAACGTCCTTACACCGCCTTCCCATTACCACTGCCAGTTCTGCTTCATAGTCAACCTGGTTGCTCATGGGAGGCAGTTTGATCGTGTCTTCAGGGCCGATCACTGACGAAGGAGGCTTCAAAAATATGAGAGGTTCGTCTGGCAGTTCCATACCTAGTTCCCGTGCATGATCCCTGTAATTGAGGCCAACAGCCACTATTTTTGTGGGAGTGCATGGAGGAAGAAGCCGGACCAGTGTTTCAGAATAGACTCCATTATCCTCGTCAATGGAATCTTCAAAAGGCCCTCTTAAGAGAGCCTTGATACCTTCGTCCGTAAAGATCCCATATCGAGGCAATTTGTTGTCGTCAGTGGTAAAACGTACAAATTTCATACACTATAGGAGCTAATCCTTAAGGCCCAATACGTCCTGCATATCGTACAATCCAGGCGGCTGGTTCACTATCCATTTTGCCGCGCGGACGGCCCCTTTTGCAAATGTATCCCTGCTAGATGCCTTGTGAACCAATTCGATGCGTTCTCCTATGCCGCCAAATAATACGGTATGCTCTCCAACTATATCTCCTGCCCTGACGGTTTGAATGCCTATTTCCTCTTTAGAACGTTCGCCTATGTTTCCATACCGTTCGTAAACGGCCACTGTGTCAAAGTCGCGTTCCAGGGCTGCAGCCGCTACCCTTCCCAATTGAAGGGCTGTACCGCTTGGTGCGTCCTTTTTCATGCGGTGATGCGCTTCAACTATTTCAATGTCATAGTCATCACCAAGGACTTTGGCGGCTGTTTCCACCAGCTTGTATAGCAGATTCACTCCCACGCTCATGTTTGGAGCCAATACGACAGGAAACTCTTTGGCAAGCTCGGCTATTTTTTCCAGCTCACTTTTTGAAAATCCTGTGGTGCCTATGACCATGGGTTTCTTGGCTTGGCTGGCTGTCTTAGCATGTTTTACCGTGGCCTCGTGGAATGTAAAATCAATCAAAACATCGCCTTGGTCTATTACTTCATCAAGATTGTCCGCAACTGTTATACCCGACTCTGGCAGCCCGGCAAGGGCAGTGGCGTCCTTGCCTACGGCTGGACTGTCTGGATGTTCGAAGGCCGCGCCCAGGGTTATCCCCTCCGCTTCAGAGACCATGGCGATGATACGCCCTCCCATCCTTCCTCCTGCACCTGCTACTATTGCTTTGACTGGATTGTCACTGCTCATTTTACAACACCCCCACTGACTTCATTACTTGCATGAGCCTCTCTTTATTTGCTTGACTCATTGGGGCAAGAGGAAGCCTTACTTCATCAGAAGGTATCTTGCCCATCATGGCCAGGGCTGTCTTAGCAGGTACAGGATTGGTTTCATAAAAGAGGGCGCCAAAGAGCGGGAAGAGTTTGTAGTGTATTTCTTTGGCCTTAGATATCTCTCCGCTATTCCAGGCATTCATCATTTCGGCCATCTCTTTTGGCATTACGTTGGAGCATACAGAAATAACCCCCTTGCCGCCGACTGCCATGGTCGGAAACGCTGTAAAGTCATCGCCAGAAAGGACTATGAAATCATCCGGACATTGCAAAACAACCTGCGAAATTTGGTTCAAGCTGCCTGTGGCCTCTTTGATCGCTACTACATATTCGCTCTCCTTGGCACAGCGAGCCACTGTTTCTGGAAGCATGTTCACACTTGTGCGGCCTGGGACGTTGTAAAGAACCATAGGAAACTTGCATTCGTCTGCCACCTTCATGAAGTGCTGGTATAGCCCTTCCTGTGTCGGTTTGTTGTAATAGGGCGTAATAACCAAGGCTGCGTCTGCGCCTGCATCTTTGGCATGTCTGGTAAGCATAATGGTTTCAGCGGTGGAATTGGAACCCGTGCCAGCTATTACCGGAACCCTTCCTTTTACCGTTTCTATGGTCAGCTCCACCACGCGTTTGTGTTCATCGTGGCTGAGCGTGGCAGATTCTCCTGTGGTTCCGCAGGGCACTATGCAATGTGTGCCAGATTCTATGTGCCATTCGATGAGATTCCTAAGTGTATCTTCATCTACCTTGCCATCTTTGAAAGGTGTAATTATTGCTACAATGGCCCCGCCGATTTTATCTGTTTTCGACATGAATTTGAACCTCCCCCAGTAAAATATAACTCAACCTGTTTCCGTGCATTCTTAAACACTTTTTGCAAAGTGGGCAAGACTCAACCAACATCTCCATCCATTATCCCAGTATAGACATGAACAGCCCCACCTTCCAAAAAGACCTCCGTGAATTCCTGGTCCTGCATATCAAAATAGATGGTCAGCTCTTCATTGCCCCATGTGGTTACCTTTGTGGGACTCTTAACAAACCCTTTTAAGGCAGAAATAAGGGCGCTTGCCACTGCACCGGTGCCACAGGCTAGTGTTTCATCCTCTACACCGCGTTCATATGTGCGTATCAAGATATGGTGCTCATCCTTTATTTGTACAAAATCAACATTGGTTCCTTCAGGGGCGAAGAGATCATCGTACCTTATGAGCCTACCCCATTCGAATACCGGGACATGGTCCAAATCTTCGGTTAGCACCACCGCATGGGGCACTCCTGTATTGATATAGTCAATGGTGAGCTCATCCAGGCCTGTGGAAAATTTAATATCCAGTCTCAGATCCGAGGGTTTGGTCATTTCCAGCTTCACCTGTTTGTCTCTTACTTCAGCCCTTATAATGCCTGCCAAGGTCTCAAAACTGAGCTTCTCTCCGCATATTCCTTTCATAAAAGCAAATCTGGCAGCACATCTGCCTCCATTTCCACACATTTCAGCCTCGCTACCATCTGCATTGAAGAAATACCATTTGAAGTCTGCTTTTTGTGAATTTTCGATAAGTATGAAGCCGTCAGCTCCAATACCAAAGCGGCGCCTACACCATTTTCTTGCCTTGTATGGCACTTCGGAATGTTTTATTAACCGTTCCCGGTTGTCGACTAATATGAAATCATTGCCGCTTCCGTGCATTTTGATGAATTCGACATTCTTTTTCATCAACCCATCTCCCGAATGGTTTCTCCACGTATGAGATCTTCATAGGTCTCCCTCTTTCTGGCTATCCAAAAGTCGTTTCCAGAGACCACCACTTCAGGGGGCCTTGGCCTCGAGTTGTAATTGGAAGACATGGTAAAACCATAGGCTCCTGCGCTCTTTACTGCCAAAAGGTCTCCAGGCCCCATTTGGGGTAATTCCCGGTCTTTGGCCAGAAAATCCCCGGTTTCACAAATCGGCCCTACGACATCAACGGCCTTCCATGGCACATCCTTTTCTTCAACAGGCACTATTTCATGATAAGCCTTGTAAAGGCTTGGCCTTGCCAAGTCGTTCATGGCCGCATCCACTATGTAAAATGTCTTCTCAGGGGTCTCCTTAGTATATATGAGTCTGGTGACCAGTATGCCTGCGTTGCCTGCTATTGCCCTTCCTGGCTCTACTATCACAGAAAAACCCGTTCCATCCAATATGTCGGCGATAGCCTTGCCATATTCTTCAGGAGTCGGTGGGGTTTCATCCTTGTAACGTATTCCAAGACCTCCACCAATATCAATGTATTTGATTCCCACTCCGTCCCTTTTCAAAGCGTCTGCCACGCGAAGGACCCTCTTGAGCGCATCCGTAAAAGGAGAAAGTTCTGTGATCTGAGAGCCGATATGGCAGCTTATACCAATCACTTCGAGTTCATCACGTTGGGCGGCTTTCTTGTACGCCTCATATGCTTCCGCAATGGGAAGGCCGAATTTGTTTATTCTCAACCCCGTTGAGATATAGGGGTGCGTTTTGGGATCCACGTCAGGATTGACTCTGAATGATACCCGGGCCTTCTTGCCAAGGTCTGCTGCCATTTCACATATGGCCTCCATTTCTTCCAGAGATTCCATGTTGAACATGAGAATTCCTGCCTCCAGTGCTTGCGAAATTTCAGGCCTGGTCTTGCCTACACCGGAATAGACAATTTTTCTTGCCTCGATTTTCGCTTTCAAGGCCCTGAACAACTCTCCGCCTGATACAATGTCAGCGCCTGCGCCTTGCCTTCCAACAATGTTAAGCACTTGCAGGTTTGAATTAGCCTTTACAGCAAAACAGACCAAATGATCCAGATTGGAAAGGGCGTTGTTAAATGCCAACACATGCCTTTTTAGCGTGTTCGCACTGTAAAGATAAAAAGGAGTGCCAACTTTCTCAGCAATTTTTTCAACTGGTACATCCTCACAATAGAGTTTGCCTGCAACAAAATTGAATAGATCCATATTTTTAAACCCTTATTTACCAATATACACTGAAGCCTTTTGAGAAGGCCCGCTTTCGTTCGGAGGCTGGGCATCGTCTACTGCTGTTACCCAATAGTAGTAACGTCCTGGCCTCTTTTTTCCCCTATCCACATATCTGGGCAACGGAATAGGGAGGTTGTTCAGCAGTTTTATGCGCCCTTTGGGATCTTGTCGATATATGAGGTACCCTGCCAAATCGGGTTCTCGATTATCTTTCCACAGCAGTTCCACCCCCGCATTGGTTGCAATCGCTATAAGACCTGTGGGTGGTTTAGGCGCAATCAGATCTTTGGGTGCAATGGCCACTGGTTCCGTGGCTTGGCCTTCGATCAACGTTCCGTGGAACATCAATACTGCAGAGACCTTGTACTTGTAACGTATCTTGCCCCTGACCTTTTTATCCAAATAAGAAGTTTTTTTGACATTGTCTCTCAAAAGTCTCCAACTGTTGTTCTCCACTTTGGATCGATAAATCCTGTAAGAGAGAGGTTTGTCAATTGGTTTCCCATTAGCCCATTTTCTGGGTGCATCCCAAATGAGCTTTACCCCTTTTTCTACGGACACTGCCTTTAAATTTCTTGGGGCGTTTGGAGGGGTGTGCCATACTATTTCAACCCGGTTGGATGGGTCGCTGGCCACAAACCAGCTTTTAACTGTTTTGACCTCATAAATGTATCTTTTCCCCTCCCTGAGGGTCCGGTCTTCATAGTAGACCTTCCTTGCCTCTTCGGGTTTTGCTTCAAAGGGAATTCGTATTGGGGGACCAAAAGAAACCGGGCATCCATTACACTGGTTTTCAAGATCTAGCTCAGCCTTGAAAAGATGAAATTCTTTTATTTTGACGAGCGGGCTACCGTCATGATTTCTTATGGGCACAGTCCAGCTGAGTTCCACTCCTTGTGGTTTGAATCGGCATGAGAGATCTTTTATTGCCACAGGTCTAAGCGTTCCTGGCGGCACAGGAGGAGCCTTTCTGCCGCATCCATACAGCAGCAAGAGAGCGAAAATAAATAAAAGGGTGAAATTCAGATAGTTGCCACGTTTAACGCACATTTAATGGAACTCCGCTGCTATTCAGCCATTGGCGGGCCTCTTCCAATGCTTCTCTTACCCTGGCGGAAGCCGTTCCACCCTTTGACATACGGGATTCGGCAGAGCCCTTGGGCGTAAGCACTTCATAGAGGTCTTCCTCAATGAGCGGACTGAGTCTCTTCAATTCGTCCAAGGGCATTTCATGCAGTTCCATACCCCGTTCAGAACACTTAGCCACTGCTTTGCCGACAATCTCATGGGCGGTCCTGAAAGGCACGCCTTTCTGAACCAGATAGTCAGCAAAGTCTGTGGCAGTAACAAATCCTTTTTGAAGGGCCTGTTCCATTCTATCTTTTTTGGGCCTTATTTCTGGAACTAGTGCAGACATCACTCTTGCGCAAGCGGCCACTGTATCCAGGGCATCAAACAATATTTCTTTATCTTCTTGAAGATCCCGGTTATAAGCCAGCGGGAGCCCCTTTAACAAAGTAAGTGCAGCCATCAAATGGCCATAGACCCGGCCGGTTTTACCACGCACAAGTTCAGGCACGTCAGGATTTTTTTTCTGCGGCATGATGCTGGAACCTGTACAGAAGGAATCCGGCAATTCCACAAAATCAAATTCCTGGCTCGACCACAGGACAAGCTCCTCTGAAAGCCTGCTGAGGTGTGCCATAACAAGGCTGGCTGAAGCAAGAAATTCCACAATAAAATCGCGGTCTCCCACTGCATCCATACTGTTTCTGGATATCTCTGCAAAGCCAAGTTCCTGGGCAGTGTAATCACGATCAATGGGAAAACCTGTTCCTGCAAGGGCAGCACTTCCAAGTGGGCACACATCAACTCGTTTCAAACAGTCACGCAGCCGTTCCCTGTCCCGCCTGAACATCTCAAAATAGGCGAGCATGTGGTGCCCCCACAACACCGGCTGGGCACGTTGAAGGTGCGTATAACCAGGCATCAAATAATCGAGGAAATGTTCGGCCTGGAAAAGCAGACCGCGCTGCAGTTCAAAAAGAGTGGCATCCAGTGCAGCTATTTCGTCTTTGAGAAAGAGCCTTACGTCAGTGGCCACCTGGTCGTTCCGGCTCCTTGCCGTATGAAGCCGCCTGCCAGCATCACCAATTTTCTCGATAAGGGCCTGTTCTATGTTCATATGGACATCTTCCAGTGATTTATGCCACTTGAATCGTCCGGATTCTATTTCCTCAAGGATATTTTCAAGGCATTTGACAATGGCTTCTCCATCCTCTTTGGATATTATCCCTTGCTTAGCAAGCATTTTTGCATGGGCAATGCTGCCAATTATGTCTTGTTTGTATAGGCGCTTATCGAAGTGGACAGAGGCAGTAAAATCATCAACTAGCGACTCGGTCGTCTCTTTGAAACGGCCTCCCCACAATTTTTTTTCTTTCTTGTTATTCATAATAGTTAGTAGTGGGCTTACAAATTTTAAGGTTGCGCCTAGTTTTTACTTGGGAAAGGGAAAAATCGCAATACAATCAGTTAGAAATTATAGACGGAATTCCTTCATTTTAAAAAAAGGTACGGCAGCTTACCTTGCACCTTTTGCCCTCCGGCTCCACCTCGCATTTCTGCATCTTCTAAGGCTTGCTCCGCTGGAAGTTGCACAACTCGCCTGCCTGTAGCAGGCTCAAACAGTACAACTTCAGGACGCTACGCTTCGCCCAGAATCTGCAAGAAATTGCTCACAGTCGCTACGGGCAAAAATGCAAGCCCGCTGCCCAACCATCCAAACTCCAAAGAATTATTAGGTTCCCGGATGTCTGGCTAAAATTTTAGGACTAGCCGGCTTTTAAAAAATCTGGTTCTGAAGGGTGGCAATTTGAGGGTAAATTATAACGCAGAGCCAGGGATGTTTAGAGGATTTTCACGAAGAGACCTTTAGCGTGACAAGTACCAACATTCCCAGAAACCGCACGAAAAGAACTCTAAAGGCACTGAGGGAAAATCCTCTAAACCTTGGAATATGAGAAAATTATTAAGGAGAGAAAGATTAGTTTGTAAAGCCGGGTGTTTTAGAGCTGGAGTAATAATATAAATAAAGGTTTTTTAGAGGTCTCAAGTGAAATGTGCCGATAATAAATAAGGTATGCTTATTTTAGATAAATTGATAAGTGAACTTTTTTCCTACAGGCCAACTAAGTCAGACAATCTTTCTGCAGCTAAGGAAAGTGCATCAGGGGTTGTAAACGACAAAGGAGCGGTAATAGAAGGCAGAGTGATACAAGCGGTAGGAAGAATAAGTGCCATTGAGACCGGCGACGGTACTTTACGGGCTGAAAGCCATGTAGACCTAAAATTGGGTGCCAGGGTCAAGCTTGAAATAATTGAGCCAGGTAATCCTGCCAAAGTAAGGCTTTTGGCCCAGGAAGTAAGCCCGTTAAATAACAGGCAAAGGGCAGCTATTTCCTTTTTGACTATGAGGGCTTCTCTTTCCGAGTTCAAGGAATCTTTGGGACGGTTAATAGGTCAGGTGGAGGGTAGATCTTCAGAAGGAATAGAGACATCAGAGGTTAGGGCACCTGATTCAAAAGTGTCTGAAACCTTTCGTCTTCTGGGTCAGGATTCCCAGCCTCTTCCCGAAAAAGTGCGTAGTTGGGTTGCAATAAAAAAGTTTGCCATAAATCTTGAGGATGTCCAAGTCAAAGTTAACGAGAACAGGCTTGGAGGTGAAGTCAAAGAGGCGGTCAAAGATGTTATGAGCCATTTGCAAGGAGCCAACTTAACTGAACAAAAGGTGACCCATGAGTTACGAATACCTTTTTATCTTATACCATTTTGGTTCAAAGATGGGGAAAATGCAGGCTATTTGAGCATGTGGAGAGATATTGATGAGTCTGACGGTGAGGGTAGGCAAGAAAGTTTCTGCCTTTTTTTTGATCTTTCCATGCAAAAGTTGGGGGAAACGAGGCTACAAATTATGTCTGATAGAAAGGACCTCTATGTGATGATCTCAGCTTCGAAACAGTCATTGAGGATTTTAAGGGACAATTTCGGAGAGTTGGCATCGAGGCTAAATCAAGCGGGATTCAGGATAATCGGTTTAGATTTTGTTCAAAAAGAAGAGGGCGGTACTGATCTGCCTATTCCACTGGCTGATAGTATAGATAACAGCTTTTCTGGCAATATTCATATCATAGCGTGAAAGAGGACAAAAAAAAGATAAAGCAGGCAGTGGCCCTGCGTTATAAGGATGGCGAAGATAAAGCGCCGAAGGTCGCAGCAAAAGGGCAGGGCGTAATAGCGGAAAAGATAATTGCCTTGGCAAGAGAGGCTGGTGTGCCTGTAAAAGAAGATTCTGATCTTGTTGAGGTGCTATCTAAGCTCGAGGTTGATGAGCACATACCACCAGAGACATACGTGGTGGTGGCGGAAATTTTGGCATGGGTATATAGGGTCAATAAAAAGTCCTAAACTACACAAAAAGAGGCGTTTCTTATACGCCCCTTTCTCAAAGGTCTTGGTTTTTTTGTCACTTTTGGATCATTTTCTTAAAATCTACGTACAAGTCTTTGATTCTTTTCCTCAAATCAGCTATTTTTCCGTGCAATTCTTCATGGCCATAGCGAGGTTCTGGCAGTGAAAAGATTATTCCATGCAGTTCATCTATATAACCCTCAATGGACTTTTCCCATTCAGGATGACCAGCATGTTCAACTTCGGAAGCCTCTTTGATCTCGTCTTCCAATCTTTTTAGGGCCTCTTCCAGGGTCTTGATGTAATCCTTTTGAATTGCAACCAATTTTTCCTGCATCTCAACCACGTTCATTTTATCACCTCCTGTTCAGATTTTATATCTGACTAGAAGATGTGCACCCATGAATAAAAGTCAACCTGCCGTTTTTGTGAACGTGTTCATGATGGCAGGGTAAGCTGCCATGAAGGGTATATAGGAGAAACAAAATCAAACAGCTTCTTTCAAAGGAGCATTCTTAGCCGAAGTAATGGGGTATTTGACAGGATATTTTACCGGATCCAATATGAGTTGGGCTCCAAGCCTTGTTTCAACGTTTATGACAATGGGCCCTAACAGATTCACGGTCACACTTTGCTGAGGTTTTCCGGAAATGGTTACAAGAAGGAGCACCTCCACTTGCTCAGGCCCTTCTATTTTGAGCATTTCCTGCACGTCGTCTGAAATCTTAAAAGAATAATCTTCTACACACACAGCAGAAGGACTTATGGTTACAAAGGCAAGATCCCCATCATCCAGTGATTGAAGCCACCAAAAAAGAGATTCGCTCCCGTGAGGAAACAAAATAAACCGCTTGGATTCAGGGAAACCCAATATCCCTTGTGGAAAGGTTATAATCTTATCAGGTTCAACATCAATAGTACCGAATCTGGTCGTGTCAATTCTCATTTCTTACTTCGCCTCTACCCAACAACAGGCAAGTCCTCCAGTATGGTCAAATCCACAGGGGATTGTGCAGCTTGCCTGTTTTCCTGTTCGATTTTCAAGAAGACTTCCTCGCGTAGTACCGATATCCTATCAGGGGCATTTATGCCAATTCTTACTTGGCGGCCTTTTATTTCCAAGACTTCTATTACTATGTCGTTTCCAATCCTGATTTTTTCGCCAGGTCTGCGTCTCAATACCAGCATGTTCAGGGCCCTCCTTGGCACCTATCTCCAGCCCAAAAAGTAGGCTGAGCTTCTGGATAAAAGATACTAAATAAAGTTTGCCAGGCTTATCTGCATTACTTTAGAGGCCGAAGCCAAAGCTGCCTGATAAGTAGTTTCCAGGGTGCGCAATTTTGTTATTGCCTCAAGTATGTCAGTGTCTTCTAGATCTGACAGCCTTTCCGTGTTGGTGACCGTAAGCGTTTCAGCCATTTCATCCTTGTTTTCAAGGGTGTTTGCCTGGGCACCCAATATGGCAGTCAGGTCAGCTATGTTGGCTATGGCCTTGTCCAATTCTCCCATTGCATCCCGTATGCCAGCATCGCTATTTGCATTGAGGGCGTCATGCAACAGATCCAAGGCCTCAAACACCTTGGAATCCTGTAGCTTCTTGCCATCTAGACCAATAGTCTGCGTCACATTTGACGCCACGTCTATGGAAAGAGCGTCATTGTTTCCATCATATTCCACTGTGCCGTCATCATTCAGAACAAAGGGGCGGCGGTTAGTTTCATATCCTGTTGTCTTGGTGCCGCCGAATATGTATCTGTTGCCCAAGCGGGTATTACCCAAGGCCACGGTTTCTTCAAGTATGTATGCTACTTCCTTGGCCAGCGTTTTGCGGTCTGAAGAACTCAATGTCCCGTTTGCGCCTTGTATGGCCAAGGTCTTCGCTCTGATAAGCCTGTCCTGGATCTGTTGCAATGCAGACTCTGAGGTTTCCACCCAGCCTTTGCCATATTGGATGTTTCGTGAATATTGTTTTGTTTCCTGAATGGAATTTCTAAGGTTGAGAGCGTGGGTGAGGGCAACAGGCGCATCTGACGGCCTGTGATAAATGCGGCCGGATGCTATGGATGTGTTAGTATCTGCCTGTTTTTCTACAATTCTCCCAAGATCGGTATTGATCTGGTCATACATTGTGTTCATGGTGACTCGCATCTAGGTACCCCTATTTGGTGTTAAGCAGTGTCAAAAACATCTCGTCAGCGGTTTTTATTAGTTTTGCTGCTGCTGTGTATGCATGTTGGAATTTTAAAAGGTTGGACAACTCCTCATCGAGTGACACGCCGGCAATGCTGTCTCTCCGAGCTTCGAGTTCTGTTACGCTGGCAGTAGTGAAATCCAAATCTTGGTTTATCCCTCTGGCGTGGATTCCAACTGTTGCAACAAGGCTGTGAAATGCCTCGTTGATGCTAGCTCCGTCGAGTTCTGGCATTCGCTGGCTACTCAGGCCGCTGATGGCCAAAGCGTTTGCATTGTTGGCTGGCTCATGGCCTCCCCCTCCTTTGATGTCCAAGCCCAAAAAACTGGCGATCCCGCTGTCGTCGCTTCTTAGTGCAAAGCCCTTGTAATTGCCATCAGTTGAAATGCTCAGCTTCCCGTCGGTTAGTTGTGCAGTCAATCCATTCAGATTGTCAATTTTTTCGGCAACATCCCTCAGGGTATCTCCTGAATCAATTGTAACCGAGAGCTGGTCTATATTTCCGTCTGAGTCAAAGAGGTCCAGGGCCAACGTGCCAGGGAAAGAGAGATCTTGGTTGTTGTAACTGGCCAGCGGCTCAAAGGTTCTTTCAACCCTATAATTGCCTAAAATTTCAGTGGTCGGTCCCGCGGGGCTAGAAATGCCCAAATAATCGAAAAGGTTTGTGGTGCCACCATTTATAGAGTTTATGGTCCAGCCTGTTTCCTTGGCGGCAATCTTAACAACTCCTTCAGATATGTCCGTGTTAATTTTGCCCGTGGCTTCAAGGGCCCCAAGCACCTTTTCTAAAGAGTCGCCATTTATGTCCACTGTAACTTGGAACGACTGAATGTTGCCGGTGTTATCCACCATTTCCACTGTTATGGTTCCATTAGATAGGGCCATATCCAAAGGACGCCCAACCTCTCTTATCTGTTTGGAGGCAAGGGCGTTGGAAACAGGCGCTTCCTCAATTTGTGCCGCTGCAATCATTTTGGGATCGTCCATTAGATCCTGATTTACATGTATGGTGGCAGCATCAAATCCACCAAAGAAGCTGTTAAGTCCAAGGGCCATTAAGAGGCCAGAATCATCTTTTCCAAAAGAGAAGCCCCTTGCATTGGTAGTTCCATCAATTCCTATGTTGAGTTTGTTGTTCACAATTTTTGCAGTAAGACCATCGATGTTGTCAATCTGCTGCCTTATTTCTTCCAGGGATTGGGCAATTCTTCCGCCTGCACCATCGTCCTTAAAGGCCTGGATGGTAAATGGTTCAATATAACTTGTGGCCGAATCGCTATCTATGGCCTTTCCTTCCGAATCAAAAAGCCAGATCCTGAAAGCGCCATCTCTTATGTCTTCAGAAAATCTCAGTCCTGAAGATCCATGCGCCAAGGGTTCGTTAATATTTGCCACTGTTTGAATAGACGTGGTTTCGGTCAAGGGGGTTAGGCCAATTCCCTGAGAGTGCAATTCATTTACTGATTTAATGAGCTGGGTGGCAAACTTATTCAGAGATTCCACATAATTCAAAGGATAAGTGCCGTCGAACTTACCGAAGTTGAGGCCTGTGACTCCGCCACTAATGGAGTCTATTTGAAATTTTATGGCCCTCTCCCCGTTTTTAATATCTTTTATTTTTATCCTTCCGTCTTCAGTGACTGAGACCTCAACTCGCTTTAGAGGAGGGTTGGTGGCACTGTCTTGGTACATCTCTTCGATGGACGCCAAAAAGTCGCCAATGGTTGCGTTTGATTCAGGTGGTCCTGCTGTATATGTGAAAGAACTGCTCACCGGCCTTCCATCCTGATCAGTGCCAGAGAAGTTTATGGTGAAATCACCTGTAACAGTGACCCCATCCAATGCGTCCCAATGGGTGCCAGGTTTCATGCCTTTGCCTCCAGACGCATTTGGAAGGGAACTTATTAAAATTGCAGGATCTGCTGGGGTTATGCGAGATTTTATGTCCAACCAGCCACCAAGCTCTCCGCCTTCCACGTCTTCAGGTGTGAGGGTGAATGTTTTGCCATCTGTTCCAATCCACTCAACCTCTCCAGATCGAAGCTGAAGCTCCCACGATCTATCCCCTTCGACCAGCGGGCTTCCCTGTCCGATCAGTATGGTGTAAGAGCCCCGTTCTGTTTCAAAGTAGTGGATATCTGCCAGGTTGGACAGCTCTCTTACCAGCATGTCACGCTGGTCGCGCAGGTCATTGGCAGAATGTCTGCCAGTTTCTGCTGCCACAATCTGGACATTGATCTTGGCGATTTGTCTGCTCAGACGGTTTATGTCGCCGATGGTGGTTTCCAAATTGACGTCGATATCTTGGGACTGTTTTACCAGTGACTTGTATTTTTCTCTTATTCCGTTTGCCAGCAAAGTGGCTCTCTGAAGCAAGGTTGTGCGTTCAGGCATGGATTCCGCATTGTTCGCTATATCTTCCCATGCCGCCCAAAATTGGCTCAAGAGTTCATTGAGGCCATTTTCATCGGTTTCGTTTAGGATTCCCTCTATCAGCTTCATTCCTGACTGGCGGGTCTCAAGGCCCGATTTTACTGAACTCTTTTCAAAAAGAACCTGTGTAATGAAGCTGTCATAATTTCTAGTGACCTCCTTTGCGGAAACTCCATTTCCTAACTGCCCAACAAAGGCAGGCGTAGGCATTTGAGACGAAAGGTCCACATTTTGGCGTGAATAACCCCTGGTATTCACATTGGACACGTTGTGGCCGGTAGTCTGAAGATTGAGCTGATGGGTCAAAAGCCCACTTTTGGCTATGTTTAGGAGGCTGGTTATTCCTGGCATGGCTAAAAACCTGCTGCTCTGATGTTCAGTCCGCAGTCGCTTCTCATTTTACCATGGGTGTCATAAACAATGCCCTGCATGCCAACCTTTCCTGCGAATATGTCAAGCAGCCTTCTTGTGGTCTCAAGCTGTTCATCTATCCAGTGAAGATGGCGTTTATTCATGGCCATTATTTCCATTTCGAGCACTTTGCATCCATTGATCCACGTCTCAAGTTCATGAAGTTGTTTTGCGCTTATAGCAGCCTTGATATAGTCCCACCTATCATCTCCAGGCCTTCCACCTATGGCAGTAACGATGGCGTCTGCTGTGCGGTGCAGTTCTTTCCGTTTATCAACCACATGCCCTGCGCGCGACTGTTTTTCTCCATTGATCTTCAAAAGCGTAGCAGCGTCTTGTTTGGACAGTGCTGCCCACTCTTTTTCAAGAACTTCTTTAAGTTCTTCCAAAGACCTCAAAAATTCATGGGCGGCACTCCAAAAAGATTTGGGCAGACCCTCAATTTTGGTAAGCCTTTTGTTACCGTCCATTGTTTGCACCTCCCTTGATCACTGAATTTTCAGGCCGGTGCAATACCTTTCCTGCAAGCTCTTCATAGAGGTTTTGCCACAATCCAATTCCCCTGCCACTGGCAATTTTTTCAGCCATTTTCTGGTCAAACATTGAGACGTACATCTCTTCCTGCATGCCGCCATGGAGCATGCCCTGTTTTGGTACACTTTTTCTCATCTCTTTGAGAATCATATTGATGAACATGGCTTCAAAGTCCTGACACGCTTTTTTCAGTTCCCCATCCTTCTTTTCGGAAAGTGGCTGGCCAGCTTCATTTTGCATACCGTTCACCAGCAAAGTGGCTGGCACCAGTGACATCGTCCTCGTAGTGTTCATTTATATCACCTCTATTTCGGCTTGGAGCGCTCCAGCTGCTTTGACAGATTGGAGCACTGCTATAAGGTCCCTTGGAGTAACACCAACTGCATTCAAGGCCCTAACCAGGTCGCCTATGGTCACACCCTCATTGAGGACTATGAGACGTCCTTCACCTTCCTCTGTTTGGATCGTGGTATCAGGAGTAACCACTGTTTGCCCCTGGCTAAATGGCTGCGGCTGGGAAACCTTTGGATTTTCTCTGATCTGGATGCTCAAGTTGCCATGTGCAATTGCCACCCTGGAGATACGTACCTGGTCACCCATGACCACAGTGCCAGTCCTTTCATCGAGTATTACTTTGGCACGTTGGTCGGGCGTTATTTCCACTGATTCTATGGCTGCAAGCAGCGCTACCGTATTGCCGTTGAATTCTTGAGGAACGCGTACGGAAAAGGTTTCTGCATCAACAGGTCTTGCGAACTCCGCGCCCAACAGGTCATTTACTGCTTCGACCGCCCGCATGACAGTGGTGAAATCAGGCCTGAATAGGCTTAATGTTATTTCTCCCTTTTTATTGATAGGCACTGCTATTTCCCGTTCTATGGTGGCACCGTTGGGAATGCGCCCTGCAGTAGGATGGTTTTTCTGTACAGATGCCCCTGCGCCTTCAACAGCAAAGCCTCCTATGGACAAAGGCCCTTGCGCCACAGCATATATCTCTCCGTCTATACCCTTTAAAGGCGTCATAAGTAAGGTGCCGCCCTGAAGGCTTTTTGCGTCCCCCAGAGAAGAGACGACCACGTCTATTTTCTGTCCAATCTTTGCGAAGGGAGGAATTTCAGCAGTCACCATTACCCCGGCGGCATTTTTCACTTTTACAGTCTTGGGGTTTATACTTATTCCCATCCTTTCCATCATATTGGCAATTGATTGGATGGTGAATTTCGCCTGGGTGCCGTCTCCCGTGCCATTGAGCCCGACTACAAGGCCATAACCGACCAGCTGGTTCGTACGCACTCCTTTGACATTTGCTATATCTTTCAGACGCGCGCCATGACTAGGTGCCGTCAAGAATGGCAACATGGCGATGATTGTCAAAAAAATGACCACGATTTTTTCTGTTCTTTTCATGGCGTTCATCTTTCTCCGGGCTAGAAAAGGGCAATAAGACCCAAAATCCTTGCAAACCAAGCTGGATTCTGCTTCTCACTCAACACACCGCCTCCTGTGTATTCTATGCGGGCATCGCCTATACGTGTTGAAGAGACTGTGTTGTCTGGCCCGATGTCCTGCGGTCTTACAACACCGGTCAGAATCAGATATTGTGTCTCGTTGTTTATGCGGAGTTCCCGGCTTCCTCTTACAATTAAGTTGCCACCAGGCAATACTTGCACTACTCGTGCCGAAATCGTTCCGCTCAAAGAGGCATTTCTTGATGTCTTTCCTGAACCCTGGAACTTGCTGCTGCTAGAGCCACCTATGGCATTCTTTGCATCCACCTTCGCATTTCCATATCTGGGTTGCACTTGTTTGTTGAACTCCAGACCGAATATGCCAGAGAGGCCTATATTCATGTCTGATTTGCGTTGTGTCTGAGTGCGCACGTCCTTGGCTCCCTTGAGATCTTCCTCTACCACTATTGTGACCACATCTCCTATGCGCCGCGCCCTAAAGTCTGACACCAGGCTTACATGGCGTGTGCTCTGAAAGAGGGAGCCTTCTTCAGGGGGAGCCTGGGGCACTGGAATGTCCGGTACCACAGGGGATGGCGGTTGAGGAGAAGGGGGAGGAGTGTGAGGCGCGCACGCCCCCAGCAACAAGGCAATAACCAATGTGAAAAGCGCCAGCATGAACTTCATGATCATCCCTCTAAAAGAATACCTTCACTGTTTTCGTATCCACCACTTGGGCCAGGATCTCTCTGTGGCTCATCGCGTTTTGGACTTTTATGAATTGGCCTTTGGCCCCTTTTTCCTTCACGATCCCAGGCACTCTTACGAAGAGGCTGCCAGACTGGGCAACAATGGTCACCCTGCTGCCGCGCTTTACGAGTACCGGCTCTTGCAAGATTATTGGAGTGATGACTTCGCCGCTCCTTACAGAACGCTTCAATCCTTTTCCAAGGGCAGCCTTCAGAGTGTAAAGGGGTTCAGATCTCAGTTTTGAAAGAGGTTTTTTTACTACTTCAAGATCGTCAGGGGTCAGAACGTGACCTTTGCGAAGCGGCTTGGCTGCACACACGACGTTTCGGTAAATTTCCACCCATCCGTTCACTCTAACCCGGCGAACAGGTTTTTTGTCAGCCATCACTGTGATCAGAAAAGACATCCTACCGAGTCCCTTTGAGTTGGAAGGAGGAGCAACATCGAAATCAATTTCAGCTTGAGCCGGTATTCCAACCTTTGTGGGAAACATCCTGAGATCTGAAATATCAAGCTGTTCCATTGGCCAGCCTGCATATTTCTCTAAAGCCTTCAAAAATATGGGCTCAAAGTCTTCTATGGTAAGATAAGCTAAATCACTGCTTGTATGGTAGCTGTTGGCAAGTCCACTCCAGCCTGCCAAAAACAGGAAGAAAGCAACAAAAACGGCAAAGAGATTGATAGAATCTTTAAAGCATTTCATCTTTGTTACCTCTTGAGATTGTTGGCTATTCCAAGCATCTCATCAGCTGTTTGGACTGTTTTTGAATTGAGTTCATAGGCCCGCTGGGTCACTATCATCTCCACCATCTCTTTGACCACTTCCACGTTGGACATCTCGAGGAAACCTTGGGCAATGGTGCCAAATTCGTCGCTCCCTGGATTGCCTTCGATGGGATCTCCAGAGCCCTCTGTAGGCCTGTAAAGATTTCGCCCTATGCTGTAAAGGCCTGCTGGATTCGCAAAGTTGAAGATGGTCAGCTGGGCAGAAGCAAGTGGCTTGCCGCCTTCATCAGTAGCCACAATAAGGCCATATGGATCTATGGTGATATTCACCGTGCCGTCTGGAACGGCAAATTCGGGTTGAAGTCTATCACCGCTGGACGTTACGATATATCCATCCCTGTCGAGCTTGAAGGCCCCGGATCTTGTGTAGAGTTCTTCGCCGTTTGACAATATTTTGAAAAAACCCTTGCCTTCAATCACCCAATCAAGCTCATTGCCTGTGTTTTCGAAATCCCCCTGGGTGAAGATTTTTTGAACTGCGGTAGGCCTTGACCCCATGCCCACTTGCATGCCTGTGGGAAGCTGAGTGCCGTCTGCATTTTCGGTCCCAGCCATTCTGACCGTTTGATACAGCAGGTCCTCAAAGTCTGCCCTGCCGCGCTTGAAGGCCGTGGTGTTCACGTTTGCTAGATTGTTAGCAATCACGTCAAGATTGAACTGCATGCTGTTCATGCCTGAAGCTGCTGTCCATAGTCCGCGCATCATAAGCTTTTATTCCTTTCCCTTAACCAACTTTTCCAACCTGGTTTATCGCCTTGTCATCAAGTTCGTCACACGCCTGCATGGCCCTCTGCATTGCTTCATAGGCCCTGTAAAGATCAAGCAGCACCACCATGGACTCCACCGGGTTCACGTTGGAATCTTCGATAAAACCCTGGGCAACTTTCCCTTCAGCAGGCTGTTCCTTGGCGCCGGTGCCTTCACTCACGAAGAGGTTCCGTCCCATCTTTTTCAATGCTTCTGGATTATCGAAGGCCACCAAGTCCAATGCTCCAACCTCTGTCTCGTCCACATAAAAGTGGCCGTCACGGTTCACCCATATCCCCTTCCCAGTGGTATCCTCAAGGGTTATGGGCCCACCGTTCCCCAGCACTCTGTAACCTTCAGGTGTGACAAGTTCATTTTGTGCATTTAGGGTGAAATGTCCGGCCCGCGTGAAAGCCTTGCCAAAGGGCGTCTCCACAACAAAGAAGCCCTCGCCATCAATGGCCAGATCTAAAGGATTGTTTGTTTGCTTGAATGCACCTTGGCTGAAATCCGTTGCCTCAATTTCCCCCTTGGCAGTCCTTTTGCTGCTATCCAGCTGATCTAGGAAATATTCTTCAAAGGTAAGCCTTTCCTTTTTGAAGCCAGGGGTGTTGGAGTTGGCCACATTGTTGGCCAATACTTCCAACTTTCTTTCAAGCATCCGTACGCCCTCCAAGCCTTCAATATGGCCTAAACGATTATGCGGATGTAATGTGGGCAAAGCAGGCATAAAAGTCCTCCTGAAATTGTCTCAAAAGGTATAAAGCAAGGCATATGCCTTGTGGGCTATTGTGCTGTCAAATTAATATCTAGCTGTTTTTACAAGAAAAATGCCAGCTTTTAATGCCTTTGTTTGATCATGCCTGTGCCTTGAGGGGGAAAATACTGCCTGGGTAGGCAGAAAATTACTGGTTGACCTTTTGAGCGAAATACCATTAAGAAAACAATAGGCAGTCATATTTTTAAAAGGGGCAACCTATTGGTTATGGCAAGACAGGGAATTTCAAAAAAGTGGGTGCTTTCTTTCAATCCCTGCATTGAGGCGGACAAAAATTTCTACTGTCCCGGAAACAAAATTTCAAGAATGCACGTTTCGGCAATTAAAGAGGCAGATGTGGTGATATTGCCTCCCTGTTGTTCAGAGGAGTTTTACCGATTGGTGCGGACTCATTGTAGGTGGGTCTTGCCTAACTACGATGCATACTTCGAATATCCAGGCAAAGTGGGGCAGAGCCATTTGTTCAAAAAGATGGGAGTAGCTCATCCGCACACCATGGCTTTTGGATCTTTAAAGATGTTCAAAAGAATTTACAAGAAATTCAGCGGGTTTGATTACCCTTTTGTTTTCAAAGCCTCATTTGGAGGAGAAGGCAGGTACGTATTTTTGGTCGCCTCACAAAGAGAATTTGAGAAGTGCCTTGAGAAAGCCGTCGGTTGGGAAGCACAGGGTGAATATGGTTTCCTTCTTCAGGAATTTGTTCCCCATGGAGGGAGGAGCCTCAGGATAGTAGTCATAGGCAGAAGTTTTCACGCCTATTGGCGCGTCCAGAAAGGCGGAAATTCCTTTTACACCAACGTTGCCAAAGGAGCGTCAATAGAAAAAGAAGGTGAGCCTGAGCTTGTTAATTTGGCGCTGGATTGCCTTAGCAATTTTTGTGTCAAAACAGGTATAAATTTGGCCGGTTTTGACTTTTTGTTTGCAGAAAATGATCCAACGCCTGCGCCGCTCTTTCTGGAAATCAACTATTTTTTTCGCAAAAGAGGCCTGGGAGGTCCAGACAATTATTTTAAGCTGTTGGAGCAAGGAGTCCGGGATTGGATTAACCATCTGCCTGGTTGATCCAGTTTGGTTAAATGACAATCTTTAATGTAAAATAAAAAATAAGGCTGCCTGGGAGAGGAAATATATGGATTCATACATTGGAGCAAACAACGTATTGGCCATAGGGCTGGTGGGGGGCAAAGGTAGCCGCCTTGGCCCGTTGACCATCTACAGGACAAAGCCTGCAGTAATGGCTGGTCCGGCCATATTGGCCTCATTTTCCACCTCAGCCGCCCTCAATTCAGGCGTGGACCGCATAGTTCTTGCCAGTCAATACCTCCCGTTTAGTCTGGAAAAGTTCTACTCAGACGTGTATGGCAGTGAGTTTGGCCATTACAAAAAGATTGATGTCATTGGCCCGCACCACTACAGGGGAGATGAAACCCGGTACAAAGGCACGGCGGATGCCTTTTTCAAAGCGCTTCAGATTGGTGTCAAACACCAGCGTGAATATGTTTTGGGCCTATCAGGGGACCACATATATACCTTTGATTTTGAAAAACTCTTTGGCATTTTCCTGAAGGAGTATGACGACAATGCCTTTGTGGTCTTCACTCAGAAGGTCTCCAGGGAAGATGCGCCAAGATTTGGGATTCTTGAGACAGAAGACGGGTCCACAAAGGTGGTGAAATTCATAGAAAAGCCTGCCAGTTCCAAGTTGCCTCCAGGCCGAGAATATTTTGACGCCAGTATGGGCATTTATTTTGCTCCATTGCGTTTGTGGCAGCGTATATTGGAAGAGGATCAAAGGCGGGGCGCTGCTGGCGAATCCAATTATGACATAGGCGGTGATGTGATACCGCACATGATCGAAACAGGCCAGTTTCCGGTCCATGTTTTCAGGTTTGAAGGCTTTTGGGCAGATGTTGGAGAGCCACAGGCCCTCTATGATACTTACCGCTCGATCTTCTTGAGGAGGAATCCTGATCTCTTTGGTGACCGGTTGAGGCCTATTGGCTCCACTGGCCAGCCAAACTTTTTCTGTTCAGACAATTGCAGCTTTTTTACTTCTGGTAAGTTTTCATTGCGGGAATCAAAGATAGACGGCTCCATTTTTTCGCCAGGCGTTGAAATAGAGAAATCAGAAGTGCTGGATTCAATTGTTATGGGCGAATCTGAGGGAAACAGGACCGTGATTGCCCATACAGTGGCAAAACGGGTAATCGTAGACAAAATGTGCAATATCAAAGGGGCTCAATTAGTCAGTGAAGAAGGCCTTATTATTGTTGCCAGGGGAACAATGATCGCCAATGGAATAAAGATCAACACCAAAGGCCACGCCGTGGTTGCTTCTCTTTCAGCCCTTACAGAAAATATTCACAAACTGGAGACTTATGTAAAGACCACCCAGGCAGAACTTTTTGACAATTTCGGGCAGAAATATTCTTATGAAGAGTTAAAGGAGCTAAGAAAAACCCGTATGGGCTGAAAGGGCGGCTCATGCGCTGGTTCTGGCTGCCGCCTGTTTTTGCCTCCGTTAGCCCTGGTTGGATATGACATCGATGCGTTGTGACGAGCCTAGCAAGGGGGGTGCAGTCCTTTCTGCATCCGCTGCCCTTGTTAATGAGTGTAACTAGCATGGACCCAGGGCCCTGCTCTAAAGGAAAACGATTTAACGTAACCTTGTAGCCAAGGCTACTTCTTGATATTTTTTCTTATTTCCTCTTTGTTCTTATCCTCCAAAGGATTTTCTATTTTTTTGATAACGGAGCTGGCTACCTCGAAGATGGTGCCTTTGTCATCTTTTATCCAGCCCTTTTTCGTTTTTTCATCCTTGAGGCCAACATGCAATATTTTTACTCCTTTTCCTTTAAGGTGAATGGTAAGCCTACCAGATTGCTGGCCAGGTCCAAGGCCAAAATCAGAGGCAGAATCAGGATTTACCACATCATAGGCGTAAAGGGGTAAAAAGCCCTGCAAAATTTCTCTGGCCTCTTGTTCTGTTCTGAAGCTATTTTCTCCATTGAAATTGAAGACATATTCCAAGGTCTTGACGGTTGTTTTCCCATTTTCAGCAGTTGAGTTCCCATCCCCGTTTGCTTCCTTCTCTTTGTTTTTGGCAACAAGGCTCCACTCCAACGTGCCGCGCGAATAGGAAACCCCCTCTATTTCCCCTGGGCCTTCCGCTATAATGGTTTTATCTATCCACGGACCAGGCTCTGGGTGGCCAGCGGGTTTCTCAGACCAGATATCGAATAGGCTAAGCAGGTTTTGGGAGCAGAGATATATGCTGTCGGAATCTGGCAGCTTTACAAAGCTGCTGTTCCACTGGGGACCACGTTTGCCCACCTCCAATACTATTTTTTGGCCTCCACTTTTTTTCAAGGCCACTTTCATGGCCTCTTTATTATCAAGGGCAAAAGTGGCCAGCAGTTTCTTTCCAGATGCCCGTTTTTCGCCGGTAAGGCCACTCAAGGCTGTTATTAGTCGTTTAACCTTGCTTTCTTTTGCTGGCGCCCAATAGGATTTATTCTTGTCCCACTTCTGGACGAGCCATCTGCCCGCTTTTTTCACAAGCAGGAGATGATGGCCTTTGTCTTTTGTTGGTCCAAAGGCTTCTATTTCCACAATTTCATTAACATCCAATTTCGGTATGATCGGAGTATAAAGCTGGTTTTGGTCTATCTTTTCAGGCCGTTGTAAATAAAAGTAAGAGGCTCCAAGGCCAGCTAAAATTATGGCTAGAACTATCAAGGTGTGAGGTTTCATGTTGGTTCCTCCTGCTAAATCCGCGTTTCCACTGGATTGGGACAATGCTCGCGGCGTCTTTTCCTGTTTGCGGCCCTCAAAACACCAAATATGATCCATATTACCGGCGCAGTGAAAATAGTGAACCCACGCCACAGAAGTTTTGCCTGGGCGGATATGGGCGGCAGAAATCTTTGCACCTGAGACTTGCTACGTATGTGTATCAATTCTTCTCCGAGTCCCAGGGCATCCATGCTGTTTAACAAGAAAGATGCGTTTCCCATGGCACCGATGACATTGTCTTTAAACATTTCTGCGCAACCTGTTAGGATGATCTGGCTCTTCTGAGGGGTAGTCGGCTCTGCTGTTTTTTCTTTACCCTGTTCGGTATTTTCTTTTGGCGATTCCAACTCATCCTTTTTCTCTTTTTTCTTTTCTTTTTCACTGCTTCCAGGCCATGGGGGAATCTCTTTGCCTTCAAAGGTATTTGGAAACTGGCCTTCCACCAGCAAGGCTAAGGGTCTTGGCTTCATCTCTTTGCCAGATACTGGCGGATGCAGGTCTTGGAGCGTAAGGGGACCGAAATGATAAGGCCTGGTCCAGCTTTCCTGGCTGGAAGAAAAGAGGATTGTGGTTTTCAGGCCCTTTTTGTCCAAGGTTTCTCGGTCCAGTTTCAATGCAGTGCCCCAAAGATAGAGCAGACCTGGTATCCGGTCCGTCACTGACAGCTCTTGGTTCATCTGATCTGGCAGCACTTCTATCTGCATCGGGAAGTTCACAGGCATCTGCACAAGGGCGGTGAACATGCCTATTTTGCGCTGGGTAGCAATGGAAAGCACTGCGTGGCGTTTGTCAAAGAGCATGTTGCCATCCACTTCCAGGCCATAAGGAGCCAGCAAGTCATTGATGTTACTTGGTAATTGTTGAGCGGTGGCAGTCATGCCGTTAGCGCCTTCTGAATAGTCATATTTGATCCGCTGTACTGCTATAAAAAGTTTGCCGCCACGATTTAAAAAATTTGATATTTCATATTGTTGGCGTTCATTTAACTGGCCTGGTTCCAAGATAACCAGCAGTGTTGCATCTTCTGGAATGGGACTATTTTTCTCAAGCCTTATCTTTTCTACATTGTAGCCCACATCTGTCAGCAACTCCTGCAGAGTATTGAATTCGTCCATGGGAACTCGTTGGCCCATTTGCCTCATGAGCATGGCCGTTTGCGGATCAATATCGCTTGTTGGAGCCAGCAGTGCCACCTTAGGCCGTTTTTCCAACGTGAGTCTGAAGATCTTGGATACCAAATCATATTCAAGACTGCCCAGTGACTGCGGCACAATTTGTGGAATTATTTCTTCCTTTTTGTCAAGATACGCAATAGAAAGAGCAGAATAGATGCGTTTTATATTTACCGCATCTTGCTCAATAGTCTGTGCATTAAAGGGTACGATGCCTTTTTTCTGCAGCTCAGGAATTTTGTCTGGTATGGCTGATGGATCGACAATGCGGTATGTGAATTTGGGCGAGAGCTGTGACAGTTCCTCCAAGATGTCTTCAACATCCCTGGCAATTTCTTTCATGGGGGTAGGTAGTTTTTCCTTGGAAGAAACATAGTAGGTAACTGAAATAGGAACTTTGAGGCGTTCAAAGACCCTTTGTGTAGCTGCAGACACTGTGTAGAGTTGGTCACTGGTCAAGTCTATGCGTTTTAAACGAACATTGTAAAGTATTCCATTTAGAAAGAGGCCAATGGCAAGGAGGATTGATGCTCCCAGCCAAAAGCCTTTTGCCTTTTTCATCCTAATGTGTCCTTCAAGGGTGAGGACATTGATCGTCAGGAAGATTGCAGCAAAGGCAATGAAAAAGAGCAGGTCACGAACGTCTAATACCCCTTTGGCAAAGGAATTGAAATGACTTGGTATGCCTATGGTTTCCTTTAGAAAGGTGCCGAGTCCTGCGATCCAACCATCCAGGAATGTCGAAATGAAGTCTGTACCGGCTAAGAAGGCGCCAAGACCAGCCATCAGGGTGAGAATAAATGCAACTATCTGGTCCTGGAAAAAGGCAGATATGGCCATTCCAAGGGCAAGCAGGAAGGCAAGGAGCAGCAAACTGCCCGAATAGCCCCCTATAATTGGTCCCATATCAGGATTGCCCAATGCTTTGAGCATTATTGGTATAGTGACTGTGCTGGCCACTGCCATGGCGCCAAAAAACATGGCTGCCAAGAACTTGCCCAATACCAGTGCGGTTGAAGATGTTGGCAAACTGAGCAGCAATGATATGGTGCTGCTCTTCCTTTCCTCTGACCAAATCCTCATGGTCACTGCGGGTACAAACACGATGAGCAAAAGGGGCAAGTTTGTGAAAAATGCGCGCATATTGCACACTCCAGATAGGAAAAACGTGGTCATAAATATGCCGCATGTGACCAAGACGAAGACTACCAGAAACACAAAGGCTACCGGGGCGTTGAAGTAGCCAGCTAATTCTTTCCGGACAATGGTCAATATGTCTTTCATTTTACATCCCCTTCATGTTTGTTACTTATCTGGCGCTTTATGAGTGCCGTGAATATCTCTTCCAGGTCAGGATCTTTCCTAACCAGTTGAACCACTTTCCAGCCATGATCCAAGGCAGCCTGTGCTACTGCCTTGTCAAGACCGGATGCCCTTTTACCAGTAAGAACAAACTTTTTTATCCCATCATCAGTGCTCACAGCCTGTACGTTTTCAACTGCAGGAAGGACTTTCAGATCTGCTTCAGGATCACTATCTGCAACAATGGCTAGATGGACGACCTCCATTGGATGCACTTGAGCAGCAAGCTCATTGAATTTTCCATCCGCAACTATTTGGCCTTCATTAATTATCAATATCCTGTCGCTTACCGCATCGATTTCTTGAAGTATATGGGTGCTGAAAAGGACGGCCTTCGTCTTTGATAGCTCCTTGACAAGTTCCCTGATTTCTATGATTTGTATAGGATCAAGGCCAGAAGTTGGTTCGTCCAATACCAGCACTGGCGGGTCATGAATGAGTGCCTGGGCAAGCCCAACCCTCTGCTTGTAGCCTTTTGAGAGCTGACCGATGGGCCTGCACCAGACATGTACAAGCCCGCAAGTATCAGCGATCCAAGAAAGCCTTTTTTTTAATTCTTGGCCATTCAGATGGCGCGCCTTGCCAACAAAATTGAGGTATTCCCTGACCTCCATTTCATCATAGAGGGGGGCCTGTTCGGGAAGATATCCAAGCTCTTTTTTGGCCTGTATCGGACTTTCGACAACGTCTTTACCATTTATTTTGGCTGTGCCGTTGGTAGGAACTATCTGAGCGGAAAGAATCTTCATGATCGTGGATTTGCCTGCTCCATTTGGTCCAAGCAGCCCCACGATTTCGCCCTGTTTCACTGAAAAAGAGCAGTTCTTGACTGCTTCAAAAGATCCGTAAGACATTGAAATGTTTTGTGCTTCTATCATATCCGACCTCCCGGAACAATCCAGCAGGAAAAGATATAAAAACTTTTTTTTAAGTCAAGGCCACTTTCGTATGTGCTCTCTCACGCCAGGTCGAAGAGTGCCATGGCCTCAGCATGGGAAGTATGTGGAAACATGTCCACGATGCAAGCTGCAGTAAGCTTGTACGGGCCCTTTGAAATAAGAATGCCGGCATCTCGAGAAAGGGTAGACGGATTGCACGAGATGTAAAGGATTTTTTCCGCTCCGCTTTTGGCCAATTGTTCCATGGTTTCAAGGGCGCCGCATCTAGGAGGATCGAGCAGTATTTTATGGAACTGCTTTTCTTGGAATATGAAAGCGACATCTTTGGTCAGATCTGCGCTCAAAAAATTGGTGTTCATAAGGCCGTTCCGTTTGCTGTTGAAAAGGGCACGGTCCACCATTCCCGAACTGCCTTCAATGCCAGTCACCATGCCTGACTTGGTCGCCATTGGCAGGCTGAAATTTCCAATTCCGCAGAAAAGGTCTAGCACCTTGTCATCCGGCTGGAGTTCCAAGAGATCAAGTGCTCTGGCAACCATCTTGTTGTTGACTTCACTGTTGACCTGTATGAAATCACCTGGTTCAAAATAAAGTATGATATTAAGTACTTTGTAACAGAGTTCCACTTTTTCAATAGGCCAAACTTGATGTATGGTTTCAGGGCCTCCAGGCTGAAGATAGATCACGTAATCATATTCTTGGGCGAAACGTGATAGCTTTTCATTGTCTTCGTCTTCAAGACTTTCAAGGTGGCGGATGATCAAAGCAGCCGCATTGTCAGCCACTGCCACTTCTATTTGAGGAATCAAGTCTGGGATCGATAGTGATGATACTATATTGCGAAGTGGTTCAATATTGTGTCCTATAGCGGGATGCAGGACTTCACACTGGCTTATGTCTGCTATAAAGGAACTGTGCTTTTCCCGGAATCCAACAAGCACCCCACCTTTTTTGTGTACCAGCCTGGCACCAAGTCTTGCAGACCTGCGGTAGCCCCAAATTGAGCCGACCAAGGGGTCGAGTAGATTTTCAGGGTGTGTTCCAGCAAAGTGTTCGAGCTGTTCCAAGAGTGCCGTTGTTTTTGCCTTTATCTGTGCCTCATGACTCATATGCTGAAGGCTGCATCCTCCACAAACCAAAAAGTGTGGACAACGTGGTTCGACTCGGTCGGGAGATGGATGCAGCACTTCGGTTACGACTGCCTCATCAAACTTTGAAAAACACCGCACATACCGAAATATTACCTCCTCACCAGGCAGGGCACCGTCAACGAAGACGGTTTTGCCATTCACCTTTGCGATGCCCCTGCCATCATGAGAAAGACCAATTATCGCAGCCCTAACCGGCTCTTTCGGGATCTTTCTTCTCCTCTTTCTTCGTCTACCCATGGTTTTGCTGTTCAAATTTCCTGGAGTTTATCCACATCTTCCCTCTTGCCCAATACATACAAGATTTCGTGTTGATGCAATATGTGCTTCGGGCTGGGCATCAAGTTCATCTCGCTAGTTTTTTCATTCTGAATGGCCAATACATAAATGTGGTATTTCTTCCGCAATTCCAGTTCCTGCAAAGAGTGCCCAATAAAGGGCTTTGGAGGCTCAATTTGGGCAATAACATAGCCCTCCAGCATTGGAAGAAAGTCTACTATGTTTGGTGACAAGAGCGAGTTCGCCATGTCTTTGGCAGCATTCTTTTCCGGGATGATCACCTGGTGGGCACCTACCAGGGAAAGAAGCTTTGAATGATCCTCATCATTTGCCTTGGCCAAGATTTTTTGAACCCCAAGCTCTCGCAGGTAAAGGGCAATGAGTACGCTGTGCGTCATGTCCCCCACAGCCACTATCACTGTTTCGATGTCCGCTACTCCCAGGCTCTCCAGTACCTCTTTGTCACTTCCATCTGCCACCACTGCATCCGTGACATCTTCGCTTATCTTTTGGACAAGCTCTTCTTGCCTGTCGATACATAACACCCTCTTGCCGGCGCTGGCCAGAGTTCGTCCAAGGTGTATCCCAAATTTTCCAAGGCCTATTATTGCGAATTCATACCGTGCCATACCTTTTCACCTGATCAGCCTACCATTATGTCCTCGCTGGCATAGTGATAGGGTTTTGGTTTTGTTACTCCCTGTGTGAGTGCGGAAACGAGTGACAAGAGCCCAACTCTGCCAATAAACATGGTGCATATAATTATTATTTTGCCGCTGGTATTGAGTTTTGGCGTTAGATCCAAAGTAAGTCCCACTGTGCCCAGGGCTGAAACACTCTCAAACAGTGTTGCCAAAAACCTGTTTGAACCTGAGAGGAAAGGGTGATTCCTTCCAGACACCATCATGAGAAGGTGAGACAATAGAATTGCGCTCACGTAGAGTGTAAGAAGCACAAGGACTTGTTGAATGGTGTGGTCTGGAATAGTCCTGCGGCTGATGGTGGATTTCGTATAGCCTTTAAGTCTGCTTATGGCAGTCACCCAGAGCGACGCAAGAGTTGTAGTTTTGAGTCCGCCGCCTGTAGAACCAGGGCAGGCTCCAATGGCCATCAATATTAGCATTATATAGAGCGTGTCTTCGGTTAAACTCGATATATCAACTGTGTTGAATCCAGCAGTGCGAAGACTTACGCTGTGAAACAAGCTTGTGAGCCACTTTGTTTTGAAGTCCATATCAGCCAGAGCGTTGCCTTTCTCAAACAGAAAGAAACACAGTGTACCAGCAACAAGCAGTATAACGTGTGTGTAAACAGTAAGCCTAAAATTCAGTGACCATGTTCTGCGGTTCCCCTTTAAAAATCTTTCCCCAATTTCATAGGCAATGGCAAAGCCCGTGTTGCCCAGCATTATGGCGGCCATGATAGTAATTAAGACACCCACGTTGGATTTGAAAGGGTAAAGGCCGTTGTCAAAAGTGGAAAAACCCGCATTGCAAAAAGCCGACACAGCATGAAAAACTCCTTGAAACAACGCTTCATCTGGCGGCAGGAACCTGAGGAAAAAGAAGGTGAGGGAAAGGGCAACGGCTGCTTCTGCTGTAAAGGTGTATAATAAAATTGTGGTAAGCAGGCTGCCAAGGGTTGGAGTGTGTTTGTACAGAAAGGTCTCTTTCAAGAATAATTTGTGGGATATTTTTATGGGCTGGCCAATTGTCAGAAACAGAAGTGTTGAAATGGTCATCACACCAAGGCCGCCTATCTGAATCAACGCCATGATTACAAAATGCCCCTGTCTGGTAAAAGATGAAGCAGTGTCTGTTACTGTAAGCCCTGTAACACAAACTGCTGATGTGGAGGTAAACAGAGCGTCGAGCAGGGAAAGGCCGTGGTAGTGCATTCCTGGCATTAGAAGAATTGCTGCTCCGAGCAGATCCAACACGCCAAAGGCCGCTATCACCAGGAAAGGCGGCTGTCGCCACAATCTCTTTGTTATCGCCTGAAACTCCATAAGCTCTTAATTGTGAAGATGTTCCACTACCTTGCGCAGATTGTAAAGGGAAGAAGGGTAAAAAAGATCCAAAATTTCCCTGAGTCTGGCCAGAGCCATTGGAATGAAGTGCGCAAAAAAGGTTTTGCCCTTTTCATGGGACAAAAAAGAAAAGGCCCCCAGCACCTGCAGAGTGCGAAGCAATGCAGCCTTGGCAAAATCTTCCATGAACAGGTCGGTTTTCACATTCAAACCAAATTTGACGTTAATGTATTCTATATAGCCGGAAAGAAGGCTAGGCCATTCTTTGCAGTCCATGCTGATGTATGGATCAACCAGGAGGGATGCAACGTCATATGAGAGAGGACCAAGTCTGGCAGCCTGGAAATCAATTATCCAAGGCCTTCTGTCTTGCATCAGAATATTTCTAGACTGGAAGTCCCTGTGGAGTAGAAAATTTTTGTAATGCAGGGTGTCCACCTCCAAAGCCAATTTTTCAAGCTCGTCATAAAGGGCTTGTTCTGGTTCGTGTTTGACAACCTTCTTCAAAAAAGAATTGATAAAATATAGAATTTCACGCTCCCATGCCAACGCACTATTGTAACTTTGCGTATCATAACACCAGTTTGGATCAAAGCCCTTTACACCATTTATTTGAAAATCAGCTAAGTGTGTGAGAATATTTCCATATATTTCTTCGAAATCGCCAATACCGTTTTGCAAATATTTGTGGAGGCTAATATCCCCTTTGTCTTCAACTATTGCCACCTTGAATTCTTCGTCGAAAAACAAGAGCCTTGGTACATTTATCCCTTTGGTCGAGAGATGGAGGGCTATCTTTACGAAACTTTGAGCTTCAGCTGAGCCTATAGGGGCTGGAGCAGGGAAAATGGCCACGGCCAGTTTGTTACGAAACTTGAGCCTGTAAAATTGGCGTTCAGACCCATCTGGACTAAGTGATATTACGCTGTCAATGGATACGCCGAGCTTTTCAAAATAATCTTCAACAATTAGATTCATCATAAAAAAATGAAATGTAACAGGAGATTTTCAACATGACCAATGTGTTAGATATACTCCGTTTGACCCCCAAAACCAACTGCGGTGAATGCGGTTTTCCTACCTGCATGGCGTTTTGCGTAGGTGTTACCACAGGAAAGGCCTCTTTGGAAAAATGCCCATATATCGACAAGGCAAGGGCCAAAGTGCTCTTTAAGGATATAGAGTCCAAAACTCCGACGACAACCACGAATGATCCTGATACTGCTTTACTGCGTGAGTTAAAGGGAAAGGTGAAAGGTCTTGATCTTGGGGAAAGGGCAGAAGGCCTTGGCGCCACCTTGGTCAAACTGGACAATGGAGATGATGGCCTGTCATTCACCTATTTGGGCAGGAAGGTAGTGGTCACTCCTTTTGGCATCTTGGATGAGTCTGGGGAGGAATTGGACCCAAGGGATCAAATACTTCTGTATAACTATGTCTTCTTTGGCGGCAAAGGCCCCTTGGCTGGTGAATGGGTGGGACTGGAGTCGTTCCCTAACTCGGTGTCAAAGGTAGTGACATTGCGGCGATATACTGAAGAGAAACTTGGGGAATATTTTGAAGGACGGGCTGAGGATCTGGCCAAAGCCTCCAAGGAGATAGGCGGCGAGGAGATAGAACCGTGTCATGCTGACGTCTGCATGAAGGTGCCTGTGTTGCCAAAGGTGCCAATACAGATTCATTTCTGGGATGGTGACAAGGAGGAGGGGTTCCCCCCCAAAGTAAAAGTGCTCTTTGACAAAAGGGCATTGGATTTTCTTGATATCGAATCACTCATATTTGCAGCTGAACGGATGGCTGAAACCATTACCAGGTAGGAGGCGGAGCCATTTTGGAGACACTTAGAGCAACTGCATAGCTTTTTGCAAGCTTGCAACCAACCCTTGAGCCATGCTTTTTGGAAAACGGCACAACAATTTTGATGGCTCAAGGAAGAGTGCTACACCCAAGTAGTGCCCGTTATGGCCTTCTGATGTGTTAAATTCAGGCAGGCGTAAAATAACGTATCCAGAATCAGTTGCCTCGATATCCTTTTCTAGGGTTATCTCTTTATCACGACACAGTGCCAGCAACGTGGCCTGATCGATATCAATGACATTTCTTTTGGCTAGATGGCCAAACTTCTGGGCAGCAACCGTGGTGGGCTTAAGAAACTTCGTGACTTTTCTAACAAAAGGCAGCCCTTGGAAATCCGTATTCAATCGAGATGTCTTGTCCTTATGGCTACTCTGCCTGGCTATATATATGGTCCTGGCGGATGAATAGAATTCATATGGAATAAAGGCGGCTGGAGGGATGCCAAAGCGTTCTTCCCAATATTTAATTGCGGTTTCCCTATCCATTTTCTTTTGGTTTGGTAACGTAGGCTACAAAAAATCCCACTGAATTTATGTGATGTGGATAAAATCTACGGCATTTGCTCAATTGCCTCCCGTATATGCGCCCACGGAAATTTTCAAGCCCCGGGTTCCAGTGTAAGGGGGGATTCCATTGTTTCAGACATGCCCTTCTTTTTTTTAGTAACGCAGCAACGACCCCTTCGTTTTCCTCTGGATTGAGGGTGCAAGTGCTATATACAAGGACTCCCCCAGGCTTCAGCAGGTCAAAGGCCCTGATTATGAGACCCTTTTGGATGGCAGGGAGATTTGTGCGGCCTGCTACTTTGAAAAGCAGCCTTCCATTAGGGCCAATCCGGTACTTACCTTCACCAGAGCAAGGCGCGTCTAGTAATATTTTGTCAAACTGTTGTCCTAAAGGGAAATGCTCACCTTTGTATTGTGTCACCACCGTATTTGTTACGCCACACCTTTTGACATTAGCAGAAAGTGCGGTAAGCCGGCCAAAGCTCCTATCGTTGGCTACAATCGTGCCCTGATCTCCCATGAGCTGGGCCATGTGGGTGGTCTTGCCCCCTGGAGCTGCGCACATATCCAAAACAAACTCACCGGGTTTAGGATTCAGTGCGATGACTGGTAAGGCGGATGCCAGTGCTTGGGGATAGATATAGCCCAAGTAGTAGCAGAGCAGGTTTCCAAGGTCTTGAACACACTTCACATTGAAGAAAAAATCTATAGGTGTTGTTTCAAAAAGTACACCCTCATTCTTCAATAGCCCCATTATTTTGCGGAGTTTTGCCTTCAAAGGATTCAACCTTATGTAAGGGGGAAGCGGGTGGCTGAGGTGCCTGGTGTATAGTTCAAATTCTGGGATAAATGAACGATAATCTTCGGGGGGCCACTGATTCATGAAAAGGGTAGACCAAGATTTTTTATTTCTTGGATTTTGATTGGCGTTTGCGCCGGGTTTTCTGCTTGTTGGATCTTTGTGCCGGCTCCTTTTTAAGTGGAGGCGCCTCCTCTGATTCAATGCCATTAATGAAGTAGGAGCTTATCTGCCGTGCTGCCGTGGTAACACTATATTTTTTCTTGCTGGAAAGGACCCAGAAGCGTGACATCTCGTCCAAGGCCCCAAAAAATGCCCTTTTGAAGATTCCTGGCATAACCTCTTTTTTAAATATACCTGCATTCTGACCTTGCCTTACAATTTGTGAGATGATGTTCAAATATTCCGCAAATTTCTTGTTTCTGTATTCCTTCATAAATTTACTGCTTTGACGCAGCTCTACCTGAATGACCTCAGCAAGATCCCTATTGGCTTCAACCAGGCTCAGATGCAGATAAGCAAAACGTTCCAGCTTCTGACGAGGATCTTCGAGTTGGGTTATTTCACGTTTCACGCGAGCGATGATTTTGCCTATTTCTTCTTCAAAAATAGTGATCAGGATATCATATTTATTGTTGAAATAGAGATAAATGGTTCCGTCTGCGACATTAGCCTCCTTGGCTATTTCCGCTATCTTAGAATTAAAAAAGCCGTTTCTAGCGAAAACGCGAATGGCTGCCTGGACAATCTTTTGGTGTTTATCTGCAACTTTCATCAAGAATTTGGCTGTTCGAGAAATTTATGAATGCATGTTCATTCAGATAGTCCAACGCGCAAGCAGTGTCAAGGGGAAAAAAATCACAATCTGCATATGACGAGTCTCAGAAAATGTCTGTTTAATTAAGACGCGAATTAACAGCCATCTATCCATTCTAAGGGAGATTTTTGCCAAATCCTTGTCAGAAAGGCAGATCCAAAAATTGGGCCTAATCGGCTTCTGACGGGTTATTCCTGCAAATTTTGTATTTTATGGCGTAAATTGGGGCAGTTAAATACTTCTTGACAGCCGCCATGGCCAACATTACTTTTTTAAAGAAATTTACCGGAGGGATGGCCGAGTGGTTTAAGGCGGCGGTCTTGAAAACCGCTGTGCCGAAAGGCACCGTGGGTTCGAATCCTACTCCCTCCGCCACATACTGCCATGAACGGAGAGGTGACCGAGAGGCTGAAGGTGCTCGCCTGCTAAGTGAGTGTGCGCTGAAAAGTGCACCGTGGGTTCGAATCCCACCCTCTCCGCCATTCTATAATCCATTTTTCTTTCTTAGCAGTAGTTGATTTTCTTTCACAATTTCTTGACATTTTTTTCATATCAAATTAGATGCCTTACCCAGTTAAAACAAGCCGTTTCTAAGCTGTGTAAAGGAGACCTTTGATTATGATGCCCAATTTTTTGTTTACTTCTGAATCTGTTACCGAAGGCCATCCAGACAAGGTGGCTGATCAGATTTCGGATGCCATACTTGATTCAATCTTGGAACATGACCCTTATGCCAAGGTTGCCTGTGAAACCCTGGTCACAACTGGCTTGGCCTTGATAGCAGGGGAGATAACCACAGACTGTTATGTGGACATGCCTAAGGTGGTGCGAGGGACTGTTAAGGAGATCGGGTACACTGATTCCAGTATGGGATTTGATTGGCAGACTTGTGCAGTGTTGATAAGCATTGACAAACAGTCGCCAGACATCGCCATGGGTGTGGATAGAGGTGAGGAAATAGGTGCGGGAGACCAGGGCCTCATGTTCGGTTATGCCTGCAACGAGACCCCAGACTACATGCCTATGCCGATTTGGTATGCCCACAAGCTTGCTGCTCGGCTAGCAGAAGTTCGGAAGACTGGAATTCTTCCTTTCTTGCGCCCTGACGGCAAGACACAGGTGACAGTACGCTATCAGGACAGAAAGCCTGTGGCAATTCCCACCATTGTCGTCGCCGCCCAGCACGAGCCTCAAGTTAGCCAAAAGGAAGTGAGGGAAGGGGTCATTGAAGAGGTAATAAAAAAGATCGTGGACGAAAAGCTGCTTCAGGAAAATCCGGAATTCTTTATAAACAGTACGGGCCGATTCGTGGTTGGTGGGCCTTTGGCAGATTGCGGTATGACTGGCAGGAAGATCATCGTGGATACCTACGGAGGAAGGGGGCACCATGGTGGAGGTGCTTTTTCTGGAAAAGATCCTACAAAGGTTGATCGGTCACCATCATATATGGCCAGATATGTAGCAAAGAATCTCGTTGCAGCAGGCGTGGCCGATGAATGCGAAGTCCAGGTGGCTTACGCCATTGGTGTGCCAAAGCCATTGGCCATAAACGTCCGCACCTTCGGCACAGAGGCTATTCCGCAGGAGCGGATCGTAGAGATCATAGAGAACAATTTCAGCTTCAAGCCCAAAGACGTTATTGAATATCTGGATTTAAGGCGTCCAATTTTCAAGAAGACGGCTGTTTATGGCCATTTTGGCAGGCCAGAGCCAGAATTCACTTGGGAAAAGCTTGATATGGTGGAAAAAATTAAAGAAGACGCAGGCCTTTAGAAGGGGAAAACATCTTATGGAATATCATGTAAAAGATCTTGAATTGGCTGAAAAGGGGAGATTGAGAATCGAATGGGCAAACCAAAGCATGCCTGTGCTGAATATGATCAAAGAGAGATTCCTGGAGGAAAAGCCTCTGAAAGATATAGTAGTTGGTGCGTGTCTGCATGTCACCACAGAGACAGCATCTTTGGTGCAAACTTTAAAGGCTGGAGGAGCCTCGGTTTATCTATGTGCATCAAACCCCTTGAGCACTCAGGATGACGTGGCTGCTTCCCTGGTAAAGCATGACTCCATTCCGGTCTTTGCCATAAGGGGGGAGGACCGCGATACGTATTACGCCCACCTTAAAGCGGTACTAGATGCAAAGCCGCAAATCACCATGGACGACGGAGCAGATCTAGTTTCCACGCTGCATACAGAGCGTAAGGAGCTGCTTGAAAATGTGATCGGTGGCACGGAAGAAACTACCACCGGGGTCATCCGTCTCAGAGCCATGGCCAAGGATGGCGTACTTCACTATCCAATCATTGCAGTAAATGATGCCGACACCAAGCACCTGTTTGACAACCGTTACGGTACAGGCCAATCCACCTTGGATGGTATTATCAGAGCCACCAACCGCTTGATAGCAGGTTCTATTTTCGTGGTCTGTGGGTATGGCTGGTGTGGAAAAGGAGTTGCAATGCGAGCCAAGGGTCATGGAGCCAGGGTGATTGTCACAGAAGTCGATCCACTGAAGGCCCTTGAAGCCGTGATGGACGGTTACGAGGTCATGCCCATTGCTGAGGCAGCGAAAATAGGAGATTTTTTCTGTACGGTCACAGGAGACATCCATGTGATTGGCAAGGAGCATTTCCTGGCCATGAAAGATGGGGCCATCGTTTCAAACTCTGGCCATTTCAATGTCGAACTTGATCTAGAGGCCCTGGAGACCATTACTAAATCAAAGCGGATCATTCGCGAATTCGTTGAGGAATACACCCTTGTGAATGAACACAGGGTCTATATTCTTGGTGAAGGCCGATTGATAAACTTGGCAGCAGCTGAAGGGCATCCATCCAGCGTGATGGACATGAGTTTTGCCAACCAAGCTCTGTGTTCCGAATACATGGTCCAACATGCCAATGAACTTGAGAAGACAGTCTATGGCGTGCCAAAAGAAATAGACAAAGAGATCGCCCGATTGAAGTTAGAAAGCATGAGGATTTCTATTGATACCCTTACTCCTGAGCAGGAAAAATATCTGTCCTCTTGGGAGATGGGTACGTAAGGAAACATATTATAGCAACATTGACCTGTTCAAAAACATTGACCTTTTCAAAAGAGAAAGGCGGCCATCATAAGGCCGCCTTTTTTTATGTTCTTTTTCATTAGATCAAATTATTTCTTCTTCTTCGTGGTTCTTTTGCACGTCCGTTTCGTGTTGCATTTCCCTCGGCCTTTTTTAAGCTCCTTTTCTTTTTCTGCCACTACCAGCCTTGTCTTAACGATGGTGTCTGGAGTAAGGCTCATGGAATCAATTCCGCACTGGACCAAGAAGGCTGCGAAGTCTGGGAAGTCGCTGGGAGCCTGCCCACAAATTCCAATCTTCCTTTTGCACTTTTTGGCTGTTTTGATTACATCGCTTATCAGGCGTTTGACCGCATCATTGCGCTCGTCATAAATATGGGAGACTAGCTCTGAATCCCTGTCCAGGCCCAAGGTCAATTGGGTGAGGTCATTTGATCCGATGGAGAAGCCGTCAAATACTTCAGCAAACTGATCCGCCAATACGACATTACTTGGAATTTCACACATCACATAAACTTCTAGTCCATTTTCCCCTTGTTTGAGTCCATATTTCTTCATGACGTCTATCACCTTTTGCCCCTCTTCCACTGTGCGGCAGAATGGGATCATAACCTTGACGTTCCTGAGACCCATTTCATCCCGCACCTTTTTTAATGCTTCACACTCAAGGGCAAAGGCTGGCTCAAAGTTCGGGGAATAGTAACGTGAAGCCCCGCGCCATCCAATCATAGGATTGTGTTCTTCTGGTTCATAAATGGAGCCGCCTATCAAGTTTGCATATTCATTGCTCTTGAAGTCAGACAAACGGACTATCACATCGTTGGGCCAGAAGCCAGCTGCAATCCTTGCCACACCTTGGGCCAGGGTATCCACGAAGAACTTGGACTTGTCATCATAAGCCATGGTCTTTTCATCAATGGCCTTGATAACATCCTTCAACGACTTATCCTTTCTAGCTTTCCGTTTGAGTTTCGCATAGTCTAGAAGCGCCAGAGGATGAATGCCGATGTGTGAATTGATTATGAATTCCAGACGCGCCAGTCCAACGCCATCATTTGGTATTTGGCCCTGAGTGAAGGCCTGTTCTGGTATCCCCACATTCATCATCAGCTTTGTCTTAGTCTTTGGAAGCTCACTCAGGTCCAGCCTCTGCACCTCATACTTCAAAAGGCCTTCATACACTACGCCTTCCTCCCCTTCGGCACAGGAAACGGTAACTGGCTGGCCATTTTTAATTTTCTTCGTTCCGTCTTCTGTTCCAACGATGCATGGAATACCTAATTCCCTGGATACGATGGCAGCATGGCACGTTCGTCCGCCGCGGTTAGTGACGATGGCAGCTGCAATTTTCATAATGGGTTCCCAGTCAGGGTCTGTCATGTCTGTAACCAGGACCTGGCCTTTTTTAAACTTTGTGATTTCGTTGACGTTTTTGATGACTGCGGCCTTACCTTGTCCAATCTTTGATCCTACTGCGTTGCCGGTACATAGGACCTTACCTTTTTCTTTCAAGACATAAGTTTCAATAAAATTGACATCCTTTTGTGAATGGACTGTTTCCGGTCTTGCCTGGACTATGTACAGTTCTCCGGTTCCAACCTTTTTGCCGTCGCCATCCTTGGCCCATTCTATGTCCATCTGTTTCTTGTAATGTTTTTCAATGATGCATGCCCATTTGGCCAAGGTGACAAGCTCGTCATCCGAGAGCACGAAGGTCCTTTGCTCTTTCTTAGTGGTGGCCTTGTTCTTCACAGGATTCCGCGGATTGTCGGTATAGATCATTTTTTTCTGCTTCAGACCAAGCTTTTTACTGATGACAGGCTTGAAACCCTCTTCCAGGGTGGGTTTAAAGACATAAAATTCATCAGGGTTCACAGCACCTTGCACCACATTTTCACCGAGACCCCAGGCTCCGGTAATGTAAACTACCTTGTCGAAACCACTTTCTGTATCCATGGTGAACATGACGCCCGAACTTGCGGCATCGCTTCTAACCATCTTCTGTACAGCAATTGACAAGTAGACATCAAAATGTCCAAAGCCTTTGTCTTGACGGTAGGATATAGCTCTGTCAGTAAACAGGCTTGCAAAACATTTGTGTGCTGCCTGGAGCAGCATTTCTGGGCCGCGTATATTTAAATAAGTCTCTTGCTGCCCAGCAAAAGAGGCATCTGGGAGGTCTTCAGCAGTAGCTGAGGATCGAACTGCCACATCCACGTTCGGTCCATACTCCTTTTCCATTTCCCTGTAGGCATTGATAATTTCATCTTCAAGATCCTTTGGAAAGGGGGCCTTCAATATAATATCCCGTACTTTTTTGCCCCTTTTCTTGAGATCTGTAATGTTGTGGGTGTCAAGGCCTTCAAGAACGTCTCTGATAGCCTGTTCTATGCCAGCTTCTTTCAAAATGTATTTGTATGCCTCTGCTGTAATGGCAAATCCATTAGGAATGTTTACGCCCTTCTTGGTCAAATGGCGATACATCTCCCCCAGAGAAGCATTCTTGCCACCCACAATGGGAACGTCTTTGATCCCGATTTCCTTGAACCAAAGAATGAAAGGTTTCTTTTTTTTAGCCATGCTATATCCTCCCTGAATGCTACTTTAAACCCTCCCAGAGCTGTTCAGGAACAGGCCGGGGCAGGTCACGTTTTTCTTATTTAGGTGCTTGAGTTCTGTCTTTAAGTGCGCTCCAGACAAAATGAATATCCTTTCATTTATCAGGCAAAGGGATTTGTTGTCAACTATATTGAGCAACATTAAGAATCTGACATGGGAAATCTTTACTATCAATGTATATGGCACAGTTAGGTATGCCACCTGAGCAACATCAACGGTTGAAGATCAATGTCTCGTGTTTTGCAGTATGACCACGGCTGTTGCGTATTCCCCTTCATGGGAAAGGCTCACCATCCAGCTTTGAGCTCCAATTTGCATAGCAAGTCTCCGGGCATTGCCATTCAAGACCAGCACTGGCCTGCCTGAATTCTCCTGCAGCACTTCCATTTGGCGCCAGGCAACTCCTTTTCTCATGCCAGTTCCCAGAGCCTTTGAACAAGCCTCTTTGGCAGCAAATCTTATTGCAAAGGCCTCAGAGGGCCTTTTTCTCTTGAGGCATATTTCAATTTCCTGCTCTGTGTAAACCCTGTTCAGGAAACGGTGTCCAAACCTGTTGATTACTCCCTCTATCCGTGGGATGTGTACCAAGTCTATGCCCAAGCCAAGGATCATTTGCGTCCTCAAACAATCCGGCCTTTTTTCACCAACGACAGCATCTCTTTTACTGCCCGTTCCATACCCACCAACACTGCCCTGGAAACTACCGAATGGCCAATGCTGAATTCCACTATTTCCGCCACAGAGGCCAATCTTGCACTATTTTGGTAGTTCAGGCCATGACCAGCATGAACTCGCAGGCCAAGATCAGCAGCAAGGCTTGCCATCTCAGCAATTTGATCGAACTCCCGGTCCTGTTCTTCAGCTGATATTGCTTCAGCATAGCGCCCAGTGTGGATTTCAATGCACTCTGCTCCGGTTCTCTTCGCAGCCTCAATTTGTCCTGGTTCTGGATCAACAAAGAGACTTACCGGGATGGATGCCTCGTGAAGGCGTGCAACAGCTTTGGTGATCTCTTTTTCTAAGGAAGCAACATCAAGCCCTCCCTCAGTGGTTAGCTCCTCCCGTTTTTCAGGCACTAAGGTGACTATGTCAGGCTGCACCTTTGAAGCGATTTTGATCATTTCATCTGTAGCCGCCATTTCTAAGGTGAGCCTGGTTTGGATTGTTTGGCGTAGCAATTCAACGTCCCGATCTTGAATGTGGCGCCTGTCTTCTCTCAGGTGCACTACTATTCCATCCGCCCCGGCCAGCTCTACCAGCACAGCAGCTGCAACAGGATCTGGCTCTACACCGCCTCTGGCCTGTCTCACAGTGGCCACATGGTCAACATTGATACACAAGTCAGCCATAATCTTCTCCCCCGTAAGTGCTTTGATGAGTTCTTTTTCTTTTTTTTCAAAAACAATTTGTTCACCATCAGACCCTTCATGATCATAGCCCAGCAAATGCACCATGCCATGTATCATTAAGGCCGTCAGCCTGTTTTGCAACGTAGTTTGAGCCAGTTTGGCTTCTCGTTCAGCAGTGTCCAGCGATATTACGATGTCTCCGAGGAGTCTTGATGCTGTGTGTTCGGGCTGGCTGAATGAAATGACATTGGTAGGTCCTTGGCGCCCAAGCCACTGCTGATTTATTTGAGCGATATCCTGGTCCGTCGTAAGATAAAGGCTCAACTCCTTGTCTTTGTGGCCGGCCAATTTCAAGATTAACTGCGCAGCCCTATCTACAAAGAGCAATGACTTGTAGCGCGGATGATTCCATTTTATCTCTGCCCCCATTACCCCTCTTTTTTTGAAAGCCTCCTTTGCTCCAAGTGTTCGTATGCTTCGATTATTCTGCTTACCAGCCTGTGACGGACTACATCTTTTTTAGAAAATTGAATTATGGAAATGCCTTTGATGTCTTTCAAAATTGAGATGGCTTCGACCAAGCCAGAGACAGCGGTTTCCGGCAAATCGATTTGAGTGATATCTCCTGTTATTACAGCCTTGGAGCCATAGCCTAGCCTGGTGAGAAACATTTTCATCTGTTCCGAGGTCGTGTTTTGTGCTTCGTCCAAAATTATAAAAGCATCGTTCAAGGTGCGGCCCCGCATGAACGCCAAAGGAGCAACCTCTATGGTGCCGCGTTCCAACAGCCTTGAGACCTTTTCAAAAGAAAGCATGTCATAAAGAGCATCATATAAAGGCCTAAGATATGGATTCACCTTTTCTGCAAGGTCACCTGGCAAAAAGCCTAAACGCTCTCCGGCTTCAACTGCTGGTCTGGTCAGGACAATCCTTTGTACTTCTTCCCTAACATAGGCTGCAACAGCCATGGCCATGGCCAGATATGTTTTGCCCTTACCCGCTGGGCCAACGCCAAATACAATATCATTTTTTCGTATGGCATCCACATATGCCTTTTGAGTCAGGGTTTTTGGCGTGATAACTCGCCTTCCAGAACTTACAGTGAGTTTGTCGAGAAAGATCGTCTTCAGATTGGTCTCAGGACGGTTTTTCAAGATCTGAATGGCAAATTCTATATCGCTGGGATGTAGAGGAAAACCTTCGTCCAGAAGTTTGTAAAGTTGTTCAAGGCATGTTCCAGTGACCTCTACAGCATCTTTATGTCCTGAAATTATCACCTCGTTGCCCTTAACGTGGAGCCCAACGTCTAAAAGTTCTTCGAAAATTTTGAGATTTTTTCCTTGCTCACCAAACAGGGACAAAGCTAGTTGATTGTTGTCAAAGATGATCTTTTTTTGCTCTTCTTTGCTGGTTTTTGTCACGGCTTCTGCATCAAAATAGTTTCTTCTTGAAAAAGATGTACACTACTATAGCTGACAATATAAATGACAGTCCCATGGTGATTGCAAAGGCATGGGGTGAGTGTTGAAATGGTAAAGGTATGTTCATACCATATATACTCGCTACCAGATTAGGCAGCATCAAGACTATGGTTACAGATGTAAGAAACTTCATAACAATGTTCAAATTGTTGGAAATGACAGAGGCATAAGCATCCATGGTGCCGCTCAAGATGTCACTGTAAACCTGGGCCATCTGAATTGCCTGCTGGTTTTCAATCAAGGCGTCTTCCAGAACGTCCTCGTTTTCTTCGCTTATGGGCAGATATCGGCCGCTTTCCAACCTGGCCATGACAAGGTCGTTAGCCTTCAAACTAGTGTTAAAATATACTAGGCTTTTTTCCAAGTTAAGCAGCCGAATCAGTTCCTGGTTTCTCAGAGAGCGGTGGAGTTCTTCTTCATATTGATCTGTAAGTTTGTCAATCTGTTTTAAGTGCCTCAAGTAGCTTGAGGCAATTTGGAGAAAAATGTGAAAGATAAAGTTTACAGGGTCATTTAGAATGCGTTCTATATTCCTTGAATATTCAAGTTCTTCCAAAAGTTCCGTATCCCTCAAGCAGATTGTCACAACAATGTTGTCCGCTACAATTATGCCTAACGGAATGGTCTCAAATCGTACAACACCTCCCTCTTCCTTCAACGTTTCAGGAATACGGACGATTATCAAAACCTGGTCTTCTTCCTTTTCCACCCGGGATGATTCTTCTTCATCCAAAGGATACTGCAGGTACTCAGGCAGGATGTTCAACTGCTCTCTGATAGCCCTCAACTCATCAGGCGTTGGGTTCACTACATTGATCCAGGCAGCTTCCCGTATCTTTTCGCATTTTTCTATCTGTTTGCCATCGCTCTTGTAAATTGTTATCACAGGGCACCTGATGAAACTATCCAAAATTGGATGAATTTTTGCAGCCTTTCATATTGCCTGTTTCGAGATTTGTCAATTTACCCCAGGCAAGTCAGGTGTACAAGCAGCATTGAATATTTTAATTACAGTCCTTGTAATTCGATTGACTTTAAAAGTGTGCAGTCATACTATTTTATTGTAATTGTAAAGTATTGGTTTGTTGAATTTGATGTTAAGTTTAGATCATATCGATATGTGATAAAATATGAAAAGATGAAATGTTCAGGAGGAAAAGGTGCCTATAAAAGTTGGGATCAACGGATTTGGAAGGATAGGCCGCAATGTGTTCAGGGCGGCAATGGAATATGATGAGTTCAAGGAAATTGAAATAGTCGCAGTAAACGATCTGACTGATCTTGAGACTTTGGCCTATTTGCTCAAGTATGATTCTGTCATGGGAACGTTTCCCTTTGAAGTGAAGGTGAAGGATAGCTCCCTGGAAATAAACGGAAGAAATATCCAAGTCACGGGTATAAGGGAACCTTCTGAACTGCCATGGGACGAGGTGGAGGCAGAATATGTGATTGAAGCCACTGGACGCTTCAGGGATGCTGAGTTGGCCAAAGGCCATCTTGAGGCAGGCGCATCAAAAGTCATTATTTCCGCTCCTGCTAAAGGTGAAGATGTGACCATAGTCATGGGAGTCAACGAAGATGACTATGACCCAGTGAACCATCACATCGTGTCAAATGCCTCCTGCACTACCAATTGCCTTGCACCAGTGGCAAAGGTTTTGTTAGAAAGGTTCGGTATCAAGAGCGGTCTGATAACAACGGTGCACGCCTACACAAATGACCAAAGACTGCTTGATTTTCCGCACAATGATCTTAGACGTGCCAGGGCAGCAGCGGTGAACATGATTCCAACAAAGACCGGCGCAGCAGCGGCGGTAAGCAAGGTTATCCCAGAACTCGCAGGCAAGTTTGACGGTCTGTCAGTACGGGTGCCAACCCCAAATGTGTCATTGGTGGATTTGGTGGCAGTACTGGAAAAACCTGCAACTGTTCCTGAATTGAACGAGAGTTTCAAGAATAGTGTAAGCCGATATCTTGGTTATACAGAGGAACCCTTGGTGTCATCCGATTTTTTGAAAGATCCTCATTCGGCGGTGGTGGATGGTTTGTGCACACGGGTAATTGAAGGCACTACAGTAAAAATCATGGCATGGTATGACAATGAGTGGGGTTATTCGAACAGACTGCTTGATTTGATTTTATTCATGGAAAAACAAAGGGTGGTATAGTTACTATTTGAGACATGCTAGTAGAATCACAGGCCCTAAAGGTAAATCTGGAAGAGACTGCGGTTGATCAAGTTGATTATGATCCAAGATACAAGGTGCTGCTTGACAGTGTAAAGGATTACCAAGGTGTTCAAAACGCAGCCTCGCACCTTCTTTTTGAAATCCATCATCCTTACAAGAATTGGGATGCCATAATAAATGAGCTCCGCGGTTTTGGATTAAAAAATCTCAAGACCTATCTAGGTTCTTCCCAGCCTAATCAGGCATTGAGGGCCTTGTTAGATCTTTATTTCTTTATAATCAAGGAAGCGCCAAAACCAGAGCAGAGGAAACGTGCAGCAGATGCCCTGCTGGCATTTGTTGAAAAGGTTGCGGCAAGCACCGATCCAGCCCTTCTGCAGAGGCTGTTGCCTCAACTGGATTATGCATTCCGTAAACTCCTTCAGCAGGATCAATCGATTATTGATGCTGCGGCTAGGAGTTATCATCCTGTTTCCAAATCTGTTTTGATGATTTTGAAACGTTTGGAAAGGGATCTTCCTGGCTATTTCTTGGAGACAGTGGGAAGGTTGCTGGTGGTGATAAGTGAAACCACCTTGCGCTACTGGCTTGGGCAAGAAGATCCGTTGAAATGGTTCGAAAAGACAATAAAGTCTCAAGGCCTCGACATAGATAGTGAGCAGAAGACCTTTATCAAAAGGCTCTTTTCGCCAATTTCCCATGCTGCATTCAAAGTTGCCTTGCAAGGCCTTTGGGCCATTCCTGTTCAGGGTTTGAGTCCAGGCGAGATTGAGAGGCTGGCCAAGAGGCCGGGCCATATGGATATAGTGAGATCTTACCGCAAGATTGCTAGGGAACTGGGTTCAGTGCCTGTGACTTCGGCAGCCAAGCCTGCCCAGAATCTCGATGATGTTCCTTCAAGTCTTCAGCTCTTTTTTCTTTTCCATATCCTAGAAATAGAAGGTTTGGCCCCCATACACGAGGAGACTTTGCGTCAGATCAATAAGACGTTGGTCTGCCTGGTAAGGCGAGCAGACTTGGATCGCCTGACAAAGATACTTCCGAAGAGTTTTTCCCTGCTTAAACAGCAAGTAGGCCATTTCCCGAGAACTGCTCTTCAATGCATTGAAGCGCTTGGACTCGAAGTGTTCCGCAGGGACAACGAGCGCCTTACAGAACTCTTTTTGGAAGAGGTGGTTCAATTTGGCTTCCAAACACCCGGCGTTAAAGGGGTTGATGCGGAATGGCAGGTGTTGTGTAATCCCGCCCATTTGCAGAATATCAGGGTGTGGCTAAAGTTAATCGAGTTCAAGCCCAAACTTTGCAGCACACTCATTTCTGCCTTGATGCTTAATTTACGGCTGGCAGGCACCTGTATAAGGGACACGGACCTTTTTCAAAAGGACGTCAGCAGGCTTTTGAATAGCGAAATCGAGCCTGTTTACAACTTGGTGAAACAGTTAACCAAGGTGATCCCAGTCTACTACAATGAGATCGGCGCAGAGGGCAAGCTGCGGGAAGTCTCTACTGAACTTGATGAGATATCAAACAGACGGGATATTTTGATTCATTTTTTGAGAAAACAGAGCCACGTTGAAAGCAACAACCTAATAGTTGCTTTCATAGAGTCGATTCTATGTTTCTGGTACAGCAAAGACAAAAGTTGTTTGCGTTCATTTTTGCCACCTGAAATTTATGAACAGATTCCCGTGCATGGCCAATATGTGGATCATGTCCACAAGCTAGTGCGCCATCTGGCACAGTCTATCGGCCTTGAGCCTTTTTCAAAGGGGGTGCGCAGGCTGCTTGATTTGTCACAGGATGAATTGTCAAAACTTATCAGCCAGATCGACGATGTACCCACCTTTGAAAAACAGAGGCTCCTGTTACTCATTGAGATGTACCGCCTTGAAACGCTCAAGTATGAGCTGAGTCCCAGAGAGATAAGGCGCTATTTACAAGAAGCCGTCGGCTGGGGTTTTGAAGGCGTGGATAAGATTGTAGAGGCACTGGACAGGGATGATCCTGAAGAATGCCTTGATCTAATTTTGAATGAATTGGAGCAGCTCAAGGAAATTATCTGTAGCAGCGAGCAGTTTGAAATAATGGAAAACATTTATCATAAGCGCCATATCGCTGCTGACATTCCATCAATGTATGGCCGTTATCATGAACGCAAGTTCGACGCCTTGAGCCTCACTTTCAGACTGGAAAACCTGGCAAACCTTTACTTTGAGCGCCTGATAACTTCTCTTGATGTACCCTTTATCACCAGGACAATGCTGGTGCGAATCTTAAAATGCCTGAAGCTGTTCTGGAGGGCCATTAAATTAAATGGCGTAAGATCAAAAAAGTTTTACACCTACCTGACATTGTTGGAAAAATCATTGCAGGTGAGGCGGTTCAGTTTTACTCAATACCAGGATATCGTGCGGGGCCTGTCTGAAGGTGTCAAGGACATGATTTATGTCCATTACATCAGTCCCCACCAAGACAATATTGCCATTATCGTACGCCAGCTTGGCCCGGATAATCTTCTGCCTCAGTTTCGCAGGGTTTACATGAGGTCCGCCACCGAGACCGAGGTTATCGAAAAGATTTCTGAAATGCTGTTGAGAGATCTCATAGCCAATTCATTTGGTCTTCAATACCTGGACAACTTCATTGCAAGGGTCTGGCAGGTACTGGGAGAAGAAAAAGAGGTTTTGGATGAACGCTCCTTGGATTTGCTGCTGAGTTTCGATCCGGACCAAACGCTTTGTTCCATTTACAAACCGGAGCCGGCTCTAAAAAACTTGATCCACTTGGGCAACAAAGGGTTCAATCTCGTATTGCTTGTGAATGAAGGTCTTAGGGTGCCTCCGGGAGTTATAGTGACTACTGAGGTCTTCCGCTGGTATTCTATTATTCAGAAATTCAGGCCTGTATTCAGGGATTTTCAGTGGAGGCTCAGGAAACAGCTCAAAAAACTTGAACAAGAAACCGGTCGGATATTCGGTTCCACAGACAACCCACTTCTTTTATCTGTCAGAAGTGGAGCAGCCATATCCATGCCTGGTATGATGAGCACTATCATTAATGTGGGAAGTAATCTCCAAACGACGGAAGCCATAGCGCGGCGCACTGGCAACTTGTGGTTTGCATGGGATAATTACCGCCGTTTTATTCAGGCGTGGGGTATGTCTTTTGGCCTTTCAAGAGATGTATTTTCTCAGATTATGAAGAGCAAAAAGAGGCGCCATGGGGTAGAGAAGAAGCGCGAATTCAGCGGTGAACAAATGAAAGAGCTTGCCTTGCTGTATAGAGAAGCGGTACTGGATCACGGCATCGAGATAGTGGATGATCCCTTTGAACAGCTTATGGTGGCTTTTCGCCTAGTTCTTGGATCATGGGAATCCGAAAAGGCAAGGGCCTACAGGGAGATAATGGAGATATCAGACAATTGGGGAACAGCTGTAATCATCCAGGCCATGGCTTTTGGCAATCTATCTGCCACATCTGGCACAGGAGTGCTGTTTACTGCCAATCCTTATCGAAAGCTGGATAGAGTCTGCTTATGGGGTGATTTCACGCCAGGCAACCAGGGTGAAGACATTGTCAGCGGCTTGGTTTCCACGTATCCTATTTCCATTGAACAGAAACAGGAGATGGGTATGGAAGACCAGGTTTCTCTGGAAGAAGCCTTTCCCGCAATATATAAAACCCTTTATGACTGGGCTAAGTACTTGGTATATGAAAAAAAATGGACCCCACAGGAGATAGAATTCACCTTTGAGGGTCCTGAGCCTGAAGATCTGTATATTTTGCAGGGCAGAGACATGATAACAAAGGAGAGAAAGACCATAACGGTCTTTCTGCAGACTGAGGAATTGGAGGTCAGCTACCTTGGGAGAGGAATTGGAGTAAGTGGCGGGGCGCTTTCTGGCCGTGCTGTATTCAATTTACAGGACATTCAGAAGTATCGCACAGAAGAACCCAAAGTACCCCTGATTCTGATCCGTTCAGATACCGTTCCAGACGATATCAAGGAAATATCCCAGGCAGATGGATTACTTACAGCCAAGGGTGGTCAGACCTCCCATGCAGCCATAGTTGCATTCAGGCTTGGAAAGACTTGTGTAGTTGGTTGTTCCCAGATGCAGGTATATGAGGCTAAAGGGCTGGCTACTTTTCAGACCAAGGCCATAAAATCTGGGGACTTCATAAGTATAGATGGATGGAGCGGTTCGGTATATATGGGCAGCCATCCAACCCAGAGTGAAGAACAGGCCCCTTTTTGATTCGTTGAATGTCAAGAACAAAAATGAACTAATATTGTAAGAAGGAGGATCGCATGAGCACCAAGGAAAGGGAACCCCGTCCTATGAAGTTGGGTATCAACGGTTTGGGTAGGATCGGAAAATTGAGTGTGTGGCACCATGTAGCCAAAAGATCATTTTCAGAATTGGTTGTGAACATAGGCCGTCAGGTGGGGACTGGCCTACACGACATAGCTGCTGCCATTGAACGTGACAGCACCTATGGAAGGCTTGGAGTTTATCTGCACGGTCACTCTTGCACGAGGGTTGTCGAGAACCTGAACGAGCAAGAGGGAACCATGACAGTAGATGGCGTTCCGGTGCGCATCCTGCGTGAAAGCAGGGATCCAAAAGGTATTGACTGGCGTGGCCATGGTGTCGACCTTGTTGTGGATACAACTGGTGTGTTTCGTGATCCAACGGCACCTGGTGACGATCCAAAGGGTTCACTGAGGGGGCATCTGGAGGCAGGAGCATCAAAGGTTATCTTGTCAGCGCCATTCAAGATTAAAGAAAAGGGCCTGGAGATGCCAGAGGATTCGGTTACTACAGTCATGGGCATAAATGAAGATGATTATGTTCCAGAAAAACATGTGCTCATATCGGCTGCTTCATGTACCACAACGTGCCTTGCTTTTATGGTAAAACCTCTGTTGGACCATTTTGGACCAAAGCGCATACTCAGTGCTTCCATGGTAACAGTTCACGCAGCCACAGGCAGCCAGAAGGTGCTTGACAGGCTTCCCAAGGCCGGAGCCACGGATACCAGAAAAAACAGGAGTATATTCAACAATATAATCCTGACGACTACTGGTGCTGCCAAGGCCTTGAGATTAGTTATTCCCGAGATGAAATCCATTGGTTTCATTGCGGAATCTGTGAGAATACCAACGAACACTGGTTCGTTGATCGTACTGGTCTTGACTATCCAGGATGAGAGCCTGGAAAATCCCATAAACAGGGAATTGATCAATGGAATTTACAGAAGCGCGGCCGAAGGTCCCATGAGAGATTATCTTGTTTACACTGAAGAGCAGCATGTTTCTTCAGATATAATTGGTGTTCCATCTGCTGCTGCCATTATTGAGGCCACAGAAACCCATACCAGGACAGCTGCCATAGAGGTTGATCCTAATTTAGTATGTCAAGGCCCTGAGGAAGCCATGGAAAAGATTTCATGCGCTCCATTGAAAATTCCTGTGACGCAAGTGGTGGTCTATGGCTGGTATGATAATGAGTTGGGCAGCTACACAACCATGCTGGGAGACAGAATCGAAAGTATTGCAGACAGTATGCTTTAGATAGGAGGCATGCCAATGATCAAATATCTGGATCAGATTGAAGTGCATGGCAAAAGGGTGCTCATGCGGGTGGACTTTAATGTGCCTCTAAATGATCAAGGCGAGATTACAGATGACTTGAGAATTCGAGGAGTATTGCCCAGCATTGAATACGTGCTGCAAAATGGAGGTAGGCTGATTCTTTGTTCACATCTTGGCAGGCCAAAAGGGAAACGGGTTCCCAAGTATAGTCTTAAGCCGGTGGCAGCCCATCTTTCTAAAATTCTGGGTTTTGAGGTGCCTCTTGCCCCTGACTGTATTGGTCAGGAAGCTGAAGGCATGGCGGATAAATTGAAACCTGGAAAGGCTATGCTGCTTGAAAATCTTCGTTACCACCAGGGAGAGACCCAAAATGATCCGGCATTTGCAGACGCCTTGGCAAAACTGGCCGAGGTTTATGTAAACGATGCCTTTGCTGTCTCCCACCGAGCGCATGCATCTGTGGTCGGTGTACCTGCCAGGCTGTCTGAGTGCGCTGCAGGCTTTCTTCTCAAAAAAGAGCTTGATTACTTCAACAGGGCGATGGAATCACCTGCACGGCCCCTGGTAGCAGTACTTGGAGGTGCAAAGGTGTCTGGGAAACTTGGTGCAATCGAGCACATACTGCAGCGGGTCGATAAGGTGATCATAGGTGGAGCCATGGCTAACACCTTTTTAAAGGCGCAAGGCCTTTCGATAGGATCTTCCCTTGTAGAAAATGATCTGCTTGACAGTGCAAATGAGATAGTGGCAAAGGCCAAAGAGAAAGGCATTAAATTCTACTTGCCAGTAGATGTCATAGTTGCTCAGGAACTTTCTGCTGACACAGTAACAAAAACGGTTCCAGTGCAGGAAATACCTGAGGGCTGGATGGCCTTGGACATAGGCCCTGCTTCTTCTAGGTTGTTTCAAGAGGTCGTAGAAGATGCAAAAACGATAGTGTGGAATGGCCCTATGGGCGCCTTTGAAATCGACCTTTTCAGCCAGGGAACCAGGTCAATGGCAGAAGCCGTAGGAAATGCCCATGCTTTGAGTATTTGCGGCGGAGGCGATACCAATGCAGCAATCAAAAAATTTGGACAGGCAGATAACATCAGCTACATGTCCACGGGCGGAGGAGCTTTCTTGACGCTGCTTGAAGGCAAGGATCTACCTGGTGTCAAAGCTATCGAGGAATGTTCCTCAAAGGAATAGGAGGTTTAAATGCGTAAGCCCTTTTTAGCTGCCAATTGGAAGATGAACAAGACCGTCCAAGAAGGGCTAGAGTTTCTCCAGGCCTTTCAACCGCTCATTTCAAGCGTTGAAGGCCGCGAGATCGTAATAGCTCCGCCTTTTACAGCTCTGCATGCCCTTTCAAAGGCGTTGGAGACCAATGAAAAAATTGTTTTGGCTGCGCAAAACATGCATTTCGAAGAAAAGGGAGCGTTTACCGGAGAGATATCTCCGCTTATGTTAAAAGAACTTGGTGTTAAATGGGTCATACTGGGCCATTCTGAGAGACGCCACATATTTGGGGAACGGGACGATACCATTGCAAAGAAAGTTGCCTCTGCCTTAGCCCATGACATCGGGCCCATATTGTGCGTTGGAGAAACGTTAGATGAACGGGAGGCTGATAACACTTTTACAGTATTAAAACAACAAGTTGATTCTGGCTTAGCCGAGGTCGATCCTGAAAACGCAGTAAAGGTGGTCCTTGCCTATGAGCCTGTGTGGGCCATTGGGACGGGCAAAACTGCATCTCCCGAACAAGCTCAGGAGGCGCATGCTTTCATCAGAGGGCTGCTTGCAAGTAGATATGGTTCCACTGTTGCAGAGCAAATACGTATATTGTATGGTGGCTCGGTCAAACCGTCCAACGCTGGTGAACTGCTTGCCAAGCCAGATGTGGATGGTGCGTTGGTTGGGGGCGCAGCCCTTGATCCAGACAGTTTTGCTGGCATAGTAATGTACCAAATCCCTTGAAGGGTTGGGGAATAGTTCATATATTTAAGGGTTGAAAAGACAAGTTATGTTTACTTTGTTAATTGTGTTTCATGTGTTTATCTGTTTTCTGCTGGTAGTTACGGTGCTATTGCAACAGGGCAAAGGCGCTGAAATTGGTGCTGTCTTTGGCTCCAGTGAGGCCTTGTTCGGAAGTTCTGGACCAGTGACATTTTTAAACAAAATAACCACGGTACTGGCAGCGCTGTTTATGATTAGTTCCTTGGCATTGACTTATGTTGGAGCGCATCGTGGCAGCGGATCAATTATGCAGGATGTGGTGAAGACAATGCCAGTTCAGCCTGCTCAAAAGGCTGCACCACAGGAGCCAGGAAAAATTGCTCCAAAAAGCGCAGTACCAGCAGGGCATGAAACCGCTAACCAGGGCAGTGAACCTGGGTCCAATACAAATACAAAGGCTGAAAGCGGGCATGAGACCGCCAAGGCCGCCAATGCTACAAATTAGCTAAAACCGATCAACTTGCCGAGGTGGTGGAATTGGTAGACACGCCATCTTGAGGGGGTGGTGGGCGCACGCCCGTGGGGGTTCGAATCCCCCCCTCGGCACCAATCTTTGAATCACCTTCTAGTCTTTTATAGAATCTTGACCTAGGGGTAAAAACGTGTTATCCGTCCCGAGCTTCCGGAATGGTTGTAATTGGTTCTGGTTGTGTTAACTTTAGATGTGGTGTCGGGACGTGGCGCAGTCTGGAAGCGCACCTGAATGGGGTTCAGGGGGTCGGAGGTTCAAATCCTCTCGTCCCGACCAATTTTCTGATCTATATTGATTAGTGGGCAGAAGGAATAAGATTTCCTGCCTGCCGGGATAAGCTTTGAAAGGAGGGGTTGCCATGGCATTGAGCACTTTTAGCCCGGTCAGGGCGGGAATAGAGGCCATGCGAATTCAGCGCTGTGCCGCCTCTCATGCAGCAGAAAATGGAATGAGTACCCATTTGTTGGTGGAAATGTGGCGATCCCCATTTTCCATCCTGGCAGATGCCCAAACCATCAAAAAGGCCTTAAGTCGCACAAATGGCAACGGCAGCAGCAAGGAATGCTCAGTGAGGGTTCATCAATTTGATCCTTACGGAGTATCCGGTACCTATAATGGTCCGAATGCCCATATCTTAATACACACATGGCCTGAAAATGGCTATGCAGCAATAGATATCTTTTCCCGCGGAAAGGATGGCGCATACAAAGTGCTGGAAAGGATGAAGGAAGAACTTCAGCCTGAATATCTGCATGTGCTTGAAGTCCAGCGGGGACAACTTATCAACATGGAGGACACTTGACTGGTTACTGGTGGTCCGAGCGGATCGGACCAGGTTTTGCCCACAGCTATCAGGTGGAGCTCCTCTATGAGGAGCGCACGCCATATCAGCATCTATTCGTGTTCAAGACGCCTCTTTGGGGAAGGGCATTGGTCCTCGACGGTGTCGTACAATTAACTTTAGCAGACGAATATATTTATCATGAGATGATGGTTCATGTGCCCTTTTTAGGGCGCAAGAGGCCAGTGAGATCTGCCCTGATAATTGGAGGTGCTGATGGCGGTACACTGAGAGAGGTTTTGTCTCATGAATCGGTTGAACGGGTAGTGATGGTAGAACTTGACAGACAGGTCCTCGTTGCCTGTCAAAAATATATGCCCGAAGTATGCCAATGCTGGGATGATCCTAGGCTGGAATTGATCATAGGAGACGGTGCAAAATACGTGGAAGAAGCTGCATCCCGGGGGGAGCAGTTTGATTGTATCCTCCTTGATTCCACCGATCCAGTGGGACCGGCCATATGCCTTTTTGAGCGTCCGTTTCACGAGAACATTGCCAAATGTCTAGCAGACGATGGAGTGGTTGTGAGGCAATCTGGCCTTCCTAGGACCATGCCCAAAGTCATGCCCTTTGTAATGAAGCGATTTGAAGACGTGATGCCTGGTGTTCAGGTATACCGCGCCCCTGTGGCAGCATATGGCGATGAGATGGCCTTCGTAATTGCCACTAAAGATGGCGCATCTTGTGCGTTGCCCAATTCCAACCTAGTGGGCCGTTATTACAATCCCGAATGCCACAAGGCAGCTTTTTCCCTGCCTACCTGGTGGAAAAGGCTTATTGATGAATATGAGGATGATGGTACGGTTCCAATAGAAACAGTTGATTGTTTCTAGTACCCTCATCAAAATTGCCCATCTTTTTAAAAACAAAATGATTGCTTACTTGCCTACATAGAGAGTTAGATGGATGTTTTCGTTACCCTCTTGACCGATTTCGGTAACAAAGATCCCTACGCAGGCATTGTCAAAGGTGTGCTTTTTTCTATAAAGTCAGACCTCAAAGTTATTGATTTGACACATGAAATCGGGCCTCAGAATATCCACCAAGGAGCCTTTGTACTAGGAACATCGTACAAATTTTTCCCTGCGAGAACCATCTTCATTGCAGTAGTCGATCCGGGTGTGGGGACCGAGCGCCGTGGACTCGTCCTTGAAGCTGGGGATTACACCTTCATTGCACCAGACAATGGCCTGCTCACCTATCCAATAATATATGAAAGAGAGTGGCGATGTTATGAAATAAAAAACAGTAGCTACTTACTCCACCCAATCAGCAGGACCTTTCATGCTAGGGACGTGTTCGCGCCGGTTGCAGCCCATATTGCAGCAGGTGAACCCATTGAAAACTTTGGACCACCAGTGCATGATCCCGTTCAATTTAAAATAGCAGAACCTCTATCGTTGGAAAAAGAAATAAAAGGACAGGTGGTCTATGTAGATGGATTTGGCAATGTGATCACCAATATTCCCGGAGAGTTGGTGATTCACAAGAAAGTTAGATCCGTGAAAGTGAAGGACCATAATTTGCCCTTCGTAACAACTTATGGTGATGTCAAACAAGGGAAATGCGCTGCTTTGGTTGGCAGTACTGGCTTTATCGAAATAGCCGTGAATGGGGGCGATGCGTCAGCATTTTTGAACGCGAGTATTGGAGATGAGGTCTTGGTGGAAACTACCTGATCTTGTATTTTTTTTGGAACTCCCTGTCCATGGTTCTGCGCTTTATGGATTCGCGTTTGTCCCATATTTTTTTGCCTTTGGCCAGCGCCAACTCGACCTTTGCTTTCCCGTTTCTGAAATAAATGGACAAGGGGATCAATGTGAGCCCCTTTTCCTGGGTTTTTCCCATGAGTCGTTTTATTTCACGTTTGTGAAGCAGTAATTTCCTGGGCCTAGTGGGATCGAGCGCTCCTATATTTGCTGCATGGGGATATGGGGAGATGTGCACATTGTAAAGGTAGGCCTCTCCTTTATCAAAAGATGCATAGGCATCTGTTAAATTGGCTCTGCCATCCCGCAAAGATTTTACTTCAGGCCCTAGGAGCACCAGACCAGCCTCTATGGTGTCCAGGATCTCATATTCGTGCCTCGCCTTTCTATTTTTGCAAACTATTTTTCTTCCGCCTTTGCTGCCCATTGCCATTATTAGTTACTACCAGTCATAGGGTTTGGCCAGGATGTCGCGAATCTTTATCTCAAAAAGGTTGTTTGAAGAGGCTGGTTTGATCAATGCGACCGTATCAGCGCCTCTAGCCGTGCCAGCCATGGCAAGTACATCCTTTGTACCGATCAAGCCTGCGTCTGAAGCCATCATAACTATTTCCACGCACACTTTTATTCCCTGGCACAGGATTCTTAGGGTGTTGGCGATAAGATCTTGCTGAGAGTAGCCCAATGTGGTTCTTATGGCCGTTCCAATATTTCTGAAAGGCATTGTGCCTGTGTATACAACGGCCCCCAAAGACTCGATTTCAGCCTTGGTGTCTGATTTCATCTCCAAGGTTCCCGGCTCTCTAAATCCAGTGTTATGGGTCACCACAATTACTTTTGTTTTAAAGCCTTTTAGTGCTGAAGCAGCTTGCAGGCCTGTTGTTCCATATGTAGAAGCCACTACCACTTCATTGACGCCATATTTTTTAACCCCTTCTTTCAGTATTTCCAGCGCCTTTTCACTGTTTTTATAGCCTGGTTTTGGAAAGGTGTACATTATAGTGTAGACTCCTGATCACCGGTATCTTATCTGTACGCTTGGATATCCCATGAGTTTTGTTAAGGCTTGAGTGAGATCGGGCGTGATCTTTACATTCAAATGTTCCGGCAGGCTCAGCACCACTTTACCTTTTTGTGGCATTGTTATGGAAACAGACACAGGGCTGTCTCCACGATTTTGAAGCAAAATGGCCTTTATTTGTTTCAGGATAGGCGGAGATATCCGTTCGCCGTGCAATACGATATCGAGCCCCGCAACACGCCGCTTGCAAGCTTGTTCCAGCAATTCTATCGAATCCGCAATAATTTTGTAAGTTCGGCTCTTTTCCTCTTCTTCTTTTTTGAGTTTTCCTTCCACAAAGACCGGGGCATCGCTGTCCAACAATTCCCTGACCTGCTGATAAAGTTTTGGAAAGCATATCACTTCCAGAGATCCGTGGAGATCCTCCAGGGCCAGAAAGGCCATTTGTTCCCCCTTTTTGGTTGTGATAACTTTTTTGGACCGTATAACGCCTCCCAGCCCAATTGCAGCGCCATCTGCCATAGTGTTTACGTTTGACGTATTCAGACCGCTAGAAAGGCGTTCCATCTCCTTTACAAAAGGATCAAGAGGATGTCCTGTAATATAAAATCCAAGAGATTCCTTTTCTGCTGCCAGCATTTCTTCTTGGGACCATTCAGGGATGTCAGGCAGTTCGAGTCCCAATGGGTTCGTCTCTTCATCATCTGAATCCTGTGGCATAAGATCAAACAGGGAAAGCTGACCTGCAGCACGGTCTCTGCCTTTGGCATGCCCGAGTTCCAGGGCATCATCAATGACTTCCATCAATTGAGAACGGCGGTGGCCGAGGGAATCGAAGGCTCCGCACCTGATGAGGCTTTCTATAACCCTGCGGTTCACTTTTCGTGTGTTTATTCTGGTACAAAAATCCTCAAAGTTCTTGAAAGGGCCATTTTTGTTGCGTTCTTCTTGAATGGCCTCAATGGCACCCATGCCTACATTTTTTACTGCTGCCAAACCGAACCTTATCTTGTTGTCCTCTATAGTGAAGTCGACACTGCTTTTATTGATGTCAGGAGGCAAGACCGGGACGCCTTGAGCCTTGCATTCCTGGATGAATTTGACAACTCCATCTGTGTTTCCCAGTTCATTGGAAAGCAAGGAGGCCAAAAAGGGTACTAAGTAATGAGCTTTCAAATAAGCCGTTTGATAAGCTATAAGGGCGTATGCAGCTGAATGGCTTTTGTTGAAGCCGTAACCAGCGAATTTTTCCATTAGATCGAAGATGATCTTGGCCTTGTCCTCTGGAATATTTTTTTCTTTTGCGCCTGATATGAAACGTTCGCGCTGTGCCGCCATTTCTTCAGGTTTTTTCTTGCCCATGGCCCGGCGCAATATGTCGCCCTCACCAAGGCTGTAGCCGGCCAGAACCTGTGCTATTTTCATCACCTGTTCCTGATAAACTATTACACCATAGGTTTCTTTCAATATGGGTTCTAGTTCAGGCAGCAGGTATTTGACCTCCACTTTTCCATGTTTTGCATCTACAAACTGGTCAACCATGCCGCTTTCAAGGGGCCCTGGCCGATACAACGCCACCAGCGCTATCATGTCTGTAAAAGTTGAAGGACGGATTCGCCTGATCAAATCCTTCATGCCGCTGCTTTCAAGCTGAAAAACGCCTGTGGTATCAGCCTTGGTCAGGAGTTCGTAGGTTGCCTTGTCATCAAGGGGCAGATTTTCAATGTCGATATCTTCCCCCAAATGATCCTTAATTAACCGGACTGCAGTGTCAATCACCGTCAGGGTCTTCAAACCCAAAAAGTCGAATTTGATCAGACCGCATTTTTCAACGCATTTCATGTCGAACTGTGTAACGGTCTCACCTTCCTGCCCCTTGGTCAAAGGTAGATATTCCACCATGGGTTTATCTGATATGACGACTCCTGCAGCATGGGTGGAGGAATGTCGCGGCAGGCCTTCCAATGCCAGGGCAACTTTTATCAACTCCCTTATCTTTGGTTCTTTTTCTTGAAGCTCTTTAAGCTTTGGCTCCAGTTCCAGGGCCTTTGATAAGGTTATATTGAGTTGATCGGGTACAAGCTTTGCAATCTTGTCCACCTCAGGATATGGCAAACCAAGTGCGCGCCCTACGTCTCTTATCACTGCCTTGGCCTTCATCTGACCAAAGGTGATGATTTGGGCAACAAAGTCTTCGCCTCCATAGCGTTCTGCTACATATCTGATTACTTCGTCTCGCCTGCTCATACAGAAATCAACGTCGATATCTGGCAGGGACTGGCGTTCCGCATTGAGAAAACGCTCAAAAAATAATCCATATTTCACCGGATCAATATTGGTGATGCCCATGGAATAGGCCACGAGTGAGCCAGCGGCAGAACCCCTGCCTGGTCCCACTGGAATGGATTTGCTCTTGGCCCAATTTATGAAATCTGCCACTATCAAGAAGTATGAAGCAAAACCTTTTTGCGTTATGATCTCAATTTCTTCCTTTAGACGCTCTTCATATATCTTTCTTTTGGTTTCATTGAGATTGATCTTTTTGAGGCGGTTTTTGAAACCAGCCCATGCCTCTTTTTCAAAACGCTCTTCATATGTTTCGTTTTCTTTAAGAGGAAACCGTGGAAAATGGTGTTTCCCAAGTTCAAGTTCCACGTCGCACATTTGGGCAATGTCAACACTGTTTGCAACCGCCTCTGGACAATAGGAAAAACGCTCTTTCATCTCTTCAGGTGGTGCAAAGTAGAGCTGATCTGTGGAAAAACGCATTCTGTTTTGGTCATCAACAGTCCTGTTGGTCTGGATGCACAAAAGCACATCGTGGGCCTTTGCATCCTCCGACTTGAGATAATGGCAGTCATTTGTGGCCACAAGGGGCAGCCCCAGCTCTTTGGCAAGATCTATGAGCGATTTGTTCAATTCACTCTGTTCCGGAATTCCGTTTTCCTGTATTTCTAGATAGAACCTGTCCTTAAATATGGTAGCATATGTCTGGGCAAGCTCCTTGGCCTGTTTCAACCCCTTTTTTAGCAATGTGTAAGGCACATGACCATGAAGGCAGGCAGAAAGTGCGATCAAACCTTCGTTAAATTCCTTCAGCAATTCAAGGTCAATTCTTGGTTTATAATAAAATCCTTCAAAATGAGCTGCGGTAACCAGCCTTAACAGGTTTTTGTAGCCCTTGATGTTTTGAGCCAAGAGCACCAAGTGATAGGCGGCTTCGCTGGCCTTTCTGGCAGAACGGTCTTTCCTGTGTTTGGGGGCTACGTAAACTTCACAACCGAAAATAGGTTTGATATTATTTTTTCTAGCCTGCTCATAAAAATTCAAGGCACCATACATGTTGCCATGATCAGTAATGGTTAAAGCCTCATAGCCATATTCCTTGGCTTTGGTGAACAGGTCTTTTAGCCTTATGGCACCATCCAGTAGACTGTATTCAGTGTGTAAGTGAAGATGAACAAAATCCATTTCCAACCTATTCCCACTCGATAGTTGCCGGTGGTTTTGAGCTTATATCATAGCACACCCTGTTAACGCCGCGCACTTCATTTATGATGCGGTTGGAGATCCTGGCTAGGAGTTCCGGAGGAAGGCGAGTCCAGTCTGCTGTCATGGCGTCAACGCTGTCAACTGATCTTATGGCCACTACATATTCATAGGTTCTTTCGTCTCCCATCACGCCTACAGTCTTGATTGGAAGCAGTACTGCGAATGACTGCCAGACTTTCCTGTACCAGCCGCTCTTTTTCATTTCTTCTATCACAATGGCATCTGCCTCGCGCAATATATTGAGGCGTTCAGGCGTGACCTCTCCCAATATTCTAATGGCAAGCCCTGGGCCTGGGAAAGGATGACGATGAATCAATTCTTCTGGCATCCCAAGTTCTTTGGCAAGTTCCCTTACTTCATCTTTGAATAATTCCCTAAGCGGCTCAATTAGCTCCAATTTCATTACCTCAGGCAATCCACCCACATTATGATGGCTTTTGATGGTGGCAGAGGGACCTTTGAAAGAAACACTCTCGATCACATCGGGATAAAGCGTCCCCTGGGCAAGAAATTTTATATCTCCAAGCTTCTTTGCTTCTTCTTCAAAGACAGCAATAAATTCGTTGCCAATAATTTTTCGCTTTTCCTCTGGATCCTCCACCTTGTAAAGCTTTTTAACGAAACGTGCCTCAGCATCCACATATCGCACATTGAGTCCAAGCTTTTTCAGGAAATCCATCACGGTTTCAGGCTCATTTTTTCTAAGCAGGCCATTGTTTACAAATATGGAGATAAGCTGGTCTCCAATAGCCTTGTTGATAAGAAGGGCCGTAACCGTAGAATCCACGCCGCCAGAAAGGGCGCAAATGACCTTACCTTTGCCTACTTTTTCCTTTATTTCTTTGGTTGCATTTTCGACAAAGGAGTGCATGTTCCAGGTTGGCTGACATTTGCAGATCCTGAAAACAAAGTTTTGAAGCACTTCATTGCCTATGGTGGTATGGACGACTTCAGGATGAAACTGGACGCCGTAAATGGGCTTTTTGTCATGGCGCATGGCCGAGACTGGACTGGATTCACTATAGGCCAAGGTTGAAAAGCCTTTAGGCAGCACTTCAACTCTATCGCCATGGCTCATCCAGACCCTGTGGGGCACTGGTGCGGGATCAAGGCCATAAAAAAGTTCGTTGGGATCATCAATGACAAGGTCAGCAGGCCCATACTCCCGGCATTCACTGTGTTCTACTTTTCCACCCAACAAGTGCGCGGTGAGCTGCATACCGTAACAGATGCCAAGAACAGGAATACCGATGTCAAAGATTTTTTTCGATATCACAGGAGCATCCATGTCATGCACACTGTAAGGGCTTCCTGAAAGGATGATGCCCCTTGGGTTGATGAGTTGAATGTCTGCAACAGAAAGCTCGTTATATGGATGGATCTCGGAAAATACCCTAAACTCTCTGATCCTGCGGGCAATGAGCTGGGTCGTTTGTGAACCAAAGTCGAGAACAATGATTTTGGGAACCTGGGTGTTATCTGCCATGGCATGCCCCCTTGTTTTTTCACAGTTTGTTTCTACTAAATACTACTTCGAGACCACATAATCTGCCATAGTTGGCGATTTCTTCCTTCAAATCTTTTACATAAGGACAATCTGTTACAGCTAGTATTTTTTCTTGCTTAACCAGCATTTCCTTCTGCTTTTCTACGACATAACAGAAAATTTGTGGCTTTCTGCAAACATAAGGTCTTTTTCCATAGATTTTACATTTGCCTTCCATGGTAAGGTTTGGGCAAACAGAATCTTTTGGAAGAATGAGGCTCCAACCATTGGACCAACGGAAAATGGCTGGGGCGTGACTATAAAAAGGCCAACGCTTTTCAGCTTCACAGGCAGTGGTGGAAATGGTTCGTTCATTTTCTATCCGCTTAATGTTAAAAAGGGACACTTCATTGCTGGAGAGTGGAATCTCAAAGTAGTCCTGCAAATCATCTGATCCAGGTCCTGTGCAGCATAGGGTACAGGAACAGGGGGCACAGAGAATGGAATTTATTTGCTCGAGCTCTTTTTCGATCACTTGCTGCTGTGCAATCAAAATTGCTGATTCAAGCAAGTCACAAGGGTTGCCGTCCAAATCAAAGACCGCAGTATGTTTTTCATTTGACCTTTCCAAAATAGTACTGGCTGCCAGATTTAGTGACTCAATGTGTGGAGAAATGGTTTTCTGGGGATCAAGATAAGTGCATTCGCCAATGTCTATTGGCCCGTTTAATTCATCCAACACCTCTCTTAACGTTGAGAAACCGCCTGTGACAAATACCAGCAAGGTCAATCTACACAGGGGCCATGAGGGGTGTCCCAATAGTTCCAGAGCTGGCTTCCACTCATTGATTTTACTCATTGTCCCAATCCGTGATCAGCGGTTCGCCTTTGTCATCAGCTGTCAGGATCTTTATTTTCTTTTCTGCTTCATCGAGACATTTATGGCAATATTTGGACAGTTTGATCCCTTGTTCAAAGAGATCCAAAGCTTTTTCCAAGGGAAGTTGGTCGTCTTCCAGTTGTTTAACCAACTGTGCCAGCTCTTCCATTGCGTCTTCCAGTGTTGGCTTTTTTTTCATGGGTATTAACCTGCTACTTGCTGCTATTTATCTGGCATGGTACCTGAAGACCGTTGTACTGTTATGAAAACGGAATTCAATGATAAAGCCTGGAACCGGCTTGGGCAAGGCAAAAAGGCCGTTGTGGTTGATCTATATGTCAGGGGTCCTGATTGTGCAAAATTTCTTGCCAGGCGCCTTAAAAGCCCATTGAGAGAGGTAATGGACTTGCTAGATCAACTGGAGAAAGAGGGTTGGCTGCAAAGAATCAAAGGCACATTTTTATATAAAAAAGGCTTTAAAAGACCCAAACATATGAATCATACCTATTATGAGCTTTCCCGTCCTGCTCAACTTTTTTTGAGGAAGCGGATGAGAAAAAAAGGAGAAAAATCTCTATGAATCTGCCAGCTACATATCTGCATTTCAATGTGTTGGATATTGTTCTTGGAGCAATTTTGCTTGTTGCCATGCTCAGAGGGTTGTGGACAGGCTTCAGCAGGGCCTTTGCGAGCCTCCTGGGAATGGTGGGAGGCTTTATGATCGCTGCCCGGTATTATCAGGTTGTATCTGTAAAATTGACACCGTGGCTGGCCAATGAGGCTGCGCGTTCACTGAGTGCGTTTCTTATTATATTTTTTATTGTCTATCTTGCTTTTGTTATAGCCGGCATCTTGCTGAGAGGGGTCTTGGCGGCTGTGAAGTTAAGCTGGATGGACCGCTTGGCAGGTGGGGCCATGGGACTCGTGAAAGGAGTGGTAGCCTCTGCCTTGGTCATATTTCTCCTCACACTTACTTTACCAGCGGACAGTTCGCTTCTGAGGGAGTCAACCCTTGCTCCGCGGGTTAGCGAAATTACCAGGTTTATGATTTCCTTTGTTCCCCAAAATATAAAAGCAAAATTCATGTACAAATGGCGAAGACTGTTTCCTGTTTCACCTGAAAAACTTGAAAAGATAAAGAAAGAGGTGTAAATGAATCTCAATAATGTTAATGCCAGAGGTGCAGTCCACTTTGTGCGAGAGCATATAGAGAAAAGAGACAGACTTATAGAACTCTTTGGGATGAAAATAGAGAAGGTTGAACCTGGCAAGGCAGATGTGATCATGACAGTTACAGAAAATCAGTTAAATGCTGCATCGCTGTGCCATGGAGGCGCAATTTTTTCGCTGGCGGACGTGGCCTTTGCACTTGCTTGCAACAGTCATGGGATCATGGCCTTGGCATTGGAGGTCTCTATTAATTATTTGAGGCCTGCGAAAAAAGGAGAAACCTTGAAGGCTATGGCCAGGGAAAAAAATTTAGGAAAGAGAACAGGGCTTTACATAGTGGAAGTGGTTAACGAACAAGGTAAAAAGGTGGCTTTTTGCAAGGCCACTGCTTACCGGCTTGACGGAAAATTTCCTGAAGGGGATAAGTAGATGGGCCTTGTTATAGCCTTGGCTGGCAATCCAAACGCAGGCAAGACCACCATATTCAACCATCTCACAGGGGCCAGGCAGAAAGTTGGCAATTGGCCTGGGGTCACAGTTGAGAAAAAAGAGGGGGAATGCAGCCATAGGGGAAAGGTCCATAGAATAGTAGATTTGCCTGGTACATATTCGCTGACAGCTTATTCCGTGGAAGAGATCGTTGCCAGGAATTTCATCTTGGAAGAGAAACCTGATGTCGTAGTAGATGTCATAGACGCCTCAAATTTAGAGCGCAACCTTTACCTTGCCACGCAGCTTATTGAACTCAATATTAAACTGGTTTTTGCCATGAATATGGTGGATGTAGCGCGCTCAAGAGGTATTATCGTTGACTATGATCACCTTTCCAGGCTTTTGGGCGTTCCAATAGTCCAGACCATCGGTACCAAAGGGGATGGGCTCGATAAGTTGATGGATAAGGTCGTAGAGGTGGCCGAAGACCGGGATACTGTGTCCAGACACATACATGTCAACTATGGCTCAGAGGTAGAAGAAGAAATAAGGCTTATACGCTATGCCCTTGAAGCTGACCAGAAATTAAGGCGTGCATATTATCCGCGCTGGACAGCTGTGAAGCTCATAGAAAATGACCCAGAAATTCGGAGAAAGGTGGAGGCCTCCCCTGCGGCACGTATAATTTTGGATCAAGTCCACAAGAGCAGAGAGCACCTGAGGGAAGTCTTTGACGAAGATCCTGAAACGCTCATTGCAGAAGCTAGGTATGGTTTTATATCCGGAGCCTTGAAGGAGACCATGAGCCTGTCTCCTGCAGCAAAGAAAACCATGAGCGACAAAATCGACCAGGTCGTAACCAACAGGCTCTTGGGATACCCGGTTTTTCTCCTTTTCATGTACTTATTGTTTCAAGGCACTTTTACGATTGGCGCTTATCCTATGGAGTGGATAGAGTGGCTGGTTGAAATTACGGGCAAAATGGTTACCGCACTGGTTCCCCCAGGACTTGTCCAGGATCTTCTGGTAAATGGCATTATTAGCGGGGTAGGGGGTGTATTGGTATTTTTGCCCAACATACTGCTCTTGTTTTTGGGAATAAGCCTGCTTGAGGATACCGGCTACATGGCCAGGGCAGCCTTTATCATGGACCGCGTGATGCATACTCTAGGCCTTCACGGAAAATCATTTATTCCATTGATAATGGGCTTTGGTTGCAACGTTCCCGCCATTATGGCAGCCAGAACACTTGAGACAAGAAGGGATAGGTTGCTCACGATATTGATTAATCCGTTGATGAGTTGTTCAGCCAGGCTTCCCGTGTACGTCCTTTTAGCGGGTGCTTTTTTTCAAGGGCAAGAGGGAAACGTCATTTTCGTCCTATATCTTATAGGTATAGTTTTAGCCATCTTAATGGGACAAATATTCAAGCGGACACTTTTTAAAGGTGAAGCTGCACCATTTGTTATGGAATTGCCGCCTTACCGTCTACCAACTGTAAGGAGCCTGTTGATTCATATGTGGGACAGGACCAAGATCTACCTGAAAAAGATGGGAGGGGTGGTTTTGGTTTTTTCTGTGGTTATATGGTTCCTTGGAGCATTTCCTACAAAGGTACCCTTTTCACAGGATTATCAGTCACAAATTGAAGAATTGAAGGCCCAACTCAAGGGCAACAATTTTGTTTCTCCATCCGTTAAAGAAAAGATTCAAAGAAGGTTGACACTTATCGAGCAGAGAATTGCTGAAGAGAAGCTTGAACATAGTTACATAGGCAGAATGGGAAAATTCTTGGAACCGGTTTTAAAGCCGCTTGGTTTTGATTGGCGCCTTGCCATCAGCTTGGCTACTGGTTTTGTTGCCAAAGAAGTCGTTGTTAGCACCCTTGGTGTACTCTATCAAGTGGGAGATGACGCTGATGAGGGCAGTTCAGGCCTTAGGAAAGCGATAAGGGAAAAAAGCGGACTTACGCCCATAACTGCCTTTGGGTTTATGTGTTTTGTGCTCATTTATGTTCCTTGTATGGTCACGGTGGTGACTATTTGGCGGGAAACCGGGTCTGCGGCCTGGACCGCCTTTTCTGTGGGCTATCTCATTGCTTTGGCCTGGATGGTGGCATTTGTTGTAAAAAGGGTGGGGGAACTGCTGTTGTCGGTAATGGCATGAAAAAAGGGAAGCCAAATCTAAGGCTTCCCTTTAGAAAAAGGTCTGCTTAGGAGGTAGCACAAACCACAAAATTAGCATTGGCTACGGGCCAGCTATGGGCCCTGGACCATCCCTGAATGTGTTTCAATGACTGGCTTTTTGGACGCTCTCTTCCTGAATCTTGGGCCAATGAATAGCTTAATGTGTCCAGTAAGATGGTAAAGTCTACGTGCTGAATAGAGACATTTGCTGGCACTTTGAGCCTAACAGGCGCAAAATTCAATATGCCTCGTATACCCGCCTTCACCACTTTATCAGCTACTTGTTGGGCTGCTTCAGGTGGAACGGCAATTATCGCAATATCAATCTCCATGTTGGCTATGGTTGTTTCCAAATCTGAAATAGGTTGAATCGTGATGCCAGTGGACGTCTTCATGCCAGCAAGCTCTGGATCGGCGTCAAAGGCTGCTACTATATTGTATCCATGCTCATTGAAACGTTTGTGTTTCAGAAGAGCAGTGCCAATATTGCCTACGCCGATCAAAGCCATCCTCCAAGTTTTTTCAAGGCCCAATATTACACTGATCTGTTCAGCAAGCTTTGCCACATCGTAGCCCACACCCCTGACTCCAAATCTGCCAAAATAAGAAAGATCCTTTCTCAACTGTGCCGGATTGACATTGGTGTGTTTTGCCAGCTGAGCAGATGACACTACTTGAATGTTTTCTTGCAGCAGTTCCTGTAAAAAACGGTAGTAAATTGACAGTCTCAAAATTGTTGCAGCTGGGATTTTGTTTTCCTTCAATTTGTTTCTCCTCCTTACAGATCTTTAGTCCCATGGGACAATTTGTCTTGGGACCTTTACCATGTGCAAAAGGGATGCCTGTTTATGAACGGCAGGGTGGTTGGAGAGTTATATTTAAATATCAACTAGTTATGTTTCACGTTTGTGGTTGACAAATAGAATGTGATTGAAAAAAAACAGAATTGATTGCAGTTGTGCAACTTTTGTGTTGCACTTTTGCTTGAATATCTTCGGTTTTCAAACACCTTCATAAGTAATATTTTTCTTAGAATGAGGCTTGAGACTGTAAAAAAACAGATACCAAGCCAGTTATTACCCATCAAACCCAAACGCCCAGCTTTTTAGACTAATCATTCTCATTATTTCAAAGACTCCTTTTTGAATCGACGTGAGAATAAAAGGTCTATTGTTCAACTCTTTTGGTGTCTCTTATTTTTCTGTTTTTCTTTTGGATTCTTCCCCAAAGTAAATGCACAGAGAGATAGCCTATGAAAAATGTGACAGGCACTGAAAGTCCGGGCAAGCCTAATGGCTGGCTTGGGAATACCAGGGTATATGGGAGACCGTTAATGGCTTCCAAGTAGGAGGCTGGGTAAACAGTGTCTAGCCAAAATAAGGTTAAAAATATTGGCAAAAGATGGACCATTCCAAAATTGGCAAATCTTTGAGCAATAAAGGTATTGTATTCTTCATCGATTTCCTTGTCAGATGCTTCATATAATACTTTTCTCGTCTTCCAATCTTCCATTAAGTCGAAATTTTTCTGAACAGCCTTCATTTTCTCAAATTTTTTGAAAAAAGCCTCTTCTTTTTCCCTGACCCTGAGCGTTTTTTTAATAAAGATAGATAATATGGCAGTAAGAGCCCCTATGATCATGATTTGCAAAAAAATGGGCAACTGAAGTAGATCTAAAGGCTTTATTAAAAATATATGAAGAATTTTGCCAATAATTGAGAAAACAGGGGCTACGACATTGATGAACAGCAAGTCCAAGAAATGTTTTACATATTCCCATAAAATATGAGCCAGATTTTCCAAATTCTATTTTCCTCCCTGGTCAGTGAGTGATCTTAGCTGGAGCTGGCTAACTAAGCGATCCGAAAAGATAAAAGATATCCAGAAAAGAAACAAGAAAGGGCTTGGATGCCCAATGAGCATCCAAGCCCGGTTGTACGCTTGTGGTTAGAGCCTTTTTTAACGGAAGAAGGGAAGCAATTTTGTGTACTTGGCAAAGACGATGATCAGTGCCAGTGCCAGCATTCTCTTAAGAAAGATTTCAGGCAGCTTTTTCTGGATCTTAGGTCCTACCATTCCTCCTGCAATGGCTCCACCAGCAATACAGGCGGCCATTATCCAGTCTGGCGGATAACCCATGAGTATGTATTTTGAGATTCCACCAAGGGAAGTAGCAAAGGTTCCTGCCAAGGCAATTGGTACTGCTAGATACATTGGGTAACCAACCAAACTAGTCATGAACGGCATGAACATGAAACCACCACCAACACCAAAGGAGGAGGCGATCATACCCATTACGATACCGCCGATGAGCATCATGAGGGGTTTAGCAACAAAAGTTTCACCCCAGAAGCGCATGTTGAAGCTGATAAAGTTGAATTTATCAAACTCAACTTTGCCCATTTCGGCTGCTTTTCCGGTCTTCTTGGCTTCCTCAATGGCCTTGTTGAACTTCTGAACAACGGCCTTGAGGGCCTTTTTCTTCTCGATTGTGCTTGGAAGGCTCTCGTGAAAGAGTTTGAAGCCAATAAGCAAACAGATGATGCCCAGATAGAACTTGTATGCCTTCATCGGCAGATACTTGGCCGAAAATGTGGGCCCAAGGAAGAAAGCGCCGATCAATATGCCTAAGGCAAAGAATATGGCCACAGGCCATGCAAAACGTTTTTCCTTGAAATAGGTCATCAGACCAGTCAATGGTGAACAAAGGGTAAGGAAAAGGTTTGTAGGTTTGACAGTATTGGCGGCATTGATGCCTATGGGGCCTTTTGTGCCAATAACTGTAATCTGATATGCCGCTGTGAAAAGACCACCAGCTGCACCCATTATGACGAAGAGAACACCTATGATAAATGCACCAAACAAGACTACCAATGGGTTCATGTATGTATTACCAGTTTTGAAGAAGAATCCAGAAGGCGTAACTGTGTAAGTTCCAACCTTTTGACCATTGACCACCACAGCCATTTTGGTGTTCGGGGCAATGTTTTTGTAAGGGGTCATGGTCATCTCAAACTCGCCGGTTTCCTTGTTGAGTTTGAGTGAAACACCCTTGTTCCAATTCTCAGGCTGTTTGGAATAATCCGTAAGGATCATCCTGGCATTTCCACCGCCAATGGGTTTTTCCTTGGAGATGGTGTTTATTCCAAACTTCTTTTCATGGGTGAAGATCAAGAACTTCCACTGGTCACCAGACGTAACCATTGGGGCTAGCATTGCCTTTACGTCATCTGCTATGTCAGACCATTTTTTTATTTTGTTAACTCTAACTGTAAATTTGAAAGGCGGAAATGCAAAAATGCCCTTAGTTTGTCCTTTGGCAACGCTTTTCGGGGTCGCAAGCTTTTCTGGCACATTGGTCACAACATAGTAGGTTGGTGGAATAGAAGTATCCCCAAATTTTTTTGCAAGTTTTGCACGCTCCTTTGAGCCAGTTGATTCTGATGGTTTGAATGGGTCATCATGGCCTATGGAAATGAATATGTCTTGGCCAGGATCTATCTTACCCTTCACAGTGATGGGCGTTCCGGCCTTGTACGAACTGCTAGATAGAGACGCTTCCACTGCGGCATGAGCCTGTCCAGAAAAGAGAATTGCCGCGGTGAAAAGGGTTGATATTAGATACGTTAGGATTTTTCTCATAATTGAACTCCTCCCCATTCTATTTTGATGGAATGAGATATGTTAATATTTACTTCTCCCTAAACAAAACTAGTCACAATGATTTTACTTATAGCATCCCCCCTTTCTGTCTGTTTTTTTATATAGCTATAAAGGTTATTTTCATATTTTATGTAGGTCAAATTTTGTTATCAATTAATTTATATCATTAACTCTATTTAGTGACAAGTAAATTTGAATAGTTAATCATTTGATCAGGCCAGGAGGAATGTGATTTCCAGCTTATTTTCTTTTTTTCTTGTTCTAGTGTGGAATATCGCCCTTCTTTTTTTTCTTTCGTAGAAAGTGCATAGGTAAGGGTGTCTAGCAAAGTGGTGAAATCTACATGTTGTAAGGCCACATGTTTTGGTACCTTGAGTCGCACAGGTGCGAAATTAAGGATACCGTTTATTCCTGCGTCGATCACTGCGTTGGCCATTTCTTGAGCCTCTGAAGCTGGTACCGCCAATACAGCTAGATCGATAGGTATGGTATGGGCAGCCTCCTTCAAGTTCTTAACGTGCTGGACTTTCATTCCAGGAATAATCTCCCTGCCCACTCTGTAGTGAGCTTTATCAAAGACTAGCACGAAGTTATATCCCTGATTTTCAAAATGTTTGTGTTGTAATAAGGCCTTACCAATATTGCCAGCGCCAATCAGGGCCATGTTCCAGCTTTTGCCAAGTCCAAGGATTTCTTTTATTTGTTCCAGCAGTTTTGAGACATTGTAACCAACACCGCGCACCCCAAAACGGCCAAAATAGGACAGATCTTTTCTCAGCTGGGCAGCGTTTACGTTTGTGCCATTGGCCAGCTGTGCAGATGACACAACCTGGGTACCCCGTTCCATCAAAGATTGGAGGTAACGATGATAGATTGAGAGCCTCAAAATTGTTGCAGTGGGTATTTTGGTTGCCTTGCCAGCCATCTTGGTTCCTCCTCCAGATAGGCTTAGGTTGATGAGGGATTAAGTGACTCAATTCACAATATATTTCTGTTTAAGTCATGGTTTTGTGTTTTACCTCGATACGCGGTCATAGAATCAATTTCATCTTTTAAAAAATTTCTCATGTCAAAGGAACGCAAACGGGGTGCCATGTCATGATACCATCGGTTTCGTTTAAAAAAAATAATGTAAAAACAGATGGTTATGCGGTGAAATGGTATCTGAGGTTACTCGGTTTTGGGCAAAAGTATATATATGGGGCTTGAAAAAGCTATATTAGTGCAACCATAAAGTTGCTTTGCAACAAAAAGGTTGCACTTTATTTTTTCTTGAAATCTTTTGATCGTACTTGGTACTTTCGCATAAGCCTTTGGAATGCCTGCCTTTCCATACCGCATTTTTGTGCAGCCAATGTAACATTGCCATTGTGGCGTTTTAATGCGTCGCTGAGGTAGGCTTTGGAAAATTTGGATATTAGATGCTGCTTCGCCTCTCGATAGGTCATACTGCACAGAGATGAGAGCGTGAGGTTGCAGCAGGTCTCTGGGGTACCATTGTCTTCGGCCAAAAGATCTTGGGGTTCAATGACATCCCTTGAGCAAAGAAGCACAGCTTTTCGTACAGCGTTTTGGAGTTCACGAACGTTGCCTTTCCAATTACGGTTCAACATGCACTCAACTGCAGCGCTGGAAAAACGTAGGCCCTCCTTTTTATACTGTTTGGCATAACGTTCCAGGAAGTATTGAGCAATTGCTGGGATATCATCTTTGATTTCCCGAAGTGAAGGCATATAAACAGTAACCACGTTCAAACGATAGTATAGATCTTCCCTGAATTCGCCCTTTGTTATCTTATCTTCCAGGTCCTGATTTGTAGAGGCAACAACCCGAACATCTATGTGATAAGATTTGGTGGAACCCAGCGCCCGGATTTCTTTTTCTTGCAAGACCCTCAGTAGCTTGGTCTGGATGGAAATGGGAATATCTCCAATTTCATCAAGCAAGATTGTAGAGCCGTTGGCTGCCAAAAAGAGCCCCTCTTTGTCTGAAGTGGCACCTGTAAAGGCCCCTTTCACATAGCCAAATAGTTCACTTTCAAGAATATTTTCCGGTAGCGCAGGGCAATTTACTGTTATCATTCTTTTTTGCGACCTCCTACTCAAGGAGTGAAGGGCCTTTGCAGCCAACTCCTTGCCGGTGCCGCTTTCTCCTCTTATCAGCACGGTTGCATCGGTGTCCGCAATCTTTTGTATCAATTCCACTGCCTGTTTCAGTTTTGGCGACTTTCCAACGAAACCATGGAATGGTGCATATCCATCTAAGCATGCGTATAATTGCTGATTTTCCCTGAGCAGTTTAGTCCTTTCCAAAGAACGAGAGATAGCCCTTGCCAACTGGTCGTTATCAAACGGCTTTTGAAAAAATTCATAAGCACCTTGTTTAACTGCTTCTACTGCCATTTCTATGGTGGCATAACCAGTCATTATGATCACGGAAATGTTGGGATCTATCTCTTTGGTCCGCTTAAGTAGCGAAAGGCCGTCTAGGCCTGGCATTTTCACGTCAGTGAGAATGACATCTGGATGCCAGGCTTTAAGGAGAGTGTATGCTTCATCACCAGAATATGCCAACTTGGTGTCGCATTCACACTTTTTTTGTATGACTTTTTGCAGCACCCTGGCCATGTCGGCTTCGTCATCCACGATTAAGACGCGCTGCCGTTCAATTCCATTGGGGTGCGTAATGTTTGTTTTGCCTTGACTTTCCACACTATGGTCCATAACTTTCAATTTACAAAGTAACTACACAAGTTCAAGTGAGATACAGTGATTCCTATACAAGATAGTGTACCACGACATTGCCCGCCACTCATTACCTGGTCAATAATCGGCCTCAATGCCGTGGTATTCCTTTACGAGACCACTTTGCCGCCTCACGCCTTGGAGCAACTGATGATGCTGTTTGGGGTAGTGCCTGCCAGGTATACCAGCGGCGAATTTGGTTACCATTTTCTTGGCGGCCACTTAGTGGGGTATTGGCCTTTTCTTACTTCCCTCTTTCTTCACGGAGGCTGGGCCCATATCTTTGGAAATATGTGGACTTTATGGATATTCGGAGACAACGTGGAAGATCAGATGGGACCGCTTCGGTATGCAATCTTTTATATTTGCGCGGGCATAGTGGCAAGCGTCTTTCACATTATAGCCAATCCCGCCTCTACAATGCCAACTATCGGTGCCTCTGGTGCTATATCAGGTGTGCTAGGCGCCTATTACGTTTTATTTCCAAGGGCTAGGATCATTTTAATGGTGCCAATCTTTTTCTTTCCTTTCTTTTTTGAGCTGCCGGCAGTTTTTTATTTGGCTTTTTGGTTCCTGGAGCAGGTGCTGAGCGGTACTTTTGCCCTTGCAGCTCCCAAATGGGCTGGAGGAGTTGCATGGTGGGCCCATATAGGAGGCTTCTTGTTTGGGGTATTTACGTGCAAGCTTTTTCTTATTGGTGCAAAAACAAGGCATTGGTGTGGTAAAACTTATGCTGAACAGTCGGATGCCTGGGGCTTTTTCAGTAATAGGGACAGAATTTGAAATGTTTTGGTAATAGTATCGGTTAACTTTTATCTCAGGGGAGGAAATAATGACTGGAGTTGATATTTTTTGGTTTTTCTTAATGTTGACCGCGTTGCAGCCGGTTTTAAGGCAAAAAATGCTGGAGGCGGCCCGTCAAAGGATGATTGCCAAAATAGAAAAGAAGCGTAATTCAAGGGTCATTCTCCTCGTTCATAGGCAGGAAACCATGAGTTTTTTGGGTTTTCCTGTGATGAAATATATCGATATTAACGATTCCGAACAAGTCATAAGGGCCATTCGGATGACTGATGACAATATACCCATAGATTTGGTGCTTCATACCCCAGGCGGATTAGTCTTGGCAGCTCTTCAAATCGCCCGTGCGGTTAAGGATCACAAGGCAAAGGTTACAGCCATAGTTCCGCATTATGCCATGAGTGGCGGCACATTGATTGCCATGTCAGCGGACGAAATAGTTATGGATCGTCACGCCGTGTTGGGGCCGGTGGATCCCCAGCTTGGTCAATACCCCGCAGCTTCCTTGCTCCGCGTGCGGAAAGAAAAGAGCATCGATCAAATAGATGATGAAACTTTGATCAAGGCCGACATGGCAGAAAAGGCACTCAATCAGATGAAAAAAGATGTTATAGAATTGCTTGAAGATAGGGTGGGCCGTGAAGAAGCAGAAAAACTGGCAGAGGCCATGAGCCAAGGCAGGTGGACTCATGATTATCCTATATCTTGTGAAGAGGCAAAAACGCTGGGTTTGCATGTAAACAGCCATATGCCTAAAGAATTTTACCAGCTTATGAACCTCTTTCCACAGCCTGTAAGGCGTGAACCAACTGTGGAATATTTGCCTATTCCAAAACATAAAGAAAAAAATTCCGGAAAGAGTGTCAGAATGTTACTACCCTGGCGTTAAAATGCCTGACTTCATGAACTAATCATTCTTTAATTTAGAACGTAAGTCTTTTACTTTAGTAGTGGCAATTTGATTAAAAAGCGGCATGTAGGCTAGTTAGTCGCCTCAGCATTATAACCCAATCTGTTTTATTGCTAGGAGCCAAAATCTACCAAGTAGGTCTTCGCCCCCAGCGCCTTTCATTTTGGACAAACTAGCCATGAGTATTGAGAACTGTTACCGAAAAGAGATGAGTAGTATTTATCTTTCTACCCAATAGTTGGGTGACTCCTTGGTGATGATCACATCGTGAACATGGCTTTCACGCAAGCCAGCCGATGTGATTTGTACAAAAGTCGCCTTTTGCCTGAGTTCTTCAATGGTTCGGCACCCAGTATAACCCATGCCTGCCCTCAAACCACCGATCAGCTGAAAGATGGTTTGGGCCAGTGGGCCTCTGTATGGTACTCTTCCTTCGATGCCTTCAGGGACCAATTTTGACGCTTTGTCCACTTTTTCTTGAAAGTAGCGATCTTTACTACCCTCTTTCATGGCCCCAAGAGATCCCATGCCTCTGTAGACTTTGTAACTTCTGCCCTGGAATAGTTCAAGCTCGCCAGGGCTTTCATCAGTGCCTGCCAACAGGCTCCCGATCATGATGCAATGGGCTCCTGCACCGATAGCCTTGGTCAAGTCGCCTGAAAATTTAATCCCTCCGTCAGCAACAACTGTTTTGCCATACTTCTCTGCAACCACTGCGCAATTGTGTATTGCTGTCAATTGAGGCACTCCCACCCCAGCTACTATCCGTGTGGTGCAGATAGAGCCAGGCCCAACCCCAACCTTGATTATATCTGCGCCAGCCTTTATGAGAGCTTCCACACCTTCGGCAGTGGCAACGTTGCCTCCAACCACCTGGGCATCAGGAAAGGTCTTTTTGATATCTTTGATCGCATCTAGCACATTTTTGGAGTGGCCATGGGCAGAATCCACAACAATCAAATCCACTCCAGCAGCCAGCAGGGCTTCAGCATGTTCAAGCCTGTCAGGTCCAACGCCCACTGCTGCACCAGCCCTCAGCCTGCCTAGCTCGTCTTTACAGGCATTGGGATATTTTTTTATTTTTTCAATATCTTTTATGGTTATAAGGCCCCTTAAATTACCCTCGTCATCCACCACAAGCAGTTTCTCAATCCTGTGCTCATGAAGCAGGGCCTTGGATTCCTCAAGGGTTATGCCCACAGGAGCAGTAACCAGGTTTTTGTGTGTCATGACTTCCCGGACTTTTTGATCCCAGTTGGTCTCAAAACGCAAATCCCTGTTGGTAACTATGCCTACCAGCTTTTCCCCTTCTACAACTGGCACACCAGAGATCCTGTATTCCCGCATGATTTTTTGAACTTCCCAGATCCGTTGGTCGGGATTCACTGTTACCGGGTCAACAATCATGCCACTTTCTGATTTTTTAACCCGCTCCACCTCTTTTACTTGGGCAGAAATGGGCATATTCTTGTGTATTATTCCAATACCCCCTTCTCTGGCCAGACTGATGGCCGTCTCTGCTTCTGTTACAGTGTCCATTGCGGCACTCATAATAGGTATGTTCAAGCGGATTTTGGGCGTAAGTTGCGTAGAAACATCAACCTCATTCGGTAGAACCTGGGAGAATGCAGGCTGAAGCAGAAGATCATCAAAGGTATAAGCTGTGGGTATTGGGTGATTTAACATGTTCTGGATACTCCCTTTCAATCATTGTAATCAAAATACCGAGCAATAATCCTCCGTCAGAAACAACAATTTCTTTTTTATTGAGGCCCATCATGATTTCAATCATCAAGGCTGTTCCTGCTAAGATAATGTCAGCCCTATGGGATTCAAGACCTGGCCTCATGGCCCGCTGCATAACTGTTTCTTGATTCATATCATTCCACATTTTTTCCAGTGACTGCAATGCAAGGTGGTAACCTCTTATTTTTGCAGGATCATATTTGTCAAGTTTTAAGTCCATGGCAGCCAGTGTTGTAGCGGTTCCGCCAACTCCGACTAGTTTTTGGGGCTCTAGCGGCAGTTGCTCTTTAACTCTCAAGACCAAACTCGCTGCTTCTTTCATCAGTATCCTTTTTTGTTTTGTTGTAGGCGGATCCGAGGGCTTGATCTTGTTAGTCAAATTGACTGCGCCCTTATTAAAACTGTTACAGTACAATATTTTGTTTCCTTTTGCTAAAAGGAATTCAGTGCTGCCACCTCCAATGTCTACGACCAAAGAAGGTTCTGCAAGTCGTCCCAGCGCATAATTGACCCCCTTCCAGGAAAAGGCGGCCTCTTTCTTCCAATCTATGATTTCTAAGGGGATTGCAAGTCGTTCTGCCAGGTTCAGCAAACGGTGTGCGTTTGGGGCTTGCCTCATAGCGGCAGTTGCCACAGCATATACTTGACATGGCGAAAATTTCTCTATGGTTTTACTGAAATCGTGTAGGGCATCTTCGGCCCTGGCCATGGCCGTATTCACAATTCTACCGCCATTTTCAGAAAGGCCTTCTCCCAGTCTCACATTGACCAGTTTCGATTTTTTTAATGAAATTCCGTGCTTACTAAGACAAGCTACTGCCAATCTGAATGTCTGTGTACCTATATCCACAGCAGCGTAAAAGGCCGACGATTTGTTTTTTAATTTAGTCATGAAAAGTTCTCGATAACGAATTTACAAGCACGAAAAAAATATCGAGTGATACCATGGAAGCAGATAAACCAAGTATACTAATTGTGGAAGACAATAAAAAACTGGCCCGCCTCTTTCAAGAAGCCCTAGAAGAGAAATTTAATACCATGATAGCCCATTCCATATCGGATGCCCGTAAGCACCTCAAATGGGCTCAAGGAGTTTTGCTCGACCTTCAGCTGCCAGATGGAGAAGGGATTTCTTTGATAGAACCATCCAAGGCTGTCAACCCGGACTGCGCCATCTTGGTGGTAACTGCCTATGGCACTGTTCAAAAAGCCATGGAATCGGTAAAACTGGGTGCCTCTGATTTTCTGGAAAAACCAGTGGATCTTGAACTGTTGGTAGAAAAATTTGGCCAATTAATTGTTTCCAATCTTTCTGGACATGATCTTGTATATTCGTCTGATACCATGGACCACTTGGTAACCGTGGCAAAAAAGGTTGCAAGGACCCCTTTCCCTGTGCTGATTAATGGAGAAACAGGGGTGGGCAAGGATGTCTTGGCAAGATATATACATGGCAGGAGTGGCAGGAAGGGCTTTGTCGCATTGAATTGTGCGAGCATTCCTTCCGAGCTGGCTGATTCAATATTGTTTGGCCATCTAAAAGGCAGTTTTACTGGAGCACATGAGTCGCGGAGGGGAATGGTTGCCGCTGCAGATGGTGGAACATTGTTTCTGGATGAGATCGGAGACTTGCCAAAGGCATTGCAACCTAAGTTGCTCAGGTTTTTGGATTCCGGGACATTCATTCCTCTTGGCAGTAGCAAAGAAGAGAAAAGCAATACAAGGATAATCGCTGCAACAAACAAAGATCTTAAGGAGATGGTCAAAGAAGGAAGATTCAGGGAAGACCTATATTTCCGTTTGGCTACATTTCCTTTGGACATCCCTCCATTGCGGCACCGTATCGAAGACATAGAGAAACTCACAGAACATCATCTCAAGGCACTGAAAAACATTTTGGGTCACCCTGTTACGATAGATCCCTCTGCGGTAAGATTGCTAAAGGCATACCATTTTCCTGGCAATGTAAGAGAATTGTTTAATATTCTTGACAGGGCAGCCGTTTTGGGCAGAGGAAAAATCAGCTCGGAAGAAATCAAATTTTTGACTATTCACCCCAAGAAAGAGAAATCATCTCACAAAGATGAATCAGATTTTTGGTCTGAAAGCAAGGCAGAGGCACAACGGCGTGAAAAGGAGATGATACTTGAAGCCCTGGCGGCATCCGGCGGAAACAAGGCAGCTGCAGCTAGGGCATTAAAAGTGAGCTACAAAACACTTCTAAACAAAATGAAACGCCTTGGCATATAGTCTTTCAAATCGCCATTGACATGTCTTGAGCCGGAAAGTACATTCTGGTTCAAATTTCAATTCCGGAGGAGAGACCTGAGGATGTTTGGGTTGGGGATGCCGGAGTTGCTGATAATTTTGCTGATCATCTTGATTATATTTGGGGCTGGCAAGCTGCCTCAAATAGGAGAGGGGCTTGGCAAAGGGATCAGGAACTTCAAAAAATCCATAAAGGAGGAAGAAAACCAGGAGAGCAGTAGCGAATTAGAATCCGAAAAGGATTGATTTGTGCCACTTTCCGGTTCTCTCCCGTGCTCAAACATCTATGGGTAAAAAGAAAAAATCTAATCCAATTTGGAATTTTATCACTTCGGTAAAGCTGGCAGTCTTCCTATTGTTAACCCTTGCTGCCACTTCCATCATCGGTACAGTTATACCCCAGGGTGAACCTTTACAGCGGTATCTAGAATATTATGGTCCTGGTTTTTTCAAAGTTATAAAGGCCCTTAATCTATATGATACCTACAACTCCTGGTGGTTTTTGACTCTATTGGGGTTATTTGCCCTGAATCTGATTGCATGCACCATACGTAGAATCCCTTTTACTATCAAATTATGGAAAAAAGATAGCCTTGATCTCGACTTGAACCGCCTGTTAAGGTTCAGGCTAAGGAAACAATGGAATGCGCCAGGTACGCCTAACCCTCATCTTTTGGAAAAGGTGAAGGCTGTTTTTCAGGATCAGGCAGGCTCCGTTTCTGCTGAAAAAGATCTTGAAGGTGGCCGTCTTTTCATGGTGGAAAAAGGCAAATGGAGTTATTGGGGTTTGTATGGCCTTCATGCTTCAATTCTCATTGTGCTGGTCGGTGCGGTCATTGGTTCCTTGACTGGTTTCAAAGGCAATTTGATGTTGCCAGAAGGTCAGGCAGCAGATCACGTTTTGGATAGAAAAAGTGGGGAATCCCAGCCTTTGGGTTTTTCCATAAGGTGCGATAAGTTCACCGTCTCATTCTATGATACCGGCGCACCAAAGGAATTCAGGTCGGATGTCACTATCCTGGAAGATGGTAAAGAGGTACTAAAGACGCCTCTCCGTGTAAATTCTCCTCTTACATACAAAGGAATAACCTTTTATCAGGCAAGCTATCAGCCAATGCCTGAAGCGGAGATAAAATTAACTAGCCCGGATGGCAAGGAGACATCAGTTACGTTGCCAGCCTTTCAAAAAGTGCCTGTTCCTGATTTGAGACTAGTGTTGGGGCTCTACCAATACCTGCCAGATGTGCACGGTGTACCCGCTGTGCGTGTATGGATCGAAGACGGTAATAGTCCCGCTAGGACCATATGGGTTCTGAAGGGAAACACCAAAGAGTTCAACAACGGTTCAGACACTTACAGGGTCTCATTGATAGAGGTCAGGAACAAATATATGACCGGGCTGCAGGTGAAGAAAGATCCAGGTGTATGGATCGTATGGCTGGGTTTCTTCCTGATGATTGCTGGTTTTGTAGTGGTATTCTGGGTGCCGCATAGGCGCATGTACCTATGGGTCGGTGAACAAAATGGCAAAGTATCCGTTATCTTGGCGGGTCAGTCCAACAAAAACAAGATTCATTTTGAGAAAGACTTTGAAAAAGTGGCACAAGCCATAGAAAAATCATTGGAGGAATAGAAGGTAGAAATGACCAGTTCATATCTTTTAAGCTGGACCACCTTTGTATATCTCGGTGCTGCAGCTCTGTATTTGATACACTGGGTGTTCAGAGTCCAGAAAGTGGGCTTGCTGGCCACATTTACTACAGCAGCAGGTCTTGCATTGCAGACTGCCGGCATCATCATGCGCTGGGTTGAATCATACAAGCTTGGCTACGGGCACGCCCCATTGTCCAATTTGTATGAATCCTTGGTCTTTTTTTCATGGGTAACCATTCTGGTTTATTTGATAATCGAATGGAAGATCAAACAGAGGGTGATTGGGGCCTTTGCCACCCCATTTGCATCCCTGGCGATGGCGTATGCTTCTTTCAGTCCCAGGGTGGAAGACACAATTCAGCCTTTGATACCTGCTCTTCAAAGCAATTGGCTGATTGCCCACGTGATAACTTGTTTTTTAGGTTATGCTTCCTTTGCAGTAGCTTGTGGGCTGGGCATTATGTACTTAATAAAACCGCAATCCAAACCTTCCGCAGGCCTCATGGCCATGCTGCCTGAACACCGGGTGCTGGATGATTTAATGCACCAGACTATAATTTTTGGCTTTCTGTGGCTTACCATTGGTATAGTTACTGGAGCAGTTTGGGCCAATCAAGCATGGGGAACGTATTGGAGCTGGGATCCCAAAGAAACTTGGTCACTAATCACCTGGTTTGTCTATGCCACAGCACTACATGCTAGATTTATCAGAGGCTGGAAAGGGAAAAAGATTGCAATTTTGTCCATTGTGGGGTTTGTTTCAGTTATGTTCACATATTTTGGCGTGAATTTCCTCTTGTCTGGGCTCCACAGTTATGGTTCCTAATTAGGAAAAAGGAGGCGCCATGTTTGGTTTAGGTACACAAGAACTTTTAATAATTCTCTTTATCGCTTTTTTCATATTTGGCGGCAAAAAATTGCCTGAGATTGGTGCCGGGCTGGGAAAGGGTTTGAAGGCCTTTAAACAGGGTTTGAAAGACATGGACAGTGACGTTTCAAAAGAAACGGATGACCATGAAAAAAAGGCTGTAACATCCAGCCAGGAGAACCAGTCTCACTCTTCGGCTCACGTAGAAGAAAAGGCATCATAAAAAAACAAGGGCTGTGACACAGGCCTTCATTCTGGCGGCAGGTTTTGGAACGCGCCTTCTGCCGTTGACCCGTTTTGTCCCAAAGCCTCTTTTTCCTGTTTGCAATATTCCTGCAATAACCAGAATTGTCGATCAATTGGTAAACGCTGGTTTCGAAAGGGTATTCATTAATATCCATCACTTGGCTCACAAGATCGAGGCGTTCCTTGAAACAATCAATACCGACATTGAGATCATACTCCTCAAAGAAAAAACTATTCTTGGAACAGGTGGAGGCATTGCACAGGCTATTCCTCAACTGGACCCCAACGACCACTTGTTGATCTACAATGGTGATATAGTATGTGACATTGATTTGAATGTCTTCAGGAACTTGGCGCTCAAAAACCCAGATTATACAGCACACATGCTGGTGCACGCACGCCTTCCTTTTAACAACGTGAGGGTGGCACAAGGTGAAGTTACTGCTTTTGGATATGGCGGAGGGGACGCCAAGGCGTATTGCGGTATATCTATTCTCCACCCATCATGTTTTGGCTATTTCCATGACGAGTTTCCATATTCGTTGATTGAGGTCTTCCAAAAAAGTCTTGGAGATGGAAAGAAAATAAAAGCCATTGAAGCAGAAAGGATCGACAGTGATTATATATGGGCAGACATCGGAACCTTGGCGGGCTATTTGGATGCCAATGCTATTTTGTTGAAAAAATATGGTAACCGCATGCAAGTGACAGAGGTACAAAAAGGATGCTGGTCTGTGGTAGGTGACAATGTAAAAATTGGACGGTACGTGCGGTTGAATCAATCAGTTGTATGGGATGGATGTTTTGTGGAAGAAGGTGCGTGTTTGGAAAGGGCAGTCGTTACACCATACGGCACCATGAAATAAGAAAAAAATTAATCAATGGTAATCTGAGTAGACTCCCTGCCAGCAAGTCCTGTTTCTGGGTCAAATGCCTCAATCAACAAATAATAGGTGCCTTTTTCAAGTTTGGGTACAGGAGCGGAAAACTCGCCTGGCCTTCCAGAAAACTCAAAAGTTAACTCTTCAACTATTTTCTCGGAAGCAAAGATAGATCCCCTGATCTTGAAACGGTCTGCCTTCCAGCGACCCCCGGCACATGCAGGGCAGCCGCAATCCATTGTGACAAGCAGGGATATTGTGTGGTTGGTACTATTATTTTTACGGAGTGAATTCAATATTTGTATAGACAAGGCCTGGACCATGGTTTCTACTGCGTAATCTTTGTGATTTTTGCTACACTTCTTCTATTTCTGCCCAATTTAGGCCATATTTTATGGATACCGTCAATGGAACATTGAGAGCAACCACATTTTCCATAGTATGTTTCAAAAGATCTCTTACTTGATCCAGCTCGGTTTCTGGCACCTCCAACACCAGTTCATCATGCACCTGTAAAATTAAAGCACTTTTAAAGCAACCCCTTCCTAACGCTTTGTCCACTGCCAGCATGGCCAGTTTGATTATGTCGGCAGCACTCCCTTGGATGGGTGTGTTAATAGCGGTCCTTTCAGCAAATTCCCTTATTCTGCGAGATCGGCTCACAATATCTGGTATGTAGCGTCGCCTTCCAAGCAAGGTGGTGACAAAGCCCTGTTTCCTGGCCTTTTCAACTGTCTTCTCCATGTATTTTTTTACGCCTGGGTAACGTTCAAAATACCGTTTTATATATTCTCTGGCCTTCTTTTGCTCAATACCCAGTTCCTTGGCCAACCCGTATGGACTCATACCATATATAATGCCGAAATTGACTGTCTTGGCTATCCGTCTCATTTCAGGGGTAACCATTTCAGGAGGAATATCAAAGACCTCTGCTGCGGTTTTCTGGTGGATGTCTTCTCCCTTCCTGAAGGCCTTGACCAAGGTTTCATCTTTAGAATAGTGGGCAAGCACCCTCAGGTCTATCTGCGAATAGTCCCCTGAGACTAGATAATGACCGGGATCAGCAATAAATAGGGCCCTTATTCTTCGGCCTTCCTCGGTACGGATGGGTATATTCTGAAGGTTGGGATCGCTGGAAGAAAGTCGGCCTGTGGCGGTAACCGTTTGGTTGAAAGATGTGTGTACCCTGCCGGTGAGGGGATGGAGCATTTTCTTCAGCCCCTCTACATAAGTGCTCTTTAGCTTTTGAAGGTTCCTGTACTCCAGGATCATGGCAGGAAGATCATGGATCTTGCTCAGCGATGAAAGGACCTCGATGTCCGTGGAGAATCCGGTCTTTTTTTTCGTCTTTTTCTGTTGAGGAAGGTTAAATTTTTCAAAGAGTATGTGAGCCAACTGTTTTGGTGAGTTAAGATTAAATTCATGGCCTACATAATCGAATATCTTGTTCTTGATTTCCTCAATTCTGTGCGTGAATTCCAATTCCAAGGCACTGAGTCCTTTTTTGTCTATCAAAACTCCCTTTTTTTCCATTTTTGCAAGGACTGTTATCAAAGGAACTTCGATCTTTTGGAAAAGATCCCATAAGTGCGCATTTTTCAAACGTTCCCACAAGATATCCTTTACCAGAGCGGTCACATGCACGTCTTCGCAAGAGTAGTTCTTGGCAAGCTCCAAAGGTACGTATGCGAAATTTTTCTCTTTTTTTTGGTTGGCAGTCACCTCTTTAAAGGAGATCATATTGTGGCCCAGTACTTCCGATGCAATCTCTGAAAGGTTATGCTGGTGTTTGGATGGATTCAGCAGGTAAGAGGCGATCATAGTGTCTCCTTCAATGCCTTCCAGTTCCATTCCGTGATTGGACAAGACGATCATGTCATATTTTATGTTTTGCCCTATTTTCTTTATGGATTTATCAGAAAGTAGAGGACCTATGATCCGCTTAAGGATGTTCACATCAAGTTGTTTTTCTGTGGTTTCGTGAGCAACTGGAATGTATGCGGCTTGCGGAGGGGAGGCACACACAGAAACACCAACAAGCTTGGCATACATAGGAAATTCACTGGTGGTTTCTGTATCAAGCACCATTTCCCCTTTGGCTTTTATTTGCTCAGCCAATCCCGTTAGGTCTTCTTCATTGTCCACCAATTTGTAGTCATCGAAATTGATGGTCTTTTCAGGTGAGAGTTCTTTTAAAAAAGTTGTAAATTCCAGTTCTTTGAAAAGCTCTCTCAGCCTTTTAATGTTCATGGGGTGCCTTCTAAAGTCATCAAGATTCACTTCGATAGGCACATTGTCGTTAAGCATTATCAATTTTCTCCACAGTAAAATCTTGTCCCTGTGTTCGAGTAGGCGTTGTCTAAGCTTTGTTTTTGGCATGTTGTCAATGTTCTTCAACAACTTTTGCAGGGATCCAAATTCCTTGATCAGCTTTAATGCTGTTTTTGGACCTATGCCTGGCACGCCTGGAATGTTGTCGGCTGTGTCACCAGCCAATGCCATTACATCAAGCAACTGAGCTGGCTCTATGCCAAAATCCTTCTTAAATTTGGCTAGGTCTGTGTATTCATCTTTCATCGGATCCCAAATGGAGACCCTTGGACTCAGCAACTGAGACAGGTCTTTGTCGCCTGTGACTATCAAGATATCTATGTCTGGAAGCTTCTTGACAATAGTGGCAACGAGGTCGTCTGCTTCAAATCCCTCCTTTTCCAATTGAGGCAGTCCCAAGGCATCAACAACATCCCTGATATATGGGATCTGTACCGAAAGGTCATCTGGCATAGGCGGCCTATTTGCCTTGTATTGCTCGTAAATTTCATGTCTGAATGTTGGCCCCTTGGCATCCCAAAGCATGCTGATGAATTTAGGATCTTTTTCCCTCAGTACTTTCAGTAACATGTTTGTCACACCATAAATGGCCTTGGTCGGAAAGCCGGTGTGGGTGGTTAAATGCTGACGAATGGCAAAATAGGCCCTATAAATATAAGAACTTCCATCTATCAGATAGAGGAGTCCTGGCTTGGTATTTGCTTTTTGTTCCAAAAATGCCTCCATTGCTGTTTGACTTTAATGTCACTTTTAACTATCCTGGCGGGCTGGAAAAGTAAAGGGGAGGCATTTGAATGGCTTCAGTAATAGTAGTAGGTACTCAGTGGGGGGATGAAGGCAAGGGCAAAATCGTGGATCTCCTCACACAGTATGCGGACCTGGTAGTACGTTTTCAAGGCGGCAATAACGCAGGTCACACTCTTGTGGTAGACGGTGAGAAATTCGTGTTCCATCTCATCCCCTCTGGAATTCTATACGAAAATAAGTTGTGCCTTATAGGTAATGGTGTGGTGTTGGATCCAGCCATTTTAATTGATGAGCTTGAGCATCTGTCGTCCAGAGGACGCAAAGTATCTCCTGAGCAGCTTAAAATAAGCCTTAATACCCATCTTATCATGCCTTATCACAAGGCCCTGGATCACGCCAGTGAGGCAGCTAAATCGGAAGGCAAGAAAATCGGCACCACGGGTAGAGGAATTGGTCCTTGCTATAGAGACAAGGTGGGCAGGAGCGGTATAAAAGTTGCGGATCTGTTTGATAAAGAGCTTTTCAAAGACAAATTAAGCGAAAATGTGAAGGAGAAAAATTTCTTGCTAACCAACTTGCTGGGTGCTTCCCCGCTTGACGAAGCGGAGATATATGATCAGTATCAGGCATATGCAGAGGCTTTAGAGCCTTATGCTGACAATGTTTCAGTGATGATTGACGAGGCCCAAAAGGCTGGTAAAAATGTCTTGTTTGAAGGAGCTCAAGGTACACAACTAGATATAGACCATGGTACTTATCCCTTTGTGACCTCATCCAATACCGTTGCAGGTGGTGCGTGCTGCGGTGCTGGCATAGGTCCAAGTAAAATCGATTATGTCATAGGGATCTGCAAGGCCTACACTACGAGGGTAGGCGCAGGACCATTTCCAACAGAGCTACCTGATACAACTGGTGATCATTTGCAGCAAAAGGGCGGCGAGTTTGGGGCCACTACTGGCAGAAAACGCCGTTGCGGCTGGCTGGATGGTGTGGTGTTGAAGGATGCCGTGAGGATCAACGGCCTTGATGGCCTGGTAATAACCAAGCTGGATGTTATGAGCGGCCTTGATCCGGTAAAGATCTGTACCAGATACCAAGTAGGGGGACGCACCTTTGAGACCATGCCAGCTAATATCAGGCACGTTGAAGCTGCCATGCCAATATATGAAGAAGTTGCTGGCTGGGAGGATGATATTTCCGCTTGTAGCTCCTTTGAGGAACTTCCCCAGGCTGCCCAGGATTATGTAAAGGCCATAGAGGATTTTGCCCAGGTACCATTAGCGATATTGTCTGTGGGCCCCGGCCGAGAACAAACCATAATGTTGAAAAATCCCTTTGAATAAATATTTTTTGATTTTAGCCTTAGGTTTTGGTTGTATAAGAAGGCCAGATGATCGTAGCATCTGGCCTTATGTCGACGTATCATTGCAATGGTTCAATGAACACTTCCACTCTTCGGTTTAGTTGGCGTCCCTGTTGGGTTGCATTTGTAGCCCTTGGTCTTGCCTCTCCATAGCCAATGGTAACTATGCGGGAAGGATCGACTCCCTCTGCAACCAGCAGTTTTTTCACTGCTTCAGCTCTTCTCTGGGATAATCGCAGATTGTAATCCTCAGAACCAGTGGAATCAGTGTGCCCCTCGATCCTGATTCTGGTTTGAGGGTAATCTCGGAGAATCTTGGCCATGCGTTTAATATCTGTATAAGCCCCTGGATGGACGACAGCAGAGTCGATATCAAAAAGGAAATCACCCTTGAAAGTAACAGCCAATACATTGCCCTGTCTTCTGATGGAGGCAGCTTCAGATGCTGCCATTGCCTGTCTGAGCTCCTCCTCCTGTTTGTCCATATAGTGGCCGATTCCAGCCCCTGCCAGGCCGCCTACTGCTGCACCAATGGCTGCGCCTTCAAGGGTGCCTTTGGCATCATGGCCAATGGCTTGGCCAACTATAGCCCCGGCAGCAGCCCCAGCTGCTGCGCCGTATACGGCGCCTTGCTGCGTTTTGTTTTGAGGTGCTGCACAACTATATAAAAATAAAGAGAAAATCGTCAAACTCAACAATTTGAGATAATTCATCTTAACATCACCTTCCTGTTTTTGCTTCCATTTAATGCACATCTTGTGCCTTTTCCACATGTTATGTTTAAAATATTTGAGTGAAGAATTAATTTAGTTTAAGAATATAAAAAAAGTGGAAAGTTCCTTCTATTTCAATGGAATTTTTTTTCCATTTTTGAGGGTAATATACTAGAAAAGCGTCTTAGATTGGGAATGTTTTTTAGTTTTTTTGAAAACGTTGGGGTACGCTTTTTGCAATATTAACAAGTCAAACAAAAACACTCCACACCTCACACCAAGGCGGGCCTAGTGCCTGCCTTTTTCTATGTTGGTTAGTCATGATGGCAAAATTCTGAACAAAGACCGATAAGATATATTGTATCGGCTCTATATGTGTTAATATTGAAACTTGATGGAAAATGTCTCGACATTTTTGGTGTTCAGAAAACGTGATGTTTCAGAAGTTGGTATAAATGTGTGGAATTTGCGGCATAGTTGATCTTAAAGGCCAGTCTGTACCCCGGGCTGCATTCCAAGAGGAAATTTGTCTCATGATGGACAAATTAGCACACCGCGGGCCAGATGAGAGAGGCGACCTTTTTAAGGGGCCTGCGGCTTTTGGCCATATGCGATTGAGTATAATTGATTTGTCTTCTGGCCAACAGCCCATGAGTAATGAGGATGGTTCAGTTTGGATAGTCTTTAATGGAGAGATATTTAATTATATTGAGTTAAGGCAGAAACTGGAGGAGAAAGGCAGCCACTTTTTTAAAACGCAATCGGATACGGAAGTACTGATCCACTTGTATGAAGAGTATGGTAAGAAAATGGTAGAAATGTTAAACGGCCAGTTTGCCTTTGTCATTTACGATGAAAGGAAACAGATACTCTTCATGGCAAGGGATCACTATGGAATATGTCCACTTTTTTATTCAACCAAATGGCAGGGAAAACTCGTATTCGCTTCTGAGATAAAGGCCATTTTGGAACTCCCAGGATTTGACACAGCCATGGATCTAAAGGCATTGAAACAGGCCTTTACTTTCTGGACGACTTTGTCCCCCAGGACCCCGTTTGACAGTGTCAAAAGCCTTTCTCCTGGTTCATATGCCCTTATAAAGCTCGGCGATAACAACAATACAATACAACAGGTGCGGTATTGGCATCTATCTTTTCCAAGGTCAGGGGAAGAGGATCGTTCGAGGCCTTTGGCTGAATGGGCTCAAGATGTTTTTGAATCATTGGTTCATGCAGTCAAATTGAGATTGAGGGCCGATGTGCCAGTCGGTATTTATCTATCCGGAGGCTTGGATTCCTCAATTATTGCAGCCGTTGCTAGGCGCCTCACCAATACTCCCTTGGAGACTTTTTCCCTCTCCTTTGCTGCTCAATCATATGATGAAACAGAGTATCAGCAACGTTTGGCTCAGTCACTCAATGTGAAATATAACAACATCGTTATCAGGAATAGCGATATTGGCAGGGTTTTTCCTAAAGCTGTCTATCATGGAGAAAAACCTGTTCTAAGGTCTGCCCCTTCACCGATGTATATGTTGTCTGGCTTGGTCAACAAATCTGGATACAAAGTTGTGTTGTCAGGTGAGGGGGCGGACGAAGTTTTTGCAGGATATGACATATTTAAAGAAGATAAGATAAGGCGTTTTTGGGCAAAATATCCAGAAAGTGCCCTACGCCCCTTGTTATTAAAGAGACTGTATCCTTTTTCTCCTTTGACACCTTCAATAGCTGGAAAAATGTTGCTTTCCTTCTATAGAAAAGAAATCTTACCCCTTGACAGGTTTGGTTACTCCCACCTTCCTACATGGGCAAACACCAGACCGATACAGAATTACTTTTCTGATGAAGTACAGGAGGAAATTTCTGGGTATGATCCAGTAGATGAATTGAGGCATGAGATGCCGTCAGAATTCAATTATTGGCATCCACTCCATCAAGCCCAATATCTGGAGACCAGGATTCTCCTATCCGAATATTTGCTGGTTTCACAGGGCGAACGCATGACCATGGCACACTCAGTAGAGGGCCGTTATCCATATCTCGATATCACGCTTGCTGAATTGGCAAATAGCATACCCCCTGAATATAAGCTCAAGGCCTTGAAGGAAAAATATGTTCTGCGTAAGGCTTTTGAAGGTCTGCTGCCGGAAATCATCGCTAAAAGGCCCAAAAGGCCTTACGGTGCTCCTAACAAAGAGGCTTTTTTTGACAGCGGCAATGCATCTAGGGTAAGCTGTTGGCTATCTGAAGAAAAACTCAAACAAGCCAATATATTTGCTTCCCGAAAGGTGCAGAGGCTGATCAAAAAATGCAAATCAAGCGCTGTGTCAGGTTTCCGTGACAATGCAGCTTTTTTGGCAATATTGTCAACTCAGTTGCTTTATGAACTGTTTGTAACCAGGGATTTGAATTGAGGAAATTTGGAGGAGTTATGAACAAAAAAAAGTCAACTAGTTTACTGGTCACTATTTTAGCTCTCTTTATTGGCATCATTTGGCCACAGATGTCTAATGCTCAAGAGTCCCAAAATGAATATGTGATTGGACCTACTGATATTTTGGAAATCCAGGTATGGCGTGAACCAACTCTGACACGTACCGTACCTGTCAGGCCGGATGGTAAAATTACCCTTCCATTGCTGGACGATGTACATGCCGCCGGGTTAACTCCTCTCCAATTGAAAAACAAGCTAGAAAAGGCGCTGGCAAGATTCATTAACAATCCAAAGGTTTCAGTCTCTGTTCAGGAAATAAACAGCAAAAAAATTTATGTGCTCGGTCAGGTCAATACACCTGGAGAATATCCTTTAAGGCATAATATGACCGTTATGCAGGCCCTCTCACTAGCTGGTGGACTAGCTGAATGGGCAAATGCAGGTAATATCGTAATTATCAGAAATGAAAATGGAAAACAAAAACGTATAAAATTTGATTATAAAAAAGTATTAAAAGGTAAAGACCTCGATAAAAATATTTTATTGGAACCAGGGGATACTATAGTAGTTCCGTAACGCTTGAAGGGAAGGCTTAGACAATGCGTACAATAACTATTTTTCTACTTTTAATGTTTATTCATGTTTCGATTGTTTTTGCTGAACTACGATATAATGGCGGCATAGCTTTGGTAAGCAGCTACGACAATAATATCTATTTGTCATCAGACCATGAAAAGGAGGATTATCGTAATATATTAAATGTTGATTTGGCCGCCATCAGTGAAACAGCTATTCAAAATTTTAACGCAAATTATAGTTTAAATTTCAATAAATTTTGGCGTTATCAAGACAATGATTATATAGGTCATACTTTCGGAATTGATTTTGAAAGAAATATTACTAGACACTTACTATTCACGTTTTCAGATAGTTATTATTTGAGTGAAGAGCCTTTAGAGCAAGACCCCGAAATTACAGCATTGAGACGGCAGAGAAATAGGTATGTAAGAAATAGAGCTGATGTTGGTCTGTCATATCAATTTGGACGTGAAAATCTGTTAACCATGAGTTATTTGGACAGCAGATTGCAAAACCGTTCGTCAGATGTCGAAGATAGCGTGGAGTATGGCCCTATTATCAATCTCAATTACTGGATCAATATGCATCATGGAGTAGAATTAGGATATTCATGGAATCGAATCGAATATGAAGAAGAGCCACCCATAAAACGGGATACCATAATCACCGCATATAATTACCGCTTAAATCCCCACACTTTGGCAAGTATCCACTACAGTTTAGAATTTTTTCACGCCTATGATGAAATAGATTACAACAATCACATTGTCACAGTGGGGCTAGAACACTCATTTTCCCACAGATGGTCATTAAGCGGTTCGGTAGGTGAATTTTTCTGGGATCCAGAACGAGGTGATTCAGAAAACGGTTTTGTATATGAACTTCGTTTGAGGCGCAACTTTGAAAGGTCTAGTGTGACTGCCTCAGGATCAGGAGGATCGAGAGAAGAATTAACCGATGCTGAGAGCCGTGGTTTTATTAAATATAATACCCTTGCCCTTACTTTATCTCATGATTTAACAGCTAGGACAACTCTTGCCTTGGAAGGTAGCTATCACCATGAAAAGACTGTGAGCAGGGAGTTTCAAAGGGATGACATTTGGACCTTTCGAGGAGGAATTTCCCATCGTCTACTCCACTGGTTACAGTGTTCATTCGATCTTGAACAAAGAGAGCGCAATTCTTCTAATCCAGATCGTGAATATAGAAATTTTATGGCCATGATAAGATTTCAGGGTAACTACGAGCGGAGATAATATGGTTGGTGACAAAATCGCAGAAAAAGAATCGCAATCAACAATAGAACAATATTTATATTTTCTGCTGCGTCGTAAATGGCTCATCTTGTATGTTGCAGTTCCATTTTTGTTAGCAGGGATTTTATCATGTTTGATATCCCCCAAAAGATACAAAACCAGTACCACAATCGTGGTGGTACCGCAAAAAGTTCCAGAATCTTTTGTAAGGTCAACTGTTACCGGTGATATCAGTGAACGCATCGAGGGTATATGGCAGGCAGTTACTAGCCGGACAAATCTGGAAAAGGTGATCCTAAAATATAATTTGTATCCGGAATTGCGTAATAATCTTCCTATGGAAAGTGTAGTTGAAATCATGCGTAGGCATATCAAAATAACCAGACCTCGTTCAGCACGCAGGACCGCTTTTGTTTTGTCGTATGAGGGAAAAGACCCGGTAATAATTACAAAAGTAGCTAACGCATTAGCAAACATGTTTGTCGAGGAAAACCTGAAGTTGCGGGAGTCACAGGCAAAGAGCACAGCCGAATTTTTGGCTACACAATTAGAGACTGTGGCCAAAGAGCTTAAAAAGCGGGAACAGGCTTTAAAAGAATACAAAACTGCTCATATGGGAGAATTGCCTGAACAACGTCAAAGCAATCTTGCAATGCTTGATCGGTTGACCCAGCAGCTTGAAACAGTTCAAGAGAATTTGCGTAGAGCTGAGGATCGGAAGCTTCTGTTACAGCGCCAACTGGTAGATGAACAGGAAAATGTTCGAAGGAGGTTGGCAACCGGAACATTGAATAGCACAGCTGGAACAGCTCAAAGAGAGGATGAGGTTATCACGGTTGAAGAACTACAGTCAAGATTAAAAGCCTTAATGACGAGATACACAGAGGAACATCCAGACGTTATTGCCACTAAAAAACTTTTGGCTAAATTGAAGAGCACCGGAGCGCAAAGTAAAGTCTCGTCAACAGATACTGAACCAGTAGTGGACAGTCCTGTCATACTAGGTCTCAAATATCAGATCAAAAGCGTAGAGTTAGAAATTAAAGGACTAATTGAAGAAAGTCGAAAGATACGACGCGAAATAGCTAAATATCAGCAAAGGGTGGAAGCTGCACCTAAGCGAGAACAAGAATTATTAGATTTGACTAGGGATTATGACAATCTTCGAAATACATACGAGGATTTGCTAAGGAGAAAGATTGAGGCTGAGCAGGCTCAGGCGTTGGAACAGAAACAAAAAGGAGAACAGTTTAGAATTGTTGATCCAGCCCGTATCCCTATCAGGCCGTATAAACCTGATGTGAGAAAAATATTATTGATGAGTTTAGTGGTGGCGTTTGGATCAGGAATTGGTCTGGCTTTTCTAATCGAATATTGGCGCAGGCCTTTCTATGATCCAGATCAAATTGAAAAGATATTGTCCATTCCAGTATTGGCAAGCATACCTTATCTGCCATCACCAATAGAGAAACGGCGCAAGCGTATCAAAACTTTTTGCTTGGCCACAGGTGCATGTTTAAGTTATTCAATAGTGGGCTGTCTGGCTTTTTTGTTATGGCGTAAAGGCGTCGGGTTTTTGGCTGGAATGTTTTAAAATTTATGTATACAAAATATTATGGACTAAGAGAACAACCCTTCAGCATTACCCCTGACCCCAGGTTTCTTTATTTGAGTGAAAAACATGAAGAGGGACTGGCAAGCCTGGCATATGGTGTGTCACAAAGAAAAGGCTTTGTTGTTATTACCGGTGAGGTTGGTACAGGAAAGACGACCCTTATCAGGGCCCTTTTGGAAAAAATAGATCAACAAGTCAGATTGGCCTTTATATCCAATCCAACTCTTACCAAAGAAGAGTTCTACTTGTTGCTTGCTGATGCCTATAAACTTGGCTCCATAGAGAACAAAGCGGAATTTCTTATCAAGTTTGTAAAATTTTTAGAAAAAGCGTATTTTGCTGATGAAAATGTTGTCATTATTATAGATGAGGCGCATAAGCTGTCTTCTGATTTGTTGGAGGAAATTCGTCTGTTATCAAACATGGAGACACCTCATCATAAGTTGGTCAACATCATTTTAGTAGGTCAGTTAGAATTAGAGGAAAAATTGCAAGAGCCACAGCTTCAGCCGTTGAAACAGAGAATAAGTTTAAAATTTAGACTGTTGCCTTTAGATAAACAGGAGACAAGAGACTATATAAATGTGCGTTTAAGGAAAGCGGGAGCGCAAGATTCAAAGATTTTTACCACGAAAGCGCTGGATCTTATTTATGAATATACTAAGGGGCTTCCGAGATTGATCAATATTTTGTCAGATCATGCACTGTTGAGCGGTTACGTTAAAAACTTAAAGACAATCGATCATGAAATAATCAAAGAATGTATAAGCGAGCTAAATTTTGACCAGCAACCAAGGGCCGAATTTACAAGCGGTGGCAGAAAAAGGGTTGATGCAAAGGATGATATTGGGACAGCGCGGATTGTTTATATTCAAATAATAATACTAGTCATTTTAATCGTAATAGCTGTAATCCTTTTATGGCAAGAAATCTTAGAGTGATTTTTTTTGAGGGATAAACAATGGGTAAGATAGCAAATGCATTTAAAATAGCTGGTTCTCCAATAGACAGTGTTCCAACAGGAGATGAACAGACTGAAACCGCAGGAAAGCAAAAATCTGTTGATATTGTGGAATACAAAGATACCCCCCATTCGCTGATAGACAGGGTAATAAAGGATGACCAGGAAAGCATTGATGAAAAAATGATAGTTTTTCATCAACCGGACTCCCTCCCCGCAGAAAATTTTAAGATCTTGAGATCACAGATCATTTATCCAAGCGATGGAAAGCCAAAACGCACCATTTTGGTCACCTCAGCCTTGGAGCAGGAAGGTAAAACCTTTGTGGCCTGCAATCTTGCCATGAGTATAGCGCAAGGGTTGGACCCTTATTGTCTCTTGATTGATGCTGACTTAAGAAGGCCAGCAGTTCATAAGATGGTTGGCATATCCTACGATAAACAAGGTTTGGCGGATTTTCTAACTTCTGGTGGGACTTTGGGGAAATATTTGGTTAAAACTGGCATGACCAAGTTGACAGTTTTGCCAGCAGGTCATATCCCACGTAATCCAGCCGAATTGTTGACCTCATCGAATATGAAATCATTGCTCAAAGAAGCGAAAATGAGATATGAAGATCGGTTCATTGTAATCGATTCTCCTCCGGTCAACCTGGCATCTGAAACCCGTGACCTGGCTTTGAGTGTGGACGGTGTTATCTTTGTAATCAGATATGGGAAGACAAGTATTGAAGCAGTACAAGAGGCGATAGAAAAGATCGGCAGGCATCGGATATTGGGCATAGTTTTCAATGGTTTTGAAATCACACCAAAAAAGTATTCTTATTACAAAAAAGATTACAGCTATTCTTCTAGATAGAGGTGTTGTTTATCATTGTTTAAGATATTTGGTAAGACATATCCTCTGAGGAAATTAATTTTATTTATATGGGAAGGTCTCTTTCTCTTATCTCTATTAACTTTTTCTGACTTCTTTATTCAAAAAAATAATCTTTATATCTTTAATGACATCTATTTGTGGATTAGATATATACTAATAGTATTTGTATGTCTTTTGGGCTTGTATTATAGGGATCTTTACTCATTTAAAGCAGGGATCACATATCTTGATATGACTTCGAGATTGATTCAGGCATTAGGTGGTTCGTCAATTGTTTTAGGATGTCTGTTTTTTGCCATACCAGCATTAACACCTGGACGTTTGACTTTTATTGCAACAATTTTGGTTTTTATTTTGTCAAGTTCTTTATGGAGATATTTCTATCTTACTATATTGAAACAGAAGTGGTTTGCTACGCCTGTCTTTTTGGTGGCATCTGGTAGACTGGCAGAAACCATTTTTAACGAAATCAGAGAGAATCCTGATTGCGGTTTTCGTGTTTCAGGGATAGCTTGGCCAAACATGCCCAAGGATCTGGTTTTTGATTCAAGTATCTATATGTTGGATGCTTACAACGACTTGTATAATCACGTGCAAAAAGTTGGTGCGCAGAAAGTCATAGGTGCCTTTGATGAAAGGCGCGGTATTATGCCTGTAAAAGAGCTTTTGAGGTGTCGGATGAATGGCATACCAGTTATTGAAGGAGAGACTTTTTACGAAAATTTAACTGGAAAGATATTGGTAGAAAAAATCAATCCTAGTTGGCTCATTTTCCATGAAGGGTTTCAGAAGGATTGGGCCACCTTGGCAGGGAAAAAGGTAATTGGCGCTGTTTGCTCATTCATAGGCCTTGTTGTCTTGTCACCCATAATTTTGCTAGTATCTATACTGATTAAAATAGATTCACCAGGTCCGATTTTTTTTCGACAAGAACGGGTTGGCAAGGATGGCAAGGTCTTTACATTGGTGAAATTTCGTTCCATGACCACAGATGCGGAAAAAGATGGAGCAAAATGGGCTTCAGAAAATGACCAACGTGTTACACGGGTTGGTCGTGTAATAAGAAAACTTAGAATCGATGAGATTCCCCAAATGTGGAATGTTTTAAAAGGTGAAATGAGTTTTGTAGGACCGCGTCCAGAGCGTCCTGAATTTGTCAAGGAACTTTCTGAAAAGATCCCATATTATGAACAGCGCCACACTGTGCAGCCAGGCATTACAGGATGGGCACAGATTAATTATCCTTACGGAGCTTCAGTAGAAGACGCCTTGGAAAAGTTGAAATATGACTTGTATTACATTAAGCACATGTGTGTGCTTCTTGATCTGTACATCATTCTCAAGACAGTCAAAACCATCCTATTCAGAGAAGGGTCCCGCTGAAGCAATATTGTTGAGCCATTTGCCAGGCTTAAAAACTATGCGGTAATTAGGCGGACAAACCGTATATTTTTTGGTCTTTGGATTTATGAATTCCCTGCCTTTTTGTTTATGCAGGGAAAAAGAACCGAAACCTCTAATCTCTATCCTTCGCCCACTGGTCAATGCCTCGGTCATTGCAATAAAGATTATGTCAACTACAGTATTAATATCCTTTTTCAGGTGAGCCGGAAAATTTTTGTGAATACGATGAGCAAGTTCATTTTTCAATATAGTGGAACCATTTGTTTTTCTATTGCCCATATACAACTGATCCTCCTTTTTGTGCTGTTATCTGATGTATAACATTAGTTATTAAAGCAGCTGCTTCCTCTTCCAATGCCTTCCGGAATAACAACCATTTGTCTTTTTGTGGATAATATAGTTGTGGCTCTCCTTCCATGGATGCCAATTCTGCTGCTTTGTCCACGGCATCGGTAAAATTACCCACTGCATCTATAAGGTTCAATTGCTGAGCTTGATGCCCGCTGAATATTCTGCCATCTGCAATGGCCTTAATCTTTTCAGTAGGAATTTTCCGGCTATGCGATACAGCATCAATAAATTGGGAGTGAATGTCATCGAGCAAGTCTTCCAGCACCTTGCGTTCTTCAGGAGTCAAGTCTCTGGTAATGTTTCCCAGGTCCTTGAAGTGGCCGCTTTTAACCACAGTGGTCTTTATGCCAATTTTCTTTAACAATTCTGCTATGTTTGCCTTGTGCATTATTACACCGATGCTGCCAGTTATAGTGCCCGGATTTGCGATGATATATCTGGCCCCCAATGCAATGTAATATCCTCCTGACGCTGCCACTGAAGCTAGTGAGGCTACAACTGGTTTTTTTCGATCCAATTTCCTCAGTTCATCATAAATTTCCTGGGAAGGTCCAACTGAGCCACCAGGACTATTTATGCGCACCACCACAGCCTTTATATTCTCGTTTTTTTTGAAGTCCAACAGCTGTCTTAAAATAGGTTCAGAGTCAGTGATCGTGCCAGAAATGTCTATTATGCCGATTACGTCACCTTGAGGGGGTGCTGGCACGCCCATTCCAGACCTTACGATCCATATTATCAGTGCAAAAAAGAGGAGAACACTAAACAAAAAAAGGCCCCCTATTGATGCCAAGAAGGCCAACAGGGGGCTGACTGTTCTTTTGGTTTGGCGTTCTTGCGAACCCACTTGGGAATGCCTAGCCTTGAGATGTTATTCTGACTCTTTGTTTTTGGTCTTTGCCAATTGCTGCTGTACTAGTTCCTCCTGAAGAAGGCTGCCCAGTGTAGTACCGGCTTTTGAAGATGCAGTAGAATATTCCTGATAAAAGGACTTCTCTTCATCTTCTGATATGCGTTTTATGGAAAGGCCAATCCTTCTTTCGAGAGGCGCTATGTTGATCACCTTTGCTGTAATCTCGTCACCAATTTCATACATGCCTACAGGTGTCTTCACCTTTCCTGGCCCGATTTCAGACACGTGTATCAGGCCTTCCACACCTTCCTCAATTTCCACAAATACACCGAAATCAGTAACATTGGTCACTTTGCCTGTAACCTGGGTGCCGACGGGATATTTTTCTGGCACAGCATCCCATGGATCCGGCTTTAACTGTTTGACCCCAAGGGAAAAACGCTCTTTTTCCTTGTCCACATTGAGCACCACGGCCTGTATGGTTTGGCCCTTTTGAAAGAGTTCACTTGGGTGTTTTATCCTCTTGCTCCACGAAAGATCTGATATGTGCACTAGACCATCTATGCCTTCTTCGATGCCAATAAAAACACCAAAGTCAGTTACATTTTTCACTGTCCCCTCAATGACAGTACCTGCTGGATACCGCTCTTGCACTAGATCCCACGGGTTTGGTTCCACCTGTTTGAGGCCAAGAGAGATTCGCCTGGCATCAGTATCTACGTTCAACACCACTGCCTCAACGTTATCCCCTACATTCAATATTTGCGACGGATGCCTCACATGTTTTGTCCAGGACATTTCAGAGACGTGTATCAAACCTTCCACGCCTTCCTCCAACTCTACAAAAGCCCCGTAATTTGTAAGGCTTACAACTTTGCCTTGTACTTTTGAGCCTTCTGGATATTTTTCCTTGGCAGAAAGCCATGGATCTTCTGTAAGCTGCTTTATCCCCAACGAGACTTTTTCTGTTTCGGGATCAAAAGAGAGCACCTTTACCTTGATGGTATCGCCCACTTTGAAGATCTGTGATGGATGTTTAATCCTTCCCCACGACATGTCTGTAATGTGGAGCAGTCCGTCAATACCTCCAAGGTCAACAAAGGCACCATAATCGGTTATGTTTTTTACCACGCCTTCACGTACTTGGCCTTCTTCTAAGGAGGCCAAGGTTTCAGCCTTTTTCTTTTCTCTCTCCTTTTCGAGCAGGGTTCGACGGGACACCACTACATTTTCCCGTTTTCTATTGCATTTTAATATGGTGCATTCTATCTCAGTTCCCAAGAGCGGTTCCACATCTTTGAGAGGTTTAATGTCTATTTGGGAATGGGGTAAAAATGCGGTTATTCCTCCAGGAGGTTCACCAATCCGGACTGATACCCCACCCTTGACTGTGGCAATCACTTTCCCAGTTACAGGTTTTTCATTTTCATATGAATCGAGCACTTCTTGCCACACCTTGCGGCGCTTTGCCTTGGCATGGGAAAGCCTGATGGTGCCTTCTTCGGCATTCCACCGTTCCAGCAGGACCTCGACTGTATCTCCGATATCCACCAATATATTGCCTGCCTCGTCCTTGAACTCCCAGGCAGGAATCTGGCCTTCAGATTTATAACCTATGTCAACCATTACATAGTCTTTATCAATGCCAACTACACGCCCCTCTATGAGCTCTCCTTCCTGAAAAGCCTTGAGGCTTTCTTCAAAAAGATCCTCGAACTGGCTCATATCTGAAAATTCATCAGAATTCATATCTTCGCTATTACTTTGGACAGCCTCTAGGTTGGTGCTCACCTCCTCTGCATCAGAAGGCATATCCATATTTTGTTGTGTTGTGTCATTTGCCGCTTTGTCCATTTAAACTGAACCCCCTACAATTTTGAAAATATCGCTTTATACCAGGGAGACAGACAAACTTCAATGTCCTAAAATTGACATAGTGCCAAGTTGGGCTTTTTCTGTTTTTTATACTTGCATTGTTCAAAAGCGAGGATATCTTAATTGATTGGATTCCTTTGTAAAAAGAATGTGATGCCGATAAGGATATTGAGAAGTTCTTGGGAATGATGTAACTGCATGGAGATTGACCTCAAAAAATCGTCTGAAGCACTGAAGGCTTGGGTGGCCGATTTGCCTCCAAGAAAAAGGGAATTGCTTCGGAGCCATTTCACCGAAGTAACTGAATTGGAATGGAACGAAGGGGAGAGGACCTTTGAAATCACAGTCAAGGATATGCCATATCCTGCCAAGGTCACCGTCAAGTATGGCAGATCTCCAGAAGACGGTCCTCTATCAGTCAAATGTTCCAACTTCCTATGTGATGCTGATTCAGTTTGTTTTCACATTCTTGGTTCAATTGAAAAAATAGCAAGACTTTTGAGAACCGGAAAAAATCCTGTTATAAAATCCTTTCTTTCCACATATGAGAATCCTCCCTTGGACTTGGCTCTCTCTTTATTGGATAATGCCATTAAATCCGTACCTGATGTTCAGTGGGGTTCCCGTGCTGAAATTAAAGAAGATGATGCAGGTGTACGTCTTACATGGAGGATCCGGCTCGAGCGGGCGGCAGGGCGTATTACCGGGATTCACGTGGAACCATGGGAACAAAAACGTTCAAAAACAGGAGGATGGACCCAAGGCCGCAAAGTAAGCTTGATAAGGCTCAGAAAAAGCAGCGAGTTGTGGACGTCTGAAGCAGACAAGCTGCTTGCAAAAAGTGTGGAGCAAGTAGGCAGCAAAATGGGTTTCAGACGTTACGGGGTGCCGCAGTTGTGGCTCAATCCATTGGAGGCCTTGGAGATTCTAGAAAGGCATGATCTAGTCTACTGGGATCACCAGCCTTCTACTCCGGTTCTTGTCACCAAGGCCCGATATGGTATTGCCGTGACTGGTACGAGTAAGCGTTGGGAATTCATGGTTACGCTGGATGGCGAAATAATAGAAGATACAAATCTTTATATGCCCGGCAATCCAACTACCAAACTCATAGGCATCTCTACCCAAGGAAATAGGGTCTATTTGGCAGATATTCCCAAAGAGTTGTCAAACTTTTTTTCATTGGTGGTGGATGGAAAGCTCATGTTTCCCTTAAATGGCAGGGAAGAACTCATGGCTAGGATTGCCCGATTAGAGGCGTTGATGCCAGTCCAACTACCAGATGAACTGCTCGGCAAGGAGGTTAAGGGAGATAAACGAACCATTGTAAGGCTCAATCCAGATGGAAAAGGCATCGTGGTGGACTTGTTCAAAAAACCCCTTGCAGGTGGCCCCTTGTGCCGACCTGGCATGGGCCATAAAACAGTATCATGTGCAGTGGCCGGTGAGCGCAAGGTCGTTATACGCAACTTTGATGAAGAGGTTGAAAGTGCGTCCAAAATAAAAAAAATTCTCGATCTGCCTGAGGATTCCGAAATAACTCCTTGGACCTGGTCTATTGTCGAACAGGAAGAGGCGCTTGGAGTCGTAGAGCGGTTGCAATATTTGCCGGAAAAGGATGTTATTGTGGAGTGGCCTAAAGAAGGCAATCGTATCCAAGTCACTCGTCCAGCCAACTTATCTGATCTCCATGTGCGGATATCTTCTGAACGTGACTGGTTCGGCCTGGAAGGCGGAATAAAATTTGATGCGGCCGAAACCGCCATTGAGGACCTCTTGGACAGCGTCTCTCAGGGTGCGCGTTACGTGCGTCTGTCCAGAAATAAATACCTGGCTTTGTCTGAAGAGCTGGTCTCAGGTTTGAAAATGCTTGCTGATGTAGCAAAGCGCAACGAAGACGGCAAGCCTGTAGTCAATGATGTGGCCTTGCCTGCACTTGAGGCCTTGCTTGAGCAAGCAGGTAGCGTGTTGGCCCATGAGGAGTGGCAAAACAAGCTACGACAATTCAAATCTGCCATGGAAGTGGATCCCAAGCCGCCAGTCATTTTAAAGGCTGAATTGCGTGACTACCAGGTAGAAGGTTTTAAATGGCTTGCCAAGATGTCTGCGTGGGGAATGGGATGTTGCCTTGCAGACGATATGGGACTTGGAAAGACCTTACAGGTGCTGGCAGTGTTGCTGCACAATATGGATGCTGGACCAGTTTTAGTACTTGCTCCATCCTCGGTAGGCTTTAATTGGGTGAATGAAGCAAGGAAGTTTGCGCCGACTCTCAACCCTATTTTATATAGAGATAAGCATCGAAAGGAATTATTGGAAGATCTCGGGCCTGGCGATCTTTTGGTTACCAGTTATTCCCTTGTTTGGCGTGATATTGATGAATTAAACAAAATAGAATGGGGAACTTTGGTGCTGGATGAAGCACAAGCTGTTAAAAATGCCCATACCAAAACAGCCAAAGCTGTTCATACCTTGAAGGCCAAATGGAAGGTAGCCATGACAGGCACGCCAGTCGAAAATCATTTGTCAGATTTGTGGAGTCTATTTCGTGCGGTGGTTCCAGGCCTTTTTGGACCATGGGAATCTTTCAAGCACAAATTTGTCATTCCTATTGAAGTCGACAAGGACAAAAGCGCAAGACGCGCGTTGGCGAAAGTGGTTAGACCCTTCATACTTCGGCGCACCAAAGCAGAGGTGTTGGAAGAGTTGCCCAGCAGGACGGAGCAGATCCTGTATGCCGAGCTGAGCGAGGATGAGCGGGCCCTTTACGAATCAGTACGTTTGAAGGCGTTGTACGACATTGAAAAAGAAGAGGCCGGTGAAGCAAGCCGGTTCAAGATCCTGGCCGCTTTGACAAAGCTCCGCCAACTGGCATGCCATCCCGCAATGGTAATGGAAGATTGGGACGGGCCTTCTGCGAAAATCAATATCTTGCTTGATACCCTTGAGACACTGATAGAAGGAGGCCACAGGGCTCTTATTTTCAGCCAGTTCACTACATTGCTGGAGCTCGTAAGAGCTGAACTCGATAAAAACGGCTTATCGTACTTGATGCTCACTGGCAAAACTCCAGTTAGGATTAGGGACGGTCTCATTGATTCTTTTCAAAGGGGGAATGCCGACTGCTTTCTCATATCCTTAAAAGCAGGCGGAACAGGACTCAATCTTACCGCTGCTGATTATGTTATTCATTTAGATCCTTGGTGGAACCCAGCGGTAGAGGATCAAGCCACAGACAGGGTACACCGCATAGGCCAGACCAGGCCTGTAACCGTTTACAAGCTGGTTGCCAAGGGAACAATTGAAGAACGCATCCTTTCCCTGCACAAGGAAAAGAAGGATCTAATTTCTGGGGTGCTGGAAGGAACGGATGAGGCAGCAAGATTGTCAGGCTCTGAACTCGTGGAACTGATAAAAGACGGTGCAACGATCTATTAGTTCACAAGATACTTTCAATCATCTTCCAGGCTGTGTCGTATATTTTTTCCACATCCAATGGCTCTAATCCTGCGCCCATTCCTACTTGCCTGGCACGCTCTCGAGTCATGAAATCTCCTGGAGCGTGACCATCCGAATTTATCAGGAGGCTGGCACCGGTTCTCTTTGCCATCTTGGCCACGTGGCCATTGGTGAGACTGTGGCCCTTTCTTCCAGACAGCTCTAGGAATATGCCTTTCTCCTTTGCCTTGCTCGCATCTTCTTGTGAAATAAAACCTGGGTGGGCTAGAATATCTATATCTGCATCCAAGGCTGCCTTGTTGGTCCCCGGAATTACAGGTTCGGTAATGGTCTCTCCGTGGCAGACTACAACTTTGGCACCAAGCCTCCTGGCCTGGGCAGCCAGGCGTGAAATTTGGTCTGGATGAACATGGGTAAGCTCAATACCCGGAATGAGCTTTGTAGGGCTTACCTTATTTATCTGCTCTGCCGCTGTAACAACCTTAGGTATTATAAAATCGAGATTCGATGCATCTGCATGATCCGTTATGGCTATGGCATCATAGCCCATCACTTCTACGCGTCGAACAAGTTCAGCTGGAATCAATTCTCCATCACTGAACAGCGAGTGGCAGTGGAGGTCAAACATTCTGGCCATAACACTTACATCTTGTATTTTACAGAGTCCGCATCGAGGTTTTCTAAGATTTCCAGCCACTTGTCCTTGTCTTTGGCCTCGCTGGCTTGCACGAATTCAGCGGTCTTAGTGGGCGCCGTCTTTTCTATAACACCCTCATCCACGAATATCTCAGCATCAGCCCGCAAGGCTATGGCCACCGCATCACTAGGCCTTGCATCCACCTCATATGTTTCCCCATTTTGCTCCAGTGTTATTAGGGCATAATAGGTATTGTCTTTGAGGTCTGAGATTTCGATCTTGGGAATCCTTACCCCCAACGCCTTCAACAGATTGACAGCAAGGTCGTGGGTCATGGGTCTGGCAAAGCCAATTTTTTCCATTTCAGTAGCTATTGCCGTGGCCTCTAGAAGACCGATCCATATTGGCAAAGTCCGGTCTCCACCTTCTTCCTTGAGAATAAGGATCGGGGAGTTGGATTCAGGGTCCAAGGTTATAGCATGAACATATACTTTTATTTTTGCCATAGGTAATCACCAGTTTGTGAGAGTTGATTTTTCAGGCTATAGGCAATGTAAACATTTTGTTATCATTATGCAAAGGTGATGCCGATTGCTGGAACAGCACCCCTTGAAGTGAATGGTAACTTGCCTTTTCAATCAATACTTGGCAAAAGTTTCCGATTAAATTTGGAGGCCCAACAAAGTTGACAACGTGATTGCCCCGAGTCCTGGCAGTAAGCTGGCCCTCACGGCCTTTGCTCACTTTTTCGACCAATACTTCCACTGTATTGCCGACCAACTGGCCATATCGTCTGAGGCTTATTTCATTTTGAAGCTCCAGCACATGGGCCAGCCTTTCAGACTTAGTTTGATCATTCACTTGATCATCGAATTGAGCGGCCTTGGTATTGGGACGCGGAGAGTACTTAAAGGCAAAAATCTGGTCAAATTCCACTTCTTTTAAAAGAGAAATGGTTTGCTCAAAATCGTGCTGGGTTTCGCCTGGAAATCCAACTATCAAGTCTGTGGTGAGGATGATTTCAGGGCACCGCTCCCTCAGCCTTTTTACTATATCCAAATAGTGTTCCCTGGTGTATTTGCGATTCATCCGTTTTAAGATCTTGTTGGAGCCCGATTGAACCGGAAGATGGAGATGCTCGCAGAGAGGTTCAAGTTCACCAAAACAGTCGATAACATCCTGGGAGAGGTCCTTTGGATGACTGGTGGTGAACCGCAGCCTTCTGAGCCCGGAAATGGTGCACAGGGAACGCAAAAGGGTCGAGAAGCTAGCACCTGTACCCTTTCCATAGGAATTAACATTTTGCCCCAACAGAGTTATCTCTTTGACGCCCTGGTCAATTGCTCTGGAGGCTTCGTCCATTACGTCTTCCAGGGGACGGCTCACTTCCCTGCCCCTTGTATAGGGAACTACGCAATATGTGCAGAAATTGTTGCATCCTTGCATAATTGTTATAAAGGTCTTGACCGGTTTCTCTTCCGGCAGGGGTGCATCTATCCTGGGAATTTGGAAGTCATTACGCAATGAAACCAAGACGATGCTTGATTCGCCTTGTTCCAAGGCCTCAAGCGCCTGCGGCAATTTGTATATATCCTGTGGGCCAGCCACTATATCAACAAAAGGCGCCCTGTCCTGAATCTTTCGGCCTTCCTGTTGGGCTACGCACCCAGTGACAGCGATTTTCAATCCTGGTCGCATTTTTTTGAGCCTTTTGAATCTGCCTACAAGGCTGTAAACTTTGTTTTCGGCCTTTTCCCTGATTGAGCACGTATTTACTATGATCAAATCAGCCTTCTCAGGATCGCTGCAAGGGGCATACTTCTGCGAAAGCATCTGGACCATGCGCTGTGAATCATATTCATTCATTTGACAGCCAAAAGTGACGACGTGAACTTTTTTTTTCATTTTACTACTACTTGATCAACTTTCTTACGTTTTTCTTGAAATTTCAGTTCCTTGATCTCATCACCCGTTGCGTATTGGAGATTTGCCTTTGCTTTCGCGTATTGGGCGACGGAAATAAAATATCTGCTCTTTGCCTGGGTGAGAAGCGTTTGAGCATCTATCACATCCGTAGATGTTGCAAGCTGCTGCCTGTACCGTTCATTATACAATTTATAATTTTCTTCTGCATGTTCCAGGGCTGACTCTGCAACCTTTAAAGCTTCTTCGGCTTCTTTTAAGCGTAGAAAGGCCTCTCTCACTTCAAAAAGTATCTTCTCTTTCACATCGTTGAGCGCAGTTTTTGCCAATGCTAGTTCAGTGCCTGCTGCGCGGGTTTGATCGTTTGTCTGGCCCCAGTTCCATAGTTCCCATGAGGCCTTTACCAACAAAGTTACTTGCTCAGTGTCTCCAAATGGATTTTCCCGCATCAGAGGAGTGTCTCCAATTCTTTCATAGGCCCCTGTCAAATTGAGTTGAGGCCAGAACTTTGCCTTTGCCACATTTTTTTTGCGTTCGGCTTTTTTTATCGCAAGAAGACCAGCTTGGATCTCAGGACGCTGCTCCAGTGCCAAAGAATATAGCTGGTCTAGGTCATAATTTGATTCAGAATATTTGAGCTTGTCTGAAGGAATAATCTCATCTGATAAAGGGCGTTGCATCACAAGGTTCAGCCGTGCTTTGGCAAGGTCGACATTGTGCCTGGCCTTAATCAAATTTTCTTTGCCTTTGGCCAGTTCCACCTTGCTTTGCAAAAAATCGTTTTTGGTGCGCAATCCCGCCTTGTAGAAGGCTTCTGCGTCCGCCAAATGAGCCTTGAGGCGATTATGGGCTGCCTCGGCTTCATCTTGAAGTTTGAGCGCGGCAAGCAGGTCGAAATAGAGGTTTTTAACGTGGCGTACCAGTTCATTGGCCTGCTGGATCATCATGAGGTTGGAGATATCCACATCCAGCTTTGCAGCCTTGTAACTGTTCCAAAGCCTGCCACCATAGAATATGGGTTGGGTTACATAGACCTTCCAGTTATATGTTTCGTGAGGGCTTATTACGCTTTTACGACCAAAAATGGTTATTTCACTTTCATCCCTACGCCAAAGAAGCGAATAGTCGGTTCCAATCTTTGGGAAAAGTTCTTTTTGGGCTGCCGATGCCTTATAGGTACTTTCTTTATATCTCAGCTTCGACTGAATAAAGCTCCAATTTTTTTCAAGTGCTGTTTCAATGCACTCATGCAGTGAAAGGCCTGCCCCGTTGTCTGCCAAACAATCTGAAGGTTTTGCAAAAGGCCCAAATAAGAGGAAAAGAAATATAAAAAAGAGGTTCAATGCCGTAACATTGAAGTATGAACTTTTTTCCCCATTAGCTTTTAATGATTTCATAGGCCCTTAATTTGTCCTTTAAACTTTTAAGGATGTCGTGGAGATCCTCTTCCTCTGAAGGAGGAAAGGCTATGCGTACCAAACCCTTTTCCCTATCTAGAGTGCTCAACATAAAAAGATTATCATATCCTTCTAGGATGAATTTCAAAAAAAACACCTGTCCTGGATCTATTATCAAATGGATATTTTCATGACCCCTGTCCATTGACAAATGATACCATTGTTTTGGCTAAAGTTCACTCCAACCTTTTGATTTGATGTTGATTGTTGTGAAAATTATTAAAATATAATTTCAGATCACACGGATGGCGTTATGTAAGGTGTGAAAAATGTTGCAGCTCTGATGGCTGAGGCCAAAAAATAGATGACTCCCTAGATGATATGTGGCCATCTCAGGGCATTGATCTTTTCGCATGCAGGCTATGTAAATTCAGGAAGGACAGCCACACTAGTCAATAGCCAGGGATAATTTTTATTTACCAACTAACAAATTGACAGTCTGGGTAAGCCTATGTAGTTTTCTGCGGCATGGATTCCCTCATATTAAATCGCCAATGGCGCTTTCCTGATGTGGATGAAGGCATGGTTCAGGCTTTGGCCAAGCAACATGATATGCCCAGACTAATAGCCTGTTTTCTTCTCAATCGCGGTATTTACTCCGATAGCGAATTGAACAGACATTTGAATCCTGCCTTGAGCGGCTTACACGATCCTGTGGAAATGGCAGGAATGGAAGCGGCAGTTGACCGTCTGGTACATGCTATCACACATGGCGAACGTATTGGTGTTTTTGGGGATTATGATGCTGACGGAGTTTCGGCCTCTGCGCTGGTTTATCTTTTTTTTAAAGAAATTGGCATTGGTTGTGACGTATATATTCCACACAGGGAGCAGGATGGCTACGGCCTCAACCAGGAGGGGCTTGAATGGCTTCGGAAAAGAGGTTGTTCAGTGGTCGTGACTGTGGATTGCGGAATAGGAAATGTCACCGAAGTGAAATGGGCGCACCAGCACGGTTTGGACATTATCGTAACAGACCATCATCTTCCTCCTGAAGAACTTCCCCCTGCCATGGCGGTGGTGAATCCGAAACAGGCAAAATGTTCCTTTCCTTTTAAGGAACTGGCAGGGGTGGGGGTGGCCTTCAATCTGGTGCGGGCCTTGAGAAGCAAGCTTTACCAAATGGGAATATGGCAGAACGGCGAGGTTCCAAATCTCAAAAAGTATCTCGACTTGGTGGCCATAGGAACCGTGGCAGATGTCATGCCTCTGATTGATGATAACAGGATCTTGGTCAGGGCTGGCTTTGAGGTGTTGGAAAAGGCGTCAAGGCCTGGAATAAGGGCACTCCTTGAGGTGGCTTGTGTGAGAGGAGAGATTTCCGCGCACGATGTGGGCTTCAGGTTGGCTCCAAGGATAAATGCAGCTGGCAGAATGGATCACGCTGAAGTGGCTTTCAGGTTACTGGCAACCAATGACTTAGACGAGGCAATGGTTTTGGCCAAAGAGCTTCAGCAGTTGAACAACCAGCGCCAGGCTCAAGAAGGGGTGATATTGAGGGAAGCCTTGGCCTTGGCTGACAAGATTGGGGAACGCCCGGCATATGTGCTGGCTTCGGACAAGTGGAAGAAGGGGGTGCTTGGGATAGTTGCTTCCCGTCTTTCTGATCAACTGAAGAGGCCTGTATTGCTACTGTGCCAGGAGGGGAACGAGCTTCATGGCTCAGGAAGATGTCCTGAAGGCCTTAATCTTCACAATATTTTGAGTAGTTGTTCCCGCTATCTTCTTTCCTTCGGGGGACATAAAGTTGCAGCAGGATTAAGGCTCCGCATGGATCAGTTCCAAGGGTTTGTGGAAATGTTTGAACAGAAGGTGGCTGAGGATTTGGGAAAGGAGCGGCTTCAAGGCAGTGTTCTGGGGATTGATGCCTGGACGGATCCTGGCCGGTTGATCGATTCAAGTTTTTATTCCTCTTTTTCCAAGCTCGAGCCTTTCGGCGAGGGATTTCCAAGGCCCTTGGTGGCGCTCAAGGATTTTGAGCTAGTCCACAAGGCGGTGGTGGGAAACGGCCATCTCAAGTTGCGCCTTAGTAGCAGAAAATTCCCATCTCACGGTGTGATAGATGTCATGGCTTGGGGACATGGAGACAAGGTCGATCTTGAATGGCAAGAACTGGAGTTGGCATGTTCACCGCAGTATAATAATTGGAATGGAACCAAGCGGCTACAGCTAGTATTGAAGGATGCCAGGTGTAAACAGAGGTAGTGAGGTTAAAATCATTAACCCTTAAGGGTTTTAAATCATTTCCCAGACCTACAAGATTACATTTCCCTGTGGGAATCTGCGCCATCGTGGGTCCTAATGGGTGTGGCAAGTCCAATGTCGTGGACGCAATTCGGTGGGTCCTTGGCGAACAGAGCGCAAAAATATTGAGGGCCAAGGCCATGACCGATCTCATTTTTTCAGGCTCCAACGGTGCGGGACCAGGGGTGGCTGAAGTGCGTCTGGTGATAAAAAACAACGGCCAATTTTTCCCACCCGAATTGAGCAACGAACCAGAAATAGAGATTTTGAGGCGTGTGAACCGAAATGGTGAAGGCGAATACCGGTTGAATGGTAAACCATGCAGGCTCAAAGACATTCATTACCTTTTCATGGACACTGGAGCCGGTACCAGGGCCTATTCCATAATAGACCAGGGACAAGTGGGGACCTTCGTTGAAATGGATGCCAAAGAACGGCGTCATCTCATCGAAGAAGTGGCCGGCATTTCCCGGTATAAGAGTAGGAAGATAGAGGCCAAGAACAAGATCATCAAGACCCAGGAAAATCTTGACCGCACAGAAGACCTGTTGAGTGAATTGAAGGCACAATTGCGCAGGTTGTCTCGCCAAGCCTCACAAGCCAGAAGGTTTTTGAGACTTCGCAAAGAAGAAGACACGCTAAGGGGTGGATTGTTGGCCTGGGCCTGGGAACATAATCTTAAACAGAAGCGGGACTTGGAGGCCCGGTTGGCATCATATGAAGAGCAGCTGGCCGTCGTAAACGGAAAAATCGACAAACTGGACTTGGATTCTCACAAGATAACATTAGACATAGCATCGCTGGATGGCGAATTGGCAAAACTTAAAAGGGTTGTTCAGAAAAGGCAGGAAAGATTAGAAGAATTGTTGAGCAAAAAGGCATTAAGTGATGCTGGCATCCAGAGGGATCAAAGCAGGCTTGAAAGTGCTTTGAAAATATTGGAAGAGTCCCAAAAAGGCCAAGACGCTTTGCGTGACACGAAAGGACGTCTTGAACATGAGATACTGTCTTTAGAAAAAGAGCTTTCTCAATACCGTCAAAAAGAAAAATTGCTTCAGGAAGGTCTTGAGGAGGCCAAGGCTGCCACTGAAAAGGTAAGAGAGGCACTCGAAGAGGTAAAGTCAGAGCTGGTTGATCTGGCTGCAAGGCATGCCCAGGCAAATAGCGCACTTCAGAACAATCAGGAAAAGATCTTTGAGCTTGAATCAAGGATGGAGAGGAAAAGGGAAGCTCTTGAAAAGATAGAGTCTGAACTACAGGCAAAGGGGTTTGAAAAGAAGAAACTTATCGAAAAACTAGAGACAATATCAAGGGAAATAGAGGCCTTAGAGGCCAGGAAAAGGACTCATGAAGCAGAAAAAGCAGCGGTTGAGAATGCTCTGCAGGAGATGAATAAGCTTATTCATGCCAAAGAATTGTCACTGGCATCTGTAGAAGCGCGCATCAATAGCCTTCAGGAAGTGGAGGATCAAGAGGCGGCTTTATTGAATCAGGGTGTCTTTGAAGGCATAGAGAACATTGGGATCGTGGCAGATTATATAGAAGTATCACGCGGATTTGAGCATCTTGTGGAGGTGGTGCTGGGAGACATTCTAAAGGCGCCACTGTTGGACCTTGAGACCGTGGAGAAGCAGATTCAAAAATGTTTGGATGCCAAGGTACCAGGCCGATTCGTTGTTTCTGCCATGAGGCAAGCCACCAATATACCAAGGACTGTTGGAACTTTGGCAGAAAAGGTTGAGGCCTCACCCGAGGTTTCCAAACTGGTCACAGGCAAATTGGCGGAATGGAAAGTAGTAGACAGCTTGGCCACGGCATTAAAGGAGATGAACGATAATCCAGAGGGGTTTGGCATGATCTCAAAATCTGGAGAGATGGTAACAGGCCTGGGGGAAGTGGTTCTTCCAGGGGCTAATGTCAGGGATCCATTAAAATCCATGCTGGTCAGGCGTTCAGAGCTTAAAAAGCTGCGCATGGAAAGATTGGATCTAAGCCGTGCCCTCGATGGATTGCGCAAGGAATTGCAAGGTCTAACTAAAAAACTTCATGAGCAAAGAAATCTTTTTGAAGAAACGTCCAGCATGCTATCCAACATTTCTGCCAATAAGGCTGGCTTAGTGCGCCAGATCGAAAAGATATCCATTGAGCATGACGGTCTGGAGGAGAGGTTGACCCTTATTCAATTTGAGTTGGATGAAGCTGAATCAGAGCATCTATCCCTTGTTGATACCTTAGAAGAACTCAAAGATCGTGTGAGAGAAGAAGAAGCCCTTAAAAAGGAGATCGAGACCAGGCTAGCTGGCCGTGAAGAGGCACTCAAAAACCAAGAAAGTGTCTTGGTTAGACGGAACGAAGCCTTGAGGTCGCACCAGATTGAAATGGTACGTATGGAAAGTGACCTGGCCAACAAAAAGGAGGAGCTTTCGAGGATTGAAAAACGCATTCAGGGGGTCCTTTTTAAAAAGGAACAGGTGCGATCTGAAGTGGATGAATTGGAGTCTGCAATAAGAGAAGCCAGGGTCAAACAAGAAACTTTGAACGAAAAAATAGAAATTCAGCGTACGCTTGTTTTGGAAGCTCAGCAAGCCCTTGAGGTCATGGAACGGGACATATCTTCTTTAAGAGAAAAAGGTGAGCAATTCTTGCACGAGAGACGGGAGTTAGAGCAGCAAAGGGGCCGAATCCAACATGAATTGAATCAGGTCACCATCAGACATGAGAAAATCGTTCAAGAGATGGACTTTTTGAAAAAAAGCGCAGGCGAACAACTCAATATAGACTTGCCATTGCAATTTAAGGAGTTTCTGTCACCAGGCTTTTCCAGGGAAGAGGCAGAAAAACAGCTCTCGGAAGTCAAAAGGAAATTGTCGAGGATCGGAGCAGTCAATTTGACGGCAGTGGAGGAACATCAAGAGGTAGAGGAAAGGTATAAATTTATAGAAGAGCAGCGTCAAGACCTCATTCACTCTATCCAATCCCTAAAGAGTGCCATAACGAAGATTGACCGGACGTGCAAAGAGCGTTTTTCAGAGGCCCTTCAAAAAGTCAACAACAAACTCAAAGAGGTGTTTCCAATGCTTTTTGCTGGAGGTGGCGCTGAACTGGCATTGACAGATTCCAGTGATCCTTTGGAAAGTGGTGTTGAGTATCTGGTGCGCTTACCAGGCAAAAGAATCAAGAACCTCGCTTTATTGTCTGGGGGCGAAAAGGCCATGGCTGCCTTGGCATTGATTTTTGCCATCTATCTCACAAAGCCGAGCCCGTTTTGTTTTTTGGATGAGGTGGATGCCCCGCTGGACGAAGCAAATACCCTCAGATTCAACGAGTTGGTGCGACAGATTTCATCTCATTCACAGGTCATTCTTATCACCCACAATCAGCGAGTTATGGAGGCAGCAGACACCCTTTATGGTGTGACCATGGAGGAAAAAGGCATATCAAAACTTGTCTCTGTCAACTTGATAGAACAATAATTTTCTTTTTTCTTGATATAGTGGAAAAGTTTTTCCACGAAATCAAAGGAAAAATATTTCCAAATATATTTGTGTTGCGAATTTTTATACCCAGAATCCCCATTGTTTATTCTATTTTTTAAAAAACCTTTTGGCATGCCTTTCGCAGAACTATTAAGGCACCATAAAGAAAGAAGGATTGAGAAACAAAGCGGAGGTGGTATAAATGAAGACTAACTTGGTGTTTTTGAAATTCATTGTTCTATTGCTGTTCATCCTTGTCTTTTCAGATGCAAAGGTTTTTGCGGTTCCTTTTGATTGGGGCAAAAATATAACAGTCTCTGATGGCAGATACCGGAGCAGCAATGGTTGGTACGGCGCACAGGAGGACAACGAGGTGGAGCCAGGCATGGCAGCTTCCCAGGTGTGGGACCTTGAAGCCTTCTATTTGAATCGTAACGTTTTGAGTGTAGTTGGTGGCTTTGATTTTAAAAACGGGGTGGCCGGATACTCTGATCTGCTTTCAGGCGATATCTTCTTTGACGTGGATGGTGATGCATCAGGAGGAAGCGTAACAGGCGTTACTAAAACTGGATTCTTTGATGTACAAGAGACCTTTGGGTATGACTATGTGATTAAGCTTGATTTCAATAATTATGGCTATTCCGTTTTCGACATAACTGGAGGGGCAACTCTCAAGACTGTAAAATATAGAGTGAACGATTCTTCAAATGCATGGAGATACGTGGAAGGCGGCAAGAAAATTGGCCAAGGAACTTTTACATATATGGATGGGTTGTCTGGGAGTGATGTCGGTGGCTTAAAGGGCGATAACGGCAACGACATACACTATGCAATAACGGGGTTTGACATAAGCTTTTTGAATGGCGAAGAATTCATAGCCCATTTCACCATGGGGTGCGGAAACGACAATTTGATTGGCAAAGGAAGCGCTCCTGTACCTGAGCCAGCTACAATCATATTGATGGGTACCGGTTTGATAGGTATGGGTGGCCTGTTTAGAAAAAAGCAGTTAAAATTTCACAAAAATAAAACGTAAAAATCTTACTCTAACCTCCACACAATTCCCTCCTGTTCAACGGCCTGGCATATAGCCAGGCCTTTTTATTTTGTTTGGTTTCAGCCTGGAAGGCCTCATGGTATAAATAATTTAGCACGTTGTTTTCTACTTTTTGTGAAAGCTGATTTGATTATGAATAAGAAAGGCACAATTGTAACACTGGGCAAGTTGACAGTCTCCAGGGGGAGCCCTTACCCATTGGGTGTGACATTGCTGAAAGGAGGTGTGAATTTTGCCCTTTTCAGCCGTCATGCAGTTGGAGTGAGACTCTTACTCTTTGAATCGCCTTTGAACGATCAGCCAGATTTTGAAATCGACCTTGACCCGAGGCATCACCGCATAGGCGATATATGGAATGTTCAGATATCAGGCATCGGACCAGGATGGTCTTATTGTTTCAAGGTGGATGGTCCATATCTTCCAGAACAAGGATTCCGTTTTAATATGAATAAGGCGTTGGTTGATCCCTATTCAAGGGCGCTTTACGGCGTCTCATCTTGGGATTTCTGTAAGGCCAAGGGCTATGATCCAGAAAAAGGGCCGGTTGATCTCTTTCCTTCCAATGAAGACAACACTTCTACCTCTGGCAGATCATTGATTTTCGGCCACGACGGCTTTGATTGGAAAGGTGACTCTTTGCTCCAGACCACATGGTGCGATACCATAATTTATGAAACTCATGTGCGCGGTTTGACCATTCATCCTTCTTCGGCGGTGAAACATCCCGGGACTTACCTTGGCCTCATTGAAAAAATTCCATATTTGAGGGACCTGGGTATAACGGCTGTAGAGCTTTTGCCTGTGCAGGATTTCAATGAAAATGAGCTTACGACGGTTAACCCGTTGACCGGTGAAAAACTTAAGAATTATTGGGGATACAATCCGGTTGGTTTTTTTGCCCCAAAACAGGGGTACGCAAGCTCAGAAAAGCCCGGAGCTCAAGTCAAAGAGTTCAAAAAGATGGTGAGGCAACTCCACAAGGCAGGCATTGAGGTCATTCTGGATGTGGTTTTCAACCACACTGCGGAAGGTGATGAAATGGGGCCAACTCTGCACCTGCGTGGTTTGGACAACACTATCTATTATATCCTTGATAACGGCGGCAGGCGGTACAAAAACTTTTCTGGCTGCGGCAATACGCTCAACTGCAATCATCCAGTGGTCAGAGATTTTATTTTGGAATGTTTGCGACATTGGGTGGTTGAAATGCATGTAGATGGTTTCAGATTTGATCTTGCCTCAGTTCTTGGCAGAGACAGCCAAGGAAACATCCTTCCCAATCCGCCTGTTTTGGAGCATATAGCTGAGGATCCAATTTTACGAGATGTGAAACTCATAGCTGAGGCCTGGGATGTTGGAGGCGCATATCAAGTAGGTAATTTCCACGGAAGCCGTTGGTCTGAATGGAATGGCCGCTACAGAGACGACGTGAGGCGTTTTTGGAGAGGCGACAAGGGATTGATGGCAGATTTCGCTAGTAGATTGTGCGGCAGTGCCGACCTGTACGAGCATTCAGGCAAACAGCCGTTGAATTCAATAAATTTCGTTACTTGCCATGATGGTTTCACACTTCATGATCTGGTGACCTACGAGCAAAAGCACAATGAAGCAAATGGCGAAGATAACAGGGACGGCTCTGACAACAATTACAGCTCCAATTACGGCGTGGAAGGAGAGACAGACGATCCTGAAATAAATGCCCTCCGTACGAGGCAGATAAAAAATATGATAGCCACTCTTTTGCTATCACGTGGGGTGCCAATGATTCTTGGCGGCGACGAGTTCAGAAGGACCCAAAAAGGAAACAACAACGCCTATTGTCAAGATAATGAGATTTCCTGGTACAACTGGGAACTTCTCCATAAAAATAGAGAAATTTTCAGATTCACCAAAGAGATGATCGCTTTCAGAAAGCGTCACCCTGTGCTAAGGAAAGACGAATTTTATAGACCTAATGAGATTACCTGGTTCAATTCCCAAGGCCAACATCCAGATTGGTCTTCAACTGCGAGACATCTTGGCTGCATCATTCACGGCCTGCCTGAGGAAGGAGGGGAGTTGTGCCTTGTCTTCAATGCGGAGATGGAGCCTGTGGAATTCATATTGCCCAGGCCAAAAAGGGGCAGTTGGTTTTTGGCTGTGGATACGGCGGGTGTTCCGCCTGCAGATATCTTTGCGCCTCACGAGCCTTTGCCACTGGTGGAGTCGAGGCGGATCAAGCTGATATCACGATCGTTGGTGGTGTTGGCGCAATTGAGATGAGGTAGCCATGGCAGCAGAAGTACGGGAATTAGTGAAAAGATATAGGCCATCCCTTTCTCTAGCCAGTTATGGCAAAATCTATGTCGATACTACTTCATTCATGGAAATCGGTTATGGAGACGTGATTGCCATTGGCGGACTCCATTATCTCGTTCTAAGAGATGAAGCAGAAAGGTCCTACGGTATCGAGGATCCAAAATATTGGGTCAAGCGCTGCATCGTGTTGGAAACAGGTGATCGTGCCATTTTGAAATTGGTTTTTCATGAAAGTTTTGATCTCAAGCTGGGAAATTTAACAGTGCGCTGTTACCGCAGCCCAGAGAAAGAGGCAAGGATATTGGATCTGGTGCGCGGTGACATGCGTTTCATGCAAGGCCGGTCAGAACGCGATGCAGCTGGAAACGTGGTGCGGATAATAGAGGTGATCAGCGGGAAAAGGCTTGATCAAGCTGTGTATGAAATGGAAGAAGATCATGAGGCCTATTTTTTTAAAGATTTTCCAAACATCTTGGAAAAGTTCATAGGTTCTTGCGAGGCCATAGGCTTTCTGCACCGCAATGGTGAACTACACGGAGATATCAGGCGAGATCACCTTTGGATCGAACACAGGACAGGCAGATATAGGTGGATTGATTTTGACTACACTTATGATTTTGCTGAAAGCCCTTTTGGGCTTGATATCTTTGGGCTTGGCAGTTTACTTCTTTTTTTGGCTGGCAAAGGAATTTACCGTTTACAGGAGCTTGAGGAAATGGGCCTTGACGAAAGGTCCATAACATCCTTTTCGAGTAACGATTTTTCCTTGCTCTACGTAAACAGGATCGCAAATCTGAAAAAGATTTTTCCTTACATACCAGAAGAGCTAAACAACGTTTTGCTTCATTTCAGCCAAGGTGCAGAGGTTTTTTATGAAAGCGTAGATGAGTTCCTGGCTGATTTGAGGCCGTGCCTGAACCATCTCAAGGAGGCGCAAAAATGAATTTCAAGAAGATTTTGGTGGCAGTCGATACATCTGAAAATTCTTACAGGGCGGTTGAATATGTTGGAGAGATCGTAGGATCTTCTCCGGGTTTCCACATCACCCTGTTTATGGTAGTGAGGCCTCCTTCTAGGGACCTGTTTCCAGACGACGCCTCCTATCAAGAGCGTATAAAAACCCTCAAAGGCGAGGCAAAGGCTTTTTTGGAACGGGCAGAGCAAAAATTGAGGGAAAAGGGGGTGGCTGATGAGAATATCAACTCGCTGTATCAAGATGCCACCGGGACAAGTATTGCCCAGAACATCCTCGATTTTCAACAAAGGGGCTTGTTTGGCACGGTGGTAGTAGGCAGGCGTGGGGTTTCAAAGGCAGAGGAGTTCCTTTTCGGCAGTGTGTCCAACAAGATCGTTCACTACGCGAAGAACTGTACTGTCTGGGTAGTGGAATAGGTCTCCTAATACGAATCATCAGTGAAGAAGCTATTCCCAAATTTGATGATATTGGCAGGTTCTGCCCTTCTGCTATATGTTCTGGCTTCTTATCCTGCCAAGATAGTGGAACAATATCAAAAAATAAAGGCTATTGGGCCATTTTGGGGTTATTTGTACCTTGGTGGGATCGCCATTGGAATTTCGCTTCTCGTTGGGGCCTTGTGCTTAATTCTTTTCATGTTGTGGTCAAATAGCAGAAGGGAACGCAAACGCGCAGAAAGGAATGCCAAAGAAATTTTGAAGATGGCCCCCAAAGAGAAAGAAAAGGCCATTGCTTCATATATTGAAGAGGCAAAAGAGCTGGCCCATGCATCTCAAGAATTCCAGGAATTGAAAAGGGCCATAGAGTCAGCAGCTGAAAGGCTTGAGCAGAAAAAAAGAGATGAACATCTGGAGATAGCCGCTTTTGGAACCATTTCAAGCGGCAAGTCATCGTTACTCAATATGCTTGCAGGAAAAGAAGTCTTCGAAAGTGACGTTCAAGGCGGCACCACTTTGAAGGTAAGCAGCATTGAATGGCCTGGAACTGGCAAGGTGTCCCTTGTGGACACCCCTGGCCTGGCTGAGATTAGTGGTGGGAAAAGAGGCTTTGACGCCAGGGATGCTGCTAAAAAGGCAGACATCATCCTCTTTGTTATTGATGGACCGTTGAAGGATTTTGAATTCAGGACCATTCGTGATCTCCAAATAATGGGAAAACGTATCCTTGTATGTCTGAACAAGCGGGATTGGTACTCAAAAGAAGATCTGTCTGTCTTGCTGCAAAGGATCAGAGACCAGCTTAAGGGATTGGTACGGCCAGAGGATATAGTGGCTATTCAATCTGAGCCAGTGGTACGGCATAGAGAAAGGATAAGAGCAGACGGTACGGCCTTTCAAGAACACCTGGTGGCAGAAGCTGACATAGACCCTTTGGTTACCCGTCTTACTGCCATTATTCAAGATGAAGCCAAGGACATTTTGTTGAACAACTTGCTGTTGCAGTCCAGGGGGTTGAAGACAGATACATTGCAACGAATCAAGATAGCCATGGACGAAAGTGCTGCCAAAAAAATAAATGAATACACTTGGAAGGCTGCTGCCGCTGCTGCCGTGAGTCCAACGCCGTTCATCGACGCAGCAGCAGGCCTTGCTCTTTCCATAAAAATGATACTTGAATTGGCGTCGATATACAGGAGAAATATGGATCTCGATACAGCTAAGGAGCTGTTGAGCCAGCTTATGAAAAGTCTGGGGGCATCCCTTGGTGCTACGAGCTTGTCCCCTGCGCTCAGCCAGCTTGTTGCATCCTCCTTAAAAGGTGTACCAGGCTTGGGAACTTTGGCTGGAGGAGCCCTCCAGGGTGTCACACAGGCACTGGTGACCCAGTGGATCGGAAGAGTGATGAAAGAATATTTCTCCAAGAGCCGGGAAGAAACGGCAACAGCCTTGGACGAAATGGCCCGCAGGCATTGGGAAAAAATGACTTCCAGGAGCGAATTGGTCAATCTTGCAATGACAGGCATGAAATACATCAGTGAGGCCAAAGGCGATTAAAATGGCTCGATACAATGGTGAACCAGCTGCCAACAACAATACTGAGATATATCAAAAGGCGATTGAGGCGTTGAACAAGACCTTGGAGGATTTGGAGAAGACGGCACCCTCTGAAAAGGTCCACTTGTCTGATCAACTTAGGCAAATCAAAGAACTCGTTGACAAACTGGAGAGCGGGAGGGTGGATATCGTTCTTTTGGGCGAGATCTCAACAGGCAAATCAGCACTGGTAAATGCTCTGGCTGGCGAGCCACTTGCCAAAGTGGGTGTAGAAGGAGGAGTGACAAGGTCTGTCGGCAGAATAGAATGGAGGCCTAAGACTTACCAGCTTGCATCGCTTGGCTCATCAAGGGTCGAATTGATTGATACGCCTGGCATAAATGAAGTCTCAGGCCTGGAGAGGGAAAGACTTTCAAAGGAACAGGCTGCCAAGGCGGACCTTGTTCTGTTTGTCACCGATTCAGACCTGAATGAACTAGAATTCGCTGCCTTACAACAGTTAATGGATGTACACAAGCCCGTTGTGCTGGTTCTCAACAAATCTGACCTGTACACCAATGAACAAAGGGAAAGGCTATTGCAAGTATTGAAGGAAAGGGTGAAAGGCCTGATCCCTGAAGAAAATGTGATTGCAGCAGCAGCTGATCCCATGCCTAGAGAGGTCTTGCGGGAACTGCCTGAAGGCGGTTTCAGAACAGAGATGATTAAACCGGAACCTGACGTTGAGGCCCTTAAGATAAGAATCCTCAAGATCTTGGAAAGGGAGGGGGATGCCCTGGTAGCCTTGAACAGCGCTATGTTCGCCTCACAGGTGAGTGACTCCGTGAGAGAAATAAAGATCAAAATGAGAGAGGCGTATGCCCAGAAGGTGATACTGAATTTCTCCATATTGAAAGGCGCAGCCGTGGCCTTCAATCCAGTTCCACTTGCAGATGTATTAGGAGGATTTGGAGCAGATGCAGCCATGGTGGCAGCCTTGGGAAGAATCTATGGTGAAGAGATCAACTTGGGCAGGGCAGGGCGGTTGGCCGTAGGTATTGCCAAAAGCACTGGATGGGTGGCAGCTGCGGAGTGGCTCACCCATGGAACGTCTCATTTCGTCAAGACGGTTACCTTTGGGGCGGGTACCCTTCTCACCGCATTGCCTCAGGGTATTGCAGCTGCTTATGGTTCTTATATTGTCGGCATGTCAGCAAAATACTACTTTAAACATGATTGCGGCTGGGGGCCTAAGAGCTCAAAAGATGTCATAAAGACTATACTTGAAAATATGGACAAGGCCTCGGTGCTCGTGACGATCCGGAAAGGTGTTGCCAAGGCCTTGGGGATTGATGAAAACGAAAAGGGCTTCAAAGAAAAGGCGGATGAAATGGTTTCGAGCCTCAAGGACTTTTTTGCTTTTCTTGTGAAAAACCGAGTATAAATTAATAAAAGAGGCAAAAAAGTCTTTTCATGAATTTTTTTTAAGATCAAAGAAGTTGACACTTTTTGTCAATGCCATTAGTTGTGTTTGCTAGTTGGGCTGTTGATCAAAATTTTACCACATAAACATAGGGGGTTGGATGGGCAAGAAAATTCACCTGATCATTGCCAAGGAAGAAGGAAATGTTAAAACCATTACCCTGTCAAAGAAGACTCTATCCTCTATTTCTTTGGTCTTTTTCCTCCTTTTATCCGCCATGGCTTCCTTGGTCTTGTATGGAGTAAGCGCGCTTGGCACTCACCCCTCCACTGTTTCTGATGAATGTAAGCTCATCAGTTGCGAGCTGCAGGAGACAACAGATGAAAATGTGATATTGAAGGAGCGCCTAGAGATCTTAGAAGAAGAAAGAGAACGGCTGCTTCAAGGCTCGGTTGGGAGTTTGATAAGACGCGTCCATCTCATGGATGATATCCTTTCGGGCCTTGGTATCGTTCCGAGGAATGAAATGTTCAAAGAGTCAGGCGTGGGTGGTCCATACGTGCCTTTGGAGAAAGAGAACCTTGAGGAGCTGATATCACTTTCTGAAAAATATTCCTCCATGATAAAAAAGATTCCGCTCAATTGGCCGGTAACAGGAAGGATAACGTCCCGTTTCGGCCGCAGGCGTGATCCTTTTACTGGCCGGAGGGCCTTTCATGAAGGCATAGACATCAAAAATCAAACAGGAACCGAAATCAGGGCCACTGCCGATGGCGTAGTTAAAAAGGTGACCTATGACAGGGGTGGCTATGGATGGTACTTGGTAATCGATCACCGCAATGGCTATGAGACTGTATTTGGCCATTTTAAAAAGATATTGGTAAAACGGGGCCAGAAAATAAAAAGGGGTGAAGTAATAGGGCTCATGGGCAGCACTGGTAGGAGCACTGGCCCGCATCTGCACTATGAAATCAGGCTGAACGGAAAGCCGATAAACCCCAAGAGGTTCCTCAACGTTGCTGATCACTTGAAAGAAAGTGCACGCTATGTGGAAGCAATAATCGTACAATAAATTAGAGTGGCACCTCTTTTGCATTCAGCCAAGGTCAAAATAGTGCTCGAGAGGTGCATAATGGGTTTTTTCAGCGGGAAAAAGAATTCAGGAGCAGGAAATGGCGCTATCACCAGCATCATTGGAAGTGAAATGAACATAAATGGTGATGTAAAATATGAAGGTAAGGTAAGGGTTGACGGAACTATTTCAGGTAACGTTGAAGGAGAACATTTCATTTTGGGAGAAGAGGGTAAGATCATAGGCGATATTACCGCGCAATCCATAGTTTGCCACGGCCACATTGAAGGTAACTTGAAGGTGAAAGAGGTGTGGATAAAAGAAACTGCAGTAGTAAAAGGGGGCATTGAAGCAGAACTTTTGTCCATAGAGGCAGGGGCCTTGGTGGAGGGGCCGGTAAAATGTGGAGAAGCTAAAAAGGTTGTGCCAGGTGACTTCTCTTCAAGATCCGATGAAAAGGTTGCTGCTGCTTGATCAGGAGTACTCCATAGGCAGCCAGCAGCGTTATAATTAGTTTCAAATTTGATTTAATCCTTTTGGATAAGCCTTTCTGAACAATTCTTTTCTGCTTGTTATCGAGTCAAGTTTTGAATCCAGGGGTAAGCTCAAGTAGCGCAGTGGCTCGTCGCAATTGCTGCAGATCCTAAAAGGCATAGGGGAGGATGCCGTTTTTTTCTTTATGGCCAAAAGGGATTGAGGGTTGGAGTTTTTCAGACAGTTTAGTTTGGTGGAACCGTCAAGATCGTGACAACAGGCCAGAATCGCACCGTTCCACGCAATAAAAGTGTGAAACATGAAAAGAGAACACGGTCTCGATTTTGTTTCCGCTTGCGCTTTGCTACCAGTTACGAATCTTGTGTCAGCCAAGTTCCCTCCGCGGGAGTGGCATTTAAAGACATGGGCCCTTATTCCCTTTTTCCTCCACATGTTCTTGAATTCCTGCTCCTTTGAAACATCAGTTCCGGCTGAAATACCTGATACTGTCAGCCCGAAAGAGCCTTTGGCAACCAGGGCGGTCTTTTCTGCCACTTCCACTGCTTCATCAAAGGATATAGAGGGGTTAATCACTTCAAAGGAAGCCCTGTCAAGGCCCGGAAAAGAGAGGTAGAACCGGTTTGGTTTTGCAGCGCCAAGCCGCTTGAGATTGTCATCTTCCTTTAGAGAGGCAGGGTGAGCGTTGAGGCCCACATTGTAGCCCTTCGATTTTGCTGCAATGATGAAATAGTCCCAGTTCCGGTTCAGTAACGGGTCGCCCATGCCAGAAAACGTTATGATGGGTTTGTGCGCGGTCAAGAAGTGGATTAATTCGTCAAAACATTCGGTGCTCATGAAGCCTTTGGGCCTGGTCAATGCGTGCCGGGGACAGATGGCGCAATTGTTCCTGCAAAGATTGGTAAGCTCTACGTCAACGGACAAGAAGAGCGGGTTTCTGTTATTATTTTGCATCCTTAACTGCCTTCAACCATTCATAGCCGAAAATGTTGTCTGGCTCCAGGTAGTGGCCCTCGCTCCATTCATTCATGGATGCAATGAATACCATTTCCCGGCCATTTTGATTAGCGAATTCCAGGGCCTTTTCCAGAAAAGCTTTGAACAATTTCGGTGATTGCCCTGTTACTACCGGCCACCAAGGGTAGCGTTTGGGTTTTTCCTGTCCAAAAGCCACGCCCCGGGGGGTGGCATCCCACCCTGGGGAAACCGACGGAAAATAGGGCAGCAAGCTCTTTTGTTGATATCCGTTCCATTCTTTGGAACGTTTCTCCATGAGTATCGAATAATCTTGGCGGTATGCCCCTTTCCACTCCGGCAGCAGCACGTAATGGCTGACAGAATCGAATCCCGCCCTTTTATAGTCTGTAATGAAGGCAGGTGCTGGATTTAAGGCCATAAAATGTATTCCATGGAACCCCAGTTTCATGACATAATGGTTTGCCTTTTCCAGGGCTGAAGCAGTGTTGCTGACTCCCATCTGCCTGATGAAAAAGGTGCTGTCAAAGATGGAAAAAAGTGGTTTATTGTCCAATCTGAAGTAGTTGGGAAGCACGAAATAGTTGTGTGCCACAAATTTTATTAAATCGAGAAAATCTTGTTCATCTGTGTATACATAGCGTGAAGGGTGTATTACAGGTCCCCGTACAGCTTTTATGGGCAAAATACCCCTGGGCATTCTGTTGGCCCACATCAGCGCAAAGGGAAATCCAGTACTACTTTGGAGAAAAGCATAATCCAGCGGCTTCTCAAAGACCCTTTTGCCTCTTGACCAGAAAAAGCCATACACAAAGAGGTCAATGCCATATTCAAGTGCGAGGTTGATCTGCCACCGGGCCGTTTCTGGTAAAGCGTCGTCGTATGGGCCATGGAGTGGCTTTTTGGGCTGGATATGGCCATCGAATGCAGGTTTGGCCTTCAATACGAGATCCCATTCACTCCAGCCAGGAGGAAAGTTTTTGTCCCTTTCTGGGCAAGAATTCCATCCGGGATAAATGTAAGCAGCTATCTTCACCATTTCGATCAACAGCAAAATTCCAAAAAATTGATAAAGAAATTTCTAAAACCAGTTGCATGTGGCGTATACTCTGTATAATATCAGCGTTGCAGAAAGATTCACCCTTCACATTTGCCAGGAGCAGCGATTCATCCATACATGAAAGACTACTCAAGGATCAATAACAGCGTTTCAAGAACCTACCGCCGCCGTAGAAAACAAAGAGGAGGCCTCTACCTCAAAGTAGTAACAATCCTTGCTCTTTTGATGGCAGTCTGGCTCGTGGCAAGTCCTTACAGCATCGTGCGGCTTCATCAACTAACGTCTGAAAGAAAAGAACTGCTTGTCGCATCATCGCAGTTGGAAGAGACAAATGCCTTGTTACGCCAAAACATAGAGCGTTTCAACAATGACCCCAAATTCCGGGAGAGAATGGTCAGGCGTGAGCTTGGTTGGTTGAAAGATGGCGAGCGCATCTACAGGTTCGTTGACCATTAATCCACTTGTCATGCTGCGTTTAAAGGACATTGAGGAGTTCAAGGAATATTTGTCGAGCGGAAGGTGGGCAGAGGACTTCGATTTCCGCACTCAAGACGGCCAGGATGAAATGCTCGATCTAGTAGAGGCCCTGTTCGATTTGTGTGAAGTGGCCGATGAAGTGCTGACTAAGAAGCTGTACCAGCGTATGTCTGGAACAGATTTAGGTCAATCTAACAGCTCAGTGATTAAATGATCAGTCCAAGGCTTTTGAGGCAGCGCGCCATGATCAGGACTCACACTTTTATAAAATATGCCAGATTGAACCTCCAAGAGGCTGAGGCTGCGCTTCAGGATGATGACCTTGAAAAGATGGGAAAAAAGTGCAGAGATGTGGCCGTGGCCCTGTTGAAAGCTTTGATCGCCTTTGTGCCAGGCACTGCAATAGACATCGATAATCCAGACGAAAAGGGTCTCAAGAGCCTTGTTGAAGAGCTGGCTCCATCTAAACAGGCAGTCGATTCCGTGGTGGAAAAGATGGTCATGCTTTTAAGAAGCAAAAAGATCCCGGTATCCAGAATAGAGGCTGAAACACTCTATTCCGCCACTGGGGAGTTGTTCCAGGTCATTCATGACCTCTGTGCAGCTTGACAGCCGGATTTTCCTGCCCAGGGATTCAGATTTGCCCTTTCCCCACGTCTTGCTGGTGGAGGCATCGGCTGGATCTGGAAAAACTTTTCAGCTTGCATGCCGTTTTGTTCAATATTTGGTCTCGAAGAATATTCCAAATTCCCGCCTGGGCCAAATAGCAGCCCTTACCTTTACCAATGAAGCTGCGCTGGAAATGCAAAAAAGGATCATGCAGTTTCTGAAAGAAACGGCCTTTGACACTGGGCTTTCGTCTCAACTCATAAAGGGAATCGTAGATGCAGACCGCTCTGCTTTGCAAAAAGCCGCCCATTCAACAGTAGATGAGCTTATTGAACAGTTTGACTCATGGCAGGTTGGAACCATTGATAGTTTTTTATACCGGATAGTGCAGGGCGCAGCTCCAGAACTTGGCTTGAGCCCCCTGGACGAAATAATGCCCTTTGACCATTTGCCAAAAGAGGCTGCCCTGGACAGGCTTTTGGTCAAGGCAGCGGATGACCAGAATTTGCTGCAGAAACTGGTCAACAGCGTCAACCGTGCTGTTGGAATGCATGGAACTTCTTCATGGTGGCCGAGGCAGACATTGTCTGAGCTCATAATGGCCTATGACGAAAAAGAAAATATCTATGGCATGCATTTTCAAAGGCGAATTGCATGGCAGCAAGTAGACAGCGCAGAGAAGGATGTTCAAAGAGCAGTTTTCACCTTTTTGAAAAAGGTTGAATCCTTAGGGCTCAGACTGAAAAAGCATGCAAAAAATGCCTTGGGAAAAGCAGCGGATGGGCATGTCTCAAAGGCGCTGAATTTGAAGTCTTTTGAATATGAAGACCCTGCTGAACTCTTTGTTGGCAAGAAAGAACGTGGTAATTTGCCAGACGACATCTACAAGACATGGTCCAGCGTGCGTGCAGCCCTTACCCGTTTTTGCGAAAGAAACACCTTGCACGCAGGGGGGCTGTACCTTGATCTTCTACATGCGTGGAGAAAAGAGCTTGCCCAATGGAAGCAGGAAAGGCAGGCCCTTTTTTTCTCAGATATCAATCACTTTGCCAACCATGTCGTGCATGAACTTGGCCTCCCGGAAGTAATATTGCGGCTTGGAGAAAAAATACACCATTTTTTGATGGACGAATTTCAAGATACAAGCCTTGTGCAATGGGATGCCATGGCCCCTTTGATTGAAAATGCGCTTTCCCAGGGCGGATCCATGTTTTGTGTGGGTGACAGAAAACAACTTTTGTACAGGTGGAGGGGCAGCGAAGAGAAGGTTTTCCTCGAAAAGCCCAGGACCTTTCGTTCCATAGACGAAAGATCCTTTCTAGAGATCAGGCTGCCATACAATAGGCGCAGCGCCAAAACGATCCTTTCTTTCATATGTCGCCTTTTCTCACTGGACACTTTTTCCAAATGGCTTGCAGTAGAAGGGGAAAGGGCCTCAGAATTTCTGGAGCCAGAATCTTTGGCTCATGCCTATGCCGGCGCTTGCCAAGAAATACCAAAGGATGCAGGGGCTGATTCTACGGCAGGTTATGTCTTTGTGGAATTGATGGACCAAGAGCTTTCAACCAAGGCAGAGATGTTAAATGCTGCCCAGGGATGGTGTGTCTCCCTTTTAAGAGATGATATCTTGGACAGATATGCGCCAGGGGATGTAATGATATTGTGCAGAAAAAATGCCGACGTGGAAATGTTCAGTGCTACTCTGCTGGAAGCCTCTATCCCGGTCATATCTGAAAGACAGATGTCTGTGAAGGCAGATCCAATTGTTAGAGAACTCTATTCATTGCTGATTTTCGTTTCAAATCCCCAAGACAAGACCGCCTTGGTACAGCTCCTTTCAGGACGAATAGCCCATAGGCTATGGCAGCCCATTTGCCAGGCACGCGGGTGGCAGTTGGCTGAATCCGTATGCCTTGACCTTTTGGAGCAAAATGAAATTGAAAATAATGAAGGCTTTGCATGGGCCCTGGAGAGAAAATGCCCTGACCTTTGGCGCAAAGCGTTACGCCCTTTTCTTGAACAATGCGGCAAATTGACACCCTATGAAACAGCTTCCTTGTTCATAAGGCAATTCAATCTCAAAAAGCTTTTTCCAGATAGCTGGCCCATGGTCAAACACTTCCTTGGCCTTCTTCACGGTGACGCCACAGGCCAGCCTATTGATTGGCCTGACCTGGAATTTTGGAGTGATCTGCCTGACGAAGTCTTTCAGATCCTGCCTGCTGGAACCAACGCCGTAAAGGTAATGACCGTGCACAAGGCCAAGGGCCTGGAAGCCGATGTCGTAGTATTGCCCTTCGCCGTTCTGGCACCAGATCTTCACGGAGATCTCATTGAAATGGACGAATCGGGGTTGAAGTTGTACAAGACCAGCGCAGCACACAGGAAACACTCACCAAAGTTGAAAAGGCTCTATGCTGATGAAATGCGCCAGCGATGGCTAGATGAACTAAATGTGCTCTATGTATCGGTCACCAGGCCGAGGCGCGAACTCTATATGCTCATCCCGCCCAAGGGCGGCAAGTCAAAGAACAGTTTGGTGAATTTGGCAGAGTCCCTGTTGGATGGCGAAACCAAGCGTTGCTATGGATCAAAGGGAAGATCCCATATAGTAAGCCCACCCAGTTTGCCGGCATTTCAAGAAGATGCTGCTGATAAGGAAATATCATTGCCTGAAAATCTTCCTGAATGGAAATGGCCAAGCCATCTGGTGCGCAAAAGAGATCCTTCCACCTTTTTAAGAGATCCCAAAAGTGCAAAAAGGGCAGCCGATATCGGCCTGGAGATTCATGCTTTGTTGGCTCGCATAACAGGATTCATGCCAGTAGCCCAAGACCCAGTTGAGGTGGAATTCTTTTTGAAAGAGCTTTTTGAAAAGAGTGCACCTGATAATTTGCAACAGGGGATCTACGAGCAGGTTTTGGAAAGGCTTTCTGCAATATCTAAAACCATCTGTCATCCTTTGGCCAAAGCACTTTTTTGGCAGGATTCACCTAGCACTGTGTGGACGGAAATGGAAATAGCAGACAGAGAAGGGAACCTCTTCAGGGCAGACAGGGTAGTCAAAGAAGCGGAAAATATTGTGGTCGGTGAGTTCAAGACTGGAGAGGTAGACACCATCAAGGACAGGGGGCAAATTGAACGTTACCTTAAGCTCCTTAGGGAGCTCTATCCACATTGCAAAGCAAAGGGCCTTTTGCTCTATCTTGATAAAGGCGACGTATTCGAAGTTGAATAGCCGTTTTTTTTGATACTCCAGCACAAAAACGCCCGACTTTTTGATGCTGCCAAGTCAATGACAAAAAGTATCTCGGCTATTTAATAATTTGATTTTAACATATTCCAAGGTTTAGGGGATTTTCCCTCAGAGCCTTTAGAGTTCTTTTCGTACAACTTCTGGGAATCTTGGT
>CAYWKF010000015.1:0-28521 GCA_964459155.1 uncultured Desulfobacterales bacterium
AAAAAAGATTTGGCCACGGTTCAGCAGACTACTCAAAATATATAGAAACCATTTTCAACGTAAATTATTCAGATTGGCTCCACCTCTCTGGCAGATGGTCAAACGGCCACAGATATTTCGTGGTGGCTGACCCCGAATCTAATCTTTCTTGGGAAGGCCGCAGGAAAACACCCTTCAGGTTCGTACGGGTGGAAGCTGAAAAGACGACTGGATTTTCTTCTTTCAGGCTAAATGCCTATTACAATCAGTTGAACTACGAAGACCGTGAAGTAGATATCTCCTGGGGACAGCGCAGCCATGTAGCATATGGGGAGGTACTCTATGACCGCGAACTTTGGAAATCAAGGGGCCTTCTAACCATGGGAGCTGGATACAGATACAACTGGCTCAAGGATGCCGTGGCTGCCAAGCGTTTTTTGCCAGGATTCATCAACAGCGAATTTGAGTTCTTTCCTGACATCAAACAGAGAGACTTTGAGACATCGTTGTCATCGATATTTGGTCAATATCAACACCACTTCACCAACATGAATGTGTGGGCAGGCATCCGGTTCGACGACCACAGCCAGTACCGCAGCACTTTTAGCCATACCCTCGGGCTGAACTATAAAATAAACATGGAGTGGCGCCTGAAGCTCGTCTATGGAACCGCCTTCAGAACTCCATACAACCAACAATTTATTGGAAAAGAGAATCTTGATCCAGAAGAAATCCGAAATATAAGCGCCGAGCTTACCTACAAGGCCTTTGACAAATTCACTTTCAGTATGGTTCCTTTTTGGAACAAGATCAAACACCATATACAAGAAGACCCTTATGGAGGGCTTTCAAAGCCATCAACACAGGATATTTATGGCATCGAGTTGTCTGGCCATTACAATCCTGTAGACTGGCTCCATTTCTGGGCCAATGCAACAATACTCGACCATGACGGGCCTAACGAGTTTTTCAAGAGATCAGACACCTCCATCATCCTGCCTGGGCAGCCTCCGATTCCAGTCTACACCTCTTGGTCTCAGCCCTATGATGCAGGCTCAAAGTCCACATTCAATCTAGGGGCTGTCGTGAAACCAGGAGACAAATGGTGCTTTGCTGCAAGATTGCAATACTTCAGAGGCACTCAATCTTACTATTTCATCCGCCACTCTAGGAAAACCCTCCAGGCAAAATCCCGGGATGTATGGCTCTTGGACCTAGCTGTTACTGCCAAGGACCTGTGGCACAACGTTGATCTGTCTTTTGCTATAAAAAACAGCTTGGATACCAACTATAGATTTCCAGGAACTTACAGTTCCATGAAGGCTCCTGGATTCAGGGCCTACATGGGTCTTCAGTACCACTTTTAAAAATCAACGATTTTGCTGTTTCTCGTCTGCTCTTTTCGCAACATCTCTGCTCTGCTGATGTCTGCAGAGGCATTTTCTTCGTCCCCTGCCTTTTCATATACGTGGCCCCGCAAGGCATAGGCAGGTGCAAGGGTGGGGTCAAGGTCGATGGCCCTTGATAGGCTCTCCAAGGCTTCATCCAAGTCACCGCTTTTCACCAAGATAGCCCCTTTGCGGTAATGATATTTTGCATTGGAGGGTTCACACTCTATGGCCTTGTCAATATCCTCCAGAGCACCACTCGCATCACCAGATCGCAACCTGGCCACAGCCCTTGCTTGATATGCGTCGCTGAACTGTGGATCCATTTCCAGGACCTTTGTAAATATTTCAATACTGGCTTCAAATTCCTCATCCATGAACTTGAATTGCCCTTCGATAAATAGCTCTTCCTTGTTCTGCATGCCTTTATCTCTCCTGATATTATTTATTCTTGGAGGTGCTCAGCCTATTTTAAAAACCTTTTGCATTGATTCAAGACACTGTCTTAGGCTTCAATAGGAGAAAAAACATAAAAAAAGCCGGGGCCGAACCCCGGCTTGTTAATTAAATGACATGTCTTGAAATTATTCAGCAAAGGCCTTTTCCAAAGGAGGAACCATCTGTTTCTTGCGGCTCATAACTCCTGGCAGCCAAACTGATCTACCTTCCAACTTCTTTCCAAACGCCTTTTCTATGACACTCGGGTCATCTGTAACAGCCATAAGCTCTGTGCCTTCTTTCATGATGTCTGTCAACATCAGAAATACACTGTGGCGCCCTTCAGCCTTTACCTTCTCAAGCTCTGCATAGAGGTCGTCCAACATATTTTCCACAAGATCGAGAGAGACGAGCTCCAGCTGGCCAATTCCCACGTTTTTTCCGCTCATATTGAAGTCTTTGTAGTCCCTGAATATTAGGTCCCTTGGCGCTACTCCCTCAACGGCACTCTTGGCCTTGGCCATTTCCATACCCCAGCCCATCATATCATCAATGCCGGCGATCTTAGCCAATGCCTCGGCAGCCTCTTTGTCTTCAGGCGTACAGGTGGCTGATTTAAAAAGGACTGTATCGCTCAGGATGGCAGACATCATCAGGCCTGCAACGTTTGCTGGAATGTCTTTTTTATAGAGATCTACATAAAGCTTGTACAACACTGTTCCTGTACATCCAACTGGCATGGCGCAGAAGAAAATGGGGTTGGGGGTGGTGATATCACCAATCTTGTGATGATCCACCACTGCCAGCAACTCGCCCTGGTCCCAATTGTCTGGAGCCTGTTTGATGTCGCTGTGATCAACAAGCATATACTGCTTTCCTGTCACATCAGTCATGAGCTGCGGTTCAGAAAAACCAAACTTTTCAAGCACAAGCTTTGTCTCAGGATTGAGTTCTCCCTGGCAGCAAGGCTCAGCATCCACTCCCAACATCTTCTGAAGCTCTGCAAATGCAATTGCAGCGGTAACAGAATCAGTGTCAGGGCTTTTGTGTCCAATCACGTAAACAGCCATTTTTACTCCTCCTTGAAAAGATTTGATGAAAAAGGTCGCTCAAGAGCAATCTTTTTCTTGACATAAAATATTCCAGCTGCCCTCAAAAAATTATGACGAGGAATTCATTATGTGCAGCGGATTTCTTAGGAACTGTGAAATGTTACTATCACAATTATAGAATTTTGCAAGGGGATTACCCCATTATTTGTGCAAAAACTGAATGGCAATTCAATGTGATCAATTACACAACAGAAAGATACCTCTCAAAGATATTCCCTCAGGATGCGGCCTTTGGAGAAGGTGAATTTTGAGCTGCTGACATCTTGTTTCAAACAAATCGATGCATTGTATACCCCTAGAATCGTATTTGCATGGGCCCTTTCCAATACTTGAATTACTGCTGCCTGCATTTGCCCCAACTCTTTTTGAAGCCTGACCATTTTTTCTCTTTCCTTGTCAGTCTCTTCCAACAAGGCGCTCAGGGTTTCTTCAAGCTTTTCCTTTATGATCCCGTGTTTTGCGCTAAGTTTACCTGATTCCTCCATCTTACTAATGGCAGCGAGGCCGCTTTTTACCTTTTCAATTTTTTGTGCCAGTGTCTCAATTGTTGCTGCTGCCTTTTCAAATCCTTTTCTTACATCCGGGTCGAAACCTGCAAATATCCTGGTTGGGACGTTGGCTCCAGTTCCTAATACCTTTACAGCTATAGAACGCCCTACCCTCAGGGTTCCTCCAACTACCAAGCCTTTTCCATCGACGGAGAAAAAATGGCCTCCTATGTCGCACTTTGAATCGAGTACATATTCCTCGACCTCTAAATCTCCCCTGACATGAATTTGAGCATATTCGATGGCTCGGCAGAACAAATCCCCTCCAACAAAGACTTTGGTATTCTTGGAACGCACTATGCCATTTACGACCAGGTCGCCTTTGGTACTGACTACAGCTCCATCTTCTACGCCACCTTCCACGTGTAAACGGCCTTTGACTTTTATTATGAAACCGCCCAGGACTGAGCCGGTTACTGCCAATTTTCTGCCCCAAAACTCTATATTACCGGTAGCTGGACCAACTGAGTCGTCTATAGTCCATTCATTTAACACGTTGATGGTGCCATCAGGCCATATTTCCAACTTTCCATCCCATACCGCCACGAGTTCTTGGTCGTTTTCGCTAATCTCAACTCCTTGCCCAAGTTGAAAAGGCACCCATTTTCCTGGTTGAGCTGGTATCTCTCTTCCAAGGATATCTTTTCCTGGGGTTCCCGGAGTGGGCGGTTCTTTTTTTGCTACAATCTCACCTTTTTTCACATTGATAATATGGAGTCCGCCTTTGTTATCGATTACACCTCTTTCTTTATGAAAATCCTGGCCCAAAATTAATATCTTGGCGTCCTCCCCATCTTCTGGAGCGCGGCCCTTGGCGATTATCCATGCGTTGTCTCCATTTTTCTCTGGAAAAGACAACAGGCCAAAAGAGATTCCAAATTTATTTTTTACATCTTTTACACCCTTGCGGATGTCCTCACGGCTGATCTTGTTGTCTTTTGGAACCGCAAGTTCCAGGCTCAAAAGATCCTCAGAGGCCTTTACCAGAGCCTTTCCATCCAATATTTCTATACCTTTGACTAGCTGATCGATCATAAAATATCCTTCAAGTAACCGGAACAAATGCGCTCCTTATCCTTTTATCGATTAGTTCCGCTTATTTATAAAGCCAGCTTGGGAAGTATGGCTTCAACAATATTTTTTATTCAATGCTATTTTTAGACAACAAAGGATATGGTAGGTATAACAACAAAATGGTTTAGATGATCATTAAAACCAAGGCATCTAACTAAAATAGGCCCTAGGAGGTTCAATATGAAGTTCTTTTTGGACACAGCCAACTTAGATGAAATACGAGAAGGCGTATCAATTGGAATGGTAGATGGGGTTACTACCAACCCCTCCCTTATAGCCAAGGAAAAATGTGATTTTACCCAACGTATAAAGGAAATCTGTAGCATAGTAGATGGGCCAGTCAGCGCTGAAGCTGTATCCATGAAAGCAGATGACCTCTTTGATGAGGCGAAGCAGCTTGCCTCTTTGGCTCCCAACATAGTGGTAAAAATACCTATGACAACAGAGGGGCTGAAAGCTGTAAAGCTATGTGCAAAAGAAGGCATAAAGACCAATGTGACATTGGTGTTCTCTGCAATCCAAGCACTTATGGCGGCAAAGGCCGGTGCCACATATGTAAGCCCTTTTATTGGCAGGTTGGATGACATTGCTGTAATAGGCATGGATCTTATTGAGGATGTTGTTACGATTTTTGAAAATTACGCCATAGACACGGAAATCATCGTAGCCAGCATCAGGAATCCGATTCACGTGCTAGAAGCTGCCAAAATCGGCGCAGACATTGCCACTATTCCCTACAAAGTCATTGCGCAGCTGGCCAAACATCCCTTGACAGACATAGGAATTGAAAAATTTTTATCCGATTGGGAAAAGGTTCCGAAAAATGATACATGAGGGTATTGCCTGTTTCATTGTTGATGCTGGTGCTGCTGCCACAAATAGCTGGCAGCGGTACCATTTATCAGTACCGCGACGCACAAGGTAGGCTCTACTTCACCAACTGCCCGTCTGACTCCCGTTTTGTCCCTTTAAAACGAATGAGAAAAATAAGCACTACCTCGTTCAAAAAACGCTCAATAGCCCCATCTCATACACCGCGGGATTACATGAAGATTGCAGAACAGGCTGCCCTATGGTTTGAACTAGACCCCGGACTGGTAAAGGCAGTGATAAAGGCAGAATCAAACGGCCAGGCCTATACCGTATCTCCCAAAGGGGCCATGGGGTTGATGCAACTCATGCCTGGTACGGCAAAAGAGCTGCTAGTCAGTAACCCTTTGGATCCTGAAATGAATATCTGGGGAGGCACACTCTATCTCAAGCAGATGCTGGAACTGTTTGATGGCGACTACAGCCTGGCCCTCGCCGCCTATAATGCTGGACCCGGAAATGTAGAGCGGTATGGAGGCATTCCTCCTTTTCCAGAAACACAAGCTTATGTGAAACGGGTGCTTAAATATTGGAGGGAGTTCTCAAGGCTCACTGCTGAAAGAGAAACCTTCTGAGCTTTATATTCAAAAGGAGCCCAATGCCTATCATGGTCACTATTACTGAGGAACCACCGTAGCTTATCAAAGGAAGCGGGATCCCGACCACAGGCAACATTCCCAGGACCATGAAGATGTTGATGACAACTTGCAAAAAGAGCATGGACGTTATACCAAAGGCCAGCAAAGAACCAAAACGCTCCCTAGAAGTATAAGCGATCTGCAATCCGCGATAAATGATCAATGCATAAAGCAAAATAAGCACTAAAGAGCCCAGGAAACCCCATTCTTCGGCCCAGATTGAAAACGCAAAATCGGTATGAACTTCAGGCAAGAAATTGAGGTGAGCCTGGGTACCGTGCAGGTAACCCTTGCCCACGAGCCCGCCAGAGCCAACTGCTATTTTGGATTGAAGCAAATGGTATCCACTGCCCTGGGGATCGCTCTCAGGATTCAAAAAGGCGAATATACGGGCCTTCTGATAGGGTTTCAGGATATTCCAGATTACTGGTGCCAGTGGGGCACCGAGCCCCAGTAGTGTCAGCACGGTCATCCATTTTATACCTGCCATGAAAAGCAGGCAGCAGCTCAAAATGAATATAAGCACTGCCGTTCCCAGATCTGGCTGCTTGTAAATCAAATAAGCTGGAACAAGGGTCAAGACCGTGGGTTTAAGCATATCGAAAAACCCATATTCAGACTTGTCATCTGAGGCAAGCCAACTGCCAATAACCACTACCATGCCGATCTTTGCCAGTTCAGAGGGTTGGAGATTGAAGAAACCCAAGGGAATCCAGCGCTGGGAACCTCCTACAGTCTTGCCTATGAGCAGCACTAAGACGAGCATGACGATTATGCTTCCATAGATATGCCATGCATATGGACATAGTGACCGGTAGTCAAACCGCAGAGAGCTTAATGCTATTATAAGGCCCGCACCGTACCATACTAGTTGTTTCCACTGAAACGGGTAACCTGCAGCAAGGCTTGCACTATTCAGGTTGATGAAACCAATGGCCATGACCAGCAGGACGGCTAGCAAAAGCCACCAGTCAAAATTTTCCCAGAAGTTCCTCTCAAACACCTTTTCGTTTCCCTGACTTCCTATCTAGTAAACCTGTCCCGCGAAGCAGGCCAGCAGACCTCAGCGGTGATAGCCCAGGCCTGGGATTCTCAATTTGATACCAGCGCAATATTATTTGCCTGGCAATTGGCGCAGCGGCAGACCCACCGTGGCCACCATGCTCCACCAACACGGCGACGGCAATCTGGGGATTCTTGGCAGGAGCATAGGCAACAAACCAGGCATGATCCCTGTACTTCCAGGCCATCTTTTCGTCCATACGTCTTTTGGCCTGCTTTATGACTTGTGCAGTGCCTGTTTTTCCCGCCACATCCAGGCCCTTTATTCGACACCTTCCTCCTGTGCCCTTTTTGTCGCGGACTACTCCAAGCAAGGCCTTTTTTATCAAGGCCAGCTGATATGGAGTAGCTGGAAGCCTGCCTTGGGCTTCCTCCTTAAAGACCTTGCTCACCCTGCCTGAACAATCAACGACCTGGTCTATGAATTGGGGCTTGTATATGGTGCCACCGTTGGCCACTGAAGAGATCAACCTGGCCATCTGAATGGGCGTTACAAGTGTGTAGCCTTGACCAATTGCTATTGTAAGAGTCTCGCCTCCTTGCCATTTTTGATGAAACCGCTTTATCTTCCATTCCGGAGTGGGTATCAGGCCTGCAGACTCATGTGCCAATTCTACACCCGTTTTCACGCCAAGGCCGCATTTAAATGAGTAATCGGCCAGTTTTTTTATCCCCAGCTTCAGCCCTACATTGTAAAAGTAAACATCGCAGGACTCCACCAGAGCCTTGTAAAGGTCTGTTTTACCATGACCGCGCCAATCCCAGCACCTGAAGACCCTGCGGCCCAATTTAAAGGAGCTGGTGCACTTGAATGTTGTATGGGCGCTCACCACTCGCTCTTTCAAGGCAGCCAAGGCGGTTACAATTTTGAATGTGGAGCCTGGAGCGTACCTACCCTGAACAGCTCTGTTGAACAATGGCCTTAGTACAGGATCCTGTAACGCCTCCCATTCCTCTGGCTCCAACCCCCTGACAAAGGCCTCGGGCTCAAAAGCTGGACTGCTGACCAAGGCCAGCAGCTGGCCTGTTCTGGGATCAATGGCAACTGCAGCACCGACCTTGCCTTCCAGCGCTTCTTCAGCAGCCCTTTGTATATCCATGTCTATAGAAAGATATATGTCTGAACCAGGCTTAGGAGCTTCCTGGTCCACCACCCGGTTTAGCCCTCCTATTGCATCCACCTCGATCTTCCTGGTGCCATACACGCCACGCAAAATCTCATCATATTTAGCCTCTACGCCATATTTGCCTACTAGGTCGCCGGCTACCGCTCCAGGATAACGTCCTTTGACAAGATCTTGCTCTGTAATCTGGCCCAGATGACCAATGAGATGGGCAGCCAGTTTGCCCTCTGGATATTTCCTGCCAGGAGCAGCTTCAATGTAAACGCCTGGCAGCTTATGAAGTCGCACCTCCACCTTTGACAACTGTTCCCAGCTGATATCCCTTTTCAATACCACTGGCACATACTTTGGCAGCCTCTTGCCTTCAATGAGCCTTATCTTCAAGTTGGATTCAGGAATATCTAGAAGTTGTGACAATTCTTTGAACAGCGATTCCAGATCCTTGGCCTCACCTTTTATAAGACAAAGGTTGAAGGTTGGACGCACTCCAGCCAACACTCGTCCATTACGATCGAGAATTTTGCCCCTTGGCGGAACAAGACGAACCTGTCTGAATCGGTTTGTCTCCGATCTGGATCTCAAATTTTGCCATTCCAATATCTGGAGATACCATAGCCTGGCGATCAAGGTCACAAAACATAGAAAAACTATGAATCCGGCAGCCTTGATGCGGGCATAATTGACCTTCATTTCAGGCAGATCAAATTTTTTAAGACGCATCGAGGCATCTTTAGTGGCAGATCTTTTTTTATCTTTCAGCCTGAACTTCATGCGCTCAATCTAATTCTTACAAAAAACCTATTGAACAATCTCTCTAAGAAATCAAGCATGAACATCAGAAAAGGGAAGAGCAAGGCAGCGAAAATCCCCTGAATCATTGCCCATGGCCATATATATTGTGCTGCTCCGCTCAGCAACATTTCTAATACCTGACTTTCAGCTGCCACAAAGCCTACGACGGGCACTTTGTGCCAGCACCTGAGACCAGGGATATGCCCGCTTATATACCGAATCAAGAGATAAGCGCTGACCAAAACGGTCATGTGTATACCCTCTCCAAGCACGGTAAAAGGCTCAGACAAGATGCCAAGCATCAATACGAAAAACAACCCTTCTGGAAGCGGGGTTTTGAAGCCATACCAGGCCACGAGAGGAATTAAGAAATCCACCCTGGTCATACCCACCTGCAATCCGCTCCCCCAAGCAGTCTCCAATAAAACAAAAAAATATCCAGACAGTATGGCAACCAGAAAGCGGATCACGGCCTGACTCGATCGCTCATTCTTGTAGAGAGCAAAATAGACACTTCTTCAATATCATCCAAATCAGCAGATGGTTCGACCGTGATAGTTTGAAAAATACCATCCATGGAGCCAGGATCGACACTGCTCACGATTCCCAGGAGAAGCCCCTTTGGAAATATTCCATCTGTTCCAGCGCTTATCACTTTGTCTCCCACCTCCACATCCGTTCCTTTTTCTACGTAAACCAGGGAACAAACGGATGAGCCCGTGCCTTTCAAAACGCCTCTAACCCTGGTGCGCTGCACTATGGCTGCTATACGGCTTCGTGGATCGGAAAGCAGTAAAATACGGCTGCTTGCCGGATAAGACTCAATAGTATGACCAATAACACCCTGCCAAGACAAGGCTACCATATCTGGCAACACGCCGTCCCTTCGGCCGCGGTCTACGAGGATGGTGCCGGCCCATGGAGCTAAATCCACGCCTATTACCTGGGCAAAAACCACTGGATATTCCATCTGTTGTTTAATCTGAAGCAGCTTCCGGTAACGTTCTTTGGCAAGATAGGCTTCTTGATATTTCACTAATTCATGGCGCAATCTGGCATTTTCTTTTAACAATGCCCTATTCTTGACTTTGAGATCCTGACATCCGCCGCTGAAATCAAAAAATTGCTTCATCCACTTGTATGGCCTTACAACAACTGACTGGATGGAAGCCGAAGCATCCATATAAAGAAACTTGAAAGGCATGCTGAAATTTTGTGCCCCAATTCTCAGACCAACCATAGAAAAAAGAATCACAGCCACCAAGGCCACTGCACAAATGGTGACGAAACGCTTTTTGGTCTTTTTTTTGCCTGGGGTTCTATTTTCCAAGGGGAAACAATCTATTTAGGATATCATTATTTCTCTTAAAATATGCAGATTGTCCAGGGCCTTGCCAGACCCTAAAACCACCGATGTCAACGGATCATCTGCTATAATAATGGGTAGACCTGTTTCATCTCGCAGTAACTTGTCAAGGTTTTTCAACAGTGCACCGCCTCCAGTAAGGACGATACCTTTATCTACGATATCGGCAGCCAATTCAGGAGGTGTCTGTTCAAGAGCGCTTTTGACGGTTTCCACTATGGTTTCGATTTGTTCAGAAATGGCATTGCGGACCTCCAAGGCGTTGATGGCTATGGTCTTGGGTACACCTGTTACTAGATCCCTGCCCTTTATTTCAGTTTCAGCATAAGGCTCCTCAGGAATCACGTCACCAAGTTCAATCTTGATTTTCTCCGCTGAATGCTCCCCGATGAGCAGGTTGTAACGCCTTTTTATGTGCTGCATTATGGCTTCGTCCATCTTGTCCCCTGCCACCCTTACTGATTTACTGTACACTATTCCTGCCAGGGAGATAACAGCCACCTCCGTGGTACCGCCACCAATATCCACAACCATGTTTGCTGTAGGTTCAGTAATAGGCAGACCTGCGCCAATAGCTGCAGCCATGGGTTCTTCGATCAGATACACTTCGCGCGCCCCAGCCGATTCAGCAGACTCCCGCACAGCTCTCTTTTCAACTTGGGTGATGCCGGATGGGACACTGATAATGATCCTGGGCCGTGCCAACGTGCGCCTGTTGTGGACTTTCCTAATGAAATAGCGAAGCATTGCCTCAGTGACTTCAAAATCTGCTATTACTCCGTCTTTCATGGGACGTATGGCAACGATGTTGCCTGGTGTCTTGCCGAGCATATTTTTGGCATCCTGTCCAACGGCTAGGACCCTTTTTGCCCGGATATCTTGACGCACCGCAACCACAGAAGGTTCACACAGGACTATGCCCCGACCTTTTACATAAACTAAGGTATTGGCAGTGCCCAGATCTATTGCCAGGTCTTTAGAAAGCCAACCAAATATAGAATTCAATATCATAAGTTCAGTCCAAGGGCCGCTTCTAAAAGCTGTTCTTTTGTCCAATTGCTGCGTAGCATTCGAAAAATAATCCTCTAAGGGTCAACACAACGTCTGCGGTTATTTTCCTCCCACGCATTGTCCTTGAATCAAAATTCAAAATTTTTAGAAGTAACCTAGGTCAGATTTATATTTTTTGCTAAAATTTTAATTATAACAGTATACAAGTGGCGCAGAATCCTGCTTCATTGTCAACATAATTCAGCGAATTATGCAGACCGATGCAACCTAACAAAGCCTCTTTTTATTGGCAAGGCGCCAAAATGTGAAAAAAATCATTTTAGCCTCAAGGTACTACAAATATATTCGACATATTCTGCTCAGCCAAAGGAATCTTCACCATCCAATGCTGAGTTGCATCAACGCGCTTCATCTAATTCACGGTCTGGCATTGCAGCAAGGGGTACAAACCCATTTCTCTGGGCCAAAGTTTTGAAGTCTGATTCACACCACTGATCTTTAATATAATCTACAACCAGAACTGGGAGGCCTGCTGACAGATAGTGACTTTTCAACAAAATCGTCCTGCCCGAAGAACCACCAGCTGGCATGCATCCAGGTTCATAAAACAGATCTTCTATGGCCACGGCTGAAATATCAGCCAAAAATTGTTCCTTTTGACTTGCTGAAAGCTCTTCCACTATCCCTTCCCCATTTTGAGGAACAATAAAAATTTCAGGGGACTTCTGCCTTATTTCATGGATGAACAAGGCCATTTCGGAAGCTGGATCGACTGGTACATACCATCCTTCTTTTTTCCTTTGTTCCCAATATTCCCATGCGTCTACTATGTCCAAATACAACCCATCAAAACCAGCTTTCATGATCTGGTCAATGTAGGCAAATATGATTTCTTTCCATTCGCTTTCCCAATAACGCACCTTATAATTGCCGCGCCATGAGTCGTTTTCACTCCCTAGCCACTGTGGAGGATGTTTTTCCCATTCGTGCTTCCAATACCAACGGTAATCCTCTGCTTCACCAATACTCAAATATGCCCATACTTGGGCACCTGTTGCGTTTTTGATCTCTGTTATCTCCTGTTTTGTAAATGAACCTGCTTTGGTCCCATCCTTGGAATAATCCGTAACAATTACGTCTGCTTTAACCTTTGTTAACCCGTATGTTTGAGGATTGTTTATCCAATAGATCCAGCTGGCAGGGGTCTTCCATATTTTAGAGAGCTTAAATCTTATATTCTTTCCAGGATATTGAAAGATTTTGCAACATATCCCCAAAAAGAAATCCCCTCCTGGGATCTGAAGCTTGGGAATGCGTAACAAATCCGCTCCAAACCAGCCACCAACTCCATCATTATCGTTGGGATATGGGTTCATCTTGGCATCTATGAGATGTAGTTCATATGAGCCGGAGCTATTTTGCACTTGAAATACCACATCAAAACTTCCTTCAACTCTGTACAAGAGAAGATGATGAACAGCTAGAGAAACACCCTCCGTGTCTATATGAAGCTGAGCAGGGGTCCAAACATCTTCTGCATTGAGGACGGTGGCACAAACAATGGACGAAAAAAGCACGTACGCAAAAATAAAAACGTATCTTCTCATTGTCAAAAAAGGACTAAACTAACTTTTTGATTATTCTAACCAAAAAACCCGGCCTATTAAAAGGCCGGGCCATGCATTTTTACTTTACCTTAACCAGTTTTACTTCTTTGGCTTTTTGACTATGAATGTCACTTTGTCAACACCTGTGTTACCTGTAGAAGCATCATATGCGTAAACTGTGGCCTCATATACACCTGGGCCTGCTGAAAACTTTCCGGCAAATTGGCTAGGCTTGCCGGCATAGGTTAGCGGCAGTTCGGCAACCAGCTTACCTTTGTTCTTAATTATAGCCTTGACCTCATATTTATTGGCATCCCACACGCCACCTGGCGTGATAGGGCAGCCTCACATCATGGCCACATTGACCTTAATAGGCACTTCTGTGGCTCCTTTGTATTTGATATGAGTCGGTGGTGACAGCACATCTACCACGAGGCCTGGGATCTCGATCATGAAAGCATCCCCATTTACGATATGTTTCCCAGGCACGACCCACTGGGTTACGCTTGCTCGATTGGCTGATTGGCGCTGTGCAAGTGGTCCATAAGCGGTTATCTCGATCAACGTGGGCTCATCGATATCTATGGTTGCCTTGAATTCCGCTGCTCCGGTTGAGATGGGCACACCCCTAGTCCACGGACTCTTCATGATGAGTTTGGTATTTCCAGTGGAGCCTTGGGTAATCCCTTTTGCAAGCAACTCGCCTGTATCAGCATTCTTGATGGTGATCAAAGCTCCTCCCATGCTGGTTCCCATGAATTTGGCATCTTTGGTCTTCACCTTTACCGTAATGTCTGTGGGGACAGCATAAACCGCACATGACATCAACAGAAAGGCAAGCAGTGTTAAGATTGAAACTTTGTGTTTCATGGCAGCTACCTCCTTTCATCTATTAATTTGACCAAAAGATATTGCTAAAAACATCAATATATGCCTATCACTCAAGGGTATAACGGTCAAGATTTTTTTTGGGCATAAGATCATTTCATTCCATACTCATTTTTTGGCCTTGGCCAAAAAATCTGGAGGTTTCCAAAAAGAAGCGCTTTGTCACCAGACTAATCATAAACTAAATTCTCAAACTGGAAAAACAAGTGGAGGCTGTTTTTTTGCCTTTGCAACAAATTTTGGAAATGATACTTTTCAAAATCAAACCTGATTACCGTGGCTACTCTTTTTACATCCTGAGAGGAGAATTATCATGATCACAGCTATCAGCCCTATTGACGGACGTTACGCTTCAAAGGTCAGGGAATTGACCAACTGTTTTTCAGAATTCGCACTTATACGCAACAGGGTGCGTATAGAAATCTTGTGGTTGATGGCCCTTTGTAAAGAAGAAAAAATATCTGAGTGCCGCAGCTTGACCAGTGAAGAGGAAGCATATTTAAAAAAAATAGCCGAGGAATTCTCACCTCAAGAAGCAGAAAAAGTCAAACAGATTGAGCGCGTTACCAACCATGACGTAAAGGCTGTGGAATACTATCTAAAAGATAAGATAGCAAACACGGCCTTGGAATCCCTTTCGGAATTCATTCACTTTGCCTGCACTTCAGAGGACATAAACAATTTGTCTCACGCATTGATGTTGAAAGATGGACTAGACGTATTGCTTCCTGTGCAGCACGAAATTATTGAAGCCCTTAAGAGCCTGGCAAGAGCGTGGAAATCTGTACCCATGCTGGCCAGGACTCACGGGCAGCCTGCTTCTCCAACCACCATGGGCAAAGAGCTGGCTGTATTTGCAGATCGTTTGTCTAGACAAAATAAAAAAATTGCACAAATAGAACTGCTGGGCAAGATAAATGGCGCTGTGGGTAACTACAATGCTCATTTGGCTGCATATCCAGAAGTAGATTGGATATTGCTTGCCAGGCAAATAGTTGAAAATGAGCTTGGATTGAAGCTCAATATCTTCACAACACAAATTGAACCACACGACTATATGGCCGAACTCTTTGATGCCATCAGCCGATTCAACACAATTTTACTCGACCTCGACCGCGATATCTGGACCTATATTTCAATGGGCTATTTTGGCCAAAAGACGGTCAAAGGCGAAGTGGGATCTTCTACTATGCCTCATAAGGTGAATCCCATCGATTTTGAAAACTCTGAGGGAAATATTGGCCTTGCCAATGCAATTTTCAGGCATCTTGCTGAAAAGCTGCCTGTTTCCCGCCTTCAGAGAGATCTTTCAGACTCCACCGTTCTCCGCAATATGGGAGTTGGCTTTGGATATAGCCTTATTGCCTACAAGTCTACCTTGAAGGGCCTTGGAAAATTACAGCTTAATGAACACATATTGGCTAGGGATCTCGAAAATGCCTGGGAAGTTCTTGCTGAACCCATTCAAACAGTTATGAGAAAGGCGGGCATTGAAAAGCCCTACGAAAAGTTGAAGGAACTTACTAGAGGCCAAAAAATCACCAAAGAGGATATCAGGCGTTTCATTGAAACGCTGGAGTTGAACGACAAAGACAAGAAACGTCTACTCGATTTGACTCCTTCAAAATATACCGGTATGGCAGAAGCCATTGTGGATATGCTTGATTAGGTCACTCAGCTTTTTTAGGAACCAAACGGGTCAACAACACTTCTACAGTCTCGTCCTCTGCCCTGAGCACCCTCTTTTGCATGGCAATATCGTATTCTTTCTCACATAGCGGAAGAAACTGGGCGAGGCTTTTTCTACGCACATCATGGGCCATGTAAATTACTCCATTTTGAGCAAGGTACTTCTTAAACACTCTCAACAAAGGCTCAAAGAATTTGGGATGAAACAATATTTCTGAACCAACTATCATGTCAAAGGAACCAAGTTCTGCTGGATTAAGCCAATCAAGACGACTAAAATCTGTATTTTGATCGCATTTATTCAATGCTGCAGAAACTCGTTCGAAATCCAGAATTTCGTCTTGATAGTCAGTTAGAAGCACTTTGTGGCCAAAACACGCTGCGACTATTCCCGTAACTCCCAGGCCTGCACCAAGCTCCAAAATGCGCCGTTGAGGATCAGGCTCCATGGATGCCATAAAATCAGCCAATATCACGGATGATTCCCATATTTTAACCCAAAAAGGAAACTCATCTGAATGGGCAAATATGTCCTTGCCCGCTATGAGGGGTTCGATATCCTGGAGATGGAGAAACGAGAAACGTCTGCCACGTATTGTCACATTTTCAAAATCTAACTTGTACCGTTTAGCTAAACGCCTGTAAATGGGAAGAACTTTTTCTGGTATATTGGTCATTTTTTTCTTGGAGCAGCAAATAGCCAGCGGCCCCATAAGACCGCTGGCCATTTTTGATTGTAGTTTAGACTGGAGCCGGAGTGCGGTTGTGTTTTTCTTTCATTTTGTAATACATCCTTCCGGTTCCCGCGGGTATGAGACGACCCATTATGACATTTTCTTTCAATCCTCTCAGGTGATCCACTTTGCCGGCAATCGAAGCATCCGTAAGCACCTTGGTGGTTTCCTGAAATGAGGCTGCAGAAATAAAGCTGTCTGTCGTGAGAGACGCACGCGTTATTCCAAGAAGCATTGGCTCTGCCGATGCAGGCTGTCCGCCTTCAGCCATAACCCGCTCATTTTCCTCTTCGAAACGGTATCTTTCAACTTGTTCACCAGGCATGAAATTGGTGTCACCAACACTTGTGATCTTCACCCGTTTGAGCATCTGGCGAACTATAACCTCAATGTGTTTGTCATTTATCTTGACACCCTGAAGCCTGTAAACCTCTTGGATTTCATCAGTCAAGTTGCGTGCAAGGGCCTTGATCCCTTTCACCCTCAATAAGTCATGGGGATTGATCACGCCGTCCATTAAAGGCTCGCCCGCACGGACATAATCCCCTTCACGGACGTTGATATGTTTTCCTAGAGGAATGAGATACTCTTTTGGTTCCCCATACTCTGGTGTGATAATGACACGCCGTTTGCCCTTCAAGTCTTTGCCAAAGGATACGACACCGTCAATTTCTGTGATAATGGCTTGCTCCTTTGGCTTTCTGACCTCGAACAGTTCGGCCACTCTGGGTAGACCGCCTGTAATGTCTTTTGTCTTGGTGGTCTCCCTGGGTATTTTGGCCAATATATCACCAGCCTGGACCTCATCGCCTTCATTCACCTGAATAATAGCTCCAACAGGCAGCATATAACGCGCTTGGCCTTTGCCACTGGGCAATTTGGCTGTCCGTCCTTTCTCATCCTTGATGGATATACGGGGCTTGTATTCAGTGGCCTTGTACTGGACCACTATCCTTCTGGCCTTTCCTGTGATTGGATCAACTTTTTCCTGGATGGTAACACCCTCAATGATATCACCAAATTTCACTTTTCCAGGAACTTCAGTCAAGATTGGATGGGTGAATGGATCCCATTCAGCCAATTTTGTTCCAGGCTGTACCTCTTGACCTTCTTCTACCAAGAGTTCCGCACCGTATATGATGGGATAGCGTTCTCGCTCCCTGCCGTCTGGGGATACAATCACTATCTCCCCGTTTCTATTCAATACCGTGAGGCGACCTTCACGGTTCCGCACTACATTGAGATTTTCAAATTTGACCGTTCCAGCGCCTCGGCATTCGATTTCTGCTTGCTCCGCCTTACCTGTAGCTGTACCTCCAATATGGAACGTACGCATGGTCAGCTGCGTTCCAGGCTCACCAATGGACTCTGCTGCTATGATGCCAACCGCTTCACCTTCAACTACCATGCGGCCTCTGGCCAAATCCCTGCCGTAACATTTTGCACACACTCCAAAGGGAGCTCTACAGGTGAGCACAGAACGTATCTCCACTTTGGTCAGACCAGCATCTTCTATTCTTTTAACAGCAGCCTCATCGATTTCTTCACCAGATTTTACCAACACTTCGCCTGTCACCGGGTCTTCGATGTCCATCAAAGCAACCCTTCCCAGGATACGTTCGCCAAGCGGCTGTATGATCTCACCGCCTTCTATGAGGTGCTCAATTTCGATACCGTCAATGGTACCACAATCTTCCATGGTTATGGTGGAGTCTTGGGCTACATCCACCAGACGGCGAGTCAGGTATCCTGAGTTTGCTGTTTTTAGTGCGGTATCGGCCAGACCCTTGCGGGCACCATGTGTGGAAATGAAGTATTCAAGCACGCTTAGACCTTCCCGGAAGTTGGCCTTGATGGGTGTTTCGATTATCTCGCCAGACGGTTTGGCCATAAGGCCACGCAATCCAGCCAGCTGTCGAATCTGATCCTTGCTTCCCCTGGCACCTGAATCCGCCATGACGAAAATGGGGTTGAAGCTTGGCATGGTGACGAGGTTGCCCTCTTTGTCCCTGTGGTATTCCACAGAGATCTCTTCCATCATCTCTTTGGCAACTTCATCCGTAGCCCTGGTCCAAATGTCAACTACCTTGTTGTAGCGTTCACCATCTGTGATAAGGCCCTCTTCATATTGGCGCTGTACTTCGGATACTTCCTGCTGGGCCTTTTCAAGGATTTCCTCTTTGCGGACAGGAATGGCCATGTGGCCTATACCTATAGAAATGGCTGCCAACGTAGCAAAATAGTAGCCGTAATCTTTGATTCTATCAGCCAGAATGACCGTTTTTTTGCCACCAGCAACACGATAACTAAAATCAATCAACTTGGCCAAGTCCTTCTTCTTCATCACTTTGTTGATGGCAGAAAACGGCACCTCTTCGGGCAGTATATCAGAGAGGATCACTCTTCCCACCGTGGTATCCACCACTTCACCATTTATGCGCACCTTGATCATGGCCTGTAAATCCACGTCCCCATTGCTCCAGGCGAGTATTACCTCATCTCTGGACATGAATGCCTTGCCCTCGCCTTTGGCATTGATCCTCTCCCTGGTCATATAATAAATGCCCAGGACGATATCTTGTGTGGCAAGGATGATTGGTTCACCATGGGCAGGAGAAAGGACGTTGTTAGTGGACATCACCAGCACCCTGGCCTCAGTCTGAGCCTCCACTGACAGGGGCACATGAACAGCCATCTGGTCTCCGTCGAAGTCTGCGTTATAGGCCACACAGACCAGAGGGTGAAGCTGAATGGCTTTCCCTTCAATCAGGACAGGCTCAAAGGCCTGGATGCCTAAACGGTGGAGTGTTGGCGCCCTGTTCAGCATGACGGGATATTCCCTTACCACCTCGTCAAGGGCATCCCACACTTCAGGAACCTCTTTTTCCACCATCTTTTTAGCGCTCTTGATGGTGGTGACTAGGCCCTTTTCTTCAAGCTTGTTGTATATAAATGGCTTGAACAGCTCAATGGCCATACGTTTTGGTAGGCCGCATTGATGAAGCCTGAGTTCGGGGCCAACCACAATGACCGAACGGCCCGAGTAATCCACACGTTTTCCCAGAAGATTTTGGCGGAACCGGCCCTGCTTTCCCTTGAGCATATCAGAAAGGGATTTCAATGGGCGCTTGTTGGGACCTGTGACTACACGCCCCCTGCGGCCATTGTCAAAGAGCACATCCACGGCCTCTTGCAACATGCGCTTTTCATTCCGCACAATTATGTCAGGTGCATCAAGCTCTTTGAGTTTTTTGAGTCTATTGTTTCTGTTGATGACTCTCCTGTAGAGATCATTCAAGTCCGATGTAGCAAACCTACCACCATCCAAAGGAACCAAGGGCCTTAAGTCTGGGGGCAAAACCGGAATTACATCCAATATCATCCATTCAGGCCGGTTGCCCGAATCCCTGAAGGCCTCCACCACCCGAAGTCGTTTACCAAGCTTTTTACGCTTTGCCTCTGAACGCGTCTTCTGCATCTCCTCTCTCAGCTCCCTGGACAGCTGATCAAGGTCAAGTTGACTAAGCATGAGCTGAATTGCTTCTGCACCAATTCCAACCTTGAACTTTTCGCCAAACTGCTCAAGGTTTTTGTAGTAGGCCTCATCTGTCATCAAGGTACCCACAGGAATCTCAGGCAATTCAGACTCAATGACTATGTGAGATTCGAAGTAGAGGACCCTCTCAAGTTCCTTGAGGCTCAAATCAAGCAAAGCACCTATTTTGCTTGGCAGGCTCTTCAAAAACCAGATATGGGCAACAGGGGCTGCCAAAGTGATATGAGCCATCCTTTCGCGCCTCACTTTTGACTGAATCACTTCGACTCCGCACTTTTCGCACACGATACCCCTGTGTTTCATGCGCTTGTATTTGCCGCACAAACACTGATAATCTTTTACAGGACCAAAGATCTTGGCACAGAAAAGGCCGTCTCTTTCCGGCTTAAATGTGCGGTAGTTAATAGTTTCAGGCTGTTTTACTTCTCCGTGAGACCATTCCAAAATTTTTTCCGGTGATGCCAAGGAAATTCTTACAGCCTTAAAGCTTAGAGGATCTTTCGGCTTTGTAAAAAGAGAAAGAAGATCTTCCATACAGTTCCTCCTGAGCGTTTTCTAAACGCTCTGAACAAATATTTTTTTCCTATTCAACCAATTCCAGGTCTATGCAAAGGCCTTGCAGCTCTTTGATAAGAACGTTGAATGATTCAGGCAAACCCGCCTCAAGGAAGTTGTTTCCTTTTACAATCTTTTCATACATGCGGGACCTACCAACCACATCATCTGATTTGACAGTCAAGAATTCTTGAAGGGCATATGCTGCCCCGTAGGCCTCCATAGCCCATACTTCCATCTCACCCAAACGCTGGCCACCAAACTGAGCCTTTCCGCCAAGGGGTTGCTGAGTAACCAAGGAATATGGCCCTGTAGAACGGGCATGCACTTTTTCATCTACAAGATGGTGCAGCTTCAGCATGTACATCACACCAACAGTGACAGGAGCCGAGAAAGGCTCACCAGTCATGCCGTTATAAAGCACCGCTTCACCAAGTTCCGATTGACCTGCTTCAACCAGAAGGCGCCGGATGTCTTCCTCTTCTCCAGAATCGAAGACAGGCACTGCCACAGGCACACCTTCCCTATAAAATTCAACCACTTTGGTGAGTTCTTCGTCACTCATCTTCTGTAATTTTTTAGCGATATCTCCTTCAGGAAATATCTTTTTGAGTTTCTTCTTGATCTCTTTGAACTGATATGCCTTCAAGAGCTCATTTAGCTGTTTGCCCAAATTCTTTGCAGCCCAGCCGAGATGGACCTCTAGAATCTGACCAACGTTCATACGGGATGGAACGCCCAAGGGATTCAAAATAATATCTACAGGCGTGCCATCTTCAAAATATGGCATGTCTTCTACTGGCACAATCTTTGATACGACACCCTTGTTGCCGTGACGTCCAGCCATCTTATCTCCTACGGAGAGCTTTCTTTTCATGGCAACGTAAACGCGCACCATCTTGATTACGCCTGGGGGTAAGTCATCCCCCTTCTTCAGCCTGTCTATTTTGCCTTCAAAGTGTTTTCTGATACGCTGGGCCTCACCCTCAAACCATTCAAGTATGTCTGCGATTACGGGTTCGAGCTGTTTTTCACCCTCGAGGATCAACTCCTTCAACTTAGACATGGGCATCTTGCTCAAGGCTTCCTCAGTAATCGGCTTTCCAGCCTCAAGAAAGATACGCCCTTTTGAATCTACAATGGAAAGCGCTGGTTTTTTGCCCTTCAAATGAGATGCAATCTTTTTGAGCGCACTCTTTCGAATGACATTTATTTCATCCTCTTGATCTTTGAGGATCTTTGCAATCTCTTCGTCCTCTATAGCCTTAGCCCTGGCATCCTTTTCAACGCCCTTGCGGCAGAAAACCTTGGCATCCATTACCACACCCTCTATCCCCGGCGGAACTTTGAGGGATGTGTCTTTTACGTCACCTGCTTTTTCCCCAAAAATCGCTCTAAGCAATTTCTCTTCGGGGGTGAGCTGGGTTTCACCCTTGGGGGTTACTTTGCCTACCAAGATGTCTCCTGCCTTGACCTCGGCTCCTATACGGATGATACCACTGTCATCCAAGTTTTTAAGGGCCTCTTCTCCAACATTGGGGATATCTCTTGTTATTTCTTCCCGGCCAAGCTTGGTATCCCGGGCCTCCACCTCAAATTCTTCAATGTGGATGGAGGTGTAAACATCTTCCTTAACAAGCCTTTCACTCACGATGATGGCGTCCTCAAAGTTGTATCCTCGCCAAGGCATAAAGGCCACCACCACATTCTTTCCTAATGCCAATTCCCCGCCATCTGTGGAGGGTCCATCCACCAGGATATCGCCTTTTTGGAATCTTTGGCCTGGCTTGACCATGGGTTTCTGGTTCAAGGTCGTGGTCTGATTAGACTTCTGAAACTTTGTAAGCTTGTGGATCTCTACTTCTATGGGTAAGCCTTTCTCTTCGTCTTCCTCATAACAAACTACCAAACGTGTGGAATCCACGTCCTCAATCCATCCATCACGCTTGGCAATGATAGCCACACCAGAATCTCTGGCCACTATCTCTTCCATGCCAGTGCCAACCAATGGTGCATCAGAAACAAGCAATGGAACGGCCTGGCGCTGCATGTTCGACCCCATTAAGGCCCTGTTGGCATCATCATTGGCCAAAAATGGAATGAGCCCAGCGGAAACGCTCACCATCTGGTTGGGAGCAACATCCATTGCTGTCACTTCATCTGCAGACACCATTACCAGTTCACCTCGGCGCCTTGCTGGAACAATGTCTTCAATGATTCTGCCTTTTTTGTCCAGCTTGGTTGCTGCCTGGGTTATCGTCTCCCCTTCCTCTTCCGAGGCTGTCATATATACGACTTCATCTGTCACTACTCTGTCTACAACCTTGCGATAAGGCGTTTCGATAAAGCCATAGCGGTTTATTCTGGCATAGGCACTGAGTGAAACTATGAGACCGATATTTGGACCTTCAGGTGTCTCGATGGGACAAATTCTGCCATAGTGGGTGGGGTGCACGTCCCTCACCTCAAATCCGGCCCTTTCCCTGGAAAGGCCACCTGGTCCCAATGCAGACAAGCGCCTCTTGTGAGTGACCTCCGACAGCGGATTGGTTTGATCCATAAACTGAGAAAGTTGGGAAGAGCCAAAAAATTCTTTTATTACCGAACTCACAGGTTTTGGGTTGACCAAGTCGTTGGGCATCAACGCTTCTATTTCCTGCAAAGTCATCCGCTCTTTGATTGCCCTTTCCATCCTGACCAGACCTATACGGTACTGATTCTCGATGAGCTCGCCCACCGAACGGACGCGTCTGTTACCCAGATGGTCTATGTCATCCACAGGACCTTGCGAATCCTTGAGCCGGACCAACTCCTTGACTGTTTCCAGAATATCACGCACAGTCAAAACCCGCTGAGACAGAGGCTCATCAAGTCCCAGACGCTGATTGATTTTATATCGTCCCACCTCAGACAAATCATAGGTGTCTGGATTAAAAAACAAGGATTGGAAAAACTTTTGTGCAACATCAACGATCAAGGGGCTGCTTGGCCTAAGCCGGCGATATATTTCTAGAATAGCATCTTCTTGACTTTCTACTTTGTCCAACTTGATTGTATCGCTTACTGATGTGCTGTATTTTACGCCGTCAATGAAGAGGGTATTCACTTCCTTTATTCCCTTTGAGCGCAACAGCTCCAAATCATCAGCACCCAACTCTGTATTGATTGGGATGAGAACCTCGCCAGTTTCTGGATCAACGACATCTTCTGCTGTGCGCCTTCCAAACAAATCTTCTTCGGTCACAGGAATCCTGGATATGCCAAGATCCTCAAATTTACGCATCATGGTGCGGGAAAACTTTCTGTTTTTCTTGACCAGGACATCCTTGGTTTCTGGATTTATAACGTCCAGTGTTGCGCGCTGCCCCACCAGAGTTTCAGGATTCACCTTTTTGTAAAGGAGCTTTTTCTGAATAATATAGGTTTCCACAGGGTAAAACTCTTTCAGCAACTCCTCAGTCGTAAAGCCTAGAGCCTTTAACAGAATGGTTGCCGGGAATTTGCGCCTCCTGTCGATCCTGACATGCAGTATATCTTTTGGATCAAACTCAAGGTCTATCCATGAACCTCTGACAGGAATTACTCTACAGGAGTATAAGATCTTTCCGCTGGCATGAGACTTTCCCTTGTCATGATCGAAAAATACACCCGGAGACCTTTGCAGCTGACTCACCACCACCCTTTCTGTGCCATTGATAATGAACGTGCCGGTCTCTGTCATTATTGGAATGGTTCCGAAGTATATCTCTTGCTCTTTTATGTCACGGATACCCTGAATACCTGTCTCTTTGTCTACATCATAGGCCAGTAGCCGGACCACTATCTTGACAGGGGCCTCATAAGTGGTGCCCCTGATCAAACATTCGTCCACGGTATATTTGGGTTCGCCTATAGTGTATTGGACAAACTCCAACGAAGAGGCACCGGTAAAATCCTGGATCGGGAAAACACTTTTGAAGGCTGCCTGCAGACCTTGATCTGCGCGGGCCTCTGGTGCAATATCCTTTTGCAGGAAATTGGCGTATGACTCCTTCTGGAGTTGAATCAGGTGTGGTACTTCCACGAGCCTTTTGATACGGCCAAAATTTTTCCTCAGTTTTGGAGCTTGAATCTCACTCATAGAATCTGCCTCTGAATCGAAATTGTGGAATCTTGCTGTTGGACAAGACTATTGTTTACGAAAATTCCCATTTATTGGACCAGAAAGGACCACTTTTTGATTTTGAATCCTAATGAACGCACTCAACCGGTTGAAGGTCTGCCGCCTTATCGGCAGATGCAGACCTTAACCGGTTAATTCTGTGTTATTTTAAAAAGCTAAGAAAACAAATTTATTTGATTTCAACCTTGGCGCCAACCTTTTCAATCTGCTCCTTAATTTTCTCGGCTTCTTCCTTGGACACAGCTTCCTTAATCGGCTTAGGTGCGCTTTCAACAAGTTCTTTGGCCTCTTTCAGCCCCAGACCTGTAACTGCACGGACTTCTTTGATGACCTGAATCTTCTGACCACCCACATCTGTCAAAATCACGTCGAATTCCGTCTTCTCTTCTGCTGCAGCGCCAGCCTCACCGCCTGCAGGTGCTGCACCAGCAGCAGCTACGGCTACGGGCGCTGCTGCACTCACGCCAAATTTGTCTTCAAGCTCTTTTATGAGCTCAGACAATTCCAATACTGTCATATTCGAAATAAACTCTATTACATCTTCTTTGGTTACAGCCATCTTTATGCCTCCTAATATTATAAAAACTTTTATTTTCTAGATAATTAACCCTTTTGTTCTTCAACAGCCTTTAAGGCATACAAAAGCTTTCTCGGTACTGCGGCCAACACCTGTACCATATTCGTAGGTGTTGCCACCAGCACAGAAAGAAGTTTTGCAATAAGAACTTCACGGCTTGGCAGCTTGGACAAGGCCACAATCCCATCGGAGTCCATATACTTACCATTCAACACACCGCCACGGATCTCCATAGCCTCATTCTCTTTGGCAAACTCCACCAGAGCCTTTGCAACGGCCACAGGATCTTCGTAGGCCAATGCGATTGCATTGGGGCCTTCAAAGTATTCACTGAGGCCCTCAACATCAGTCCCTTGAGCAGCCATTTTCATAAAGGTGTTTTTGGACACCTTGAATTCTCCTCCAACGTTCCTGAGCTTGGTTCGCAATTCATTCATGGCTGCGACTGTCAAACCCTGGTAGTTTGTTAGAAGGACTGCTGCACTTTTTGAGAACTTGTCATGAAGCTCTGCAACAATCTTTTCCTTTTCTTTCCGTGTTAAGGCCAACTTAATCCCCCCTTTCTGCCACAGGCAGTTTTTTTATTCACTACCAAAGGCAGAGGTTCACCTGTCTCGGTAGGCTGAGGCAATATGACTTAAGAAGTATACCTCTATTAAACACGTCTAGGTGTACCTACTGTCTTTGACTTATCTACGGCCAATTTACAATTCAGCCTTGTCAGGCTGCTACCTCTTTCACTTCAGATGGCTCAACCTTGACACCTGGCCCCATGGTGGATGACAAAGCCACTTTTTTGACATAAGTGCCTTTTGCACTTGAAGGCTTGAGCTTAAGCAAGGTATTGGCAAAGGCGGCAAAGTTGTCTTTTAGTTTTTCTAATCCGAAAGACACACGGCCAAGCGGTGCATGCACGACACCAGCTTTGTCCACCCTGAAATCCACCTTGCCAGATTTTATTTCTTTTACTGCCTTTCCTACATCAAAGGTAACCGTACCGGTCTTGGCATTTGGCATAAGGCCTCTTGGACCTAAAATGCGGCCGATTTTTCCAACAGCACCCATCATATCCGGGGTGGCAACAACTTTGTCAAATTCCAGCCAACCGCCTTTTATCTTTTCAATAAGTTCCTCGCCACCCACATAGTCTGCACCGGCCTCTTCTGCCTCTTTTACTTTCTCACCTTTAGCAAAAACAAGCACCCTGGCAGTCTTTCCTGTACCATGAGGCAACACTACTGACCCTCTTATATTCTGGTCCGCTTTCCTTGGATCAACCCCAAGTACTACTGCAGCATCCACACTTTCATCAAAATTTGCATAATGGGTCTGCAACACCAACTCTATTGCTTCTTCCAGGCTATATTGTTTAGCGGGATCTACTTTCTCTCTTACCGCACGATATTTCTTGCCTCGACGAGCCATATCATTCTCCTTTAACCAACTACTTCAATGCCCATACTTCTGGCTGTACCAGCAATGGTCTTGACCGCCGCCTCCATGTCAGCGGCTGTCAAGTCAGGCATCTTTATCTTGGCAATTTCTTCCAACTGCTTCCTGGTCACTTTGCCCACCTTGTCCCTGTTGGGCACACCTGAACCCTTTTCAATTTTGGCTGCCTTTTTCAACAATACAGACGCTGGCGGGGTTTTAGTAATAAAAGTGAAAGACCTGTCAGCATAAACCGTGATAACCACAGGAATTATCATGCCCATTTGGTCCTGGGTCTTGGCATTAAAGGCCTTTACGAAATCCATGATATTTACGCCATGTTGACCAAGGGCTGGACCAACCGGCGGAGACGGGTTGGCTTGACCAGCTGGAATCTGCAGTTTTATTTGTGTCATTACTTTCTTAGCCATTTTAAAAAATCACCTCTAATTAGATAACTTTACAGCTGAATATATGCTTGGATCATCCGGCCTTCTGGACATGAGCGAATTCAAGCTCTACTGGTGTGGCCCTACCAAAAATTGAAACCATCACTTTCACCTTGCCTTTATCTGGCCGGACCTCTTCTACTACACCATGAAAATTTGCCAACGGGCCTTCGGTAACTATTACCTTGTCGCCCTTTTCAAAATGATATTTGGGAACTGGATGGAGCTCACGCTCCTCCATCTGTCTAATAATCTTTTGTGCTTCTTCATCTGAAAGGGGCACAGGATTCTTCAGACCACCCACAAAACCGGTCACCCTGGGAGTATCTTGAACGAGATGCCATGTATCATTGTTCAACTCCATTTTAACTAAAATGTATCCAGGATAAACCTTTCTTGATGATGTCTTTTTTTTACCTTTGACGATCTCGACCACCTTCTCAGTGGGAACAATTATCTCAGAGAAATAGTCCTCAAGGCCATATTGCTTTATCCTCTCCTCAAGGGCCGCTTTCACTTTGTTTTCATATCCAGAATATGTATGAACGATATACCACTTATGTGCCATATAGCCTTCTTATTTTGAATCAATCCTGTAAATTCACCTACATCCTAATATATTAGCAACCTGACCAGCTTGGATAGCGAGATATCAACAACGCCAAGATATATAGTCAGGAAAAAGGTGAATCCCAATACTGATACAGTAAGGGCAAAAGTCTCCTTGCGGGAGGGCCATGTGACTTTATCAAACTCGACCCTTACCTCTTTTAGAAATTGAATAGCCCTTCCAATGAATCCTAGGTTTTGTGCGCCAGTAGGAATAGGTGCGACTTTGGATGTATCGGCCTTTAGCGCTGAGGATGGATTGTTATTCGCTCCTGTTCCACCGCCGCCCTGGGCCTTTTTTGAGCTCTTTTTCCTTTTTTTTGCCTTAGTAGCCACTGGATATTCTCCAAAACAAAGCTTTTACAGTACATGGCAGGCCAGGAGGGACTCGAACCCCCAACACCCGGATTTGGAGTCCGGTGCTCTACCATTAGAGCTACTGGCCTGCATAAAATATGTAGTGGTTGCCTATTTGATCTTGGTCTCCTTGTGGAGTGTATGCTTGCGATCAAAAGGGCAATACTTCTTCAATTGCAATTTCTCCGTAGTTGTCCGGCGGTTTTTTGTGGTTGTATAATTGCGCCTTTTACAAACAGTACACGCAAGGGCGATCTTTTCTCTCATCTTAAGACTCCGCGTCTACTCCAAAATTTCGCTTACGACACCGGCGCCCACAGTACGGCCGCCTTCCCTTACTGCAAACCTTAAACCCTCTTCCATAGCTATGGGCTGTATCAAATGCACCTCAAACGATACATTGTCTCCGGGCATCACCATCTCTACACCCTCAGGAAGTGTCACTACACCCGTTACGTCCGTAGTCCGAAAATAAAACTGTGGCCGATACCCAGCAAAAAATGGC
>CAYWKF010000016.1:0-4920 GCA_964459155.1 uncultured Desulfobacterales bacterium
AAAAACGGCAAAAAAAAGTGGCTTTTTTGTGAAAAATGAGAAGGGTCGTCGGATGGTCAGAAAAATCTAGTGCATGGGTTGAGAATATAGCGAGGCATTTTTGTTGCCGGATATGCTGTTTGAGTATTGAGACACGAAACATTCTAGCCCTTGGGCACAGGGTGACGGCCTGTAGATCGAACCGGGCAGCCGGTCAGAAGCAGGAACCGGCGGGAAAGGGTGACCGAATCAGGGAGGAAAGAATGTCAAACTGGCGAGCAACAGGAGCACACCGACTATCACGAGCAGTAACGCCCCGACTTTTATCATCTTTTTGTGGTGCGCTAAAGAGCGGTAGTATTCCAGTTTTTCTAGTGGAATACCTCCTAGTTTTTCCCATTCAGGGAATTGACTGGAAAACCAGTCCCTGCAATTTTTTGCCCAAATGGCCATTTCTTCCAGGAAGAAAAGTTCTGTCAGTCCAATAAACAGGAGAAGAGCTCCGACCAAGGCGCATGAAAAAGCAGGGTCCTTCCTTGGAGCAAGGAAAGCCAATACCAAGGACCCTGCAACTGGATAAAGGTGCAGGGTCATCGCAAGCCGAACCCTGGGACTTCCTTCCTTGATCGTCTTCCACGTCCCCTGAACATAGGCCCAAGGACCAAGTATAGGAACCCTGACAGAGAGGACCTCTCCCGCTTGCGTCCAGGCAGGCTGAAACCGGCAGGAGAGGCCGATACCGTCTTTATGCCACGGCGGCCTGGAGTGCTTGGCCAGGCCGAAACTTCACAACCTTGCGGGCCGGGATTACCATTTCCTCGCCCGTCCGGGGATTGCGGCCTTTCCTGGCAGAGCGTTCGGCCACCTTGAAGGTTCCGAATCCCAGTATGCGGACCTCTTGACTATCGGCCAAGGTTCCCTTGACGGTGGCAACGAAAGCGTTCAATACCTTCTCCACGTCTGACTTCTTCATTCCTGTCTCTTCTGCAATTGAATGAATAAGTTCAGCCTTGTTCATCAAATAACCTCCTTATTAGATATTGCCATTTCTAATTCTTTGCATGTGCCTAAAATATCAACCAATCTCCAAAGCGCGGAAAAAAATGATTCTGCCACGTTAAAAGATGACTCACAAATGGGACAACGATGATCTTCTTTGACAGCCATTTTTTCCAAGTGATCTGTGCTTAATTTCAATGTTGTGCTACATCTCCGGCAAATCAACATCAAAGAACGCATGGTTCCCAGATTAAGCCAAGCAGAACCTGTTTCTATCCGGCTTCCAAGGCGATATTTCACGGCAGCTTCGGAATTTCCCGTCTTAATAAGCACTTTTAAAAGTCTGAAAATTTCCCTGCAGGTATCAGCAGGAAATTTTGTATCGCACACAGGACAGCAGGCCAGGTCGGTAGTGGACGAAATTTTTTGAGTTACGATTTCTGAGCCACAATGCTTGCAAGCAATTTTTAAAATTATCTCATGTTCCAACTCTACCATATTGTTCCTCCCTAACTCTGGGAAACTCCCAAAAAAGCTTGCCATCCAGGTGGTGGCCCGCTGCCTTTCGTCCTACCCTAACAGGAACCAAGGATTTCGAAGTCACAACACCATGATGGACTAAATAATTCCGCTCCCAGGTATATTCTCCCCACTGCTTAAAGAAAAATGGGATGCCCAAATACCTGCACTGGTCCCGCACTGAACGTACCCAGTCAGGGTGCATTGGACGGGCCCGGGGCCCTGTCTCACCGCCAACGATGACCCAGCCGATCTTGCCAATCTCCGGTACAGAGAACAGGTCTACAGGACCTATCATGGGCTCGATGGAAACGAAGTTGAGTCCCATCCACCGGCACTTCAACAGCTCCCTGATCCTGGAATCGGCGGTTCTTTGGTCCTCAACCGAGACTCCCAGCCATACATTTTCAATATAATCCCCGCCTCCAAGGTAGAACCCTCCTTCCTTGCCAAAAAGAACACTGGAGATTCGTTCGGGCCTCTTGGTGAGAACCATGAAGGTGTGATTTGACGCTGCTTCCATTGTTTCAAAAACCTGTATGATGAAGCTGGCGGGCACCCTGGGATGAAACAGGTCAGACATGCTGTTGACGAATATTTTCCTGCTCCTTTTCAATTTAAGGGGCTGGTTTAAACGGCCAGGATGACACCTGACCTCGCTGAAAGGCCTGTGATATTCAGTGAGCCTTGGATGCCTGGACAGGCGCTTCCATACGCGCTCTGCGTAGCAGTTCCTGCAACCCTCTGAAACCTTGGTACAGCCTGTGACCGGATTCCAGACTGAATCAGCCCACTCGATCTTAGTCTCTGCCATGCTGTCGTTTCTCCAGTGATAAAACTCTTGCTATTCGGCCAAGCCAGCCCTTTCTCTCTTGAAGATACAATCTCCAAAGATCCTCCTTGGACATTCCATGAAGAACCGTACCTTTCCTGAACAAGGAAAAGCTCAGCTCAAACCGCTCGGTCATCCAGCCAGGACCATCTTCCCTGCTTGTCTTCATGGAATGAACAATCAGAAGGCCCTCAGGTCCGCCGAAGGCCTTCCAAAGCTCGTAGGCTTCAAAATCTACCACCATCGCGGTGACTTCAACTCCGCTAAACTTCTCTTCACTGCCTGACAAGTGAAAAAGAAACCGGGCTATACAGGTGCGGTGACTGCCATCATGGTGAACATAGAAGTGATCACCGATTTTCAAGTAGCTCATCGAGGGAAGCTTCTTTTCATCTGTGAAATAGTAACCTGGATTAGAGAACAGTTCTTCCAGGTTACGCCTCATCCGCTTTCCCCTGTGCAGGAATTCCAGCCAGGTGTATCCCTGACAGTCTGGATCATTGGTACCCTTGACCCTGGACAGGTCAATCCCGCACTCATCCCGCCAGGTCTTTTCCACGCAGAATTGCTTCAAAAGGTGTTCTGGGATGGGCAGTGCCATCAATGTATCATTGGCCCAGGGGACTTCCATGGCTGCTTTCTGGAATTCGAAAGTAGTAGTGGCAATTTTGTGAAGTCTGACCTGCATATACATCCTCTATAAGTAAAAATGACAACAAAAAACTATGAGTGAAATTGCTAGCTCAAGCAAAATAAAATAGAGATAGGCACGAGATATGTTACATAATATTTCGAAGGTGATTCCCTCCTTATCGTAAGCACAAAAGACGAGTGCAATTGAAGCACATATATTAATCAAACTGAAAACAAAAAGAGCAAATAGAGTAGCCCAGCCCACCTTGGGACCATACTTGTTAGCCACTTTTACGGCCAGATCGGCTACTTCTATCCCCCAGAAAACTATCCATACCACTACAAAGAAGTTCATATATTGCATCACTAGTGTCCGGTTAAGTTATCAAATAAATTCAGTTGGTTAAATTGATAAGCCACTTTGTTTTTGTAAACGCTTTCTGTAACCACTTGAATTAACGGAATTCTTTCAAAAATGGACACGCTCAAAATCTGTAGAATTGTGTAGAGATTCATCTTAATGGCAAGCCGTTTCTTAATTATTGCAATCAAAACATATATTGATATGGCTATCCATATCTGAGTCTTAACTGCATTCTCTGACGTTCCAAAAAATGACTTTATGCGTAGATGTTGTTTAATCCATTTAAAAAATAATTCAATTTGCCAACGATAATGATATAATTGAGTAATAGTAAACGCAGATACTACCATGTTATTAGTTAAGAAAACTAAAAGCTTCCCTGTCTCGGGATCACGATATTTAATTCTACGTAATGCTTGGGGATATTTTAAAGCTGTATCAACCCCTGTAAGTACAATGACCTGGTCACAGAGAAGACCTATACTCTTATCTACCTTTGCAGAATAACGACGCTTGTACTGAAGATTAGATTTGGCCCGTGTCACAAAAAATGCCCCTGTACAATTCAACTCAAAAAGACGCTCAAAATCTATGTAGCCACGGTCCATTACATAAAAGGCCCCTGCCTCTGGCAAAAGCATATCAAGCACATTGACATCATGGGCCTTACCATCAGTGATGTGAATAAACGTTGGAATATTGCCCCGTAGATCCAGTAAGGTATGTAGCTTTATAGCTGCCTTGGTCTTGCGAAAATGCGCCCAAGGAAATATGGAAAGGCAAAGGTCAATAGTACTGGAATCCAGGGCATAAACCGTGTTGTCCAGCTCAAGACCAAGGTCTTCACCAGCATATAACGGACGAGCGATATTGATCAATGCCATCGCAAAATCTGCATAGATACGCCAGTCCCGTCGCTCATTGGCATCAGCCAGTGTGCTTCGTGAGACTTTACCTCGAATTCCCATATGGAAAAGCTTGTGACGTTGAGCACGTAGACAGGCTTCAATATCACGCAAACTCTCTCGAAAGGTGAGCTGGGCAAATGCCATGGACAGGTATTGATCGAGACAACTAAAACTCTTGATATAACGATTACCTTGATACTGACGAACCTTACGACGGAAGGTATGCATAGGTAAATGATCCATGACCTGCGAAAAAATGATCTTGCCCTGGTACATATTGTTTGCCTCCTGCCAAAAAATGCAGGGGCAATATACCAATTAGTCGATTTTCAAGTCGATGACACCCCTAAATGTCTTTTTTGTTATGTTATAACAGTAAGTTATATGCAGTAAACGCAATTTTTACCGGACACTAGTGGGTTGCCCCAAAGGCAAAAAGGCATGTTTAGAACTTCAAGTCAAGTCGCACCAGATACACCCGATTGGTCCTGAAGTTTTCCTGGTCTCCCTTGCTCGAGCCAAAGATATTGTCTGCCTCCAGGGAAACTTTGGCCTTTTTGGATGCTAAGTCCTTGTAGAATTTAAGCCCAACCACTGCATGATCCAAGATGGCCTTTGTGTTGTCACTGTCTGTATACTGTCTGCTGGTGTATTTGATGGTGGTGCTCATACCAATGCCCAGTTCC
>CAYWKF010000017.1:0-3292 GCA_964459155.1 uncultured Desulfobacterales bacterium
GCGCCTGAGCAATCACCCTAGCAATAATGGGATGGACGGTCCAAATATGGGACCGACCTACATTTTCGGTCATGGCCTTCTGCCCGTTTCCTCGACCTGTTGATCTGTTAATCCTCTGCCACATGTCCCTAAGTATAAGGATATCACTTGCGAATTCAACTTGGGGCCAGCTCTAAAAAGTGCCTGAATCGGCAGCCGCTTTTTTGTGCTCCTGCTGACTATTGCAAGCTGGGTTTCCATGCAAACAGGATGGATGTGTTGGCTTGGAGCCATGTCTCGTTTCAAGCACTGCCTCAAGCATTAAATTTGTTTTTGTAAAAGTATAAAGGACAACATATATGCCCCGGACAGGCACGGCAACACTATATCATTCGTTTTTTCCTATGGCTCTAAAACAGACGACATGATATTTTGATCAAAGTCAAAATTCTCTTTTCTCTTGCGCAGATTCATTGAATTTACTGGATTGTTTCAGGCAAGTTGAGAGTTCATCGCCAGACTGGACAAATTAACATGTAACGTCGCAATGCGGAAAATGTATGAGAGATTGATCACAACGCTTGCAATTCTGATCCTGGTTGGCTGTAGCTCAGTGCAAAAGAGGAACAATGCACAAGCTCTTTTCCAAAAGGCCTTCGCGTTAGATCTATCCGGACAGAGCCAAGAAGCACTAGGGCTTTATGAGAAAGCATGTGATAATGGTTTCTACAGAGCCTGCTATAATGCTGGACTGCTACATGAAGAGCCGCTCAAAAAAGCCCTCTTCTTCCGGAAGGGGTGTGACCACAGTGTGGCAGTGGCCTGTTACGCCTTGGGCCAGCTCTCCGGTACCATTTACTACCAAAAGGCATGTGAGTTTGGCTATAGCGGTGGCTGCATGGAGATGGCCAGGGCCTTAGAGAAAAACGGTCGTCTGAAAGAAGCGTTTGCCTGGTATCGAAAGGCATGCGCCCTGGACGATCCGGATGGTTGTAGAGCAGTGGCAGAACTTGAGCAAAAGCCATGATGCTGTAGAACAAAAAAACAAAAGACACGGATGCCGGTTACGGTTTGTCGGTGAGTACAGGGTTTATCAGCCCGACCTTCGCCTTTTTGAACCAGCAGTTCTGGAATTTGAAGAGAATTCGCACCCGCTCTCCTGCAAATTCGCTAAGGTCAAGATTCACTGGCATGAAGTACCTGTCTTTTGTGAGGGTTATAAGCAGGTTTCTGGCGATCTCTTGCCTGTCTTGGGATTCAATGAAGATTAGAAGTTCCACAAAGCCACCTGGAGGTGTGAGCTTGGAGCCCTGCATGAGCCCTACCATCATCTTCAATCTCATGTTCTCTCCCAAGAGTAAAGAAGGAGAGCTCCCTCGGAGCTCATGGCGTTTATCAGAGACTTCCAGCTCTATCACGTTAGAATAGGGTGTTTTGTCAATGAGTTTGGCCTGGGGAAGATAGCGCACCTGGCCCATTTGCCATGCGAGATCAATGGCGTGATCGAAGAAGCTGTAGTAAGTGACCGGCTTTTGCTCTTGCTTATTATCAACCTGGATCATTGGGCTGATTATTGCAGCAGTATTGCCCAGCCAGCCAGGATCGACAGTCAGCTCCAGAAAGAAGGGCTCTCCATTCTTACCGTTGATGGCCGCATCCACCGGAACAGCACTGGTGGCATTGATTCTCTTTGAATAGATGGTGACAGTCCGGCTGTAGCCTGAACGTTCAGGCCAAATGGTTTTTACTTCGAAGGATGCCTGATTGCCCTGGATTATGCCAAGACGGGCGGTGAATCGCATCCCTGGCTTGTAAACCATTTTGGGGAATCTGGCCGTGATGGTGGTGGAGTTCTTTCCCTTGGTGACTGCTATCACCTTCTCCATGCTTCCTCCCCCCTTGATCCAGGCAGAGTTTAGGGTCTTTACCCCGGTTCCATCCTGGGGCTGGCCATTGACCTTGATCTCAGTTCCCCTGTTGTCCCGCCAAATAGCCGAGGCGGCATTGGCCCAGAGGTCGTAGGATTCTTTTATCTCTACCCCTGATGAATCTACCCCTGATGAAGCGCCTTGGCTTTGGCCTGTTACGCCCACTGGCAATAGGATCTGTCCCGGCTTTATGCCGAAGACGGGTCTTTGACGTTGTGGCATCCCAGATTCTTCTTGGGCCTGCTCCCTCTCTTCAGAAGTCTGGGGGCCTGCTCCCCACTGTTTGGGAAAGTCGTACAGGAGTTCTCCGAATTTCCTGTCAGGATGGTCATCCCTTGCGAGATACAGTCTGATCTGGTCGCTGAACATTCCTTGTTGTGCAGGGCCTTCATATCTTTCCCATCTGATGGTGAGTCTAGCCCTGCCACTCTTGCCAGAGATCTGGCCGATAGTTGATGTAAAGCCTGGAAGGACCTGGCCACCTTTCAGGACTTCTGCCTTGGCTGAGACCCCGTCTGTCCGCTTCACTCCCTTGTAATAGACATCAAGGACGATTGTGTCTGGCGTCTGATCCACCAGAACCACCTTGTCAATTCTGCCTTCATATGTTCCGAGCCACCTATCGAATTCGTCCTGAATCTTCTCTCCAAGGACAGTGCCGACAGCACCCACCAACTGATCCAAGAAGCCTCCACTTCCTCCTGACCCTGCAGCTTGGCCCTGTTCCTGGGCAAGGCACAGGGATGGGGCCTGGAAGATGAAGAACAACGCAATCAACACAACGCATGTCAGCCGAGCTTTCATGATACCTCCTGCACATGTGAGATCGGATTTGGGCCTATGACTCCTTTGAGCTATCATATGGATCGGTATGAAAGCATAAGACCTGCAAAATCAGCCTGTCTCTATCTTCCTTCCTTTTGCCCATTCTTGAGGAATTTTAGAACAAGGGCTGCCCCCAAGTTTTTTGGGGTCATGAAGATCCGCATCTATTAAGCACATTTTTGTCTGAATAATTCATTATATGCAATTCATGTGTTTGAAATATTTTATATTATATCTCAAATAGTTAAAGTCTCAAGCGCTTCATGGTTTTACTGAATTATCTTGCAGTACCAATTGGTTGCAGTGCCAAGGTGCATTTGTGTGCCCGCTGCAGGCATATTTGGCGAATTTGTAAGCTGCATGGCCAAGGGTTGATGCATTTTACTAACTGAATCATCCACAGGATATGGCGGCAGCTGGGCATATCCTGGCCGTTTTTAGGCCCGTTTTAGGGTCGCTTCCCTCGACACAGACCTGTTTTGAGCGTATATTCCTAAAAAGATTAAAGTCTATTTTTTTATAGGTATTTGAAATCAGATGAAATTTCCTTGGGAAAACAG
>CAYWKF010000018.1:0-18435 GCA_964459155.1 uncultured Desulfobacterales bacterium
GAAAAGGCTATAGAGCAAATAGCCCTGAAACTTGGTCCGCTCTGCCATGGCGCCCGAAACTATGGTTGCAGCAGTCCCAGCGAAAACCACCTGAAACATCCAAAAAGCCAGGACCCACTGGTCTCCATCTGGCCCGCTCCAGCCGCTCAAGAAGAAGTCTGTGGTGCCAAACCAGCCAGTTTTCGTGGCACCGAACATCAAACCGAACCCCACTGCCCAGAAAGCCAGGGTACCGATAGAAAAATCCATGATGTTTTTCATCATGATGTTGATTGTGTTCTTAGCCCTGGTAAAGCCCGCCTCCACTGCTGCGAATCCAGCCTGCATGAAAAAAACCAGGGCCGCAGCCACCAGCGTCCACAAAAAATTGGCATGGGTCTGGACCAGATCTATGGCAGCCTTGTTACTCTCCAAAGTAAGCGGCCTCGTTGTCTCTTCAGCCCAGCCATGGACGCCAGCCGACACCGACGACAAAGCCACTACCACCACGAAAATGAACTTTGTTTCCAGTTTTAACATTCTTTTCATCATGGATAGCGCTCCTTCCCAGTTATATTTTTTGGGTACTTACCAGCAGTTTCGAGAAGGTGACATAATCAAGGAACATGCCATGACGCGTATTTATCTTAATTTTTGATGTTAATTCAGGATGTTATGCCTTAAAAACAATAAGAACACCCCTTGGACAAAATACATTCATTATTACATTTTTGTTTATAGTAGGCTAATTTTAATTTACAAAAATGTAAATTTAGACGGCGATCGAATTTGGGAACAAAAAGGTTAACCAATAAGCTGAATGGTTGTTAGATTAACATTAGACTAAGCATGCTGGGTAAGGTTATTTAAAACCCAAGATCATTGGTGATATGATGTTACTTTGACGGTTTTTTGAAAAACATAGAAGTCATGAAGGCACTGCTGATAAATCCTTGGATATATGATTTTGCAGCCCACAATTTCTGGATACGACCGCTTGGACTTTACAAAATTGCAGAATGGCTGTGGGAAAGAGGCGTTGAAGTGGCTCTGGTCGATGCCCTATCTTCATTTAAAGCTCCAGGAAAGCTTCCACGAACAGCAGTACCACGGCCAGAGATTTTGAAAGCCATACCCAGGCAATATTCCAGATACGGGATGAATCTTGATGATTTCGTACGATTTGTCCGCAAAGCAAGCCCTTTTGATGCAGCTTTTGTCACATCATCCATGTCCTATTGGTATCCAGGGGTAGAGAAGGCGGTGTCCATATTGAAAAATATAAATCCACATGCTGTTGTGATAGTTGGCGGCATCTATGCCACGTTATGGCCAGATCATGCCAAAAAGCACTGCGGCGCTGACCTCATAATTGAAGGACCGCTGGAAAAAAATGCATCGAGCATCTGCAACAGGCTCGCGATTCCCAAGAATCCAATCCGTCAGAGAAAGAAATGGTACGAACTCAAGCTTCACGACGGCATCAGTTACAGCGGCATCAGAACCGCTCAGGGCTGCCCGTTCAATTGCACATATTGCGGTTCCAGAAAGATATCAGGCCCTTTTAAACCGAGAAACCCTGATGAAATATTGAGTGAACTCCTTTACTTGCACAAAATAGGGGTGAGGGATATCGCATTTTATGACGACGCTTTACTGGTTGACTTCCACTCTCGGCTTAAGCCGGTGCTGGATGGCCTGGAAAAACAAGCTATTTCTTTTACATTCCACACCCCCAACGGTTTGCATGCCCGCCTTGTAGACTCGACTGTGGCCTACTATCTAGCAAAACATCGATTCAAAACCATCAAACTCAGCCTTGAAACCACGTCTCCTGCCAGACAAAAGGCCACTGGAGCAAAGGTTACAACTGAAGCAGTAAAAGAGGCTGTGACAAATTTGTTAAAAGCCGGGATACATAGAGAATCCATCGGTATTTATTTGCTTGCCGGCCTGCCTGGACAAGAAGTCAAAGAAGTGGAAGAGTCGATCAAATTTGTCAAATCACTGGGATTGAGGCCATATCTTTCGGAATTTTCTCCTATCCCGGGCACTCCTGAATGGCACAAATTGGTAAAAGAGGGAATTTTGCCTGAGAATATAGACCCGCTCTTGACAAACAACACCATCTTTTTCCGGCTTTACTCAAAAATCACCGAAAATGATTGGCATTATCTCAATAAGATAAGATTGGAGCCTAAATAGGGATATCGTCCACTGCATCCGCAGCGGTATCGATGGCATCATGGGCAGTATTGCCAACTACAGGAACCACTGAAACGACTGCTCCGCCTACACGCATGGGCACTGTCACCACCTTTGTGGCAAAACATCCGCTCAGCAAAAAGCAGGTTGCGGCTGACAAGATTACGAATTTGATCCTCATTATCCTCCCAAAGCCTTTCAAATAACAACCTTGTGCCGTTCATGAAACAAGAAAAATTTTGGTGTATTATTCAAATTCATAGCCCACTTTTTCTCAAAATGCCATCAAAAAAATGGCGATGATTTTAAAGAAAGTATGGACCGGATTCCAGAACCAGAATTAATGGAGCGTGAGGAACAGGCGAAGGCATATTCTGAGGCCGACTTTTCCACACCACATCAAATGTTTGTGGACTTGTTTTCAGACAAATTCGGACCCGATTTGGCTGGCACTGTGTTGGATTTAGGTTGTGGACCCGCCGACATAACCGTGCGTTTTGCAAAGGCGTATCCCTCGTGTTCGCTGCATGGCGTAGATGGTTCCAAGGCCATGCTCAAATATGCTCAAAAACGAATAGAAAAAGAACATCTGAGCGGCAGGATAGTGCTCATACACTGTCTTATTCCGCATTGCCGGTTGCCCTGTGAACAGTATCATGCCCTAATCGCAAACAGCCTGCTACACCATCTTCCGGCGCCCAATGCCTTGTGGAAAACCATTGAAAGATATGCAGCTCCAAATGCGCCTGTTTTTGTGATGGACCTGATAAGGCCCTATTCGAAAAAGGAGGCAAAAAAACTCGTAGACAAATATTCAGGTGATGAGCCGCAAATATTGAAAGATGATTTTTACAACTCTTTGCTGGCGGCTTATACAGTTGACGAAGTTAAAGACCAACTAAAGGCCATAAACTTGGATTGTCTGAAAGTCGAAAAAGTCACCGACAGGCACATGGTGATCTATGGGGAAATAATGCCATGAACTCACAGCGGCACATCAAGGCAGTCCTTTTTGACCTCGATGGCACTCTTTTGGACACCCTGAGGGATCTGGCAGAAGCCATGAACTTTGTATTGAGGTCACGCAACCTACCCGAACATCCACTTGAAAAATATAGGTATTATGTTGGTGAAGGCGCCACTATCCTGGTAAAAAAGGCGCTTCCTGATAACATGCGGGATCCTGAGACAGTGCAGGAGATCTTGAAAGAGTATCTTGATCGGTACAGTAAAAAATGGGACATTCATACCAGGCCCTATCCAGGCATACCTGATTTGTTGGATAGGCTCCAGGGTGAACAGATAATCTTGACAATTTTGTCAAACAAAATGCATGACTTCACTCTACAGTGTACCAGGAAGTTCCTTGGGAAGTGGGACTTTGCCAGAGTATATGGCGAGCGTCCGCCCATCCCAAGAAAACCTGATCCGGCTGGTGCGCTAAAAATCGCCAAGGAACTTAAAATAAAACCTGAGAATTTCATTTATCTAGGAGATACCGCCATAGATATGAAAACTGCCAACAGGGCAGGGATGTTTCCGGTTGGCGTAACTTGGGGCTTCAGGCCCAAGGAAGAATTGATCGACGCTGGAGCTGAAGCCATTATCGAGGCCCCAGAAGAGCTTTATTCTTTGATTCTGGACTGAAAAATCAAATTCTGTGCACCTGCCATTTCTCATCCACCCATAATCCCATAATCTCTATGCCAGGAAATTCCTTGGAAAGAAACTCAATTGCTTTTAGAGTCTGTTCCCTCTGCACCTGCCGTGGCATGGGATTACCAGCACAATCGTAATGGCCCACCACAGCGATTACCTTGGAGCCATGCTTTTCTGTAGAAATTCTTATCCTGTGCACAATAGACCGAATGGCACCAACATCTTCTTGTTCAGCCAGCATACGAATTGGGCCCGGTTCAGTGATCGAATCTACATAATCCACACCCAAAAGATCCATTAAATAAGTGATGACAGGAAGTTGCACCCTGCCATCCATACAGTTCACTACAGTGCAAAAACCCAAAGCATTCTCCTCTCTTATTCATTGTTATACATCCAAAATTGTGCTAATACCTGAACATGATTCTATTTGAATTTACTTCATAATCAAGGGGTTAACAAAGGTGAGATCCTTTTTGAAAATTGTCGTGCCAGCTTTTGTTCTGGCTGCAATACTCTTTTGGGTTCTGGCCAAGTCTATCGAACCGCTTCCAGAGAAGAAGCTTACGATTGCCGTAGGCCGGAAAACCGGCATCTATTACCATTATGTGAAAAAATACGAAAAATTCTTGAAAGATTTGGATATTACTATCCTGACTACCGCTGGCTCTGTGGAAATATTGGAACTGCTTAACCAAGGCAAAGCCGACGTGGGCTTTTTGCAAGGGGGTATTGGGGACGAAGAATCTACCCGTGGCCTGCGGTCAATTGCCTCCATTTATTTTGAACCCATATGGATATTTTACCGCAAGAATCTGGGACCCATCTATTATTTGAATGCCCTGGAAGGATGCAAAATCGCCATTGGTGAACGACAAAGTGGTACTGAAGCAGTCGCTTTGAAACTATTGAACAAAAATGGCCTCACCAAGGAAAATACCCATTTTATCAACCTTGGCCTGGAAGAAGCGTCCCAGGCCCTGCAAAAAGGTGAAATAGATGCGTTTTTTACAGTTATATCACCAGAAGCTCCCCAAATAAAAAACATCCTGAGCCAGACACAGATCGCACTTATGGACCTCAAACGCACCAAGGCCTATGAACGGTTTTTCCCATACGTTACAGACATCGTACTGCATGAGGGCTCCATTGACTTGAAAGAAAACCTTCCTGATCAGGACACTCATTTGCTCTCAACCGTGGCCACGGTGGTGGTGCGCAAGGAAGTAGACCCTGCGCTGGTGCGCTTTTTTGCCAAGGCCGTCAAACAGGCTGGACAAAAAAAGGTGCTGTTCAAAGCGGGAATACAATTCCCATCGCTCGACTACCTGTGGATACCTGTGCACGAAGAGGCCAAAAGATATTTTGAAGAAGGGGACACCTTTCTTGAGAAGATATTTCCATACTGGATCGCTCTAAAAATAAATAGGCTCAAAATCTTGCTGCTTCCAGTGCTTACCTTGCTGATACCATTGTTAAAAGGCATATTGCCTGTATGGAAATGGAGAATCAGGAAGAAAATATATAGGTGGTATAAAACTCTTGAGGATATTGACCGAAAGTCTCCCACCTTCGGAAGAGAAGAGGCGATGGAGGCCTTGAATACACTTGAAAAAATGCAGATAGAGGTCAATGAACAAACAGATGTGCCTTTATCATATATGGGAGAATTTTACATGCTTAAAACCCATATTCAATTTATCATGGACAAGCTGAACAAGTTACTGAAGTCGAAGCAGGCTTCATAAAGATCCCTTTGTAAATTTGGTAAACCGAACCCATCCTTTATGACATTTATTGAACGCACTACAGGAGGAACAAAATGGGCTGTTCGAAATTCGCATGTTTGACCCGCTACGAAAGCCAAAATAATGATCTACTCCTTTTTCCTTTTCAGGATGAATCCACCCCTTGTTACAGGATAAAGGACGTACCGGATCAATTCAGGAAGATTTCCCCCCCTGAAAAAGAAGGGGCTTCTAAAACCGTCTTTGCCGGAACAATCAATGACAGCAGGATAATTGCAAAGGCATGCAGGCTTGACGCAAAGCACACCACACCCAAAGAGGCTTTGAAGAAGGCGGTATCACAGGCAATTTCCTTGAAGGAAGATGAAGGAATCGAACGGATAGTGGTCTTCCTAGACACATCTGACCCCGATTTGATCAAGGCAGTCCAGGAAGGCGCCATGCTTGGCGGCTACGTGTTTGATAAGTATCTTCAGGAAAAAAAAGAACCTATCCCCGTCGCTGCTGTTCTTCCGGAAAAGCCTTCCAAGGAGCTTTCGGCTGCCCTTGAAATGGAAGAGGAGATATTTTACTGGACCAATTTTGCCAGGGATATCTTGAATGAACCGCCAAACGTGATCAACCCTGAATCGCTGGCTGATATCTTCAAGGCAAAGGGCAAAGAGGCTGGGCTTAAGGTTACGATCTGGGATGCTAAAAAACTTGAAAAAGAAAAGTGCGGCGGCATTCTCTCAGTTGGTAAAGGGGCTGAAAAGCTACCCAGGCTCGTTATTGGCGAATACAGTCCCAAAAAGGCGAAAAAACACATAGCTTTTGTAGGAAAAGGCATTACCTTCGACACAGGCGGCTACTGCCTCAAACCCGCCAACTCTCAAATTGGCATGAAGTATGATATGAGCGGAGCCGCAGGCATGTTTGCTGCTGCCTGCGCTATTGCCAAGCTCGGTCTGCCAATCAAAATAACGCTGCTGGCGCCATTGGCTGAAAACGACATTTCCTCCAAAGCATACCATACAACAGACGTAATCATCACCCGTTCTGGCAAGAGCGTCCAAGTTGACAACACCGATGCCGAAGGACGACTGATATTGGCTGACGCCCTCACCATTGCAGGCGAGAAAAAGCCGGATTGGATCATTGACATGGCCACCCTTACAGGGGCCTGCGTGGTTGCCTTGGGTGAAGACATAGCAGGACTTTACTCTACAAACAAAGAACTGACTGCTATGCTGCTTGACGCATCAAAGGAGACCGGAGAGATCATGTGGGAGCTACCCCTCCACATGCCTTATATGGAACACATCAAAACCACTATTGCAGACTGCAAAAATGTAGGTAACAGGTGGGGGGGGTCCATAACTGCAGCACTATTTTTAAAACAGTTTGTCCCTGAAGAGATCCCTTGGGCTCATCTGGACATTGCCGGTCCTGGTGTGAAGGAAGAACCGTTAGGCCATCTTGGCAAAGGGGCCAAGGGGTTTGGGGTAAAGAGCCTGGTCAATATGGCCAAAATATTGAGTGATTAAAAAAAGGCGCTGCAGTGGCAGCGCCTTTTCAACATCTATTCAAAATTAAAATTGATAACCTAGACCGAAAATAAGGGCCTCATCCACCGAATCGTTTCCAGGGGCAGGGGTATTGTCCCAATCCCAGTTGTATTGTGCAGTGGCAGTAAACCCATTCTTCAACGGCATACGCAGTCCAGTCCTGCTTCTAATAGTGATATCACTTGTATCTTCCAAACCTATCATGCCTTCATGGAAGTGGAAGAATTGCAGAAAATCATTCCATATATACCGGTCATAATTTACAGCCCAACGGAAGGCTGCATAGTTGTTGTCATCGCCGACATCATAATCTTCATTGACATAGGAAATGCCTGTTTCCAATGAAAGATTCGTTTTGTGAGACTCCCACACCTGGTAACCCAAGCCTATACCAAGGGACGACCTTAAATTCAGATCTGCCATTTTGTCTTTTTCAAAAAGGGTGTTGGCGTAAAAATAGAGTTTCTTGGTAAGAAAATGATCATATTTGGCATAAGCGAGGCCATTGTTTACTGTCCTCCTGCCTTCGTCCTCCTCCCTATTGAATTCGGCACCGAGAGTGTAGCGGCTTTTATCCGTGCGTGCCTGCACTTCTCCGCTCAAGTTATAGTTGGTGGTATTGGTGTTACCGGACCTGGCCGCCAGTGCAACATTGGCTCTTCCGCTCAATTTTACTTCTTGTGGCAGGTATTTGGGATTTATGGCAGTAACTTCAGCAAGGTTAAGTGGAGGGCTTCCTAAAGAAGAGTCTGTATCCAACGTGACCTTGTTACCTCCAGCAGGGACAACCGCCCCTTTGATAAGTGTTCCGTTGTTCAGCAAAAAGGCCGCCGGCTCATCCGTCTTCATGCTGCTTACATTGCCCCAATCAATGGAAATGTCCCCAGCATAAGAAGTATTGAATATCAACTTGCCATTTTCCATGGAAACCACTTTACCTGTGAGCTTGTCTCCGTTTTTCAGAACGAGTTCGTCAGCAATGGCAACAGAAAAAAGGCAAAACAACACAGCCCAGACCGCAGCAACGGTCAAAAAACTTCTCTTCATTCCTATCCTCCTTGTCATATTTTTAGAACAAAAGTGCCTGTGCAGGCACTGGGATGCTTCCATTTTTGCGTATTGATTTCCCCTCCAACAAAATTGGCGCAACTATAGCAAGCACCATCAAATGCAGCAAGACAAATTACTCTACAAAAAAACTGGTAAACATAAATTTGGAAAAAACTTGTTCAACAATTATGTTAGTGGAAAATGGAAGAAACGGATGGACAAATGCCCCACGGGAAAACAGCAATAATAACCGGAGCCATCAAGGGGATAGGGCTTGCCATTGCAAAGCATCTGGCCTCCAAGGGGATAAGATGTGCATTAACCTATTACGACTGGCTCGACTCCCTTGAACACATGCATGAGGTCATGAAGGCCCAAGGGACTGATTATATCGCTTGTTCGGTAGATTTGACAAAACAGAGCCAAGTCAAAGACTTCATTAAAAAGGTGTTTGACCATTTTGGCCGCATTGACATCCTGGTCAACAACATAGAGCGCGGAGGCTGGCCAATTGTTCATGGCAAATATACTGAACGGCAATGGAGGCTTGAGTTTGAAACCACTATCAATGCCAAATATTTTCTTTTTAAAAATTCTCTGCCATTTTTGAAACAGAATGGCGGGGGCTCAGTGATCAACATATCGAGTATTGCAGGTATCACCGGGCGTTCAGGGCCAGTTGGCCTCATTTTCCATGACTGTTACAGCCTGGCCAACAGGGCCATATCCTCGCTCACTGAAACGTGGGCCAGGGAAGCTGCACCCGAAGTAAGGGTAAACGAGATCATGCTTGGTCTTTTTGATACCAGGCACGGTCCTGGCACTAGAGGCTGGGGACTGCTTACTGAGAAACACAAGGAGCAGCTCCTTGATCACATTCTACTCCAACGCACAGGCCAGCCAGAAGAAGTGGCAAAATGTGTGTATTTCATGGCTGAACATGCCACTTACATGACTGGAACCGTCGTGAGATTAGACGGTGGTTACGTGCTCGGTGGAGAAAAGGTGCCAGAGGTTCCAATTGGTGTGGTAGACCCCAACGCTCCTACCTATGGAGGAAGTATTCCTCCTAAATAAAACCTCTCTTCGAATTTACGAGTTGACTGTTACCAAGCCCAAGGGTGTTCATTTCGTTCCCGGACTTTCGTGAGAGACACTCTCTTTGCCTACACCAGCGGGGATGGCATGAAAAGCCGTGAATAGAGGTTTTGGGCATAACGGTCTGTCATGCCTGCGATAAAATCTGAGACCATGCGTTCGTAAGGCACCTTTTCCATATGCTCTAGCACATCCTCTTCGTAGAGCTTTTTGCTCTCTCTCAAAAAGGCATCTTTATGTTTCAAAAAATATTCATATAAATCAAAAAGTATCTTCCGTGCCTTTTCAAATTCGTTATGGACCTGCGGTGCCCGGTAGACATTTTCATAAAGGAAGGCCCTGATATTCAACATTGTGGTGTACATGTGCGGGCTGATGTTCAGATGCATCTCTCCATCAACCACCTTGGTGGAAGTGATCACATCTCTGATCATGGCACTAGTGCGCTCACTGTGCGTATCTCCAACCACCTCCACACATTCTGGCGGGATGTCCCTTTCCTCGATAACGCCGCTTCTTATGGCATCATCAAGATCATGGCTCAGATAGGCTATCACGTCGGCTATACGCACAACCCTGCCCTCAATAGTTGCAGCCCACTTGCCAAAAGTCCTTGGAATGATTTCTCCAAAACCCTTGGAATGCTTCAAGATGCCGTCCCGGACTTCATAGGTGAGATTGAGCCCTTTACCCCCATTTTCAAGAAAATCCACAACCCGTAGGCTTTGCCGGCAATGCGAAAACCCCCCTGGCACGATCTCGTTCAAAACCGTCTCTCCCGCATGGCCAAAAGGTGTGTGTCCAAGATCGTGGCCCAAAGCCACCGCTTCGGTCAAATCCTCGTTAAGGCGCAAGGCCCTTGCAATTGTACGGGCTATCTCTGCAACCTCAAGGGTGTGCGTCAAGCGGGTTCTGTAATGATCACCCATTGGCGACAAAAATACTTGAGTCTTGTGTTTCAAGCGCCTGAAGGCCTTGGAATAGACAATGCGGTCCCTGTCACGCTGAAAGGGTGTCCTGAATTGACACGGCTGAGAGGGATGTTTTCTACCCCTGGTTTCAGAGCTTAAACAGGCCTGAGGACATAAGGTAAGCCTTTCTCTTTCCTGAATTTGTTCCCGGACGGTGAGCCCTGCTTGATAGGTCTCCGATTGTGTGCCTAAATACGCAACCATTGACATCTCTTATACTTAGCAGAGCAAAATAAATCAACCTGCCCTTGTGCGGACGAGGCAAAAGGTACGGGCAACGACATACAAAAAGGAAAGAAAAAGGGCGCTCCATAGAAAAGCTGGCTTTGCACCATAACCGAGAACGTAGGCAGTTCCTGAACACAATAGTGCCGCAGGAAAAACAAGATAGACCTTTGATTCAGAAAAGGGGACATTGCAAGGTCTGGAAAACCACATGTCAAGACCCTGTGATGTGAATTCGGCAGTAAGGATCAATATGACGAGGATGGTTGAACTCCGAGACACATGGGGAACAAGCACAAGGGCAGCCATGGGAACCGCCATGGCAAGAATCAGCCTAGCAACTGCTGACAATCCATTTTTCAAACACACTGGTAGGCCGCGCCGCACATATTCAAAGCCAGATGCCAATGTCAAGGCCAACATGGCCAGACCATAAATCATGATGGTAGCCTGATCACTGAACAGGAGTCTCACTGCCAGCCCAAGGCCCAATAGTCCCAAAGCCCATTTGATTCTTGGACTCAATGAACCCTCTTTATGGTGGAGAGCAGCCGCCAAAAACAGGGTGGCTATGACTGCTCCAGACAAGAGCGAAGCAACAACTGGCCTGCCTGGGAAAGTGGCAATCATCAACACCAGACCGGCCACGATCATTTGAATCGTGGTCTTGATTTTGCCCAGCTCCATGACAGGCAGCTCTCTTCCCTCTCTTTGAAGTACTGCCCTGAGTTCTGTTACCAAGAATTCCCGCAAAAATATGGGCCAGACGATCCATAATGGCAATATTGCGAGATCCACTAAGGGTATAAAACAGACGGTTATGAAAATCTTGTCTGCTATGGGATCAAGCATTTTACCCAGTTTGGTTATGCCATCTCTTCTAGCCATCATGCCATCTAGGTAATCGGTGATACCCAAGATGGTAAATATTACCAAGGACGTAATCCTGGAATAGGTGCCGCCATATATCAAGAAGTATGGCAAAGGTAAAAGGGCCACCCTTAGAAGAGTTAGTTGATTTGCAGTAATTTTCATTTATTTTGCCACCTTATTTGGCAATTGGTCCCATGTGTTAAGATACGAATTACTAGCTTAATATGCTTAATTTTGTCAAGAAAAGATGTGGAATCTACTCGTAAGATAGGGGTCTTACGTTACAATTTTTTGAGGGGCCTGTTCAGCTGTTCCATGCCATCTATTCCATAAACACGAACCTTGCGGCTTCTAGGAAATTCGCGCTTCATTATAGACTGAAGCACCTTTTTGAGCTGCCGTTCTTCTACATGTATTTCCTGATTTTCATAACCCCTTTCTTTTACAAAATAACCAGATCGATCTTGTTTTATTATGGAAACACCACGGTTGCGCTTGTATGAAAGCACCTCAACTCCTTTGCCTTGCTCACACTTCTTTAAGGCCCTGCAAACCTTCAATAAAGCGCTGTCCATGTTGACCAAAGCCATGGCATTGATTTTAAGAAAGGGATCTGAGGCGCTCTATGATCTTTTCGAATCGTTCAAGGTCGTTGCAGGAAATCTGGAGGCGGCCGCCCTTCTTGGTGAGCTTTATGGAGACTTGCGCCCCTGTGACCTGAGACAGCTCCTCACACAGACGTTGGATATCTGGATCAGGTTTTCTTGGTTCCTTTTCCTTGCCACCGCTTCTAGCAAGGGTTCGTGCCATGGCCTCTGCCTGGCGCACGCTCAATTCCTTGTCAATTATGGCATCTCTAAGCATTCGCTGAAGCTCAGGCTTTTCCAATGAAAGGATGGCACGCGCATGTCCGGGAGAGATGATGCCATCTGCCAGGTCTTCTTTAACATACTCTGGGAGCTGTAACAGTCTTAGCGCGTTTGCCACAGTTGAACGCTTTTTGCCTACCTTAGCGGCAACTTGTGACTGGGTAAGGCCAAACTCCTCTATCAACCTTTCATAAGCCAGTGCCTCTTCCAAGGGATTCAAATCTTCCCTCTGAATATTTTCAATGAGGGCCAACTCCAGAGCCTCGGAGGGGCTGACATTTTTAATCACCACAGGAACCGAACGCAGACCTGCACGCTGGGCAGCACGCCATCGGCGCTCCCCGGCAATAAGCTCGTAACCTGATTCTGCCTCGGAAACCACCAAGGGCTGAAGTATTCCCTTGTCCTTTATTGACTTTGCCAACACATCGAGTGCATGGTCATCCATGCTCTTTCGGGGCTGCATGGGATTCGGACTGATTTTTTCTATGGGACAAAGGAAAAAGCCAGGACTGCCTGCCTCATATATGTCTTCCTTGGTCAGCAGTGCCCCAAGTCCCTTGCCCAAACCTGATTTAGTCTTTTTCACCCTCTCCTCTGTTTATTCAAAAATTCCTTGGCCAAGGCCAAATAGCTCTCCGCGCCTCTTGAACGGGGATCATAGTTGAAGATAGGCTTTCCGTGGCTTGGGCTCTCGCTCAGTCGCACGTTACGCGGAATGGCACTCATGTAGACCAACTCCCTGAAATGTGTGCGTACTTCCCGCGCCACCTGATATGAAAGCCTCATCCTTGAATCGTACATGGTTAAAAGCAGACCTTCAATATGGAGTTTGGGATTATATGTGCGTTTGACAAGCTTAATGGTCTGTACCAGCTGACTCAGGCCCTCCAGGGCATAGTATTCGCACTGCAGGGGTATCAATATTGAATCAGAGGCAGTCAAGGCATTCAGTGTAATAAGGCCCAACGAAGGGGGGCAGTCTATAAAGATAAAATCAAAACCTTCAACTCGGCTCAAGGCCCTTTTCAGGCATTCCTCCCGCCTTTCCTTGCTGGCTATCTCTACTTCGATGCCTGCTAGCTCTGGGTGTGATGGAAGCAAATAAAGGTTATTGAACTCTGTCTTTCTTATGGCCTTGGAAGGCCCCACCATACCAGTGATCACGTGATAAAGGTGCCAGCCTGTATCTTCCTGGAAATTTATCCCCAAGCCACTGGTGGCGTTTGCCTGGGCGTCACAATCCACCAGCAACACCTTTTTTTTGTGCATGGAAAGGGCTGCTGAAAGATTGACAGCAGTGGTGGTCTTGCCAACCCCCCCTTTCTGGTTGGCTATGCATATAATCTTGGTCTTTTGGATAGTAGGGGAATTTGCCATTAAGTTTAGTCGTCTTTTGGTATGAACTTAGAAAATATCTCATAGGCTGCCTTAACCGCATCTGTATCAGCAGGCATATCAAGCAGGGGCTTTTGTTGAACCTCAAAATCAAAAAGAACACTGCTTGCAGGAACATAGCCTCCAAACTCGAGATCCGTCTTGGCCACCGCTTCCTCAATCTGCTCTGCCAAAGCCTTGGGAACATCTGATGGCACCCTGTTCACTATGAGCACCTTTTGGCGCACTTTGACCTGAAGGGCTTTGGTAAGGTCGGCTATTCGTGCGGCTGTGAGCACACCCCTTGAAGATGGGTCAGATATCACGAAGAGAGTATCAATGTCCCTCAGGTTGAGACGGCTAAGGTGCTCCATGCCCGCCTCATTGTCTACGAGCATATATTTGTAGCTCTTTGCCAGCCCTTCCATGACCTGAGCCAAAATGGAATTTGCCATGCAATAGCATCCCGGCCCCTCGGGCTGCCCCATCACAAGAAGGTCAAAGCCCTTGGTCTCAATAATGGCCTGGTTGATCTGCATCTCCATATATTCGTTCTTTGTCATGCCAGGCGGGGTCTCGGTCTTCATGGCATCCCTTATCTCACCAAGGGTCTTTTCAACCTCCAGGCCGAGCAACTCATTAAGATTGGCATTTGCGTCTGCATCCACACAAAGGACAGGCACCATATCGTTTTCCACTAGATAACGCACCAAAAGCGCAGACAACGTAGTCTTGCCCGTACCTCCCTTGCCGGCCATGGCAAGGATTTTTGCAGTAGATGGAGTTATATTATTGTTTCCCATATTAATTCCTGTATTCCTAAAAGAATCTTCTTACTTAACACTAATATAAGGCCACAGGACATTTATCAAGCCTGGTGGAAGAGGATTATCCAGGTTGAGCAGCTCATCTTTATGCAGAAAAAGCCCTTTGCCTTGCCTATATTGTAGCATTTTTTCGGCCCTAGTGCGTCCTATGCCAGGAAGCACTTCAAGCCCTTCCACAGACACACGATTTATATCAATGGGGTTAAAGAATAGAAGGGCTGTTTCAGGGCTCTTGGGTCCAGCTGAAACTGCTTCCACAGGCAGGCTCCACTCGTTAAATGCCGGACCTGACGAAAACCAAGAAATCAGTATGCAAAACGCCACAACACAGGCCCAAAATATTAACAGGCTGATTGGTGTAGGCGCAAAGTTGCGGACTTCTACTTTTTGCCCTCCTGTTCAGATTTCATGAGCTTGTAACGGATGGAATCCACCAAGGCCTGCCAGCTGGCTTCGATAATGTCATGTGAAACACCAACAGTCCCCCACTTGTCACCATTGTCACTAGACTCGATCAAGACCCGGACCTTTGCTCCTGTTCCGGCAACTCCTGGCAAAACACGAACCTTGTAGTCTCTTAGGCTCATGTTTCTCAACTCCGGATAAAATTTTTCCAAGGCCTTCCTTATGGCATTATCCAGGGCATTCACTGGGCCGTTTCCTACGGCTGCGGTATGTTCTATCTGGCCACCAACCTGGACCATAACCGTAGCCTCTGCTTGAGGAGGTTCCTCTTCCTTCACCTTCTGGTCAATCACTCTGAAGCCCAGCAAATCGAATTTTTTCTTAAAGGAACCAGCTGCCTTGCGCATCAAAAGTTCAAATGAGGCCTCGGCCCCTTCAAACTGGAACCCCATGGCCTCAAGTTCCTTGAGCTTTGCCACGATGTCCATTACCACCGGATCAGAGCTGTCCAGATCCAGGCCGAATTGTTTGGCCTTTGCCAAAACATTGCTCTTCCCAGAAAGATCTGAAACAAGGATCCGTTGTACATTTCCCACAAGCTCAGGCCTGATGTGCTCATAGGTCTCAGGATTCCTCATGACCGCACTGACGTGGATTCCGCCCTTGTGGGCAAAAGCGCTGGCCCCAACATAGGGCTGATATTTGTTGGGAGGCAGATTTGCAATCTCACAAATGTAGCGTGAAGTGCTGGTCAGATTCTTTAAGTTCTTGCCAGCACTACAATCATATCCCATCTTCAACACCAGAGCTGGGATAATTGAGCAAAGATTTGCGTTTCCGCATCTTTCTCCAAAGCCGTTCATGGTGCCCTGCACCTGTACGCAACCTGCAAGCACCCCAGCCAAGGAGTTTGCCACCGCAACCTCTGAATCATTGTGGCAATGAATTCCCAGCTTGACATCTGGCCCCATTTCTTTGGCGACTTCCCTGACTATGTCTGAAAGTTCGTGGGGCAATGTACCGCCGTTGGTATCGCAGAGCACCAAACATTCGGCACCTGCATCAACGGCTTTTTGCAATGTCTTCAAGGCATACTCCTTGTTTGCCTTGAAGCCGTCAAAGAAGTGCTCTGCATCATAAAAAAGGGTCTCAACCCGGGGCCTGAGCCATCCAAGGGAATTTTCTATGAGCTCAAGGTTCCTATCCAAGGAGACCCTAAGCGCATCGCGCACATGAACATCCCATGTCTTGCCGAAAATCGTAACAGCTGGTGTTTTGGCATCCACCAGCGCCTGGAGATTTGGATCGTTGTCAGGGCTGTTTTTCGCCTGATGTGTGGAACCAAAAGCCGCTATTCTGGCATGCTTCAAATCGTAGCGCCTGACTTCCTCGAAAAATTGCTGGTCCTTGGGATTGGACCCCGGCCATCCACCTTCAATGTAATCTATGCCCAGCTCATCAAGCCTCTGAGCGATACGAAGCTTGTCTTCAACCGAAAGGTTGAAATCCTCAGCCTGGGTTCCATCCCTTAATGTCGTGTCATAAATCTCTACAAATTTTTCTGCCATCAATCTTCCTTGTCCAAACCAAAGCCTTCGTGCAAGGCCCTTACTGCTAATTCGGTAAACTTTTCATCAATCACACAAGAAACCTTTATTTCAGAGGTGCTTATCATAAGTATGTTCACACCATGCTTGGCCAATATATCGAACATCTTAGTTGCCACCCCAGCATGGTTGCGCATACCAACCCCAACTATAGAGACCTTGGCGATATTTGGGTCACCGCCGAAATTTTCAGCTCCAATCTTTTTGACAGTCTTTTCCACTATCTCCATGGCCTGTTCATAGTCTGCCTTTGGCACAGTAAAGGTGAAGTCGGTCAATTCGCCTTCCCTGGTATTCTGAATGATCATGTCCACAACTATATTGGCCTCAGAAATGGGAGTGAGGAGCGCCGCCGCACTTCCTGGAACATCCGGCACCTTTGTAACCGTGATCCTGGCCTCATCTTTACTGTATGTTACACCTGATACCAAAATGTCTTCCATGCTTTCGTCCTCCTCAACAACCCAAGTGCCCGGCACGTCTTCCATGCTTGATGCAACATAGAGAGGAATCTTGTAGCGCATTGCAAACTCAACTGAGCGAATGTGCAGAACCTTGGCGCCAAGGCTGGCCATTTCCAGCATTTCCTCATAGGATATGCGCTCTATCTTCCTGGCCTTTGGGCATATATTGGGGTCTGTAGTATAAACACCATCAACATCCGTATAGATTTCGCATGCATCGGCACCGATTGCCACTGCCACCGCCACTGCCGTGGTGTCTGAGCCACCACGCCCCAGAGTAGTGATGTCGCCTTGGGCTGTAACCCCCTGGAAGCCTGCAACCACTACGATATTATCCTCAGCAAGGGCCTCCTTTATGGCCTTGTCTGGAATCTCTTCTATACGAGCCTTGCCAAAGGCGCTGTCTGTGCGTATGGGAATCTGGTAGCCCAAAAATGACTTAGCCTTATAGCCCCTGGCCTTGGCAGCAATAGCAAAAAGAGCCACAGTTACCTGCTCTCCAGTGGTAACCAGCACATCAAGCTCCCTAGGATCTGGCTGCGGGCTTATTTGATGGGCAAAGTCGATCAGCCTGTTTGTTTCACCAGCCATGGCTGAAAGCACCACGACAACCTGATCCCCTTGCTCTTTGCGCTTTATCACTCGGCTAACCACATTCTGGATGTGCTCTATATCACGGACCGATGTACCGCCATATTTCTGAACTACTAGTGCCATTTTTCTTTCCTGATCAAGATCGTGTTAAATTAATCAGCTATCTTCATTCTCGCCAGACCATATGGGATCCTGGCCGAAGTGGAACATCCACCACTCTTCTTCGCTCATACCCTCTTCGGTGCGCCGCAACTTAATCTTGTAGTGATCAACATAGGCCATTAAAAATTTGTATGCCCAGTTGAGTTCTTCCATGGCTGTGTTGGTCAAACCAGTGCCTGTATCTGGATGAACTTCCCTTGATTTTTCTCTATAGGCCTCCACTATCTCCTTTCTGGTCACCTCTTCAGGCAAACCTAACAAAGTGCGGGCCCTCAAGATTTCATTCCACTTATCCTGTTTCATAAACGTATAATTTTTAATTCAAGTTTCGGTTTTAGGCAAGAGCAACAGAATATGGGGGACAGGCAAATAATTCATAGCAGTAAAAAAACATGAAACCAGGATTACCAACCACCAAAAGGCTTCATTGAGATTAAACCCTTTTTAGAAGCTCAGGCCTTGAATTGGCTCAAAGCAGCGAGAGATTTCGATTACCTAAAAGACAATTTATTTAAATTAAAGGCTTTTCGATAATTGAGTGACTACTTTTTTAAGTAAAACCGCATTAAGGCAGGTTCAAAAAATAAGTATCTACTCAGTGAGCCTCTTTAAAGAATAGACCCCTGAAAGGCCAGAAATCCGCACAGGCCTTTTCTCCCTGCGGCAGGTGAAATAATGCCTAAAACGCTCATAACAAGATGACACAAAATCCTTGGTGCCTATAACTGCACTGTCTGTAAAATACCGGCTCCTGTATAAAAAACGCTTTATCGTT
>CAYWKF010000019.1:0-74843 GCA_964459155.1 uncultured Desulfobacterales bacterium
CATGGTGGGACAGGATTTGTGGCACATATAGGCCTCAGCCAATCTTAGGCCATGAAAAAATGAAAATCGGGTTGTCCCATTATAGAAATCCAGAGAGGCTGTCTTTGGGGCAGCTGCTCATAATGCCCTTTGTTGGCAATCCCGGAGCTTATTCATTCAATAGAATAGGTGCAGAACCTGAGATATTGATTCGACAAAAAAGAAATAGAGGAGTAAAAGATGAGCAAGACAGAAAAGAACCTTAAAGAAGCCTTTGCAGGAGAATCGCAAGCCAATAGAAAATATTTGGCCTTTGCAAAGCAGGCTGAAAAGGAAGGCCTTTATCAAGTGGCAAAGTTGTTCCGTGCAGTGGCCGAGGCGGAAACAGTACACGCCCATGCCCACCTGCGGATTTTAGGTGGGATCAGAAGTACTGAAGAAAACCTCAAGGAGGCCATCGAGGGCGAAACTTACGAGTTCAAGTCGATGTATCCAACCATGATCGAAGAGGCCAAGGCTGAGGGCAACAAAGATGCAGAACGCAGCTTCTATTATGCCAACGAAGTGGAAAAAGTACATGCAGAGCTTTACAAAAAGGCTTTGGAGTTAATGGAGAAGCTAGAAGAGAGTGATTATTATGTCTGTTCTGTATGCGGTTACACTGTGAGTAAAGAAGCGCCAGACAAGTGTCCTGTTTGCGGATCTGTAAAACAGGCCTTTTTCAAGGTCGACTAGACTGGGGCGTTGGGCCGCTGAGAGCGGCCCACAAGACGTTTTTCATTTCTGTTTAACTGGGTTAGGCCAGGCCAACCATTTGGTGAAGCTGATTCACTACGCCTTGGTCCAAACCCGTACGGTTTGCCAATTCATTAAGAAACTGCCTCTCTGCATCGGTGTCGACCTCTATGGTAAAGAGCGCAGCTAGATAAGCCTGGGCCGCTACGGCTTCATCTGGAATAGCCTGCACCAGTTCATCCATGTCCAAAGGCTTTTGCATTTCTTGAAGTACAAATTGTTGGAGTTCGTGATCTGCGCCAGATTCCTTCAGTTTTCCAAGGAGTTTTTCCATTTCATGCTGGTCGATTTGTCCATCTGCCTTGGCTGCGCTGATCATTGTCTTAAGGACAATGGCGGAAGTGTTTTCCAGATCTTGTTCCTCTTGGGGGTTTTGCGGCGGTCTGGCTCCAAGCGGCAACTCATTGTCCATGAATCCCATGGAAGAGCTCTGCGGTTTACGGTTCATGTTCTTGAATGCCTGCATGGCCAGGCTAGCAATGATGCCAATTGCTGCTCCTTTTAGTGCACCGCCAGAGCGTGAACCACCACCGAAAAGCGCACCAGCCAGTGCGCCCAGTCCGCCAGAGGCCAAAGGGTTTTGAGATGAGCCCTGGCCTCCTCCTCCGAGCATGTCCTTGGCCATGTCCATAAGGCCGCCCAACATGCCAGCACCGCCATGTGCTTGCTGTGCTTGTGTATGTCCGCCGCCAGCCAGGCTTCCGAGTATCTGCCCTAACATGCCGCCCGACTCGCCTAATCCACTTCGTCCCAGGGCATTTTCCAATCTGTTTGGGGCAGACTTAGCTGCCAAGCCGCCTTGAAGCACCATTCCTATCAGATCACCAAATCCTGCCATGATTCAACTCCTTTAATATGGGGTATGAAAATGCAAAGACTGGGAAGGTATCATATTCCAGGATTATGGAATCCTTTTTGACCAATTCCCATCTCCTGTACGTCAATATAGCAAAACGGCATAGATAAAGTCACGGAAAAAAATCCTTACCCCCCTTGACTTCCTGTTTTTATGCTATATATAGAGGTGTCAACAATATGACAACAATATGTTGTTGTATTTTGGGGTGTTTTCAACAAATAATTTTTTAAAATTTTTTAATAAGTGCTTGCCGAAAAGGTGAATTTTTATCGGCAATGCCTTGGTGTGAGAGGAGTGGTACACATGATGCAACAACATCTTCTTGAGCAGCAAAATCATTTATCATCCCCTTTTACCTTCATTACAAAACGAGATGGCAGAAAGGTTGCCTTTGAGGCTGAGAAAATCACAAAAGCCATTTTAAAGGCAGGCAGGGCAACTGGAGAATTTGGAGAAGCCGAGGCCAAAAGACTCACCGTGAGGGTCTTGAATCTCATTCAGGCCATTTACAGTGGACAAAATGGAGTTCCCGGGGTGGAAGACGTGCAAGATCTTGTTGAAGAAGTACTGCTTGCTTCCCCTTTTAAGAGCACGGCAAAGGCCTATATCCTGTATAGAGATCAGCATGCCAGGATAAGGGAGATGGTGCAAAAGGCGGATGTGGATCTAATTGAACGTTATCTCGAAAGGATGGATTGGAAGGTCAAGGAAAACAGCAACATGGCCTATTCCCTCCAAGGACTCAACAATTATATCTCCAGTGAGATTTCCAAAAATTACTGGCTGAACAAGATCTATACCCAAGAGGTTCGCAAGGCTCATTTAAGTGGTGACCTGCACATCCACGACTTGGGCCTTCTCTCTGTCTACTGTGTTGGATGGGATCTCCAGGATTTGCTCATGTCAGGCTTTAGGGGAGCCCCTGGTAAGGCCGAAAGCAGCCCTGCCAAACACTTCAGAAGTGCACTAGGCCAGATAGTCAATTTCTTCTATACCCTGCAGGGAGAGGCTGCGGGCGCACAGGCCTTTTCCAACTTCGATACTTTGCTGGCGCCCTTTATCCGTTATGACGGCCTTTCGTACAATGAGGTGAAACAAGCCCTCCAAGAATTTATTTTTAATGTAAATGTGCCTACCAGGGTCGGGTTCCAGACACCATTTACCAACTTGACCATGGATCTTGTTCCACCCACCACCCTTGCCGACCAAAATGTGATCGTTGGAGGCAGGCCCCAAAAGGAAACTTACAGAGAATTTCAAAAGGAAATGACCATCTTGAACAGTGCCTTTTTGGAAGTAATGGGCGAAGGAGATGCGAGAGGCAGGGTCTTCACCTTTCCGATTCCCACATACAATATAACGGCTGATTTCGATTGGGAGGCCCCCGGACTAGAGAGGTTGTGGGAAGCCACGGCAAAGTACGGCATACCCTATTTTGCCAATTTTGTGAATTCCGACATGTCTCCTGACGATGCCCGTTCAATGTGCTGCCGTCTTAGGCTCGACCTACGTTCTTTGGAAAAAAGGGGAGGCGGACTCTTTGGCGCAAATCCCCTCACAGGTTCGATTGGCGTAGTAACCATTAACACTGTGGCCTTGGCATACCAGGCATCAGACAGGAGAGAATTTTTCAACAGGCTGGACAGGCAGCTGGAGATTGCGAAAACCAGCCTTGAAACCAAGAGGAAGGTACTGGAACATTTCACGGAAAATGGATTGTATCCCTATACCAAATTTTATCTTAGACACATAAAGGAGAAGGCTGGCCGTTATTGGTCAAACCACTTTTCAACCATTGGTGTCATAGGCGTAAACGAGGCATGCCAAAACCTTTTGGCTTGCGATATTGCTTCAAAAGAAGGAAAGAGGTTTGCCGAAGAAATATTACTTCATATGAGGGCAAGGTTGCAGCAGTTCCAGCAAGAAACTGGCAATCTTTACAATCTTGAGGCAACACCGGGAGAAGGCACGGCCTATAGGCTTGCAAGGCTTGACCAGAAACGTTTTCCAAACATTAGAGTGGCGAACAAGGAGGAATCTGGTACACCATTTTATACAAATTCTACTCAAATGCCTGTCAACTACACTGATGACGTGTTCGAGCTGTTGGATCAGCAAGACACGCTACAGGCTCTCTATACCGGTGGTACCGTAGTGCATGTATTCTTGGGAGAGGCAGCTCCTGATCCAGATGCAGTAAAGAATTTCGTTCGAACCGTTTGCTCCAATTACAAGCTGCCATATTTTACCATTACCCCCACCTTCTCAATATGCCCTGAACATGGGTATCTTCAGGGCGAAAAGCCGTTGTGCCCTGATTGTAATAGCGAAACAGAGGTATATTCCAGAGTCGTGGGATATCTGCGCCCGGTCAATCAATGGAATGATGGAAAACAGGCTGAATTTTCCATAAGGAAACACTATGCACTCTCTTAAAAGCGACAAAACGGCATCTTTTCTTAGTGTGGGAGGCTTTCAGCCCTTTACCTTGAGCGATTATCCTGGCTGTGTGGCATCCATAGTCTTTACTCAGGGCTGCAATTTCAAATGCCCCTTTTGCCACAATGGAGACCTCGTTGAGGCCAAATGGACGAGGAGCCATTTTTCGATCTGTTCCCAAGTGATCGAAAAGCTGAGGAAAAAACGCTGGAAAATTAAAGGGGTCGTTGTGAGCGGAGGGGAACCAACGCTTCAACCTGGTCTTGAAGGCTTTCTAAGCCTGGTAAAGGAAATGGGTTACAAGGTAAAGCTCGATACCAACGGAAGCAGGCCTGGGATATTGAAGGATCTATTCCAAAGAGAGTTGGTGGATTTCGTGGCCATGGATATTAAGGCTCCTCTTTACAAATACAGCCTGCTGTCTGGTGTGGTGGTGGATGTTTCGGCAATATGCAAGTCCATTGAGATTATTGCACATTCGGGCGTGCGCCATCTCTTCAGAACCACTTTTGTGGAGCCGCTCTTGGATGAAGAGGACCTTGAGATAATAGCAGCAGAAATGGTGCCCTCAGGATCAAGATACGTGGTGCAAAAATTCATAAGCCAAAATGCCATGGACCCTTCCTTGCGGACTATTTCTTCTCAGTCCGGTACGTCAGAACATGGACATTCTGCAATGTGATCATGCCGGCCTGGATCATGTTGTCCAGGCCGGACAAAACCGTTTCTATTTTTAAAGGGTCGTCAACCACCTCAACTATCACGGGCAGATCTACGGAAAGGGCCAAAAGACCGGTGGATCTAAAATAGCTGTTTGGACCATAGCCGGCGATAGCCCTGTAAACTGTGGCTCCTGCAATGCCCTTTTCTCGTAGATAGGTGATAATCGCCTTGTAAAGGGGCTTGCCTTTGTGCTTGTCCCGCTCTCCTATGTAAATGCGCATGCACATCTGGTCGCCTTCCAGCCTGGTGGTAGCCATGATACTTACCCTCCTCCTCCAATAAAGAATCTGCTAAAAACAACGCCCAGCCAGCCAGCAGCCAGACACAAAAAAACATTGGAGCCGATGTTGATCAAAGCAGCGGTTACAGAGCCTTCTTGCAGGAGCGAAATGGTTTCGAAGGAAAATGTGGAAAAGGTGGTGAAGGCACCGCAAAATCCCACGGTAACAGCCGACCTTAACTCGGGAGAAAGATTAAAAGTATGGAGGCTAAGTGGAAGAAAGGCACACAAGATGAATGAACCAGCTACGTTCACGCACAGTGTGCCGTAAGGAAAGGCCGGGCCTGCAAGCCTGTAGATCCAGGAAGCTGCAAGATACCTGGAAACTGCACCGATAAATCCGCCTGCACCTATGAAGACAAGATCGATCATGTTGTTCCTATAAACCGTGGTTTTCGGGCTCGCAAGCCCTACACGTTGCTCCTTGTGACTTTGATGATGATATTAGTATAAACAGCCAAAAGGAGGGTCCTCATGTTGAAGGCAAAGGATATTATGACAAAACAGGTCATAACAGTCGCACCAGACACCCCTGTTAAGGAAGTGGCCAAAACTTTGTGGGAGCATCGCATAAACGGTGTCCCGGTAGTGGATGAAAATGGAGACATCGTGGGCATTGTCACCGAGGCCGATCTGATAGACCAGAACAAGAAAATCCATATTCCGACAGCCATTTTTTTTCTGGATTCCTTGATATTTCTGGAAAATCCCAAAAAGCTAGATCAAGAGATCAAAAAAATGGTTGGCACTACTGCCGCAGATGTGTGTACCAAAAAAGTGATCACTGTTGATGAAGACACTCCAGTGGAAGAAATAGCCACCATCATGGCAGAAAAAAGAATAAACACCATTCCCGTTACCAAAAACGGGAAATTGGTGGGCATAATCGGACGCGGTGACGTCATAAGGGCTATGGCTGCATAAGACGCTTGAGAGCCTGCATGCGCTTCAATACGGGAGGGTGGCTGTAGTGCAAAATGACATAAAGAGGGTGTGGCGTAAGATTCGACAGGTTTTCAGCACTGAGCTTTTTTAAAGCAGAAATCAGCGCGGCAGCCTGGTCACCATCCTTGGCTGCATATGCATCTGCCTCAAACTCCCATCTTCTTGAAAAGTAGTTGAACACCATACCCACAAATATGCTGACAGGGGTGTACAGAAACCCTAAGAAGACCAGACTCGAATATGTCGAGGGCTGCTCCAAGCCAAAGGCCTTGGCAAGCGCTTGATTTTCCAGGAACAGAGAGAACAAGAAAAATATGAAGCCTGTTTGGGCAACGGACAGAGCCATCATTTTCTGAATATGCCTAAGCTTGAAATGTCCCATCTCATGGGCCAAGACAGCCACAATTTCGGATACCTCCAACTTCTTCATAAGCGTATCGAATAGAACGATCCTTCTGAATCGCCCGAATCCGGTAAAAAAAGCGTTCAGCTTTGAAGAACGTTTCGAGCCGTCCATTGTGAAGACACCTTTGACCTTGAACTTTTCTTTGTTGGCATATTTGAGAATTTGATCTTTTAGTTCCCCTTCCGGAAGAGGATCAAATCTGTTGAACCATGGCATTATAACAGCTGGGGCAAGGAATTGGATCACAATCATATACAGAACCACTCCCAACCAGCAATATATCCATGCCCTTGGGCCTATTGTTTCAAAGAACCACAGAACAGCAGCAAGTAGCGGAAGTCCTAAAGCGGCTGCAAGCAGCAACCCTTTGACAAAATCGGTAAAAAAGATCTTTGGGGTGGTATTGTTGAAACCATATTTCGATTCAATAACAAATGTCTCATATATGGAAAACGGCAGGTCTAATATGGACTTCAAGAGTGCAAGAATGGCTATGAAAATCAGCCCGGAAGCGACATTGCCCCATCCAAAAGAGCAAGCTATTTCGTCTACCGTTTTGAACCCGCCCCACAGGATGAAGCCTATTGTCATTAAAGTGAAAAGTCCATTTTTGAAAACATCAAGCTGAATGTTTTCTTTAAGATAACGCTGTGATGTGGCATATCTTTCAGGATCGAAGGTGTCAGAAAATTCTTCCGGCACCCCAGGGTCTAGGGCACGCAGATTTATGAAGTTGGCTGCAAGATCCAATAAAAACGCACCGACAAGAATTATAATCACTAAACAAAGATAACTGGAAGGTGTCATATCGCAATCTTTCTAAGATGATAGTTACTGTTAGGCCATAAACCTAATTACAAAAAACTAACATTTTCGAATTTTATTTGCTATAAAGTCTTTTTGCCAAGGGGAATAAAAAACTTTTTACCATTTACCATCAAAACAACGTAATGGACATTCATATCGTCAAATCCATTTTGATAGCCATAGCTGTGGGCTTCATGATTGGCATGCAGCGAGCCATCTATCACCTCAATAGAGGCGAAACTAGCTTTGCGGGTTCGCGTACCTTTTCCATAATTGCACTAGTTGGTTATTTGGCAGGTTTTATCAACAACCATTTTCAAGGATTCGCAATAGTTACTGCGTTCATGGCAGGCATAGTGATTGCCATTGCTTACTATTTCAAGGTCTATACGTCACAAAAGGGTTCCGGCCAAATTGACTATGGTAGCACCACCCACTTTGCTGCAATTGCCACATATCTTCTGGGCCTAATGGTAAGCCTCAACTTCGAGAAGTATGCAATATTTGCAGGTGTCCTGATAGTGGTGCTGCTAGAATTGAAGCCCAAACTCCAGCGCTTTGAAGCGAAGATCACTGCCACAGACATAAACGCTGCTGTCCTGCTGCTGGCCATAACTTTTTTGGTGTTACCCATACTTCCCAACAAGATGATTGGGCCCTATCAGCTTTTCAATCCATACAAGACGTGGTTGATGGCTGTAATAATATCAACCCTTTCTTTTGTTGGTTACGCTGCGATAAAGATTTTTGGCCACAAAAAGGGGCTTTTCTTGACTGGGGCCTTGGGAGGGCTCGTATCGTCCACTGCGGTGGCTGTTTCGATGTCCAGAATAGCTGCTACGCGCAAGGATCTGGCTGCCCCAGCAGCAGGTGCTATCTCTCTGGCATGCACATTCATGTTTCTGAGGGTGTTGGTGCTAACCTTCGTGGTAAATCCTGGATTGGCACTCAAGGTGCTTTGGCCATTTACCATCGCAGCACTGGTTGGCCTGGTGTTTACATATTATCTATTCAGGAAGTCCAGGCCTGTAGAAGTCAAAATGGAAGATGGCTTCACCCAAAACCCGCTCCAATTTTCCGAAGCAGTGAAATTTGGCATAATTTTCGGCATCGTTTATGGAGCTACCCACTTCGTCCAGGCCAAATATGGTGATCTTGGAGTCTATGTGGTCTCGTTATTGTCAGGTATCACTGATGTAGACGCAATAACCCTGTCACTGGCTCAGCTTGCTGCGGAGGGCAGTTTAAGGCCATTGGCTGGAGTAAATGGAATAGTGCTAGCTTCAATTGTAAACTCACTAGTAAAATTCGCCATATCATGCTGGATTGGCGGACGCTGGCTGGCTTGGCCTTTGATAAAATATTTTCTGTTGACCCTTGGCGGATTGATGTCAGCCTTGTGGTTTTTGGAGGTAGTAACCTTCCAGTGAAAGATTGACAGAGTTTTAATTTGCAAAGGGTCATGTGATGCACATAGCGGCCGATAAGCAATGTGGGGGCTTTATGCTGCTAGAGGAAAAGATCCAGATACATCCCGTCACAATGTGCTTTCGTGGTGATCAAAGCCACCTGGAATCTACTTTTCAGGATCATTATTTCAAGCTTTCATTACCTGTTTTTAGGTGGGGATTTGGGCTCGGCATTCTATTGTATGCGCTGTTTAGTTTCCTTGACGCAGTTTCAATGCCTTTAGTAAAGCAGCAATTATGGCGGATCCGCTTTTTCTTTGTCATTCCCGTGATATTGTCTGGTATTTTGTTTTCTTTTCATCCATCATTCAAAAAATATTGGCAGTTAACTATAGTTTTTATTATCTTTGTTGCGTCCACTGGTATTTTATGGATGATAGTTGTTGGTTATCCACCCAATAATTACTCATATTATACTGGTATCATATTGGTTTTCTTTTTTTTGTTTGCCTTCATAAGAACAAGGTTTATTTGGGCCTTACCTACATCCATTGTCATATTGATACTGTTTGAATTTACTATCCTCAAAATCGCCTCTTTTCCTTTCGCTATGGCCTTTAGGAGTTCCTTTTTCTTGATTTCAGCAATCATCATAGGCGTTGTGGCATGTTACAGCATGGAATACTTTGCAAGAAAAAATTATTTTTTAATGATCATGCTGGATAGAGAAAAGGAAAAATTGTCTGATACAAATCGGCAGCTCGAGAGCCACATCGAAGAGCTTCAAAAGGCGCATCAAGAGATCAAGATATTGAGCGGCCTGATCCCGATATGTGCAAAATGCAAGAAAATAAGAGACGATCAAGGCTATTGGAATCAAATAGAAAGCTACATTTCCAAACACTCCAGTGTGGTGTTCAGCCATGCTCTGTGCCCTGAATGCGCTCACGAATTGTACGGGCACGAAGAATGGTTCAAGCCCTCTGCCAATTGATGCCGGTTCTCGATATCAAGATCAAGTTTTCCTGCGTTCGCACTATCGATGAATCATTGAATTGAAACGGTCATAAAAATCTTAATAATGAAACAACATCAATCTCCACAAGAAAAGATATAGACAGCGGCCTTGTCTTTAATGACATCTCCGGGTAAGTTGCGTCGTTCAAAATTGTCTGTCTCAAAGGATGCTTTCAAAGTTCACGGAGTCACCTTTTAAAAATAATCCATAAATCTTGCACAATGTTTATTATGTCCTTTGGTTGTTTTTAACAGGTCTTGTCCCTCAACGAGCACTCCTTTTCATGGTCAAAGTAGTTGAGACAGGTTTTGTAGATGCTGGATAGTTTAATTTTCGAGGAACAACATGAAACGAGAAAACATCAGGAACGTGGCAATCATTGCCCATGTAGATCATGGTAAAACCACTTTGGTAGACGAGTTATTTCGCCAAAGCGGAATGTTCCGCCAGAACCAACGGGTGGAAGAGCGTCTTATGGATTCCATGGACCTTGAAAGAGAGCGTGGTATAACCATTGCGTCAAAAAATGGTGCTTATTATTACAAGGATTACAAAATTAACATCATAGACACTCCTGGCCATGCGGACTTCGGCGGCCAGGTGGAACGCGTTCTGCGCATGGCAGATGGGGCCCTGCTGCTGGTGGATGCCCAGGAAGGTCCAATGCCTCAAACCTTTTTTGTGGTGAAGAAGGCCTTGGCCGCCAGCCTTCCAATTTTGGTTGTGGTCAACAAAATGGATAAAGAGGCCGCCCGTTGTCACTGGTGTGTAGATCAGGTATTCGATCTTCTAGCCAGGCTTGATGCACCAGATGAAATCTTGGATTTTCCAGTGGTTTATGGTTCGGCAAAAGAGGGGTACATGGTACCAGATCCCGAAGATGTTCCGGTACCGGGTGAAGGAATGGATCTGATTTCTGAAATGATCGTCAACCATATTCCTCCGCCATCTGGAAACCCAAATGAGCCCCTTCAATTACAGATTAACACGATAGATTATTCCCCTTATTTGGGCAGGCTTGGTATTGGCAAGTTGTCAAATGGAACTCTTGGCATCAATGATTCCGTAGTTGTTGCCAGGAGAGATGGCTCCATAATGCCAGTCCGAATAACAAAGATATTCACATTTTCAGGTAACAGGCAGGTGCCAGTGGAACAGGCCTCCACTGGAGATATAGTGGCAGTAGCAGGCATGGAAGATGTGACCGTAGGAGTTACTTTCACAGATCCGGATGATCCCAGGCCGCTGCCGTTGATAGAAATTGATCCCCCCACCATTTCCATGCACTTCATCCCCAATGACGCACCCTTTGCTGGACAAGAAGGCAAGTTTGTTACCTCACGCCACCTTGAGGAACGTCTTTCCAGAGAGGCCTTGGCCGATGTAGCCCTCAAAATAGAGCCACTGAGCGACGGGGTGGGTTTCAAGGTGTCCGGACGTGGCGAACTGCATTTGTCCATCCTGATAGAAAAGATGCGGAGGGAAGGCTATGAGTTTCAGGTAACCCGGCCAAAGGTGATCATGGAGGAGAAAGATGGGCAACTTATAGAGCCTTACGAGGAACTCACCGTAGATGTGGATGAACGTTATCAGGGCGTGGTGATCGAAAAACTTGGAAGACTTAAAGGCGTGTTGGATGACATCCAAACAGACGGCTCCATGGTCCGTATGAAATTTATCGTACCTACTAGGGGCTTGCTTGGATACCGATCTCAATTTTTAACTGATACCAGGGGCATGGGGGTGATGAACTATGTCTTTTCCCATTGGGGCCCTTATGCTGGGGAGATCCAGCATAGATCGTCAGGCGTCATGGTGGTGAAAGAAAATTGCAGGAGCGTAGCATACGCGCTTTACAATCTTCAAGATCGTGGCAGGCTTTTTATAGGACCAGGAGAAGATGTTTACCGCGGCCAGATAATAGGTGAACACTGCCGTGCTGCTGATCTCATAGTGAATCCTGCTAAAGGTAAAAAGCTGACCAACATGAGGGCCTCGGGCTCTGATGATGCTGTGATTCTTTCGCCTCATCTTGAGATGAGTTTGGAAGAGTGCATTGCCTATGTGAATGACGACGAATTGGTGGAAATAACGCCCAAGGCAGTGAGACTCAGAAAACGGCATCCAGAAAGGGTGCGGGCATAGAGAGCCGGAATCTCGAATAAATGGTCAACAGGGATGCATCTTTGATATCTTTTCAAACCCCGATTGTTGTCCTTGCAGAAGGGTGAAATTTACCTATTTTTTTTGGCCTAAAGCTTGCTAAGGGAATGTTTACCGGTTTACATTTTAAAAATTATCTCAATTTGTGATAGGTAAAAAAAACAAAATTAAAAAAGGAGAGGGAATTATGCGTAGTATTGGAAAAAAAGTTTTGATTTTCTTTGCAGCCACCAGCTTGGCTTTGGCTGTAATGGCCTGCAGTCAGCAAGAAGGTGAGGGACCAGCCCAGAAGGCTGGTAAAAAGGTTGATGAGCTGATGGAAAAGGCAACCGAAAAAGTCAGCAAGGCAGCTGATCACATCCAGGAAAAAAGCAAGGAGGTTACTGACAAAGTTGTCTCAAAGGCCAAAGAGACGGTAACTTCCACCAAAGAAACCGTTCATGAGATGACCAGTCATGGAAAGAAAGAGGCTGCCAAAGGCGGCGACGCCATGCATGAAATGGCCAGCGAGACCCAAAAGGCTGCCCAGGAAACCAAGCATGAAATGGCAGCCAATGCTACAGAAACACCGAAAGCTGAAGGCAAAACCCTGCATGAGATGGGAAAGGAGGCTGTGGAGAAGGCAAAAGAAGGTGCGGCTGATAAGATCCATGAAATGGGGGACAAGGCCCACAAAAAAATCAAAAAACATATAGAAGGCTGCTAAATTCAGAAAGCTAATTTTTACCCTCAAAGCTAAAAAAACCAGCAGGTACATAACTTTGGTGCGCCTGCTGGTTTTTTAATTCAATAAGTTACATTCTCTGGATCATCTCCAATAAGCTTTTTTGAAAGATGATCCACCTCGCTTCTTTAGTTGGTATACAATATAGATAAACAGCGAAAAATGAAGATTTAGGGCGAAAATCAAGGTAGACAAGTTCTTGGTTCATGTTGTAAAAATATTCGCAAATTCTAGGTTGGACTTTTTCATAGAATATTCAAATAAAATATTTTTCTTAATGGAAACTCATCAACAAACGTAATTGCTTGATTTTTTAGAAAATCGAACAAAGGCTTAACAAATAAAGTCAAAATAAAAAAGTCAGAACGAGAGGTGTGCAATGGAAGAAAGATGGAATTGGCTTGCTGGCGGCTTGGCATTGGGCCTGACCTGTCTGCTCGCTGTTTATTTGATCAAACCCATTGGTGTTTCCACTCAGTATGTGATCCTTGACGGAATGATATGGAATGCCGTATCAGGAGATCTTGTCAAAAAGGACCCTGCTGCCCCCAAAGGCTACAGCAGTCGCAATCCTTATCTAAACAAGAGCGGTGGCAAATATGCCAAGAATATTGCCAATCCGGTCAATTACAGCTTTATTTTTGTCTTGTCCATGATATTAGGGGGCATATTATCATCCTTAACCGCAGCAAGTAGGGCGTCTGTTTCTGAGCGGGTAGCTCCTCCAGTATGGCAGAAGCGGTTTGGGAGTGATCCAATAAAACGCTATTTTTTCGCTTTCTTGGCGGGGGTGCTTGTTTTGTATGGAGCCCGGCTCGCTGGAGGTTGTACCAGCGGACACATGATAAGCGGCATGATGCAGACCTCGTTAAGTGGTTATCTGTTTGCAGCAGGTGTTTTCGCATCTGGGATTCCGCTGGCAGTAATCTTGTTCAAAGATTCAGGTAACTAAGGAGGAGAAGAATATGCACATATTGGAAGCTGTAATATTGGGAACCCTGTTCGGTTTTGTTCTGCATAGAATTGGTGCTGCCAATCCCCAAAATATCATCAACATGCTGCGACTAAAAGATCTACACTTGATGAAAGTCATTCTCTTTGCCATTGGTTTCAGCTGCTTGTTTTTGTTTCTTGGTCTGCACTTTGGCCTTGTACCCAAAAGCCATATTCATGTTAAGACTGCATATGTTGGGGTGATTGTAGGTGGATTGATTTTTGGTTCTGGGTTTGCGATTGGGGGTTATTGCCCGGGCACTTCCCTGGTAGCACTTGGATCCCTGCGCAAAGATGCCCTAGCTTTTATATTGGGCGGCTTGACCGGCGCATTTTTGTTCATGCTTTCTTTTGGATATTTGAAGCACACATTCCTATTCAATAAAATAGCCGGGGGCAAGGCCACGCTAGCCGATACCGGGATTGCAAAATACCATGCGCTAATAACCGGCTTTCCTGGCGTGGCTGTCGGGGTGGCAATTGGGGCGCTTTTTATGGTAATAGCCGTTTTGCTTCCTCTCTCCACAGGAAACTCAGACAACTAATCATCATTGTAACAGTTTGTCCGGTTCTATTAAGAGAAACAGGTTTTGATATTTAATGGCTTGTGGGTGTCTCCATGGTGAAGCCTAGGGATGCCCGCAGCCTCCTTGCAAAGGTCATTGTCGACTTATTTTCCTATTTTTAAAGCGTTATGGCCAAATAAGACTGCTCAAGATCCTGCTGGCTATAAAATCTTGTTTTGCCATTCTTCGAATCTTTAGCCCCTTGGTTTCGTAAAGGCCTTTTAATCCTTTGCAAATTCATTATCACTAACTATAATTAACTTAAATGTTGTTAATGTTTTTAGTGTTGATCTTATAGTTAGCAGGTTGTTATTTTTGTTACAAAGTTGTTTGGCATGTGCGCACCATAGAAAGGGGGAAGTTACATGGATAAAAAAGAATTGTGTGAAAAGATACAGCAGATTTATCCAGACATTGGCAAATGCGGCATCAATTTGGATGCTCACTATGACGAAGATAAAAAGAGATGGGTGGTTCATCTTGAGCGTGAAGGCAAAAGCCTTGAGACATATTTGGAAGATGAAGATATAAAGGCTTGTATGGAGGGCAAACAGTGCGTTGCCCTCGGCATTCAGATAGGCGAGTTATCCAGGGACATAAAAGAAATGCCTCCAACCAGGCAGTCAGAAGGCGTATAATTACTTTGATGGGGCTGCTGAGTGCAACAACAGCCTCAAATCGGCAACAACTTTTGAGTCCTTAGAATATGATAAAATCTGACCACTGTTTCTGTAAACGGCAAGAATTAGTTCTGGAACCAAGCCGTATTCAGTGCAGGGATAATTATCGAAATCTCAATTTTCATACCAGCAAGGGCAAGGGCTTTTCAACACTTTTTGTGAAGCCGGGCTTTTTCCTCCAGCAATTGCGCTGTTATACTGATAGCTATTTCCTCTGGAGTTTGGGCGCCGATGGGCAATCCCACAGGAGTCTTTACGCGACTAATTTGGCTGGCCGAAAAGCCTTCGTCCTTCAATTTATCAAAGAATTGTTCTTTCTTACGCCTGCTTCCAAGCAGGCCTATAAATCTGGCAGGCGAGCGAAGTGAAGCACGCAGGGCATCAAGGTCAGATTCATGGGCTCTTGTACATATTACAACAAAGTCATCTGGCGTGACCGAAAGAGGAATGTCCTCAAACGGCTTCGAAAAATCGTCTATTTGGAAGGCCCTCACACTGTCTGGAAGGTCGCCTTTTTGTGTGAAATTCGCCCTGTCATCAAGTAACGCTACTATAAAGCCTGCAAATGCAGAGGCCTTGCATAGTGCTCTGCCCACATGGCCAGCCCCCAGAACAAAGAGTCGGGATTTTCTGCTCATAGGTTCAATGAAAATGGTAGCCTGGCCGCCGCACGCCATTTGGGAATGACTGCCGGATAAATTCACTTCTATCACCTTGCACCTCATCTCCTCTATGGCCAATACACCAGACTCAATGACATATTGTTCCAGTTGGCCTCCGCCCAACGTACCTTCATGGGAGCCATTGGCAAAGACAATCATTTTGGCGCCAGCCTTTCTAGGTGTTGAACCTGTGGTCTTGATGACCGTTGCCAAGGCTAATGCCACATCCTGTTCCAGAAGATCACAAACCCTTTTTAAGATGTCCAAACCAATTCCCTTCTTCCTTTTTGGATTGAGTTTTATGTTTTTGGGCTAGTGCTTCAACTACTTTTTTGGGCGTGATGGGAAGGGAACGCAAACGGATTCCTGCGGCAGCAAAAATGGCATTGGCAACGGCTGGTGCAATAGGCGCGGTACCCACCTCACCCACGCCAGTAACTTTTTCACCACTTTCCACAATATGGACATCTACTTCAGGTGTCTCAGAGATTGTCAAAATTGGGTAGTCATCAAAATTGGCAGTGGACACTCCACCGTTTGAAAACTGTACCTCTTCTTTAAGTGCCGCACTCAGGCCAAAAAGGATACCGCCTTCCACTTGCTGTTTAACGATTGTAGGATGGAGCGCCCTTCCGCAATCAACAGCACATATGACTTTATGAACCCTGATAGATCCTGTTTCGGGTTCAACGCTCACGTCCGCCACCACAGCAATATATGTGTAGACCAGATAGTGCTGGGAAATCCCCAACGCCCTGTTTTTTCTGGGTTTTCCTGGCCATTCTGCCTTTTGGGCAGCAGTTTCTAACACTTTTCTCGCTCTTGGGCTGCCTTTTAAATGGTCCAGCCTGAATTGGAGAGGATCTCTTCCAGCCTGCCAGGCAAGTTCATCCATGAAACTTTCCACAGTAAAACAATTATGCGAATTACCAACCGATCGCCAGAAACCAACAGGAACGGGTGCCTGATCCTCTTTTATCCACACATACTCGAGATGCAGATGTTCAAAGTCGTAGGCTGAATTATGTATAGATTCAACCGCCGAGGGATCGATGCCGTCTTTGAGAAGGGACGGAGCAATCCTGGCATAGACAGATGGGGCAACCACCTTGTGCTTCCAGGCTGTAATGAGGCCATTGTCATCGAGTCCTGCCCGGATATGAGCACAATTGGCTGGCCTGAAGTAGTCGTGCCTGAAATCCTCTTCCCTGCTCCACATCAGTTTAACAGGCCTGTTCAGTGCTTTGGCGATTTCAATGGCATCTTTAACGAAATCTACCTCGTACCTCCTGCCAAAGGAGCCTCCAATAAAGGTTATTTTAATGTCTATTTGTTCCGGTTTGAGGCCTGTTTCCTTAACGGCCATTTCCAGTAAATCACCCTGGTTTTGGCATGGTGCCCAAATCGTGCAGCGGTCCTTTTGTAGATGGACGGTGCTGTTCATGGGCTCCATGGTGGCATGGGCCAGATAGGGTAGGAAATAGTTCGCATGCCACTCCTTTTTCGATTTTTTCAGCATTTCATCCGGCCTACCTCGGCTGGTCTTGACGACTCCTTCAACATCAAGCTCTCTTCCTAGAATTTCGTAAATTGAGCTGCTTTGCCAAGTAGGTTTGACACCCTTTGACCAGTTTGGCACCAGTTCGTTGAGGCCTTTTTGGGCGGCTTGAATGGTGGTGGCGCATATGGCAACGCCTCTTGAAAATTTCACAATTTTGTTAACCCCTCTGACTTTGAGTGCTGCCTGTTTGTTGAGGCCTATCAGTTTGGCACCATATGCAGGGGGCCTGCATGTCACGGCATAGAGCATTCCTGGAATGTGTATGTCCATGCCATACTTGGCTGAACCGTTTACCTTCGCAAAGGAATCCAGCCGTTTTGGGGAAGTGCCCAACAAATTGAAATCTTTTTCCTCCTTGAGGGGCGGATCGGCAGGTACAGCCAGGCCAGCTGCTATAGAAACGAGTTTCCCATAACTGATTGACCGGCCAGTGGTAACATCCGTGACTCTGCCCTTAAAGGCCTGGCACTCAGTTGGGCTTATCCCGAATTTTTTGGCTGCTGCCGCAATCAACATTTGTTTGGCTGCGGCCCCCGCCTTTCTCAATGGCATAAAAAAATGGCTGGCAGAGGCACTTCCTGCCGTTACCTGGGTTTTCCAAACAGGGTCCATGTACTGGTCTGCCACTGGCGCCTGTTTCACTCTTACACAGCTCCAGTCTGCCTCTAGCTCTTCAGCAACGATCATGGGAAGAGAGGTGAAGACTCCCTGACCAATCTCACATTGAGAGCAAAAAATAGTGATCGTATCATCAAAGGAGATGTGGAGCCATCCGTTTGGAGAGAAACCACTCAGCCTTTCGGTGCAAACGTCTTGATCCTTGGTGACCAATATCGCCCCCAACGAGTCTCGCCATTCCACCAAAGTGAGTCCGGCAGCACCGAAAAAACCCTTCAAAAATTGGCGCCGGGAAAGGGAATCCATCATGTTTTCACCCTGCTGGCCCTCAAAATTGCTCTTTTGATCCTGTTATAGGTTCCACAGCGGCAAAGATTTGAGTCCATTGCTTGGAGAATATCCTCTTCAGATGGGTTGGGATTGGAATTTAGCAACTCCAAGGCCCGCATGATCTGGCCAGGCTGGCAGTATCCGCACTCCGGCACCTCTTCCTCGAGCCAGGCGACTTTCAGATAATGATCACGAGGCAGGCCTTCAATGGTCAAAATTTCTTTGCCCTCTACCCTTTTGACAGGAATTTGACAGGAGCGTTCTGCTATTCCATCAATGTGTACCGTGCAGCAGCCGCACAAGCCTACCCCACAGCCCCATTTCGTGCCAGTAAGTCCAAAATGTTCTCTCAAGACCCATACCAACGCAGTATCTGGATCATCTTCATAGGAATAGAATTTTCCATTCACCTTTAGTCGAATCAATTTCGTGCGCCTTTTCCTTTTTTAGAAAAATTTATTTATCAACCAGTTCCACAGAGTCTGTCGGAGCTTATAATACTTGTGATTCGAATAAATAGCCAGCTCAAATAAAAAGGCCGGCTAAGAGCCGGCCTTAAAATCGATTTTACAGTTTGCTACTGATTTAATGATGGCCTTTCATCTCATGTTTCATTTCATGTTTGGCCTTTTCCTTCATTTCCGTGGCATTACACTCTTTGGCCTTTTCCTTCATTTCATGCTTCATTTCGTGTTTCATGGCCTCTACAGCCTCTTTGGCTGCATCGGATGCATGTACCAGTCCGGTTGCTGAAATACCCAGAACAAACATCATGCTCAGTGTAAGTGCTGTCAATTTTTTCATTTTTCTCTACTCCTTTCTTCCTCTTAGGATAAATGTGTTGCTTCATTCGTTAGTTAAGCATTGTTTGTGCCAATGGATATTTTTTGAATAATTTTACATAATTACTTGGAAGATATTGTGAGAATAGATTCACAATGCCGTTGCTCCTTCTTTTTTGTTAAATTGTGTATGAAACCACCTTCAAACGATGTCCGTGCGGAATAAAATTGAATGAAATCGTTTAGATTTTGGGCTGTTACCTAATTGAAGCGTTTTAGAAAACAAAGAAAAATAAAGATAAAACAAATATGTTGAAAAATTACCATACTAATCTAAATTAGTTGTTTTCGTAAACTCAAAAAACCTTGTTTTATAAAATTTCCTTGGGAAAGAGCCAAATGTAGTGCTTTCCAGACATTGGACGTACCCGAGTGCCTCTGCTATTGCCCTTAAGGCCCTAAGTAATTATTTTCCCTGCATGAATTTTATTGACCAGGCGAGAATATACGTAAAGGCTGGAGATGGCGGCCCAGGCTGTATAAGTTTCCGCCGTGAAAAATATGTGCCCAAAGGAGGGCCTGATGGCGGAGACGGGGGGCGCGGCGGAAGTGTGATCATAAAGGCCGATCCGCGTCTCAATACATTGCTTCCTTTTCAGCGCAATCGCACTTTCAAGGCAAAAAATGGCAGGCCCGGCATGTCCAAAAATATGCATGGTAAGAGCGGAGAAGACCTGGTTGTAAATGTCCCGCCTGGGACAGTGGTCAAGGATCCTGAAACAGGCAGGGTACTGGCGGATTTGGTCGAGCCGGGAGAAACCTTTCTGGCAGCCAAAGGTGGGCAGGGAGGCAAAGGGAACGCCCGTTTCGTTACTCCCACGAGGCAAGCGCCACGATATGCTCAGCCCGGCACTCCGGGTGAGGAGAGATGGCTTCTCCTGGAACTCAAATTGATAGCAGATGTAGGACTGGTCGGACCTCCCAACGCTGGCAAGTCTACATTGTTGTCAGCAGTGTCAGCGGCAAGGCCCAAGATAGCAGACTATCCCTTCACCACCGTTACACCTAACCTTGGAGTCGTTTCACTTTCAGGTCACCGAAATGTGGTGATGGCAGATATTCCAGGGTTGATCGAGGGTGCGCATAAAGGTGTTGGCATGGGGCTAGACTTTTTGCGGCATATAGAACGGACAAAGGTGTTGCTCTATGTTATAGATGTTGGAACCCAGGGGCTTGACAAGGCTGTGGAAGACTTCGAAGTTACCAGACAGGAGTTGGCCCAATATGGAGAGGAGCTTCTCCAGAAGCCACAGGCCATTGCACTGAATAAAGTAGATTTGTTGGATGACAAGGCGCTTGATAAGGCACTCTTAGTATTCAAGAAATATAGTCTGCCCGTTTATGCTATTTCTGCAGCTGCACGAAGGAACCTGGATGTCCTCATGGAGGGACTTTATTCGATGATTTACAACAGTGATAAGAAGGTGTAATGAGCGTTGCCACCATGAGTTTGCACAAGAATCACAGGAATCTCCTGAAAGATGCCAAGAATGTGGTGATAAAGGTAGGTAGCGCCGTTCTCTCAGGCCCCCAAGGCCTTGACCCTGCAATTATCAGGTCCCTTTCAGAACAAATCAGTACACTCAAAAAAAGGGAAATGAAAGTAACTCTTGTATCTTCAGGTGCTGTGGCAGCAGGGATCGGAAGACTTGGTAAACATGGTGAGCCGCGCACTGTTCCAGAAAAACAGGCATTGGCGGCCGTAGGCCAGGGCGGCTTGATAAGGAGTTGGGAAGAGGCCTTTGACCGTTTTGGTGTAAAAGTTGCTCAAGTGCTTCTGACCCGTGAGGGGCTCATTCCGAGGCACCGCTTTTTGAATGCCAGAAACACACTGAACACCCTTCTGGAATGGGATCTTGTACCCATTGTGAATGAGAATGATACTGTGGCCACAGAGGAACTGCAGTTCACGGACAATGATGCTCTCTCGGCGCTGATTGTTCACTTGGTGGAAGCCGATTTGTTGATTTGCCTGAGCGATGTTGACGGTCTGTATGATTCTGATCCACGGAAAAATCCTGATGCAAGACGTATTTCAATGGTGGCGCAGGTCGATGATGCAATATTTCAGGCAGCTGGCTCTTCGCCTGGTAGGGCCGGCAGGGGAGGAATGCGCTCCAAGCTCGAGACGGCCAGGATGGTGACCCTTTACGGTATTCCCATGGTAGTTGCAGGAGGTCGGGTGCCCAATGTGATCACCAGGCTCTTTGATGGGGAAGATCTGGGTACCATGTTCATGCCTGGTCTGAAACGTAAAATACGCGGCAAAAAACCGTGGATCGCCTTTACTCTCAGGCGTGAAGGGGTGCTTGAAATTGATGAAGGGGCCTGCAGGGCCTTGCTTGAGCATGGTAAGAGCCTTCTGCCTGCAGGGCTGCGCAAGGTTTACGGCGACTTCGATGCAGGCGCTTGCGTGGTTTGCCGTTCTCCTAAGGGGAAAGAGATCGCAGTGGGAATCACCAATTACGGATCTGAAGAACTTTCCAGGATAATAGGATGTCAAAGCGGCGAAATTTGCAAAAAAGTGGACTTCCATGGTGAAGAAGTGATACATAGAGACTATATGGTAGTGTTTCATTAGAATGGAGGAGCGAGCTATATGGGCAACGTAAAATTTATTGTTGAGGAAATGGCTAAAAAGGCCAAAGAGGCCTCAAGGGCAGTGGCAAATCTTTCAACCACTGTTAAAAATAGCGTTCTGCTCAAAACTGCCGACAAAATAGAGGCTTCGAAGGAGAGGCTTCAGGCTGAAAATCAGAAAGACCTTGATGCTGCCAAAGAAAAAGGGCTTTCGTCCGCTTTTATTGATAGGTTGGCATTGTCTGACAAGGTTATAAAATCCATGGCCGATGGCCTGAGAGAGGTAGCTGCCTTGCCAGATCCAGTAGGGGAAGTAGTAAAGATGTGGAAGCGGCCTAATGATCTGCTCGTAGGCCGGGTACGGATTCCCCTTGGTGTAATCTGCATGATCTATGAATCAAGGCCCAATGTGACAATAGATGCAGCTGGTTTGTGCCTGAAAGCAGGAAATGCCACGATCTTGCGTGGAGGATCTGACGCTATACACTCTAACATGGCCTTGGCCCGCCTGCTCCAAGATGTTCTCCAAGAGTTGCAAGTACCTCAGGAGGCAGTGCAGGTGGTACCTACCACGGACAGAGAAGCCGTTACCGAGCTTTTGAAAAAGGAAGAAGAGGTCGACCTTATCATCCCACGGGGGGGTGAGGGGCTAATTCGCTTTGTGGCAGAAAATTCCCGAATCCCAGTTTTGAAGCACTACAAGGGCGTCTGCCACGTCTACGTTGATGAAGATGCGGATCTCGACATGGCCAAGGACATATGTTTCAACGCCAAGGTTCAGCGCCCTGGTGTATGCAACGCCATGGAGGGCATGCTGGTGCATAAGGATGTTGCCCAGGTCTTTTTGCCAAACGTAGGTGAGGCCTTGAAAGAGGCAGGTGTCGAACTTAGAGGATGTGACAGGACTTGCGCCATTCTTCCTTATGCAAAAAGGGCCCAGGAGTCTGACTGGGGTGAAGAATTCCTCGACTTGATTTTGGCTGTAAAGGTGGTTGATTCCATGAAGGAGGCCATGGATTATATTGCAAAATATGGTTCCAATCATACCGAAGCCATTGTGACCAGGGATTACGCCAGGGCCAGGAAGTTTCTTTCTGAAGTGGATGCATCATTGGTGCTTGTTAACGCATCCACCCGCTTTAACGATGGTGGCCAGCTCGGTTTAGGCGCAGAAATAGGCATAAGTACCTCAAAACTTCATGCCTATGGGCCCATGGGGCTGGAGGAACTCACCACAACAAAATTTATTGCCTATGGAGATGGGCAGATCAGGACGTAGTAAAAACGGGAATATATCTTAATGCGCATAGGACTCTTCGGCGGCACCTTGGACCCAATACACATAGGCCATCTTCGTTCAGCCGAAGAGGTATGGGAAGGCATGGGCCTTGACCAGATTTGGTTCATACCGGCTGGCTGTCCCCCTCACAAGGATCCTGAAAAACTTACTCCTTTCGAGCATCGGATGGAAATGGTCCGCCTGGCCATTGAAGGGACAGGCCATTTCCAGGTTCTCCCCATAGAAGGTGAGCGACAAGGCCCTTCATACTCGGTGGATACACTGTCGTATCTTGCTTCAAGTTTTCCCAGCAACCGCGAATTCTTTTTTATTTTGGGCAGCGACGCCTTTAATGAGCTGGATACTTGGAAAGATCCCAGGAACCTTGTGAATTACGCCAATCTGATTGTAATCAACAGGGATGGTCAACAGTGGAGGAAGGTCCAGAAAACCTTGGAAAAGCTGTTTCCAGAATTCAGTCTGGATGAAGATAAAAGGGCTTTTAGTGCTCCAGGGAAAAAAAAGATAATATTTTACAAGGTCACCAACCTGGAAATATCGGCAACAGAAATCAGGAAGAGACGCAGGAGCGGCATGTCTGTCCGCTTCCTGGTTCCGAAAAAGGTATTAGAATATATGGAGGAACATAGTTTGTACGTGAAAAATCCTGTTTCCAATTCCAATCCTGTTTCCCAATGGCAGGGAAGCAGTTCAGAACTAGCAGCCCTCATTAGCGACGAGGTCTTAAAGAACAAAGGTGAAAGGGTGATCATCTTGGATGTGAGAGGGCTTTCTTCTGTAACCGACTACATAATAATAGCCCACGGTTATTCAGTGCGTCACGTTCAAGGCATGGCTGAAAACATACGCCGAGACTTGAAAAAGTTGGGCATTGTTCCCTATGGAGTAGAGGGGGAAAAAGAAGGGAATTGGATACTCCTCGATTTCGGGGATGTCATATTGCATCTCTTTTTGGAACCTTTGCGAGAATTTTATGATTTGGAAGGACTGTGGAGCGAGGCCCCCAGGCGTACAGTGGAGGAGAAATCATAATGGAAAATCCAATCCGGCCTGTCATGCTGGTCATCATGGATGGATGGGGCTGGCGGGAAGAAACAAAAGGCAATGCCATCCGTTTGGCCAAGACTCCCAATCTTGACAGTTTTTTGACTAAGTATCCCTTTACCTTGCTCAAGGCATCAGGGGAGGCAGTGGGCCTTCCGCCTGGACAGATGGGTAATTCTGAGGTTGGGCACCTCAACCTGGGTGCAGGCAGGATCGTTTATCAAGATCTGACGCGCATCAATATGGCCATAGAAGATGGTTCCTTTTACAAAAACGAGGTGCTAACAGGATTGATGCAAGAGGTGAAAGAACGAGGCAGTGTGCTTCATCTCTTTGGCCTGGTGTCTGATGGTGGGGTGCACAGCCAAATGGAGCACCTTTTTGCCTTGCTCAAGCTTGCGAAATTGATGGGCCTGAAACGGGTGTGCGTACATGCCTTTCTGGACGGCAGGGATACCGACCCGCACAGTGGTATTGACCATTTGAGGCGGCTGAAAAAGGAAATGGATGATTTGGGAGTTGGCTGCATTTGCTCGCTCATTGGACGTTACTACGCCATGGATCGAGACAAGCGGTGGGACCGGGTTGAAAAGGCCTATAGGGCCTTGGTCTATGGCGAAGGGCGTAAAGCAAATGATCCATTAAAGGCCTTGAAGGAGTCGTATGACGCGGGTGAAACAGATGAATTTGTAAAACCAGTGGTGATCGTAAAGCCAGATGGAGCTCCAACCCCCAGGGTTTCAGATGGAGACGGGGTGATCTTCTTCAATTTCCGGGCAGATAGGGCTAGAGAGCTGACAAGGGCTTTTACAGAGACTGGATTTACTGGGTTTGATGTCTCTGGCCGCCCAAGGCTAGCAGGCTATGTCACCATGACCCAGTACGATGAAAATTTTGACCTGCCGGTGGCGTTTCTTCCTCAGCACCTTGAACACATTTTGGGTGAAGAAATCAGCAATGCAGGTTTAATGCAGTTCCGTATTGCTGAAACAGAAAAGTATGCCCACGTTACCTACTTTTTTAACGGTGGCGAGGAGAGCCCCTTCAAGGGTGAAGACCGCCTATTGATCCCTTCTCCAAGAGATGTCGCCACCTATGACCAGAAGCCAGAAATGAGTGCCTATGAAGTTGCCGAAGCCTTGCTAGAGCGAATAAAACAGGACAAATATCAACTCATTGTGGTAAATTTTGCCAATGGAGACATGGTAGGCCACACGGGTGTGTTGGAAGCAGCAATAAAGGCGTGTGAGGCGGTGGACGAATGTGTTGGGAAGATAACCGATGCGTGGCTTTCCATGGGTTATGTTGCCCTGGTCACCTCAGACCATGGGAATGCTGAGATGATGATCAGCCCGGATAACGGTCCTTTTACTGCCCATACCAACTCGCCGGTGCCATTTTACTTGTTGGATGATTCCAGAAGAGAGGCGAATCTCCATGAAGGCATACTGGCAGACGTGGCACCGACCATACTCCATATAATGGGCCTTCCGATTCCACATGAGATGACAGGCAAGGTCTTAATAAAAGGAGAATAGCTGTCATGGGAAACAGTGTCTTTTCAAAGGAGATTATGGTTTCTTTGGATGTGGGGCCAGATATCATGGACATTACCCATGACGTTCAGGCAGCTGTTAAGGAAAGCGGGGTGCAAACAGGTATTGCATCCTGTATGGTAGTGGGTTCCACTGGCTCCATCACTACCATTGAATATGAGCCAGGGGTTGTTGAGGACCTGAAAGACGCAGTCAACCGCTTGGCACCTCCCGATATAGTGTACAAACATGAGCTTGCGTGGCATGATGGCAACGGCCACAGTCATGTGCAGGCTGCTTTGCTTGGCCCATCCATCACCGTGCCCATTCGTAAAGGAAGCCTGGTGCTCGGCACTTGGCAGCAGATAGTGGTTTGCAACCATGACAACAAGGCGCGGCGAAGGAGAATTGAAGTTACTGTTATTGGAGAATAATTATAATAATATCATTTATGCAGAAGAGGCAACGTGCAACCCCTGTTACGCTTGGATAAGGTCTCAAAAAAGTATTTCATAAAGGCGGGCTTTTTCAACCCGAAAAAACGGGCGCTCCAGGCCCTTGACAATGTGTCGCTCCAGGTGCAGCCCAATGAGACATTGGGCCTTGTTGGGGAAAGCGGATGCGGGAAATCGACTCTTGCCCGTTTAGCACTTGCGTTGGAATCTCCTTCTTCTGGAAAGGTGGAATTTGAGCAAAGAGAGTTGTCCAGTCTGAACAAAAGCGCCATAAAAGAATTCAGGAAAAAGGCACAGATGGTCTTCCAGGATCCATATTCCTCTTTGAATCCTAAAATGACCATTTTCAAAATATTGAGCGAACCCTTGAAAATACACAATTTGTGCCCGAAGTCTGAAATGCGGCACCGCGTTGAAGCCCTGTTGGATAGTGTAGGGCTTGAGCCGCAAAGCTGTGACCGGTATCCTCATGAATTCAGTGGCGGCCAGCGCCAGCGTATTGGAGTTGCCAGGGCGTTGGCAACCAACCCAAAGCTCATCATTGCTGATGAGCCTACATCAGCTCTCGACGTTTCGGTACAAGCACAGATTATTAACTTGTTAATGGATCTCAAGGAGAAAAAGGAGCTTTCATTTTTGTTCATATCCCATGATCTGCCAGTGGTACAGTTTGTAAGCGACAGGGTGGCCGTGATGTATAAGGGACAAATGGTGGAGCTTCTCCCGGCAGACAGGTTTCTTTATAAAGGCCACGTAGAGCATCATCCGTATACAAAAATGCTTCTCGAGGCTGTTCCTTTGCCCGACCCTTCGAAGCGAAGAAAGGCGGTTGTACCGACCGATGAGCTGAAAGAGAGTTTTGAGTTTTCAGGCTGCAATTTTGCACCCCGCTGTGGGAACAGTAATTCCATATGTTTCAACGAACGTCCAAAACCAGTAAAGATTGATTCAGACCACATCATCTGGTGTCATCACATATGAAGTGGCACGACATTGAGTTCCACATGACATCCTCAACTTAGAAGGGAGCAACAAACTTACGCTATGATAGATAGAGAAGACAGCATTGCACAATTTATAGACTTTGAAGATCAAGAGTCTATTGAGATTCCAAGTATATTGCCACTCATGGCTGTGAGGGACGTGATAGTATTTCCCAGCATGATTGTACCTCTGTTTGTGGGTAGGGAATCATCTGTAGGCGCAGTCAACGAGGCGCTTTCAAAAGATCGGCTGCTCTTTCTGGTGACACAGAAGGATCCGGCCCTTGAGAATCCGAAAGAGGAAGATCTCTACAGGATGGGAGTGGTTGCCATGATCATGCGCACGCTCCAGTTGCCCGATGGCAGGCTTAAAATTCTTGCCCAGGCGCTTTTGAAGGCGCAAATTGAAGAATTCGTGCAAAAGCGTCCTTTCATGAAAGTCCAAATAGAACCGGTGCGCGACCAGGAACCTGAAGAGTTATCCATAGATCTTGAAGCCCTGATGAGAAATGTCCGCGAACAGGCAGAAAAGCTCTTTACACTAAAGGGCGGCTTCACTCCTGAGCTTGGTGCCATTTTGAGCAGTGTTGAGGAACCAGGCAGGCTGGCAGACATGGTTGCGTCACATCTCGTGCTACGTGCTGCTGATGCCCAAGCCCTGCTTGAAATGACAGATGCAGAAGCACGTTTGAACCGCATAAACGAGCTTTTGGCCAGGGAACTGGAGGTATCTACGGTTCAGGCGAAGATCCAGTCAGAGGCCAAGGAGGAGATGTCTAGGACCCAGCGGGAATACTTTCTCCGCGAGCAGCTGCGTGCCATCAAGAAGGAGCTTGGCGAAATTGACGAGCGTTCTCAAGAGATGGATGAGCTTAGGGAAAAGGTGCGCAAGGCCAGGATGCCAAAAGAAGTGGAAAAGGAAGCCCTGAAGCAGATCCAGCGTCTGGAATCCATGCATCCTGATGCAGCCGAAGCATCCATGCTGCGCTCTTACATCGACTGGCTAATAGAGCTTCCCTGGTCCAAGCAGACCAGGGACAAGCTCGATGTAAAACGGGCGCAGAAGATTCTGGATGAAGATCACTATGACCTCGAGAAGGTTAAAGAGCGTATAGTGGAATATATTGCAGTGAGAAAGCTCAATCCTTCAGTCAAAGGCCCTATCCTTTGTTTTGCAGGTCCGCCAGGAGTTGGCAAGACTTCCCTTGGCCGTTCCATAGCCAGGGCGCTGGGCAGAAAGTTTGTGCGCATATCCCTTGGCGGCGTGCGTGACGAGGCTGAAATACGTGGCCACAGGCGTACATATATTGGGGCACTGCCAGGCCGAATCATTCAGGGCCTGAAAAGGGCCGGTACCGCCAATCCTGTCTTCATGATGGACGAAGTGGACAAGATCGGGGCAGATTTTAGAGGCGATCCTGCCGCAGCACTTCTAGAAGTGCTTGATCCTGAGCAGAACAAGGATTTCGTTGACCATTACATCGATCTTCCATTCAACCTTTCCAAGGTAATGTTCATCTTGACTGCAAATGTCACAGATACCATACCTTCTGCTCTGTTGGACCGGCTTGAAGTGATTCATATTTCCGGCTATACGCCTGACGAAAAGATGGCCATAGCCAAAAAATATCTCATTCCCCGTCAGGTAAAAGAGCATGGGTTGAGTCCAGAGCAGATCGAAATATCCGAGTCGGCATTGAAGGCCATTATACATGAATACACCGAAGAGGCTGGACTTCGTGAGTTGGAGCGTCAGGTAGGAGCCCTGTGCCGTAAGGCTGCACGGCGTATTGCAGAAGGAGAATACAAGGGGCTTAGGGTTACAGCTGCCAATTTGCACAAATACCTGGGAGTGCCCAAGTATCTGCCAGATGCAGCCAAGGAAGAAAGCCAAGTAGGTGTGGCAACAGGTCTTGCGTGGACTCCATACGGAGGTGAGATACTTAAGGTCGAGGCCACATTGATGAAGGGAAAGGGCAACCTCACAATCACAGGTCTTCTCGGTGAGGTGATGAAGGAGTCTGCCCAGGCAGCATTAAGTTATGCACGTTCCAAGGCAGAAGAACTGGACATTGATTCCACTCTTTTTGATGAAATGGATATCCACATCCATGTTCCTTCCGGCGCTATCCCCAAGGATGGTCCATCTGCAGGAATTACCATGACGACAGCGCTGGTTTCGGCATTGACCAACAGGCCTGTCAACAAAGATGTGGCAATGACGGGCGAGATAACCCTGAGGGGAAGGATTCTTCCTGTGGGAGGCCTGAAGGAAAAGGCGCTTGCGGCCTTGAACGCTGAAATATACACGATCTTGATTCCCGAAGATAATGTGAAAGACCTGGATGAGATTCCAAAGCACATCAGGCGCCAGATCGATTTCAAACCAGTCAAGTACATGGATGAGGTTTTGAAATTGGCACTCTTGGAGCCCTTAACAGATGATGAAAACAAAAATAAATAGGGAAAGGCTTAAAGATACTTTTATTACACTGGCTGAAATCGACAGCCCCTCCCGGCAAGAGTCTGAGCTAGCTTCTTTCGTGGCAGACATTTACCGCGCCGAGCTTGGGGCCAGGGTCCTGTTTGACGATTCAACCATTGAGACTGGTTCAGACACAGGCAATATGGTCGTGCGGCTTTCAGGATCAGCGGAAAGCAAACCGCTATTTTTCAATGCCCATTTGGACACCGTAGAACCGTGCAGGTCTGTCAAGGTGACTTTCGACAAAGGTGTATTTAGAAGCCAAGGCAACACAATCCTTGGAGCAGACGACAAGGCTGCCATAGCTGTAATGATTGAGGCTGCCAGGGTCTTGAAGGAAGAACATATCAATCACGGCCCCATTGAATTTCTTTTTACTGTGTGTGAAGAAATAGGCCTTTTGGGGGCCAAGGCCTTGGATCCTTCATTTCTTGAGGCAGAGGCAGGTTACGCCTTGGATTCTACAGATATCAACAAGCTGTTTAACAGGGCCCCGGCAGCGCTGAGGACGGAAATAAGGGTTTTTGGAAAGGCCGCTCATGCTGGCATAAATCCTGAGTCAGGCATAAATGCCATAAAACTTGCTGCTGAGGCGCTGTCAAATATCCCTCAGGGCCGAATAGACAAGGATACAACCAGCAATACTGGTATTATCCACGGTGGAACCGCAACCAATATTGTGCCGGACCTGGTAGAGATAAAAGGTGAAGTGCGCAGCCACGATGAAAAGAAGTTGAGAAAAGCCCAGGATGAAATTGTGGCTGCCTTCCATCGGGTAGTAATGGAGCATCGTGCCAAGGTAAGCAGTGCCAAGGCACCTCCACCTGCCCTTCCGCGGGTGGAATCAGAGGTGTTTGATGATTACCCGCTGATGAATGTTCCAAATAGTCACCCGCTGGTCTTGACAGCCAAAAAATCTGCAAGCCAGCTGGGAAGGGACCTTCTTGTGGAATCCACTGGCGGAGGAAGTGATGCCAACATATTGAACAGCAAAGGAAAGGCCACAGTCATATTGGGTATTGGTATGCAGAAAGTTCATTCAACCGAGGAGTATATTAAACTGGATGACATGGTGGCCACAGCAGAGTTGGTGCTCGAGATCATACAAAACTGGGATAAATCATAACTAATCCAAGTTCCGTCACTTTGAATCAAGTTTTGTGGTGCTCAAGAAATTTGTTGCGGCATTCAGTGCTGCAGAAGTAAATATCCTTTCCCCCTACCGACAACGTTACCGACTCTTTTTTGGGACAGTAAACCCCGCAGACAGGATCTTTGACCAATTGGTCGGTGATCGTCTTGGGGTGGCCTGGCGGGTGTTGTCTGGGTTGGTCTGTGGGGTGATGAGCTGGCTCGCTGAATAGACTTTTCAACCATTTTTTCATGAAATGGTAGAGGGCAAAAAAGATTATCAGGAGTATCAAGAACCTCGTCACTATTCAGCCTTTTTCTATCAATTCCTCATAAAGTTCAGAAATCGATTTGTTCCATGGAGCCACCACCAAGTCTGGAGCTATTTCCCGCCACGGCTGAAGGACAAATGAACGCTGGGCAAGCCTCGGATGTGGAAGCGTCAAGCCTTCAATATCAAGAATTTGATTGTCATAATACAGTAAATCCAAGTCTATTTCACGATCCATCCCCAATGCACGGTTTCTGCCAAGCTTCTCTTCTATGTGCAAAAGCAGCCTCATTAACTTCATTGGCTTCAGATCCGTGTAAATCTCGCACACACCGTTCAGAAACCAAAGAGTGCTATCCATGCCTACAGGTTTTGTTTCGTAAAGATCCGAACACTGCCTTAAGCTGACCTTTGGATTTTTTTTCAAAAGTTCAAGGGCCTTTGTTATATGTTCCCGCCTGGGAGGAATATTTGAACCTATAGCGATGAATGCCTTCATATTATTTCAAGCACGAGCCTGTCATGTTGACAACTTTAGCATTCAGATGATAGAAATAAAACACTTTTCTTGGGATGGGGGAAGCAACTAAAAAGCTGTACAGGCAGAAAAAAGTATTCCATAGGAAATGGAGGTGGTGCCATGGTTTATCAAAATTTCTGAATTAATCACATTTTGTCCACTAATCTGTCAATTCCGTTAACAAAGATATATGTCTTTAGGAGGTTTAAATGAAAATAAGCAGCTTGAAAAGTATAATAACATTCACAATGGTTTTGATGGTTGCAGTATCTGCAAACGCTGCACCAGTGGATTTGTCTAGTTGGATAAAAGAAGGTAACGGTAATTGGATTTTACAATCAGGGAACAATGCGGTTCTGCAAACAGACAATGGTCCCCCTACTGTTTTCCACAATGGACAGGATAGTCAGGGGAAAACCCTCTCCGGCAAGATCAGGGTCCAGGGATCGGACGATGATTATATCGGCTTTGTGCTTGGATATAATGCTGGTGATTTGAACAATCCAAATGCAGACTACATACTCATAGATTGGAAAAAGCAGGATCAAAATTTTTATGGTGTGGCCAAGAAAGGGTTGGCAATTTCCAGAGTAACAGGCGAATTGAAAGATGATGCCGGTGCCTGGGCACATGATAGCTCTATGGGAGTTACAGAGCTTCAAAGAGGTGCAACGTTGGGCAGCACAGGTTGGGAATATGATATAGACTACGATTTTGACATAACTTTTACACCAAATCTCATAGAGGTTTATGTCAATAACAACCTAGAGCTTAGTATCACTGGTTCATTCAACGATGGTTCCTTTGGCTTTTACAACTACAGCCAAGCGAACGTTCTCTATTCAGCCATTGATGAAAATGTGGTTCCAATACCAGGAGCCGTTTGGCTGTTTGGACCAGGCCTGGGTGCCCTGTTCTTTGCCAAGAAGAAAAAGGGATAAAATCATAAAAATATCATTCAAAAAAGAGGGGCCTTTATAAGCCCCTCTTTTTTTGGAGTGGATCATTTCAGTGTGTTCCAAATGCTGTGGCAAATTCCATGAGTGAGGTGCTGGTTCCATCCCAACTGGTCAAAAACGTTGCAAGGTCTTTTCCGTCCACATCGCCGTCATTGTCGAAATCATATTGTGATGAATCAGAATTAAATACCAGCTCTGCCTCCCGCCATTCTCCTTCTGGCAAGGTTATATTGCCACTGGTCATTTGAACTGTAATTGTTTGATTGACCTCACCTCCCCGGCTACGGGTGGGCGTGAAGGTCCAGCTTTCTCCAGGCCCGGGTTGCCTGAGGCCGGCCAAGACTATAGTAGGACCAGCATCGTCTATTCCTTGTTCTATATTCGATGGTCCGGTGGTATTGGTAATATAGGTTCTGCTCACAATGAGCCTTTGGCTTTGTTCCAAGGGAAGATCATCGTCTGAAACCAGAATCACTGTGGCAAATCCACTTGTTTCTTGAATGTTCAAGGTGTCCAGTTTAGCAGGTGGCTGACCATCCAGATAGCCGCTGAAGGCCTCAACTTGTGGAGCATCTATGACCAACTGTTTTCTAACGATGTCCTTTTGTATCTCTCCTGTATCAGACTCGATGGGATTTGAAGGTTCGCTGTTCATAAAGGGCTGGCTGTTTTGATCGTATCCTGCTGGTGCTGGACCATACTGCTTTCGTATGGCTGAAACATTTTGCCAGCCAGGCTTGGGAAGCAGCTTGGGGGTCACTGGATAGCCAAAAGAGGCCTGCCACACTGGGTCCTCAACATAAAGAGTAATGGGATTAATCGAGGTTCTTACCAGGCCCTTTTTGAAAATAAGGCCTGTGGTACGCAGATGATCAAGGAATATAGCGTCCTCTATCATGTTGCCAGTGACACTCTCCCTGTCTTCCTGGGAATTCAGCATATCATCAGGAACCCGCTCATTTACACCCCATCCATCTGGCCCTACTGCCCAGTCACCATGATTCCAGGCGAACCAGAAGACTCCAGCCCAGTTTTGGAGTGCGCCATATGAGCTGGCGGCAAGAGGCATCATAGTCCTTTTGTTTTTTCTATGATGCAGCAGGTCGGCGAAGTTGCCATCAGCGCCGGCAGCTATATTTATTTCTCCAATAATGACGGGCTTATCTATTAGCTGAGATTGAACTGCCAAGTTATAGACAAAGTCCTCCTTTGGATTAGGTGGATTTTTGAAATAGGCATAGTCTTCATCTGGATGATCCAGAACAGATTCCACTACTGCCGGATTGGTGTAAATATGGTCTTCGGTGTGGGTGATTTCATTGTTCAATGCAGCCCTCTTGGCATCTGTCTCACTCCGCCAAAGCGTGGAAAAAGTTACGTTGATATTTCCACCAATTGAATTTATGTGATTCTTGATCTCATTGAAGTAATCACTATCCAGCTTGGCAAGAAAGGCGATCTTGGTCTCTTCCCGCTGGTCCAAATCACCACTCTGGCCATTGGCATCTTCCAGTGTGTAGAGATCGAAATAATCCATGCCTTGGGAAGCAAGGTAGGTTGTCCATTTGCTAATTAGCTTATCCTGAAAATATTCCAGCCCTGGAAAGCCAGAATGATATTGTGGGTCGTAGAATTTATTGCCATTTACAATCGTATAAATGGATGAAAACTCATTTGTTATTTCCAAGGATAAAACTTGGTCACTATTTTTGTAGGCTTTTCCTGTATATGGATTCACGTGGTTGAGTAAGGTGGTCAAAAATTCTTTTTCAAGGGCACGGGCGCGTTCATCAATCATTGGTAACATTTTTTGCAAATCAATTGTATCCCACCAGCAGTTCGTTCGGTGCTGCAAGTCAGCAATAGCTTTTCGCCAAGCAAGCCGGTCTTGGTCATTAGTCGTAATTATATCAACGTCGTTTGTGCCATAATCGCGAAGCCAATGTGTGGAGATCAAGATATATATGCCACGCTTTGCCAACTCTGCATTCAGAAAATCAAAACGCCTCCAGGCTTCTTGATCTGGAATGCGGGAGGTAAAATCTGGAGACATATGATCAACGTTTTCAGGATTGTCTGGACACACCCTGACCCTCGGATCATCATCAGGGAGCCATTCAAGGCCTTCATAGGTGGCAAGAGCCTTGATATTACTGTTGTGTATCCAATCATCACTAGGTCTCATCATGTGGTGCCACCTTACACAGTTAATGCCGCGTGAGGCCAAATTCTCAGCAAAATTGACCGCAGTCTGGTCATCCGGATAAAAGGCAACAACGTTTACGCCCCAGCAGCGGAATTTCTTGCCGTTGCTGTCAACGAAATCTTGTCCGTTAATGTAGAGAGGCCGAATAGTAGAATCACCGCCCCCTGAAGTATCGTTGTCATCACCGCCGCTGCTGCCAGAATATGCCATGTATTGGAAATCGGTGTAGTTCCACTGACTTCCCCAAACAGTCCAAAGCCGAACGTGGATCGCAGAGCCATCAGTGGGCAGATTATCAACCGTTGCCTGAAGATTGGTGCCTTGGGATTGTGAATATATTTCATCACCGCCTTGGCTATGGCCAACATCAAGATAATATTGGTCAGCACCCACGTCGTTCCAAACGAATGTTACAGTTGAGCCTGGCAAAGTGGAACCTGGGGTTGGGCTGGTTATGACGGCGTCTTGCTGTGTTTGCCTTGAACGTAAGCGGCCTTGAGAATCCAAATATGAAGGAAGCAAACTAGCAGCTGGCTTATGCGAATAGTCGTTGCGTAGAAGGCCAAAATAGTCATCTCCTTCGTCAACAAGCCGGTAAATGATTGCCACCGGAATTTTCATCTGATCGTCATTGGCCTGCCAGTTAGCCAAGATATCCAAAGCCCTGCGCAAGTGCTCTTCCTGTTCAGGTTCGCTTCCAGCATCGCCCCAAGTAGAAGAGCTTCCGGTACCGAATTCTGTAATCCAAATGGCCTTGTTGTTGTCACCACGAGAATCCATAAGGGATCTTATATTTTCTATTCCCTGCTGGAAGCACCAAGGCGGGGCTAAAGGATCGCTTTCATTACACTGGTCTGGATATTGAGCTTTTGAGTAGTGGGTGCCCTCTTCTTCATCTACGCGGCTATATGGGTGCAGGGCTAATGCGTCAAACTTTGAGGTGCCTCCCCATCGTTCATAAAGGGCATCTAGATAATCCGTGTCTGCCGAGGCCAGTGAGCCCCCCAGGATGGTTACTTCAGGATGGGAACTCTTCATCACGTTGAAGGTTTGTGCAAGCATGTCTGCGTATTGGGTAGCAGCTTCCAAGCGCACTAGCACATATGTGCCTTCTCGTTCGGTATAGGTTGGCCAGAAACCTGTCGAATTGGGCTCGTTCCACACTTCCAAGGCCATGATGGTCGATGGTTGTATGTCAAACTGGTCGTATGGAGAAATGACTTCCTCATACAGCTCCTTCAAGGCATTGGCATAGGCACCGTAAAAGGCAGGCTGTGGTGGATAATGTGGTTCATTGTTCCCATTTGCCCATGCGGGGCTTTGTGCAAACATTAGCACTACCTTTTGCCCTCGATTTTGGGCCTGTAAGACCCTGGTTTTTACTTCTTGAACATAGTCTTGGTCGAATGAACCTTGGATAGGCTCCAAAGCATTCCAGTCTGTGGGTATCCTTACCACCTTGATACCCAGTGTGTTGGCCAGTTCCAGCCTTTCGACATATTGATTCACCGAATCTGTTTCAGCAATATGGACGCCAATGAGACACTGACTTGCCCATGCATTCCTCGCGTTCATGATGTAGAGCGCCAACAGAGGTATCAAAAACAGACATGACAATAGTGTAAGGCCAGAAGTTCTGTTTCGATGGTTTTGAAATGAGAATAAAAACATACCGCCTCCTAATGTTTAGGGTTCAATTGAATATAGTTGGTGAAGTGACAAGATAATTTGTATTTAAATTTTTATTTACCAACTTTTTACTTAATTTTTACAAAAGGTAAGCAGAGGTTTGATTTTGTACCATCAGAGGCAACCCAAAATATCGCCAAGGGTTGCATCCATTTCTTTCACTATTTTTTTTGACAACCGTTTTATAAAACTGTTGAATCTGCCCTTTTCATCTGGAAGCAGTACAAAACCAGGCAAAGGCTCAGACGCGGGTACTGTTTCAGCCAGGTTTTGAACTCCTAGCCTCCACGCCAGTAAATCGATCATGTTTCCGTAGGGATTGCCCCTGTCGAGATGCTCAATTATTTGGTAAATGGCAAGATTGATGGTCACGACGAAGCCCCCCATATAGGCAGGTGAATCAGGGGCGCACTGGGTGCGGGACAGCATGGCCCTACAGGCAAAGGGCCTGTATTCATAGGCCATGCATAAATCTTCAGACAGCAAAGGGCAACGCCCTTTACCGTGTCTGCCATCTTCTTCGGGCACCTGTTTCTGTTTGAGACAGGCAGATGCTATTTGATTCGTGGTGTAGCGGGGAATGAAACGGGGTTCGGCCAAGGCTTCGTGCAGGCTTTCACCGACTGTTTTTCTGACTCCGAGAGGTATTGAATCAAGCAGACATTCTATTTCAATGGTGGTTGCAGCCACGTTGTTGGTGCAGCAGACAGAACAGCCAGGAGCGCAGGAGATAGGAAGACCTCGTATAAATTCATCATAAAACGCGTATATGGCCATGAGACACGCCTTTTTTTGTGTGGCATTCAGCTCCTTGAGTGCCATATTCTAAACCCCTGTTCAATCAATTTTTCTCTGACAGATCCAACCAAATAGAGGGAGCCTGCAATGCACAGTAAATCATCCGGTTTGCACAACTCCATAGTTCTCAGAAGGGCTGTTTGCCAATCTTTTTCCAACCTCGTATTGTTAATGATTTTAGGCAAATAAGTTTTCCAATCGTCTATTTCAACTGGATTTCTAGGGCCTGGAGGCTCTGTGATTACTATTTCACCAAATAATGGAGCCAACTCCTTCAGCATTCCAAAAAAATCCTTGTCTCTTCCCTCATTTGAGCATGCCCAAAGGAGTAGCCTGCTTGCCTCCCGGTTTGGAATTCCCAAGCCTTCAAGCCCGGCTAGAAGTTCCTTCAGCCTTTTTACACCATCCAAATTATGCGCACCATCCAGTAGAACAACGTGTTTCCCCTCAAGCAACTCTCCCCTCCCTGGCCAATATGGAGTAGCTAGACCTCTTTTCATTGCATACCCACCAATGGTCCAGCCACGTTTTGCCAGTAACTCCGACGCGGCGGCTGCCAAAGCCCCATTTTGGGCCTGATGGCTGCCAAGAAGGCCAAGGGGTACCTTTTTCATCTCTGTTCCAAGGCCTGTGTAGTCCATGTGAAGGATGTCCACGCTTTGAGCAAAAAAGTCCCTGCCAAGTAGAAAAAGCTGGGCATCTAGCTCTTCACAACGTTTCTTCACGACTTCTGACGCTGGCGGGGCTTTGACACCGCTCACCACCGGTTTTTCCGGTTTGATGATGCCAGCCTTTTCCCAAGCTATTTCCTTGACGGTGGCACCAAGATAAGACTGATGATCCAAGGAAATATTGGTTATGATCGATATTTCAGGATCTATCACATTGGTAGCATCAAGCCGTCCTCCAAGGCCTGTCTCAAAGAGGGCAATATCTACTTTTTCCCGGGCAAACCATAACATGGCAATGGCAGTCGTATATTCAAAGTAGCTTAGCTCATAGCCCTTTTCTATCAGCGTCTTTATCTCATAGATGAGTTTTGCAAGCTCATTTTCAGCAATGTTTTCATGGTTGATTTTGAAACGTTCTGTCAAAGAGAAGAGGTGCGGCGAGGTATAAAGACCGGTCTTGTAACCAGCTTCAACCAGTATGGAAGAAAGAAAGGCACAAGTAGAGCCCTTTCCGTTGGTGCCAGCAACATGGACAGATGGGTAATGATGATGCGGACCATCCAGGGCATCAAGAATGGCCTCCATGCGCTCAAGGCCCAGTCTGAAACCATGGAATTGGAACTGGTCTAGGTAGGCTACCGCCTCTTTATAAGTAAGCTTCTTTTCCAAAACCGTCTTCATGGGTTATTATCGTCGCCATGTCTGTTTTGATGAGAACACCTTTACAAGGTTTTGCCGCTCTTTGCATCTCGATTTTGATGTTGTCGGCTTGTACGAATCCCGACGTTACATCCCCTTTCAAAAAGAGCGGTTGCGCAAAGTGCCATGAAGTGAAGATTGATAAGGCGCATGATATTCAGTGTGTCAAGTGCCATGATGGAGACCCTTCAGGAAACAGTATGCGTGAAGCCCACAGGGGTTTGGTGAGATTTCCTGCACACCCTGATATTGCAGCCAGAACATGTGGCATTTGTCACCAAAAGGAGGTGGAACAAGCAAGCAAAGATATTCATTACACTCTTTCAAATGAAATAGGCATGGTGTGGCAGGCCTTTTTTCCAGGATCCCAGGTTCCGGCCATAAGATCGTTGCCCACGGAAATTTTTCCTGCCGACACCCCAACGCTTGTGAGTGACATGCTGAGAAGGCGCTGTCTTAGATGCCATCTATTTTATGAAGGTGATGACTACGCAGGCACCAAACGTGGCACAGGATGTGCCGCCTGCCACATGCGTTTCTATGAAAATGGCCCTTGGGACCACGAATTTTATAAAGCGGTGCCAGATACCCGTTGCCTTTCGTGCCATTACGGAAATTTTGTTGGATGGGACTATTACGGACGCTTCGAGACAGACTATGAAGAAGATTACAGGGCTCCTTTGGACAAAGGCCGCCATTTGCCCAGGCCTTATGGGCTCGAATTTCATGAAATGACGCCCGATGTGCATAAAAAGGCCGCCATGGCATGTGTAGATTGCCATAAAAATGGCCCTTGTATGGATGTGCCGCTAGCTTCGCGGGGCCTTGCCGAATCTGGCTGTCTCGAATGCCATCGGCTATCCGATGAATCAGGCACTGTCAAGGATAGGTTGAGCCGCCGTTTGGGCCACGGTCAAGCAGATTTTGTCAAGGCTGCCTGTACAACCTGCCACGCACTTTGGAGCTTCAGAGACGAAGGCCGTTTTCTATTGCGCCAAGATAATCCTGACATGGAGGACTGGTACTATCTGAGGACCCAGGGTAGCAGCGAGATTGAAAGGGCAGTGAAAGGCACTGGTCCTGCAACCATGAAGGACAAAATAACTGGGGAAATCAGGCCAGGTATGTGGTTTCAGGGTTTTATTAGGCGAAGATGGGCGCCGGTTGCAGTGGGAAGGGACGATAATGGAAGATTTAGGGTTTTCAGGCCCATTCTCGATCTATATGTGAGTTATTTGAATGAGCCAGAAGAGATTTTATTTAACAATATGGTCCCCATGAGAAAGGACTGGCCTTTTAAAGCAGGCTGGATACCTTATACGCCGCATACCATTGGTCCGGCAGATGTTTTCAGATCCATGGAGATTGGTGTTCAGCTCTTTAAGTTGCACCAAGGGCTTGCAGGACCAGGGGCGCCTGAAGTAAAAGAGTAGGACGTTTTTTTTGAAACCTTCTAATTGGCTAAGGAGTTTAGGAATATAATGGAGTTAGCGATCGAGCTTTTACCTGATTCAAAAAGGAAGCCCTTGCCTCCGGCAGACAATCTGCCCTTTGGTATTTACCGCACAGACCACATGTTCCTCATGGATTACAAAGAAGGCATAGGGTGGTATGATCCAAGAATTGTACCCTATGATGTCTTCGAGTTGGACCCGGCGGCTTCAGGCCTACACTACGGTCAGGCAATATTTGAAGGACTTAAGGCCTACCGCGGCAGTAGCGACGGCAAGATCAGGCTTTTCCGGGCCATCGAGAATATGAAGAGATTCAACCGTTCTGCCTGGCGCATGTGCATGGCCCAAGTGGACCCAGAGGAACTGCTGGATGCTATTCGTCAGCTGGTCAGGATCGAAGCGCGTTGGGTGCCGGACAAGAAAGGTACCTCCCTCTATATCAGGCCATTCATGATTGCCACCGAACCCTTTCTGGGTGTTAGACCAGCAAAGGAATATCTGCTTTCTGTAATTTTGAGTCCAGTTGGCGCCTACTATCCCGAAGGCTTCAATCCAGTCAAGATATATGTGACCGACAAATATGTCCGCGCTGCAAAGGGCGGCGTGGGCGAGGCAAAGGCCGCTGGCAATTATGCTGCAAGCCTAATGGCTTCGGAAGAGGCCAAGAAAAAGGGATTCACCCAGGTGCTCTGGCTGGATGCTGCAGAGCATCGCTATGTGGAGGAGGTGGGCACCATGAACATCTTCTTCAAGTTTGAAGACGCCCTGGTGACCCCTGCCCTATCTGGAAGCATCTTGCCCGGTGTTACCAGAGATTCAGTGATCCGCCTGGCCACAGACTGGGGCCTGAAAGTGGAGGAGCGTCCAATAACCATCGACGAAGTGTTGGAAGAAGCACAAAAAGGCGGTTTGAAAGAGTGTTTTGGAACCGGAACTGCAGCTGTGATTTCCCCAGTTGGATCACTTTTTTACAAAGACAGGACGTATCCAATCAATGGTGAAAAGACTGGACCCCTTGCCCAAAAACTTTTTGATGAAATAACTGGTATCCAATATGGTGAACGGCCAGATCCTTACGGCTGGGTGGAAATCCTTTAACAGACGGCGGCCTTGTGATCCTCTTTTGCTGCCTGCCTGTACTCTTCCACTAAGGTATCCATCAACTCCTGCACGGAGATGATCTTTTCTATTCTGTGCACGTTGGCACCGCAGAAAACCAGCCCTGCATCCAGGAACCCGCGCTGGGCATTTACAAGGGCCATGCTAATACAGTATGGCGTTGATTTGGGATCGCATGTCTTGAGGCATTGATAAATGCACTTTTTAGGGGGATGGATCTCGCCCCTCTTGGCACGCTCGGTTATCTTTCCCTTCAACGCGCGCCCAGGCATTCCCACTGGGCTTTTAGTTATTATAACGTCTTCAGGGGTAGCCTTTATATAGGCTTGTTTGAACTTTTCTGAAGCATCACATTCATGGGTGGCTACAAACCGGGTGCCCATCTGGACGCCAGACGCCCCGATCTTCATAATATTGTACATGTCTTGGCCAGTGAATATGCCACCTGCTGCGACAACTGGAATGGATACCGAATATTTATCTTCAAATGGTTTTACTGCCTCGACGACTTCGGGTATGAGCTTTTCAAGCCGAGTTTCCCTGCTTTCTATGTCTTCGAATTTGAACCCAAGGTGGCCGCCTGCCTTTGGCCCTTCCACTACGAAGGCGGACGGCGGCTTGCCAAAATGTTCTCCCCACCTCTTGCATAAGATCTGTGCTGCCCGTCCCGAAGACACAATGGGCACAAGCTCAGGAGAAGAACCTTCTGCTACATATTCAGGCAGCCTGAGAGGTAGGCCGGCGCCACTTATTATGATATCAGCCCCTGCCTCCGATGCCACGTGGACCATCTTTTCATAATCGGTCAGAGCTACCATTATGTTGACGCCAATAACACCGCCTGGGGCCTTTTCCTTGGCCAGTTTTATCTGTTTGGCCAGTGCACGGTAAGTGGCTTCCTGGGGCCTTTTTATGAAGTCATCCTCCGTTATTCCAATCAGGACAGCGGCAATTACTCCAATACCGCCTGCCCTGGCCACTGCAGAGGCCAGGCCTGCCATGGAAATGCCTACGCCCATTCCTCCCTGAATTATTGGAATTGGGACCGTGTGACAACCTATGGTAAGTTTGGGTGGATCATATGGATTTACGCTTAAATTCATGGAAGATTTGTAGCCTTTAAGGGGCTTGCAGTCAAGAGCTTCAAATGATTCTTGACAACTTCATTTTGCCATGCTATCGATAGCAGCCTACTGAATATGTGGGGCCTAATGGCACACTGGGGCCGTTAACTCAGCTGGTAGAGTATCTGCCTTTTAAGCAGAGAGTCGCTGGTTCGAATCCAGCACGGCCCACCAAACAACAACTATATGTCCCCGTCGTCTAGCCCGGTCCAGGACACCGGCCTTTCACGCCGGCAACAGGGGTTCAAATCCCCTCGGGGACGCCAGTGAAAATAAAAAGGGAGGCAAATAGCCTCCCTTTTTCATCTTTATAAAAACTGCCTTTCTAGTCAGCTCTGGTTTGCAGCCATTTTTTTATTGGCCTTTGCCTGAAATGGAATCACTTTTGCCTTAGGAAGACTGCAAGGGGTGTATCGAAGCGGTGTTCCACTACTCAAGCTGTGGAGCAGGTTAACTGCATACAAAAACCCCTTTTCTCCATATACCTGTTCAGTCAGCATGTCATAGATTTTCACGCAGGACGCCAACGGATTTTTTGCCCTCTTCCGCTCCATGTCTATCCGCCATTGAAGCCTGTGGAGCTGGTCTTGAATGTGGGAAGGTGCCTCTGATATGGCTCTTTCGAGTACTTCCCTGCGTTTTTTTTCAAAGCCTTCGGGATCTTCTTTGGCTAGCCTGCTCCATTCGTCAAAGTCAAAATTCTTGAATTCCGGCTTTGCTTCCCGTTTGTTTTTCATTGTCATCTCCTCCAGCAGATGGGTATGATCCAGATGTCAGGACCTATTTTCAAAAAATGCAAAAAGTAAACCGGCTTGTTTGCCATGAAAAGACTGGCAATGTGGTCTTTGTAGCCCATATTTTTGGATTTTTTATATTACGGAAATATTTTTCCATTTTATAAGAGGAAATATTTTTCCATTTTGGGGTTGAAAAATACGTGCAATTTCTCATTCGAGGTTGTGTTATAATTTTACACTACGTCCATTTGAAATGTTTTAAGGAGGCCCAGTAGTATGAAATGGAGGGAGTTTTTTTGGCCTGTCAAGAATATGAGTGTAGATGAGGCAAAAGAGTTCATTAAAAGCCATAGGCCTGACGAGTTTATTCTGCTAGATGTTAGACAGCCTAAAAAATATGAAAAGAGCCATCTGCCTGGAGCCAAGCTGATTCCTATAAAAGAACTGCCTCAAAGGCTTCATGAGCTTGACAAGAATAAACCCATCATCACCTACTGAGCAGCAGGCAAACGCAGCAAGGCTGCTGCAATGCTACTTTCAAGCAAGGGTTTTGAATCTGCATACAATATGGTTGGCGGGCTAAGGGCATTCAAGGGGAGAACGGCCACCGGGCCTGCGGATTTTGGCCTGGAAGAATTCGTCGGCACCCAAGATTTTGAGTCGGCTTTTTCCATGGCCCTTGCCATGGAACATGGTCTTCAGAAATTTTATTTGGCTCTTGCTGAAGAGCAGGAATCTGCACCTCTTCGCGATTTGCTGCTAAAGCTTGCCTCTTTTGAAGAGGGGCATATAAAAAGGCTGATGGCAAGATGTCCAGAATGCACAGATTTGGAAAACGCCGAAGAGGGAAGACTGGAAGGAGGATGGAAGGCAGAGGATGTCTATCCTAGGATACGGGCACAAATACTCAGTCTTGTGGATATACTGGAATTTGCCATGATGTTGGAAACCCAGGCTATGGATTTGTACGCCCGCATGGCTGATAGAAGCACAAATGATGAGGCCCAAAAGTTGTTTTTGGACCTTTCCCACGAAGAAAAAGGCCACCTTGATTTTTTGGATAGAGAATTCGACAAAATTTTGAGTGAGAACAATGGGTAGAAACAACATTACTGTGAAACAATGCCTTGACGCCATGGTTACTAAACGGGCAATGGCAACAGTGGTTCCTGATGCGAACCTTAAAAAAGTAGTTGAGGCCATGGTAAAAGGGCTCCGCCGCCGTGTCGTATATGTTGTGGACAGCGAGATGAGGCTTCAAGGCTATATAACATTGAAAAACCTCAAGGATATAGTCTTTAGCCACTTTTTGTCCTCAAAACTAGAGGATGCCTTGGTCTTGAGCGAGGAGAACATGGAGCTTTTTGCTTCAGAGAAGGCCGTTCAGGTGATGGAAAGCGATGTTCCTTTCTGCCACGAAGATGACGATCTACACAAGGTTTTGGAGTGGATGATGGAGGCAGATCTGCTGAATGTAGCGGTTTTGGATGAGCAAGACCACTTGACAGCAGACCTTGATGTACTTGACCTGTTGGAGCAATGGCTTCTGTTGGGATGCGAGGTCTTTTGACGTGATAAACCACCCGTTGCTCGCAGTAGGCCTGCTTCTTATTGGCTCTTTCCTTGGCGGGAGGGTTGCCAATGCGCTCAAACTGCCCAGGGTGAGTGGCTATCTAGTGGCGGGCATGTTGATGAGCCCTTCTTTTTTGAACATCCTGCCAAGCTCCATGACTTCCCATGATCTCGCAAGCTTAACCGAGATTGCCCTTGGCATCATTGCCTATTCCATTGGGGGCAGCTTAGTGTATAAAAGGCTCAAGCAGCTCGGTAAGAGCATTGCCTGGATTACTGTCACCCAGGCAACTGGAGCCTTCTTGTTCACTACCCTGTGCCTTCTGGTTCTTTGGCCTGTGTTGACAGATTTCACGATATCAGGGGTTTCAAGCAAGAGTGTCACTTGGGCAGTGGCCATTGTCATTGGTGCCATCTCGGCAGCTACAGCTCCAGGCGCAGTGCTGGCAATAATATCTGAATATAGGGCTAAAGGACCTTTTACCACTACGCTGTTGGGTGTCATCGCCTTGGATGACGGTCTTACCATCATATTTTTTGCTGTTGCCTCCACTATTGCCAACATACTTTTGAATCCTGGCTCGGTCTCCTTTTTTAAAATGGCGGTCACTCCTTTCATGGAAATAGGCTTGTCGGCCTTTATCGGCGTGCTCACTGGGCTTGGACTGAAATATGGGGTGCGCATTGCCCGTAGATCAAGCTCCGTGCTCATGCTGGTACTGGGCGCGGTGTGTGTGGCCAGTGGCACCTCGATTGTGCTACACGCTTCTCCCCTTTTGACCAATATGGTGATGGGCTTCATTGTGGCAAACTGGGAGCCAAGGCATCACCAGCTCTTTCACGTGCTGGAACAGATTGAAGAGCCTATTTTTGGATTGTTTTTCAGCCTTGCAGGCGCACATTTTGATATAACTGTAATAAAGCAGGCAGGTCTGCTTGGCCTGGCTATATTGATAATCAGGGTTGCAGGCAAACAGGCTGGAACCTGGCTTGGAGCGAACCTTTCAAATGCTGCACCTGCTGTGAAAAAATATCTTGGCCTAGGTCTCTTTCCCCAGGCAGGAGTAACCGTGGGACTGGTTCTCATAGCAGAAGAATTTCTGCCCAGCGGGGTGAGTGACATTGTAGTGAACGCTGTTATAGGATCTGTAATATTAAATGAATTGATTGCACCCCCTCTGGTGACCTTTGCCTTCAGAAAGGCAGGGGAGGTCAAGTGAGAGCTTTTGCGAGGTAAAACATGAAAATAAAGGATGTATTGGACAAGGCGGTAAACCTGCCTTACATAACTGTGCCCTATGACTATCCTATAGAAGAGGTGGCTGATCGGCTGCTGGAAAGCCCTCAAGTGCGGGAAATCTATGTGGTAGACAAAAAAGGCCGGCTCGTTGGTGAAATTTCACCTGGCAAAATCATCCGTTTTTTGTGCTCAGACCGGAGGGGTTCCCCCTATTGCTCCCGCAATCTACTGGCAGGCTTAACTTGCGAGAAGGTGCAAGACATAATGGACGAGCGCATCCTCTTTGCAAAGGAGAGTGACGATCTTGACAAAGTCATAGATATGATGGTGAGCAGGAACATCAAGGAAATACCGGTGGTCGATGAAGCTGGTAGGATCATCGCCAATGTGGGAATTTTGGACTTGTGGCGTCTTGCAGAGAGGCAGTGGCGTTGTGGATGCCCGTGATTACTCTATTCTGCTTTTCCAGTTGAGCTTTTTCACTACCGCGTTTCCGTCTGGAAATATTAGCACCTCATTGATGCAGCAGTAGTCCTGTCCAAGAGAGAAACAGTGCTGAATAGGCAAATTGAGGAAATGAGACAACATTATCCTGTTCGTGCCTCCATGGGAAACAACCGCCACCGTGTTTCCTCGCATATTTTGCATGATTTCATCTACTATCTTTAGTATACGTTTTTTCACATCTGCCATGTTTTCGCCGCCAGGAGGCCTGTAGTGTTCCAAATCTTCCATTCTTTTCATGATCTGGCCAGGATAGAGTTCATCAATTTCTGCCCATGTTAGACCACTCCAAGCGCCGAAATCGACCTCTCTTAAGTCCTCTCTTTTTAATGGATCAAGCCCCCTGGGTTCGGCTAGAAGATGCGCAAGGTAGAGGCTTCTGGACAGGTCGCTGGAAAAGACCGCCTCTATTGCAACCGAAGCGAGCAGCCTGGCCACCTCGAGGCTCTGCCTTCTTCCCTTTTGAGACAATGGCACATCCAGCTGGCTGTAAAAATGGCCCTTTGGATTTTCAACGTGTCCATGACGAAGCAGTAAGATCCTGGTCGGATGGAAACTCCTCTGTCTATCCATGATGCATTGCTGTACCTACTAAGAGTAATACCGTTTCAGATATCTCCACCTGAAAACCCAGAACGTCTCCTGTAACCCCGCCCAGCCTTCTTTTAAAGAAAAATGCGAAAAAAATTGCCAAAAGAGTTATGGCTGCCACTAAAAAGAGACCACCAATGCCTGCCAGAAACAACCCGGCAAACAGAGCCGTTAGACATGCAGGTACTAGCTGTCTTTTGGCATCGTGCCCAACAAAATATTTCCCAAGCCCACCTTCAGGCCTGGCATAATTTGACAGGGAAGCAAGCACATTCAGGCTGAAACGTGCCAGGCATGGTACCAGGATTATGAACTTGTAAGATCCGCTCTGAACAAGGTATCCCAGGGCACTGCTCTTCAAAATGAGGACCAATGCCAAGGCAATTACGCCCATGGCGCCAGTGCAGCTGTCTTTCATGATTCTGAGCACTTGTTCCCGCGGTTGGTGGCTGCCCAGGCCGTCTGCCACATCTGCAAGGCCGTCAAGGTGTAGGCACCTAGTAAAAAAAGCAGAGGATGCACACAAGAGGGCCCCCGAAACCAAGGCAGGAAATGATTTTGCAAAAAGAAAACCCAAAAAGCCAAGCATGAGGCCTAAAAAAAGGCCTACCAAGGGGAAAAAGGCAAGCATGGCGGGGAAATCCGCCATTTCAAGTGCCAAGTTGCTTCTTATTCGGAATACTGTAAGAAATTGAAGTGCGGCAACAAATCTCTTTATGAATGCACCGCCACTATTCATCCCACTCAGTTCTTATGCGCTGCACCACTTTCTGAACATATTGGAGCTTTGCCGGCGGGCATACGCCAAGCAGGGGCTGGCCTTGCTCTACAGTCTGGCCCGATTGGAAATAGACTTTGTATATGACCCCAGGTTCTCCGTCATACTCGAGTATGGTATCTCTTTTCATGAGGGACATTATCAAAATCTCGTCTCCCTTTTTTATGGGCACGCCCTTTTCCATCTCTTTTTCAATTTGTGTTGCGATTTCAGGCACGAGAAAATACCTGGCCCTTTGCGGAGCAGAGTAGATGGACAACACTTCTTTCAATATGCGGTCGATTATTTCTTCTTTGTTGAGCCTGTGTTGTATGGTAAGGACGGGTTCTCCAGCCTCCACAAAGCTATCGTCGAGATCTGCGCGCACTTCAGATACAACACCCGTGCTTTTCGAATAAATTTTTTTGGGGTTCCGCTCCCTCTCCAGTATGAAAAGCAGGGTGCCAGGCTTTTGCCCCCACTTTCCTGAAGGGCCTTTTACCTCCTGGCCTTGTTCTACTTTTAGCTCAATTTTACCTGTATGAGGTGTTTCGACTACATAATCCTCAAAGGGATGGGTTCTGTAACGCCTCAGTAGGTCATTTAAATTTATGTCCCCTGCCATGGCTCCTTTAACCTTCTACCTGTAATAGAGGCTTGGGCTGCCCATGCGAAGCAGCGCGTCATAGAGATTCTTTCGGAAATCCTTCCTGTCCCATATTCCTTGGATGTGGCCCCTGCTCAAGGCGTTCCTAGCAGCATGATAGTCTGGAGGCACATCTTCACCCGTGGTTTCTCTGATTACCCTGGGGCCTGCAAAGCCTATTCTGGATGAACGAATGGCGAACTGATATGGAGAACACCCCAGAAAACTTGCCACAGGACCTGCATAGGAATTGTTGTCGTAGACGACTATGTAAAGGCCGCCGCTGTCAATATACTCTCTGACAGCCAAGGTGCATTTGGGCATCTGTACCACTCCAAGTGTGCCCTCCTGGATTCTGATCCCACCTGTGGTGTGTATGTAAGCCAGAAGGGGCCTGCGGGTGATCCTTGCCCTGTCGCATGCTCTGACGAACTTTTCTCCTTCTGCTGTGCCCACAGTTCCGCTTCTGAAATTGCTGTATAGCATTGCTACAACCACCTTGATGCCTCTTATCTTGGCATCTGCCGTTATCATCGCACAGCGTCTGCCAGTCCGTTGCATGTCACGCTTCAAACGGGGGCCAAAACCTTCGAAATTGAGTGGATTTCCAGAAGATATGTGCTCATTGAATTCCTGAAATGAATCCCGGTCAAATAGGTTTTTCAAGTACCACTGGTATTCCAGGGGAAAGTGATGGCCACATGTTGGACAAACACCGCAGGACTCGCCATAAAGGTCTGGCACCCACAGATCCTGGCATCCATATTTTTCTGCGTTTGGACAGGTAACGGTGCGGTCTTCATTGGCCAGCGGGCTTACGTATTGCTCCCACTCTTCCAGGAAAATCGACTGGGTATCTACTCCGTTGGCCCTGTGAAGCCTTTTGGGCCGTTCAGGTTCTGGAAAAACAAAATCATAAGCAGCCTTCACCGGCTCGGTTACCGTGCGGAGCAGCACAGAACCCTCCCCAGAGACCTCGGCGAGCACCTTCTGGAAGTTTCGCCTGTGAGTCTTGAGCAGGCCATAACGTGCCTCATAGTAGCAGTTTTTGAGGCCCTCTTTGACATCTTTGAGGCCTGGCAGGCTGCTCTCTTCTGGCTCGATCACGAAAGCGGTGCCCATATTTCTGTATTTACAAGACCTGTTGGCAAGCAGTCTTTTTGTCTCAGCATCGGTAAGGCTCCAGTTGACCACTACGTCAAAGGTGGTGGAATCAGCCTCTTCCGCCTTCCTCCTGCGAAGTGCATAGGCCCTGAAGGTCTTGAAACTTTTGGTGTTGAGCACCACTTCATCTGTTGCCTTAATCATTTCATATCGCAGACGTCTAAAAAAGGCGAAGTCGTCCCGCCTTGCCCCAAGAGGTGGTTCTTCTATCACCTTGTCAATGGTTCCAAGCTTCAGGTTGTCTGCCGCAGTCATATGCAGCTGTTCTGCGCATTTCTCTATCAGCTCTTTGGGAACCCGCTGGCCTTCGCGGATCTTGCCCTCAATGGCAGCAGCTCCCTCAGGTGAAATTACAGAATAGTAGCCCCTTGAGCCCATGAGTCTCATGTCTGAAAGGCCTATGGCTTCGGCGCCTCCTGAGCCGCCTTCAGAAATGAAGGAGACCATGGGAATCCTGAGCTTGGCCATGGCGTATATGTTTCTTGCAATCTGCTGAGCAGCCCCAGGATAGTCTTCTATGGGAAAAGAGCCTGGTGTGAATATGAAAAAGTGGATGGGAATACCTTCGTTTTCAGCAACTTTCATATACTGGAGCGCCTTGGCATTCCCCCAAGGTTTGGCGCTTCCGCCATTTCTGAATTCTTCGCCCCGGCCCTTTTCGTGGCCTATGACCATAACCTGGTGGCTGTAGATTTTATTCTTAACCCTTCGTGATATAGTTGCCCTTGCCACCACCACCGCAGGGTCTACATTCCTTTCTCCATCTCCGCCAAGCTCGGTATAAGAGTCATACACATTGTCCAAGATATCTTGGAGAGTGAAGCGCTGGGGGCTCCTGACAATGTTTACAATTTCAGCAGGCGTTAGCTTTTCTGCAACACGGTCCTCAAGGAAGGAGACCCTGTCTTCGATGCGTTCGAGTCGGTTGCGGTATTCATCTCCGCTGAGCTCAAACTGGGCCTGGCGGAGGGCAGAAGCCCTTTCCAAAAGTTCGTCTAGGTCTGCCCATTCAGGATCTTTCTTAATATCTATCAAATAATTGATACGGTCGATCAGGGTGTTCAAAAGCTTGCTGGCATCTTCCATATCGATTTTGTCAATACTCATATATCAACCCAATTTGAACGAGGCCTAAAATTGCAGCACATCGTCCAAACGTTCATTCAAGTAATCCAGATTGGTAACTATGGGCTCGCCGGAAGAATTTTCTCCCTTGATTACCGTCCGGGAAAGCACGGTGCGCGCCCGTTCCTTTGCTTCTTCTGTATCTCTTCCCCATACAATGGCTAAGCACAGATTTGGATCGTATTCCGTTGGGATTTGGTACGGGCGGTCCTTTGGTACGTGAGTATAGAGCCTCAGCCACTCATATTCAGGAAAATCGAAACGGGTGATAGTGCCGCACCAAGGCGTGAAACCACGCTTGGGATCCTCAGCCACAATGCGAAGCTCGATGCTCGTCCCTTCAAAGTAGATATCATTTTGATCAAAGCCTAATCGGTCACCGAAGGCCACCCTGATCTGTTCCCTGATTAAGTTGGTTTCACTGGTCCTTTTTTTGATCCTGGATATGTATGCGGAAATCTCATTTTCAACCTGAATTCTGGTATTCACCTCGAGCAAATATGGTTGACCTGTGCGCGTAACCACCCATTCCCACGTTCCAACACTGTCATAGCCCACATGCTTTGCCAATTTCACAGAATGGTCAACGATGTCATTCAACAGTTTTTCTGCATCAAAGGGATATTCATAGAGATGGGGGTCAAAGCCTGGTGCAACTTCCACCCTCTTCTGCCTTCCTGTGCTCTGGATGGTGCAGTTCCTGGTGCCAAAGTGTACCACTTCCCCATGTTGGCTTCCTAATAGCTGAACCTCAAGGTGGTGGTAGTCCTTCAGACATTGTTCAATCAACACGCCTTCGTCTCCGAATTGGCGCTTTGCGTAGTTTTGGATGCGCCTGTAGACACGCCTGAAGGCATCAAGGTGGTGCACTTCCTCGATCCCCATGCCCCCTCCACCTGCCGAAGCTTTGACCAGTACTGATGGGTTTTCTATTCCCTGTTCTTTTTGGAGAAAAAAGAGCTCTTCAGCTACCTCTTCTGCTTCGATTTCATTATAGATTGGGGAATCTGATCCAGGAATCACCGGGATGTTCAGCTCTTTTGCAATTCTTTTTGTATTTATTTTGCTTCCAAGGCCGCGTATCACCTCCCAACGCGGGCCTATGAAGACCAAAGGCCTGGTACGCAGGGCTGCACGCCTGGCGAACCTGAAGTTTTCGGAAAAAAAACCATAACCAGGATGTATTGCAGTACACTTTGCCTCGTCTGCCACTGCAAAAATCTCGTTTGGATCCTTGTAATTGGAGATACGGAAGGCATTCTTGAAGGCGCCCTGGTCTTCCTGGGCGATGCGGACGTGCATGGAATCAGCATCCTCTTTGGTATAAACCACCACATATTCCATCCCCAGGTCTTTTAAGGCCTTGATTACCCTTATGGCTATTTCGCCTCTATTTGCTATTAATACCCGTTCCTTTGGCATAGTTGTGTCCGTTTTGCCGGGTTATACAGGATACCCTTTCTGGCGTCAACGCAATCAGCCGCCAATTTTTTCAAATTTGGTTTCTATTTGCAATGGATTTTTGTCTGATTTAATATTCATGCCCTTATTGACATTTTGATAATGTATCTTTATATGATTGGTTTTGCAGTAACCGATTTAAATTCAAAAAACACCACAGAAAGGAGGTGGCAGCAATGGAGCGTATTGAATATGGCTTCGGGCAGCATCTCATGATGGACGGATATGGATGTGACCGGGAAAAATTGATGGACTTGGACGCCATTTATGATTTCCTGAGCCGCTATCCTAGCGAAATCAGAATGACCAAGATCATGCCTCCTTATGTGTTCAAATATTCGGGCAAGGTGCCTGAAGATTGGGGCATTTCAGGCTTTGTGCTCATTGCGGAAAGTCATATCAGCATACATACCTTTCCAGACAAGGCCTATTTGAGCCTGGACATCTTCAGTTGCAAAGAATTTGATGCCAAGGCTGCCATCAACCGCATCAAGAAGATGTTTGACATAAAAAAGGTTGAGATCAAACTCCTGGACAGGGGCCACGAGTTCCCGAAAGTCATAAGGACCGTGCAGGACTTTGTTCGTTCTGAACGGGTTCAGATGTCTGCATCATAAAAAGTTGTGGGATCGCAATTCCTGGGCCTAAAATCCAGTGCCGAAGGGCAGGAAAAGGCCAAGGTAAACATCATACCCGTTCCTTTTGACAACACTACATGTTATCAGCCTGGGGCAAGGAATGGTCCTGCTCACATAATTGCTGCATCTCCTCACATGGAATTCTATGATGAGGAGATGCAATTTTCGCCCTTCAAGGCGGGTATCTTCACCCAAGAGCCTGTTGAACCCCTTTTACCACCTGAAAGAACCATTGAGCTGGTAAAGGGCCGCGTGGGCTCGGTTCTAGACCAAGGCAAACTGCCTGTGGTGCTGGGCGGCGAACATTCAGTGGCCATCGGTTCGGTTGAGGCCGCCTCAGAGCGCTTCCCCGGTTTGGCAGTCGTTCAGTTCGATGCCCATACTGACCTCAGGGATGAATATCAAGGAACAAAATTTAGCCATGCCTGCACCATGCGGCGCATTTGGCCTATGGCCCAGGTAGTTCAGCTTGGCGTCCGCTCCTCTTCAGCAGGGGAGATGGATTTTTTACGCTCAGAAGGCGCTCCCATGCCGTTTGGGGCCGAGGAGTGTATTTTTTACAGGGAATCTGTTTGCAAGAAACTTTTGGAGAGGGTGCAAGGAAGACCCATCTATGTAACCATAGACCTTGACTGCCTCGATCCATCTTTGATGCCGGCGGTAGGCACTCCAGAGCCTGGGGGGCTTGGATGGTATGATCTGCTTTTTTACCTGAAAGCCTTGTCTAAGCAGAATGTTGTAGGATTTGATATAGTAGAGTTGAGCCCGATCCCAGGCTTTCATGCGGCAGATTTTACTGCAGCTAGGCTACTATATAAATTTTTGGCCTATCTACTCTACAGAGGCTTGCGGCAGTCAAAATGAGATCAAACGAGTGCCAAGGCCGAGACAAAGTTCAAGTCTCCATAAGGAATCTCTACTTCTTTTATGGAGAACAACTCATCTTGGAAGATATCTCTTTTGATATTTTGCAAGGCGATTTCTTGGCCATAGTGGGGCCCAACGGCTCTGGCAAGACTACTCTTCTAAAAATCATTCTTGGGCTCTTAAAACCCGCCAAGGGTTCGGTTACCCTACTTGGTTCAGACATATCAAAATTTTCATGCTGGCATCTGATTGGCTACGTGCCCCAAAAGGCAACCCACGTGGACCCATTGTTTCCCATATCGGTGGCAGAAGTGGTGGGCCTTGGCCGCATTGCCGCCAAAAAGTTTCCCCACTGGTTGACCCAAAAAGACAGGGAGGCAGTCTTTCACGCGCTTGAACTAGTTGGCATGGCCTCATTTTTGAACCGGAAGATAAGCGACCTTTCAGGAGGCCAGCAGCAGCGCGTGTTCATCGCGAGGGCAATAGTGAACAACCCGAAGATCTTGTTCTTGGACGAACCTGCCACAGGTATAGACTCCACTGCCCAGGAAGAGTTCTATGACTTGTTGGACAAGCTCAACCGGGAAAATGAGCTGACAGTGGTAATGGTCACCCATGACATAGGCGTGGTGAACAAGCATGTCAACAAAGTTGCCTGCTTAAATCGTAAGCTAGTGTTTCACGGTACCCACGAAGAGTTTTGTTCTTCGGCAGAGGCAAGGGCACTCATACCTGGCGAACATCACCTGGTGGTCCATAGGCACTGATAGGTCAGCCTGTCTTATCCAGCTATTTTATTTTTATAGTAAAAATTTGCATAATAATTTAAAGGCGTATAAAATATACATCAAAAAGATCTGGAGGCCTGGAAAAATGATCTCAAGTCATCCCGCCTTTGGTGCAAAAATAATATTGATTCTTCTGGTTGTCCTTCTGCTGGCAGCTTGTTCCAGGCATGGCGTTATAGTAACAGCAAGCCCTGAAGTCATGGCGGATTCCAACGATTGTTTTGCCCTCTTGGGGACTCCCATCGAGTCTGGCGGTCCCATACTCAAAAAACTTTGTAGCAGTGACATTGACAAAATTATATCCTTTGCGCGGATTGAAGATGAACATGGTCAAAAAATCAGGGAACTCATATGCAGTCCCGTCGCCACACCAGAGGCCTTCAAAAAATACTTTTCATCCCTCTCCGCCCAAGAAAAGACCCGTCTTATCAAGGCTTTTGAGTTTTATGGATATAATATCAACGGTTATGGCTGTTAAAGAGACCTTAGGATATCTCAACCAGAATAGGAAAATTACCTGATAGCTGATTTCATTCTTGTATGCCTGTTTTCTGTCACCTTACATCCAGGCAACCATCAACCCAGGCAAACCGATTGATGTTGCCTCGGAGGTTAATCAATGACTTCGCTCGACGATTTTGCTCTTAACTATTTTGGTGATACCATAATGAAAACAAAAAATCGTCTGGTGTGAGGTGTGTGCATGAAATCTTTTTGCAACATATTCGTTTTGCTCTCTATTTTTCTGCTCTTGTCAATAAGTCCTTCATATGAATTGCTTTGGTCTGGCTTTGGGAATGCAAATGCGTGCACGCCTGTAAGGCCGGGAACCAGTTGGCATATTCAACTGCAAGGAGAGATAGATACGGGCTACGATGTGGATTTATACGATGTGGACCTGTTTGATACGCCGGAATCACTGATTGCCAGCTTGAAAGCGGCAGGCAAGACGGTGATTTGTTATTTTTCGGCTGGTACTTACGAAGAGTGGCGGCCTGATGCAGATACACTGCTTTCGGCGGGTGCTCTGGGTGCGCCTCTGCCAGATTGGGAGGGCGAATGGTGGTTGGATATCCGTCTTGACGGAGTGAGAGAGGTTATGCAAACCAGGCTGGATCTTGCAAAGGCCAAGGGATGTGACGGGGTCGATCCAGACAACATGGACGGTTACAGCAATGCAAATGGTCTGGGGCTCACCGCAGCCGACCAGCTTGATTACAATCGTTATATTGCGGATGAGGCACATGCCAGAGGCTTACTGGTTGGTCTGAAAAATGATCTTGATCAGATCGCCGATCTTGTGAACTATTTTGATTTTGCAATTAATGAAGAATGTTTCGAAGCTGATGAATGCCACAAGCTGAATCCATTCATTTACCAGGGCAAGGCGGTTTTCAATATAGAATATGCTCAACAATATATAAACGATCCTAGACCGCTATGTTCCACGGCCAAGCACAGGGGCTTTGATACGCTCATACTTCCGCTGGAACTTGACGGTTCTTTCAGGATCAGCTGCAACGAGCTGATACCTGACACTCCATCAACTTTGCTCGAGGCCACAAATTCAGGCGATACTTATGCGCTTATCGATCAAGCATTTACTGATGGTCTGCCTGGTCATCATGCTTATGAAGTGCCTGATTGCGGACACGATGTGCAACACATCGATGAGGTTTGGGACAGTGAGCTGAACAGTTATGTCTTCCGATTCAAAATTCACAACGAGGACAGTGACCGCTGCCTTAGTTATGACCGTGCCAGGGTTGAAATCAAAACTTACAGCCAATCCCCCGAACACCTGAAGGCCACCTTGGGCGAAACAGTGCAGTACCAGTGGGAATTTAAACTGCCTAATGATTTTGCTGTTTCACCTTACTTCACCCATTTGCATCAGCTGAAAGCTGTAGGTGGGAATGACCAGATGCCTTTGTTTACGCTCACGGCAAGAATCAAGAATGGCCTTCCATATTTGGAGCTGCGGCACAGCCCGGGGGCCATGCAGGGTTCGTTCGATCGTTTGTACTTTGAAGATCTTGGCCTTTTCACCGGTAAGTGGATGCAGGTCACGGAAACGATCTATTACCACGAATCCCATGGGCGTTATGCCCTAGTAATCCGTGATCTCGCCACAGGCGAAGTATTATTTTCATTCAGTCAAGAGCCCATTGAGACATGGCGTACCGGTGCTGAGTTTCTCCGTCCTAAGTGGGGCATATACCGGAAAAAAAGCAATGAGTTGAAGGACGAAACGGTATTGTTCAACTGTTTCAGGATAAAAGAACTGTATGGCCAAGGAAAGAGCAGTGATTTGGATGGAGACGGCGATGTTGACGGCCAGGATCTTGCGTCATTCATTGGTACCTGGAACGGGAGCATGGAATCATTGGCAGAATTTGCCTTGCAGTTCGGCTTATGACGACTGGGTGGGCGCCTCTTGAAACAACCTCTTCAAGAGGCGCCATATTTGATTAGACGAAAAATAACACGTTGTCTGAAACCAAACCTGTCTTGATGAAGTGCGCAGTCAACCACAACCATAGGCATGGCTGAAAAAGCTTGTTGGGCCATACGGAAGAAATCTTGCCCTTAAGCCAACTGCACCCCTTCACCACTTTCAATGTCCCCACCTGCTATCCACTCGATTTCCACCTCAAGGCTCCTTTTGAGCTTGCCCTTTTTTTCTTCTTCTTCCACTTTGGTCTCAAGGATGAGATTTTGCGGCAGAGACAAGGACACCTCGTTTCCTCCAGATTTGAGGGTAACGCTGCCCGCCTCTATCTTGTCGGCCAGAAGGCGCAGGAAGGATGCAATTTCCGCCCTGTTCTTTCTCTCTTCGGTTTCAAATAGGATTATTTCGCGTCCCATAATATATACCTCCTTTTTGCTCTTTTTGATTTTGCCCTTAAGGCTTGTTTTTCTTCTTGCCTTGAGCACGCTCTTACATCGCAGCAGGCAATGGATTGCAACTTCGCACACACCTGGAATGCGCCTGTTTCCCAACTCCCAGTCCTGATATGTGCGGTAAGGGGTCTCCAGGATCTGGCTCATTTCCTTTATGCTAAAACCCAGGCGTTGTCTTATCTGTTTCAGTTCTTTCGGCGTCATAGGCAAGAATAGATCATGCTTACGGTCAAAAATAATATACGCATTGCGTGTAGTATGTCAAGAGGGGAAAAGAAATGAGTATGCACTGGGTGAGGGTGTGGAGGGAACAGCTACTCCTTTTCTATGTGGACTTTTTCTACGATTTTCTGAAAATAGACTTGGTGCTTTTCAAAATTTACTGGTCTTGAGCGCATCATGTTCATCTTGGTGATCATGATGTTGAGTTTTTTGATCTGCTTATAGCGTTTTCGCTCATCCTTCATTTCTGAAAGGAGATCTATGGCATCGTTGATCTCTTTTTCAGCCATCAGTTCAGGTGGTAGGAAGCCAGCATTTTTGAGGATCTTGTAGGCCATTCGCAGGTCTGGCGGTATGAAGGAGTCATCTTCAAACTTAAGCGGCTTGCCTTTTCCTTCAAGGTTGTCGAAATCGCCATTCTGCATGGCTTCCCTGATTCGCCTTTCTGCAATTCTTTCAAAGGAAAACATTCTTCCAAGGACCCCACGTACAAAACTAACTCTAGTACAAAATTACCAAAAGGTGTCTGTTCCATCCAGGGGTAAGTGGTGCTCAGACAAGCAGGTTGTTTTTGCATTGAATCTCTTTTTTGTTTTGTTTATCGTGGTTTCAAAGATTTGCTTTTTAAGGAGAAAGAAATGGCTGGCAAGGTCCGTGCTATTGTAACCACTGGATATGGCACAAATTGCGAAACGGAGATGGCCCACGCCTGCAGGGTGGCAGGCGCAGACGTAGTGGACATAGTGCATCTCAGTGAGATTCTATATGGTGAAGTGAGCTTGGATGGGTACCATTTTTTAAACCTGCCCGGCGGCTTTCTGGATGGAGACAACCTTGGTGCGGCCCAGGCCGGAGCTAACAGGCTCCGAAACGCCATTATAAAAGATAGCGGCGAGCGGCTTATGGATCAGGTACTTCGTTTTGTAGAACAGGGAGGCTTGATATTGGGCGTGTGCAACGGCTTTCAGCTGATGGTGAAGGCTGGGCTTTTGCCAGGCTTTGATGGAAATTATGAAGAACGCTTGGTTAGCCTTACATACAACGATTCCGGACGGTTTGAGGATCGCTGGGTCACATGCAAATTCAACCCGGAATCGCCGTGCGTGTTCACGAAAGGCATCGAATTCATGGATCTGCCTGTGAGGCATGGGGAAGGGAAGTTTGTTGCAAAAGATAGTGAGATTCTAGACAGAATAGGCAAGTCAAACCTCGTAGTGATGCAGTACGTAGACAGGGAAAGCGGTCAACCCACGCAGAAATATCCAGACAACCCCAACGGTTCAGAGCTTGCGGTAGCGGGTATTTGCGATCCAACAGGAAGGCTCATGGGTCTCATGCCGCACCCCGAAGCCTTTCACCACAGAACCAATCATCCCCATTGGACCAGAAAGGAGATGCCCGACGAGGGAGCAGGTATAGCCATTTTCAGAAATGGTATAGAATATCTGCGGCAAAATGTGGTGTGAACAAGGTAAGTTATGGAACCTGAGGAAATTTACAGGTCTGTCCTCAAGATCCTGGTCTATCTCAGGAGGTTCCTTCTCGAAACCGCAATAGCTCTGGGCTGTCTAGTTTTCATACTCTATTGGTTTGCCCCGGACATTCTTGATCTACTCCAATACCATCTTGGCCAGAAACTAGCCTTTTTTGGGGTGATGGAGCCTGTCATAAGTTTGCTCAAGCTTTCCACGGCTTGTGCCCTGGCACTTTTGGCACCTTGGATATTTTTTCGTTTTTCTCAAGGCTTGATTGTCCTTTTCGGCATAACTAGGCGGTTTGCCATTGTTTTTTCAGTGGTTGCCTTGATCCTGTTTTACGGTGGAGCCGCCTTTTGTTTCTTTGTGACACTGCCTTTTGGTGTGAATTTCCTTCTAGGTTATCAGTCCAAAAACTTGACCGCGGTGATCTCCATGGGCAAATTTGTGGATTTTGTGGCCTTGTTTCTGCTTGGATTTGGACTTATCTTTGAATTACCACTTGTTATGAGCCTTGCTTGCAAGCTGGGCATGTGTCATCCCGAGACCTTCTCAAGGCAGAGGCGATATGCGATACTTGTAATTGCAATTTTGGCAGCGGTCCTGACTCCTACGCCTGATGTCTTGAATATGTCTCTTATGGCAGTTCCTCTGTATTTGCTGTATGAGACAGGAATCATCATAGGCCGTTTGTTTACGCCATCTTCTTGAAAGGGCTTTGGCCTGCTTGACATCGCATGGCTCGCCTATATACTGAATAATTTATTTTTTGATACTACAAAAAGAGCAGACAGGTGCCGGAGTTGAAGCGGCACACCATTAGCCATGAAGATCTTTGAATATAACGTATTGGTAGAAGATATACCCGAAAAGGGGCTGTCCAAGAAGTTTGAGGACATGCCCGGCCTCCTCGCTGGAATAGAAGAGGGGCGTGCAGCAGGCCCTGTAAAGGGTTCTTTTAAGCTTATGAAATTGGAAGGAGGGCTTCACCTTTCTGGCAGAATCGATGGAGATATCGAGCTGAAATGCGATAGATGCCTTGAATCATTTTCACTTCCCGTTCATGTGGACTTTTCCTATGTTTTGATGTCCAAGCTCGCCGATCATGTGCGAGATATGATTGAACTCAAAGGGGAAGATTTGGATGTCAGCTTCTTTGATGGAGTGGAAATAGATGTTGGGCACTATTTCAGGGAACAGGTGCTGCTTCAGTTTCCAATGAAGCGTTTGTGTAGTGAAAAGTGCAAGGGGCTTTGCCTTGGCTGCGGGGCAGATCTTAACAAGCAAGAGTGTCTGTGCCCAGAGCGGGCGGTTGAAAGCCCTTTCAGTGTCTTGCAGCAGCTGCTCAAGACCAGCAATACATAATTTCGCTTTTGCGATTTTCGGAGGATTGAAAAAATGGCAGTTCCAAAGAGAAAGACTTCCAGGGCCAGGCGAGGTAAACGCCGTGCCCATGACAGGCTCAAAACAATGAATCTTTCAACATGCCCGCAGTGTGCGGAACCAAAACCTCCGCACCGCGTATGTCCTCATTGTGGGGCATACAGGGGCAAGATATTCACTGCTCAACAAGAGGAACTGTAACGAAGGATGTCTGTGGCCGTTGACGCCATGGGGGCAGACCGCGGCCCTGCTGTCGTCATAGAAGGTGCTGTCCAGGCGGCTAAGGAAGGCGATATAGAGGTTATCCTCGTTGGCCGCGAAGACGATGTGTTGCCCCAGTTGGAGAGATTGGGGAATGCCGGGGGGTTGGTGACCTTCCAGAAGGCGACACAGGTGGTGGAGATGGGGGAGTCGCCGTCAGATTCACTGCGTCGGAAAAAGGATTCATCCATTCGCGTTGCCTTTGAGATGGTGAAACAGGGCCGGGCAGATGCAGTGGTCAGCGCAGGCAATTCAGGCGCTACGCTGGCAACGGCCATGGTGGTCCTGGGCAGGATAAAGGGCATAAGGCCTGCCATCGCTGCCTGGATGCCAACGCTGAAGGATCCGGTGGTGATGATTGATGTTGGTGCCAATGTGGATTGCAAACCGCGCCATCTCTTCCAATTTGCTATAATGGGCTCGGTCTTTTGGCGGTCCATAACTGGCAAAGACACCCCGCGCATAGGTCTTTTAAGCATTGGTGAAGAAGACACAAAGGGCAATCTGCAGGTCAAGAAGGCCTATGACCTGCTTGAATCTAGCAGCCTTAACTTTTTGGGCAATGTAGAGGGCAGAGACGTATTCAAGGGCGACGTTGACGTGATCGTTTGTGATGGCTTTGTGGGTAACATCTGCCTCAAACTCAGCGAGGGGCTGGCTGAGTCAGTTATGGCCATGCTCAAAACAGAAATAGAATCGAGTTTGCTGGCCACTATGGGCTATACTTTGGCGAGGTCTGCCTTTAAGCGTTTCAAAAAGAAGGTTGACTATGCCGAATATGGAGGCGCACCTCTTCTTGGCATCAATGGGGTTGGAGTAATATGCCATGGCCGTTCAGGTTCAAAGGCAATAAAAAATGCCGTGAAAATGGCAGATGCCCTCATCCAGGCACATCTTCCCCAGCAACTGGCAGACGCATTTGCCAGTGAGCCTGCCGTGGCAGTTGGCGGAACGTGTTAAAACAGGGCCTTTGATGGTTTCAAGAAGAGTCTTTCACTTAAATGGGCGTAAATAGTATAATTATAGGCACTGGTTCGGCAGTCCCGGAAAGGGTGCTTACGAATGCTGAGCTGGAGGACCTGGTTGATACATCAGATGAGTGGATCACTACCAGGACTGGTATAAAAGAACGTCATATTGCTACCAGCGAGACCAATTCCCAGCTTGCGACGGAAGCTGCACGTAAGGCTCTTGAAATGGCCGGGGTAACACCGCAGGAACTCGACCTTATCATTGTCGGCACCCTTACTCCTGACATGCCCATGCCTTCTGTAGCCTGCCTGGTTCAGAAGGAACTAAAGGCGAGGAAGGCCGGTGCCTTCGACCTTTCAGCCACATGCTCAGGGTTCCTCTACGGTCTTGCTGTGGCGGACAAGTTTGTGAAAAACAACAGGCGGGCCAAAATATTGGTGATTGGAAGCGAGGTGCTTTCTAAACGCACCAATTGGAAGGACCGGACCACATGCATCCTCTTTGGAGATGGTGCAGGTGCTGTGGTGCTAACAGGCACCAGGCAAGAGCGTGGGATTTTGTCCACACATCTCCACGCAGATGGTTCCTTGTGGGAACTTCTCACCATACGGGGACTAGGCACCGCCCATCCGGTTGATCAAGAAATTCTGGACAAAGGCTGGCAATACATCCAGATGCAAGGCCGGGACGTCTTCAAACACGCGGTACGGGCACTCGAGTCTGTGGCATGGGAGGCATTGAAGGCAAACAAGTGGACGGGTGACGATATCGACCTGTTGTTTTCCCATCAGGCAAACATGAGGATTCTAGACTTTTTAAGGGAGAGGCTAGGTCTGGAGCAAGACAAGGTCTTTATCAACATACATAAGTATGGTAATACCTCGGCGGCAAGCATTCCAATTGCACTGGATGAAGCAAACCGCGCTGGTATGTTGAAGCCTGATATGAAAATTTTGATGGTTGCCTTTGGAGGCGGATTTACTTGGGCTTCTGCTGCGATGCGGTGGTAGCTTGCTGGCAGAAAAAATTCAGGTGTGAAAGGCTTTTTATGGCTGAAGTAAATTATTTTCTAAATGAAGAACAGCAGATGATAGTGGAACTTACCAAGCAGTTAGCCCAGGAAAAAATCATACCTGTAAGGGCAAGGCTGGATGAACAAGAAGAGTTTCCATGGGATCTAGTGAAGGACTTTGCCCAGGCTGATCTGTTTGGCCTTTTTATTCCTGAGGAATATGGTGGGCTTGGTGGCGGCTGTTTTGAGATGTGTCTTGCCTTGGAGCAGTTGGCTTATGGTTGCGTGGGGGTGACCACTACTTATGCAGCCAGTGCACTAGGTGGGTATCCTATCCTTCTTTTTGGTTCAGATGAACAGAAAAGACGCTATCTGCCTGATATAGCCGCTGGCAAAAAATTGGCGGCCTTCGGATTGACAGAGTCCACTGCTGGAAGCGATGCGGCTGCCATTCAGACCACCGCTGTGGAAGAGGGCGATTATTGGGTTTTGAACGGTAGCAAACAGTGGATCACAAGCGGAGGTGAAGCAGAGATATACACCATCATTGCCATGACAGACAGGCATAAAGGGCCACGGGGGGCTTCAGCCTTTATAGTGGAAAAGGGGGATCCAGGGTTCAGCTTCGGAAAAAAAGAGAAGAAGATGGGCATACGTGCTTCATCTACCACTGAGCTTTTTTTCGACAACTGTAAAATCCCCAAAGAGCGCCTGTTGGGAAGGCGTGGCATGGGCTTCATAATAGCCATGCGCACTTTGGATCAGGCGCGTCCAGGTATTGGTGCCATGGGTGTAGGGCTTGCGCAGGCCGCCATGGATGAGGCCATCTTGTTTGCAAGGCAACGGATTCAATTTGGCCAGCCAGTGATAGCCTTCCAGGCCATACAGCACATGTTGGCGGACATGGCAACTGAAATCGAAGCAGCCAGGGCCTTGGTTTATGCCATAGCACGCACTATTGACACAGGCATTAAAGATATGGCCAAGCTTTCCGCCATGGCAAAGCTCTTTGCCACAGACATGGCCATGAAGGTCACCACAGATGCAGTACAGGTCATGGGCGGCCACGGCTATATGTCGGACTATCCAGTGGAAAAGATGATGAGGGATGCCAAGATCTTGCAGATTTATGAAGGCACTAATCAGATCCAGCGTAATGTGATAGGCCAGGCCTTGAACAAGGAGTACGCAAAAAAGGCATAGAAAAGTGAATATCGTTGTTTGCATCAAACAGGTTCCAGACACCGCTACAGTACGCTTTGATCAAGAAAAGGGGACAATAGTCAGAGAGGGGGTTCAGTCCATAATAAACCCCCCAGACTTGCATGCCCTTGAAGCTGGCCTTTCCTTGAGGGATCAGTTTGGCGGAAAGGTGATCGTTTTGACCATGGGGCCTCCTCAAGCAGAGAATGCCTTGAGAGATGCCCTTTCTCTTGGTGCCGACGAGGCTGTGCTTTTGTCAGACCGTGCCTTTGCTGCTGCAGACACCCTTGCAACCACTTACACGCTCCTCAAAGCGATACAGAAGATAGGACTTCCAGATTTGATTTTGTGCGGGACTCATGCCATAGACGGAGACACGGCTCAAGTGGGGCCAGGGTTGGCAGCTCGTCTTGGATGGCCTAGCATTACCCATGTGGCCGGTATAGAAGCCAAGGAAGATGGAACCAAGTTGCTTTTGAAGAGGCTCATTGAACAAGGTTATGAAATGGTTGAGGCTGAACTTCCGGTCTTAATTACGTGCCACAAAACCTTGAATACTCCGAGAGTTCCATCCTTGAAGGCCAAAATGCGGGCCAAAAAGGCGCAGATTCCCATTTGGGACCAGGAAGAGCTTGGGGCCGAGCCAGAAAAGATAGGCATTCCGGGATCGCCCACCTGGGTGGATTCTACCTTTGTGCCTGCCTTCGAGGCAAAGAAAGAGATGCTCCAGGGTGGTCCAGAGGAGCAAGTGGATGCACTCATAAAGCGGCTCAAGGAGTCTGGCATTCTCTAGTGTTCAAGATCCTGCCGGAGATTTGTAACGGATGCGCAGAATGTTTGGAAATATGCACTTTTGGGGCGATTGCCATAAAAAATGGCCAATGTTCTATAGATCAGGAGGCGTGTGGAATGTGTGGTAGCTGTGAAGACATCTGTTTGCCAGGCGCCATTGTGAAGGAGTTTGAGCTAGGCCCAAGTGCCACTGATATTGATGCCTATTCAGACATTTGGGTCGTTTGTGAGGCCCCGGAGGGCGAGATTCCTTCGTGGGCTGGAGAACTCCTATCTAAGGCTAGGGAATTGGCCACCAAGGCTGGAGAGAAGCTTGTGGCAGTGGTAGTTGGATGTTCCTCAGGAGACAAGCCAGCAGAGTTGACTGGCTTTGGAGCAGACAAGGTGCTAGTGGTGGATGATCCCTGTCTTGGAAAATTTTGCGACGATGTCTATGCCAATGTGATTGCCTACATGGCAAAAAAAGAACTTCCTTCAGTGATCCTCGCAGCTTCTACTGCCCGAGGAAGGGCCTATATCCCAAGGGTTGCTACTATGTTGGAAACTGGCCTCACCGCTGATTGCATGGACCTTGATATTGCCAGCGACGATAACAAAACCTTGTTACAGACCAGGCCCACCTTTGGCGGCAACTTGATAGCGACCATCACATGCAAAAAACATAGGCCCCAAATGGCCACAGTCAGGCCCCATGTGTTCAAGGCACTTGAACGTGATCCTGCCAGGAGTGGCGATGTGGTCAACTTTTCAGTACCAGAGGAACTGCTGGCCTCACGGGCGCAAGTTGTCGAAACCCATGTTGAACCACACGAAGGGCCAGACATCACCGAAGCCGAGGTTGTGGTGACCGTGGGCCGGGGTATTGGAGATCAAAAGACCCTTGAACAGGCCAAAGAACTTGCAGACTTGCTGGGAGGGGCCTTGGGGGCTACCAGGCCCATCACCGATGAGGGCTGGCTTCCAGACCGGGCACAGATTGGCCAAACAGGCGTGACAATAGCACCAAAACTCTACGTGGGTCTGGGGGTTTCTGGAGCAGTGCACCACACTGTGGGCATAAGAGGCTCAGAGATAATTGTTGCCATAAATAAAGACCCAGAAGCGCCCATATTTGAAATGGCCACATACGGCATAGTGGGCGATGTGCATGAGATCCTGCCGTTGCTTATCGAAAGGATCAAGCAGGAAAAAGGTTGACCTAGAGGGGGCAAGGAGATGGCTGAAACAAGAATTGCAATAGTTACTGGAGGGTCCAGAGGGATTGGAAAGGCGATTTGCAAGGAGCTGGCCAGACAGGGTGCTGTAGTTTACATAAATTTTGTTTCCAATGAAGATGCTGCCAGAGGAGTTCAGTCGGAAATAGCCGACAGCGGCGGCAGAGCAGAACTGTTGCCGTTTGATGTTGCTGATGGTAAGGCCGTTTCCGAGGCAATCAAGAAGGTAATATCGGACGCAGGCGGCGTTCATATTTTGGTAAACAACGCCGGTATTACGAAAGACGGTCTGCTCGCCCGCATGAAGGAGGAGGATTGGGAAAAGGTGATTGCCACCAATCTTACCGGGCTATACAACTGCACGAAAGCAGTCCTTATGAACATGATGAAGCAGCGCTGGGGGCGGATAGTCAATATTGGTTCCGTTGTCGGGGCCATGGGAAACCCTGGCCAAGCAAATTACGCAGCGGCAAAGGCAGGCATAGAGGGATTTACGAAATCTTTGGCCAAGGAGGTGGCTTCAAGGGGTATAACGGCCAATGTGGTCTCCCCCGGGTTCATAGAAACCGATATGACCCAGGTGTTGCCTGAAAAGGTGAAGGAGCAACTTTTGTCACAGATTCCTGTTGGCAGGTTTGGGCAGCCTGAAGACGTGGCCTCTGCTGTAGCATTTCTAGCCTCGGAGGCCGCAGCTTACATTACTGGCCACGTTCTCCATGTAAATGGAGGGCTTTTGTGTCAATAAATAGTTGAAACGTCCTTCTCTTTTTTATAAAGAAGATCCTTAATTACAAAGTTTCGGGAGGAACAAAATGAGCACAGAACAAAAAATGATAGAGATAATCGCCAGCCAGTTGAGTGTTCCCAAGGAAAAAGTGGTCCCTGAGGCATCTTTTATTGAAGACCTCGGAGCAGATTCTCTGGATCTGGTCGAGCTAGTCATGGCCATGGAAGAAGAGTTCGGCCTCGAAATAGCAGATGAAGAGGCTGAAAAAATGCAGACCGTCCAGGACGCTATAAACTACGTAAAGGAACACGCTGCATAACTGCACACTGAATGGCCATGATAAGGAAAAGGGGAAAATGTCTGCCCTACAAAAAAAACGAAGAAGGGTTGTAGTTACCGGAGTAGGAATCCTTTGCCCTGTGGGCATTGGGGAAGAAGAGGTCTGGTCCAATATCGTTGCCGGCAAGTCTGGCATCGGCATGGTGACCAAGTTCGACACCGAAGGCTACCCGTGTCGCATAGCTGGGGAAGTGAAGGACTTTGAGCCCACTGACTTTATGCCTGCCAAGTTGGTCAAGCGCCTTGATCCCTTTGTACAGATCGGCTTGGCAGCAGCCTCCATGGCTTTTGAGGATTGCGGCCTTGAGGTTACCGAAGCAAATGCCGAGCGTTTTGGGGTATTTACGGGATGCGGCCTGGGCGGTCTCGGTTCAATTGAACACTACCGTGACGTACTGGTGAAAAGGGGGCCGCGCCGGATAAGCCCCTTTTTCATTCCCATGGCTATCCCCAACATGGCATCTGGCCAAATTTCCATAATGTTTGGTGCCAAGGGCCCCAATTCCGTTGTGTGCACCGCTTGTGCTGCTGGAACCCACGCCGTAGGGGAGGCGTTCAAAATTATTCAACGCGGCCAAGCTGATGTGATGATCTGCGGAGGCACCGAGTCAGTCATAACAGAACTGGCACTTTCTGGCTTTTCCGCACTGAAGGCGCTATCTACCAGAAATGACGAGCCTGAGAAGGCCTCCAGACCTTTTGACAAAGACCGGGATGGCTTTGTTATCGGTGAGGGGGCTGGCATGTTAATTTTGGAAGAGATGGAACACGCCTTGGAGAGGGGGGCAAAAATAAGAGCAGAGGTGGCAGGCTATGGGCTCACAGGCGATGCATACCACATGACCGCGCCGCCTGATGACGGTGAAGGAGCGGCCAGGTGCATGAAAATGGCACTTGACGATGCTGGTCTCGCCCCAGAAGATGTTGATTACATCAATGCCCACGGCACCAGCACGCCACTGAATGATCTTTGCGAGACCCAGGCCATTAAGACGGTATTCGGCGAACATGCGTATAAAATTCCTGCAAGTTCTACAAAGTCCATGACAGGTCACCTTTTGGGCGGGGCAGGAGGAATCGAGTCAGTTTTTTGCGTGAAGGCCATTGAAGATGGGATATTGCCGCCGACCATCAATCTTGAGAATCCGGATCCTGGCTGTGACCTGGACTACGTGCCCAACGAGGCCCGTAAAAAGGATGTGAATGTGGTGCTTTCCAATTCTTTTGGTTTTGGTGGTACGAATGCCGTTCTAGTGTTCAAGAAATTCGATCAAGGGGCCTAGCATATGAAGATTGCTATTGGTTCGGACCACGGAGGGTTTGAGTTAAAGGAACAGATAAAACCTCTCATTGTCGAGTTGGGCCACGAGGTGGAAGATGTAGGCTGCTACTCAATGGATTCTGTGGATTATCCAGAGCAGGCCAAAAAGGTGTCAAAGATGGTTGCCGACGGAGAAGCGGATAGAGGTATTCTGATCTGTGGAACCGGTATAGGCATGTCCATGGCGGCAAACCGCTTTGAAGGCATAAGGGCAGCCCTTTGTCACGAGTTGTTCACAGCGCGCATGTCCAGAGAGCACAATGATGCCAATATATTGTGTATGGGCGGAAGAGTCATAGGGCCAGGACTGGCAAAAGAAATGGTCAAGATATGGCTGGCTACGGAGTTTGAAGGCGGCCGCCACAAGAGAAGAATCGATATGATAGATGGAGTCTGCTAGTGTTTCCTTTTAAGCTAAGCAAAACAGATCCAGAGGTTTTTCAGGCATTGAAGGCTGAAATTGAACGGCAAACAGGCCAGTTGGAGATGATTGCCTCAGAAAACTTTGTTAGCGAGGCAGTGCTTGAGGCAGAGGGCAGCGTATTCATGAACAAATATGCCGAAGGCTACCCTGGCAAACGTTACTATGGCGGCTGTGAATTCATGGATGTTGTGGAAAACTTGGCTATAGACCGTCTCAATATGCTCTTTGGCTCTGAATATGCCAATGTCCAGCCCCACTCTGGCAGCCAGGCGAATATGGCAGTCTATTTTGCCTGTCTGGAGCTAGGAGACACCATATTGTCCATGAATCTGGCCCATGGCGGCCATCTGTCCCATGGAGCGTCTGTCAGCTTTTCAGGGCGTTTCTACGACATAGTCCACTATGGAGTGAACAGGGAAACTGAAACCATAGATATGGATGAGGTGGCAGAGCTTGCCAGGAAACACCGGCCGCGGCTCATCCTTGCCGGAGCGAGCGCTTATCCACGCACAATCGATTTTGCAGCCTTCAAGTCCATAGCCGATGAAGTTGGAGCTTATTTCATGGTGGATATGGCACATATAGCAGGCCTCATTGCTGCGGGAATACATCCTTCACCAGTGCCCTTTGCAGACTTTATAACCTCTACCACCCACAAGACCCTTCGCGGGCCACGTGGAGGATTCATCCTTTCCACTGAAAAATATGGCAGGCTGTTGAACAGCCAGATCTTCCCAGGCATTCAAGGCGGGCCCCTCATGCACGTGATCGCGGCGAAGGCAGTGGCCTTCAAGGAGGCTTTGGCAGATGACTTCAAGACCTACCAGCAGCAGATAGTGGCCAATGCGAACCGCTTGGCCCAGGTGCTCAAAGATAGAGGTTTCAGGCTCGTGTCCGGCGGAACAGACAACCATCTGATGTTAGTGGACCTTACAGACAAGGGAATCACTGGAGCTGAGGCAGAAGAGGTTTTGGAGCAGGCAGGAATTACAGTGAACAAAAATGCCATTCCCTTTGATCCTCAACCACCGAGAGTGACGAGTGGCATAAGGATAGGCACCCCTGCAGTGACAACCCGGGGCCTTGGCGAAAAGGAGATGGAAGAAGTGGGCAACTACATAGCCGACCTTTTGACCAATCATGGAAAAGACAAACTCGTCCGTGAAATAAGGAAAAAGGTGGCTGCCCTTTGTGAACGTTTCCCAATTTATCAGGAAAGGCTAGCCCGTTATGAGGCGAGCCTCGAAAAGATAGAATGAAATCCACCGCACAGGACCCCCGGCCTTCCTGGGATTCCTATTTCATGTCCATTGCTCAATTGGTGGCAAGCAGGTCGACTTGTTTGCGTAGAAAGGTCGGAGCGGTTCTTGTTAAAGACAGCCGAATCCTTGCAACAGGATACAATGGGGCGCCTGCAGGCCTCAAGCACTGTCTTGAGATAGGCTGCTTGAGAGACCAGATGGGCATACCTTCTGGTCAGCGCCACGAGATCTGCCGTGCCCTCCATGCAGAACAAAACTGCCTCATTCAGGCTGCTTCCCACGGTATTTCCGTTACTGGTTCCACTTTATACTGCACCAACCTACCTTGTATAATTTGCACAAAGATGCTCATCAACGCAGGAGTGAAGGCCATCTTTTATACAGAAGGCTATCCAGACGAACTATCAAAGGAAATGCTTGCAGAGGCAGGCACAAAGCTGGTGAAACTTGAATCTGCATAGAGGCTTTGTTGGCAGGATGGCCTCGACTTTGCCCGTAATGCTTGGCTTGGCATCCTGTTTGATGCCAAGCCTATACTGGGTTGAACGATTGATTTGTTATTACTTGGTCTTACACTTGCACTCGCCTTTACACTCACACTTCTTGCATTGACAGGTTTTTTTACACTTTTCGCATTTACCACATTGGCACTTTACCTGTTCTGCCGCCTGGCACCCGCAGTTGGGACACGCCATTACAGGGCTTGAAAAAGAAAAGCCAAGAAAGAGCGCCGAAGCAAGCATTAAACTGAGCAGGGTCTTTTTCAACATCTTGTTTTTTTCTCCTTTTGTGTATATTTAGTTTTGAATCTGTAGGTAGAGTTTTATACCCGGTTTCAATAAAACAAGCCAGCAAAATTTTTGTAAACAAAAAGTGACTATACTATCATTTTGGCTGTTGCTGGGCCTCTACCACATTTTTTCCCACTATATTAAAGTGGATAATAAATCTTACATCAAAAACTGAAAGCTGCCCTTTTCATGAGAAATGTCTTTGAGGCAGCTGGCAAGAGGTAGACATGAACAAGACAAGGTCTGGAATGGACAAACGCAAGGCCATTGATATTGCATTGGCCCAAATTCAGAAACAGTTTGGCAAAGGAGCCGTAATGTGTTTGGGGGATAAAGAGGTGGAAGATGTGCCTGCAATCCCTACTGGCTCTTTGGCTGTTGATATTGCTACTGGAATCGGCGGCATTCCCAGAGGCCGGGTCGTTGAAATTTATGGCCCTGAATCGTCTGGCAAGACCACCCTGGCATTGCACATGATAGCAGAGGCTCAGAAACAAGGGGGGTTGGCGGCGTTCGTCGATGCAGAGCATGCCATGGATGCCACTTATGCCGAAAAACTTGGAGTTCAGACTAAGGATCTACTCGTATCCCAACCGGACTATGGCGAGCAGGCCCTTGAGATCGTGGACGCATTGGTTAGGAGCGGGGCACTGGACATAATCGTCGTTGATTCTGTGGCTGCCTTGGTGCCACGGGCGGAAATCGAAGGTGAAATGGGAGATCAGCACGTGGGCCTTCAGGCAAGGCTGATGTCGCATGCGTTGAGAAAGCTCACTGGCAATTTGAACCGCACAAATACCGCCCTAGTCTTTATAAACCAGATCAGGATGAAGATCGGGGTGATGTTTGGCAATCCAGAGACCACGACTGGTGGCAATGCGCTGAAATTTTATTCTACTATGCGCATGGACATACGCAGAATAGGCGCTATCAAAGAGGGGGCAGATGTGATAGGCAACCGCACCCGGGTGAAGGTGGTGAAAAACAAGATTGCCCCGCCTTTCAAAGAAGCAGAGTTCGACATCTATTATGGTGAAGGCATATCAAGGGAGAGTTCGTTGATCGACTTGGGCGTGGCAGTGGACGTGATCGAAAAGAGCGGTTCCTGGTATTCTTACAACGGAGAGCGCCTGGGCCAGGGCAGGGAAAACGTGCGAGCCTTTTTGAAGGAAAATCCGGAGTTGACTGGTGAAATCGAACAGCGTGTCAGAGAGGCCTATGGTTTGAAGACCTCGGACTCAGTTACTGAGAGTGTGGAGGAACAGGCGTGAAAAAGTTTTCATCAAGGGAGTTGCGCTCGCTTTTTTTGGAGTTCTTTAAGGAAAAGGGCCATGAAATAGTACCAAGTTCCCCTTTGGTCCCAGCGGACGACCCCACCTTACTGTTTACCAATGCAGGCATGGTCCAGTTCAAAAAAGTCTTTCTGGGAGAAGAAAAGCGGCCCTACACCCGGGCAGCTTCTTGCCAGAAGTGTGTACGTGCCGGAGGCAAGCACAACGACCTTGAAAATGTGGGCTACACAGCACGCCACCACACCTTTTTTGAGATGCTGGGTAATTTTTCGTTTGGAGACTACTTCAAGAAAGAGGCCATCGAATATGCGTGGGAACTCCTTACCAAAAGGATAGGTCTGCCCGTTGATAAACTGTGGGTGACAGTTTTCAGGGAAGATGACGAGGCTGCAGCCCTTTGGCCAGAAATAACCGGAATATCTCCAGAGAGAGTTCTCCGTTTGGGAGAGGAAGACAACTTTTGGGCCATGGGTGATACCGGACCGTGCGGCCCTTGCTCGGAGATATTGATCGACCAAGGTGAGGATATGGCTTGCGGCCCTGAATGTGGCATTGGAAAGTGCGACTGCGACCGCTACCTTGAACTATGGAACCTAGTATTCATGCAGTTTTTCAGGGATGAGAGCGGGAACCTGAACCCCCTTCCAAAGCCAAGCATCGATACAGGCATGGGCCTTGAACGGATATCTGCCATATGCCAGGGAGTAAAAACAAATTTTGACACCGATCTCTTTTCAGGCCTTTTCAGCAAACTGGAGGAGCTTTCAGGCAAGAGATATGGTTCCTCTGATGAAATAGATGTGGCCATGCGGGTAATAGGTGATCATGCCAGGGCTTCGGCCTTTTTAATAGCAGATGGTGTTGTCCCCTCCAACGAGGGTCGGGGCTACGTCTTGAGGCGCATAATAAGGCGAGCTGTCCGTTACGGCCGGGTGCTCGGCCTTGGGGAACCATTCTTGGGAACAGTTGCCAACGTGGTAGTGGATGAGATGGGAGATATCTATCCTGAATTGCAGCAATCCAGAGATTTTATCTCAAAGGTGCTGGAACACGAGGAAAAACGCTTTTTTGAGACGTTGGGTACGGGCCTTGCCATGCTGGAGGAAGAGCTTGTGCGGTTGGAGCAACAAGGCCAGAGGTTAATACCCGGAGAGTTTATATTCACTCTTTATGATACTTACGGCTTCCCTGTGGATATTGTACGGGACATTGCCAAGGAGCGTGGTTTTCAGATCGACCGGGAAGGATTCAATAAGGCCCTGGAACAACAGCGGCAGCGTTCCAAATCCAAGGCCAAGGCGGTGGTCACCGAGGAACTTCCAGAAATATACAGGCAGCTTCTTGAACAAGGCAAAGGAGGAACATTTATAGGTTATCACACCCTGGTTGGGCGTTCGAAAATATTGGCCTTGTTTGATGGTAAAAGCGCCTCAGATGTGGTGGAAAAGGGCTGGAGAGGAGAGTTGATAGTAGAAGAGTCTCCATTTTACGCCGAATCTGGCGGCCAGGTGGGAGACAAGGGCGAGGTCAAGGGAGCCGCGGGCAGGGCGAAGGTGCTCAACACCATCAAACGGGGTGACTTGATAGTCCACCAAATCGAGGTCCTGGATGGAAGGCTTTCGGTGCAGGAGGAAGTCGAGCTTTCCGTGTACGAAGGTCCAAGGCTGGATACTGCCCGGAATCATACAGCCACCCACCTGCTTCATGCAGCTTTGAAACAAGTCCTTGGAGACCATGTAAAACAGGCAGGCTCGCTGGTGGAGCCAGACCGCCTCAGGTTCGATTTTACCCATTTTTCAGCTGTAACTTTGCCGGAACTTCAGCAGGTTGAAGACATCGTTAACGAGCAGGTGAGAATGGATCAGGAAGTCCAGACAGAGGTGCTGGCATATCAAGAGGCCCTTGAAAAGGGTGCAGTAGCCCTTTTTGGGGAAAAATATGGCGAAAAAGTCAGGATGGTGGCCATACCCGGTTTCAGCATGGAGCTTTGCGGCGGGACCCACCTTCCCCGTACAGGCATGATCGGCCTGTTCAAAGTCGTTGGCGAAAGCAGTGTTTCTTCCGGAATCAGAAGAATAGAAGCCGTAACCGGCAAGGCAGCCATTGAGGAGGTGCATAAGATGGAGCGGTTGATTCACGAAACCGCCAGTGCCATCAAGTCGCCTGTGCCGGAATTGGCCCAGAAGGCCACCAAGCTGTTGGCCCAAATAAAAGATCTTGAGAAAGAGCTGGAAAAGGCAAGGATGGGTAAGGCAGGCGCTGATCCTGCATCGCTGGCAGCTCAGGCTGTACCAGTTCGAGACATAAGGCTTGTAAGCGCCCAAGTGGACCTGGGAGATCCAAAGGCCTTGCGCACCCTGGGTGACCGTATAAGAGACAACCTTGGTTCAGGAGTGGTGGTTTTAGGCACCAAAAACAAAAACAAGGCCCTGTTGCTGGTGATGGTGACCAAGGATCTCACCAGCCGAGTGAAGGCAGGAGACCTGGTTTCGAGACTGGCCAAGATGGTTGGCGGAGGAGGCGGTGGCAGGCCAGATATGGCTCAGGCAGGCGGCCCAAACTCTGAAGCCTTGCCTGAGGCTATAAATGCAGCCCCCAAAATTTTGGAAGAGATGATCTCTTAACAGCCACAGACAGAAAAACTCTACATTGAAAAGCGACCTTGGAGTTGCTGAAAAAGATTTTACTTGGCTTCAGTTATGTAGTCGAAAAACTTGGATAAAAGTTCGCTTTTTTCAATTGCTAGCTCTTGTAAGGTTCCCTCAGGCAGTGGTCTGAAAAGGTCTGGATTTTGAGGGTCCACACTTCCAAACAAAAGGCGAGCGATTTTACCTTGCTCGATAGCCACTAGAAAGGCTACATCTTGACTTGCTCTAAAATCTAAGCCAAACTCAAACTCATCAAATTCCTCTGGCGGATCTGGCAGATAGCGACACGTAACCCCGAACTTCCTGAGTTCACCTTCGTTTTTAATCTTTTCCAAATTTATTTGCTTGCCCAAATATTGTTTGAATCTCTCCATCGCCTTTTCTCCCTATAGAAGTGCACATTTTATAACATATTTGCCATAGGTTTTCTGCTTAAGAAACCGGGGAAACCGGGGAGAAACCGGGGACAGGCAAATAATTCAAGCTCTCTTTCCTCCCAGCCGATTATTCATATACACGAACAAATCACACAGAATCAGATAGAAAACCCTTAAACCAACTACTCATGCCCAGAATCCCAAGAATGCTAATAACAGGTAAACCAACTGCCTATCACGTTATGTCCAGAACAGCCCTGGAGGGATATGTACTAGGAGATGTGGAAAAAGAGCACCTTCTAAGACTCATTA
>CAYWKF010000020.1:0-1903 GCA_964459155.1 uncultured Desulfobacterales bacterium
TGAAAATCTTCAAAGGGCTCTTTCTCAGGGTTCAAAAGGTCTGGTAGGGAATCGAGGTTACCGGAAATATCTGAAGACTTCTGGAAAAGGTTTTGAGATCGACACCACAAAAATAAAAGCCGAGGCCCGTTACGATGGCAAATGGGTTCTTGAGACCAGCCTGTCCAGGCTGAAGGCTCCTGAAGTGGCACTTAAGTACAAGGAACTTTGGCAGGTTGAAAAGGTTTTTCGAGATGTAAAAAGCGTACTTGAGACCCGGCCAATATATCACCGCAGGGATGAGACGATCCGAGGCCATGTATTTTGCAGTTTTCTGGCCCTGATGCTCCGCAAGGAGTTGGAAAGAAGGCTTGATGCCAAATCCTTCACATTTGAATGGGCTGACATACGCCAGGATCTTGAATCCCTTCAAGAGGTGAAGATAACATCCTCAGGCAAGAGAATAGCTATCCGGACAGAATGCAAAGGTGTATGCCGCAAGATTTTCCAGGCGGTGGGAGTAGCTATTCCACGCGCGGTTCGTTTTCTGGACGAATCTCCAAAGTCCCCTGTCCGAAAGCGCAGAAAAAGGAGATGTAGTGCCACAAAGGAGAAGTGCGTCCATAATCAGTTGAAATTGCTGTAGTTTTTGTTCGGCACTGTTAAAGTTGAGCTTGATCTTGATAGATTTACTTTTCGAGTAAAGGGAAAGATGGATATCCAGCGGCTTCTTTTCTGTACAGTTCACAATACGAAGAAGCTCAACAGATGTGCCTTGGAATTTGCCTGAAATCATGGGAAAGAACTGTAAAATATGCTGGTAATGAGGTAAAAAGATGCAACAGGTTCGGTCTTTGACTGAATGCAGGTTGGTCGAATTTGATTCCAGCCAGCCCCTAAAAATAAATCCCCTGTCTATGACCAGGTTTTTTTACAGATTCGTTGCCGCTTTTGGGAGATAAAAATGGCCGGGTTTTCATACGCAATTATTGGCATGGTAATCCTTACTTCGTGTTTTGCCCTTGATGCCCACGCAGATTCTCGTGCAGAGTTTCTTTGTAATTTCCTTGCTGGTAATTACACCATTATCGGAGGATCGGTCGGTGGAAGCAGGACATATAAGGGAAATGTCTCCATTATCTGCAAGGCTGACCATAGTCTGGCTGTCAAGAGGGTTGTCCATGGAGAAAGTGTGGAGATGAACGGATGGATTGAGTCGATAACTGCGGATTCCATACCCGTAGTGAAGATAATTTTCAAAGAGGCTGGCAGGCGATGGAGTGCTGTATATGATATTTGTTCAACGGTTGGCAATCATCCCCGGCTTACTGGATATCTGAAGACCCTGCCCGATAAGGACGTGAGAATGGAGGCATTGTTTTATAAAAATGATGGCGTGCAGGTCACGCTGGATAAAATTTCTGACAATATGATAAATGAATTCATTGGAGCCCTTAAAGACCCGCTACAGAAAAAATTCTTAGAAAAATTCAAGAGGGAAAATATCCACGATGGGGATGCCGTTATGGAAATCATAGAAGAAGAGAATTGTTACAGGGTGGTTGTAATTTATGCCCCAAGTGGCGGCTGGCACGCTTTTGATGCCGAGTTCGAGATCAACAAAAAGAATGGTAAAATTAGCATGATCAGCCATGGTGATCCACAGCCAGACGCCGGCTTTACCGCCAAAAATCATTGATAAATCATAGATAGAGGAAATAAGCCCTTTTCCCACTCAGGCTTGTCAAGTTTTGATATCCTGGGCACACCTGATTTGTAATAATCATGACTTAATCTGACATTCCTGTATAATAGCAAGATCAAGAGGGCCTGCCGAGCGCTGGCGAAGCCTTGGGCGAGGCGGCCCTCAAATGAAAGGAGGAATGTCAGTGACTCAGCAGGAAAAGATCATCAAAACCAAATT
>CAYWKF010000021.1:0-62046 GCA_964459155.1 uncultured Desulfobacterales bacterium
ATTTGGTTCAGCTTCGAAGCCAGTGAAGGGATTATGTTCAAATTTTGAACCCCAAATTAAAGCAAACTTTTCCTGAAAGAAGAACAACTCATGTTGAAAAAATGCACTAAAGTTGTCAATGTCTCGTTTGGAAAGCATCAATTTCGCATAACGATTTTCATCCCATATGACCTTGCTACGCCTATAGCCCAGGCCCAGAGTCAACAGCTGATTGTCTAATAGGGGAAAACGTGACTGAAATTCCAAATCGGCTGTATCGACCTTGTAATCGATTACCTTTCCAAGAGTTTGGTCATGATCCCAATATGCCTTGAATGAAATCTCCTGTTCGTCTTCGAATGCACGGCGCCATTTTAAGAACAGATTCCAGGGGGAACGGTATATTCTTTCCTTTAACACCCCTTCGTAGGGTGCTATACCCATGGGTACGAGGTGACGCCAGTCACGTTTACCAAAATTCCAATCGGCTGAAAAAACAATGTTGTCTCTTGGTGTTGGTGTCCAATCTGAACGCAATCCTATCCTATGGTCATACCAGGCATCTCCTGCTGAAAAGTCCTTTACAGTTTTGGCCTCTTCGTGACGTAACTGGTGGTAATAGATTCTGTAAAAAAAATTATCTCCTATGGCCCCACCGTAGCGCATTGCCACATCAGAACGCCACGGATAACCCTTGGCTAACTCAGTCAAAGCACCTGAGGTATCCTTTGCATGCTTTGTGATAATATTTATGATGCCGTTTACTGCGTTGGCTCCCCAAAGGCTGCTTCCTGGCCCTCTGATAACTTCTATCCTTTCTATATCATCCAGTAAAAGATTGTGATTATCCCAGAACACACCAGAAAAAATGGGTGAATAGATACTTCGTCCATCCACAAGCACCAACAATTTATTGGAAAAACGGCCATTTCCTCCCCGTATTGAAATTGCCCAGGACCATGCATTTACCTGCTCGACTTCCACTCCGGGCGCCATTGCCAAAACCTCGGGAATGGTAACAGCACCAGATCTTCTGATATCCTCTTGGGTAATTACAAAAACAGCAGCAGCTGTTTCAGAAAAAGGCTGAAGCCTTTTGGCAGCTGAACTCACTTCCACAGACATGAGTTCTTCTAGACTCATTTCGAAAAAGTCTGTTGATTCCGCCTTGGCATGAAAGGCCCACAAGAAGTTTAAAAAGGTAACTGATACGACTAACGCAAAAATTATCCCTGGCTTAGTCCCTTTTTTAAACCTCTCCTTGTCTGGTCCCATACTTGAGAAAAAACTCCCGTTACGTGACTTTGCTTTTCAATTCATCGGCAACTTGGGCCTTATTATCAAATGGCCTTGAACAAACAGGGTCTGTTTTCCAGACTAAATTGTTGTGACCTAGTGGAAGATTTGGTGGCGACACAACTGCTTCATGGCGGAATTTCTAAAACCACCCTTAAATCTTTTAAGCTCAAACCGTCAGAAATCGATAAAATATTTTAAAAGAGATTGACAAAATTAAGGAGGACACCATGAAAAATGCCTTGTTCTTTGCTTTATGCTTTATTCTTTTATCTGCCTCCGCCTACAGCGGACCAGCACAATTCGATTTATCCACGATGTCGTTGGAGATTCCATGTGTGAGACTGGTCCCAGCAGAAAACTCCGAAACCTGTTATCCAGTGACCCTCATACTCGAACAGAGCGGAGACCTTAGTATAGGATCTGTTGGTGCACCAGTAGCACGTGCTGCCGATGGTGACGATGCTACCTTCGATATGGTGGATCTCACTTTGTCCATCCCCAGGGTTTCAGTTGCAGGTGTCTATTACAAGGTGAAACTTTTGTTTACTTCAAACAAATTTTTATTGGTTTCTATTAAAGAATTGGAGACTGTAGGGCCAAACAATCAGGAATATCGACTGATGGGCAGTTGCGGTAACGATATGTTCGGTATATGCGCTGATTTCTATTCCACCGAAACAGCAGAAGATGTGGTTGAGCGTGCTCAATTGGAATGTGCCAATCAACTTGGGACTTGGTCGGATAAGCCTTGCAATCCAAATTTCATAAAAAAATGTGTGCTGGTGAAAAACGCGATCTACGAAGTTACCAGTTATCTCTATAATAAACAAAGTGAATCATTTTTTGACGGTCTTTGTGCTTCTGACATGTCACAGCTGGGCACACAGAAGAGATGAGCTTTGTGAACAAGAATGGAGAGGGATATTTTTTATTCCTCTCCAAGATAAGCAGCTATCACCCTTTTATCTTTTTGAATTTCCGATGGAATCCCATTGGCAAGGACCTCTCCATAATTTAATACTAACACTCTATCAGAGACATCCATTACAAGGCCCATATTGTGTTCCACAAGAAGTACTGTGACTCCTCTGTCCACTATTTTCATGATGAGCTGGGCTAGCTCCACGGTTTCCGTATCGTTTAGTCCTGCCGCAGGCTCATCCAGCAAAATAAGATCTGGATCCGAAGCTAATGCCCGGGCTATCTCCAATTTCTTAAGCTGCCCGTAAGGTAGCGAATCTGAAGCTAGATCTTTGAACCTGGACATACCGCAGAATTCCAAGGCTTCTATAGCCCTTTCTTCCATAGCCTTTTCTTCGCCAAGAGTTGACGGAAGGCGCAAGATGGCTGAAATCATGGAAGCCTTACCAAGACGGTGACATCCTACCATCACATTTTCTATCACTGACATATTGAAAAATATCTGAAGATTTTGAAAGGTTCTGGATATTCCCTGGGAAGCTATTTTATAAGGCGGCATGCCCACCAGCTGATTTCCATGAAAGGTGATTGAGCCCGAGTCTGGCCTGTCTATACCGGTCAGTAAGTTGAACAGAGTAGTTTTACCTGCCCCATTTGGACCAATAACTGAAAATATTGTCTTTTCTTTTACCTCAAACGAGACACTGTTTACGGCCTTTACCCCACCAAAAGACTTTTCCAGACCAGAAACTTCTAAGAGGAAAGACATTCCTTGCGCCCCTGAATTATGTACACAACAAATTTGCGCAGGCCCACAAAAAGCCCTTCTGGTAAAAATATCATGATGAACATAAGGATAGCGCCGAATATAAGCACCTTAAAATCCTGAAAGACCACCAAAAATTCTGGTAAATATGTCAATATGGCTGCGCCAAAGACAGCACCAAAGGTGCTGGCCATGCCTCCCAACACTACCATAGTAACCAGTTCGATGGAAAAGAAAAAACTGCATGAATCTGGACTGATAAAGGCCTGTTCATGGACAAAAAGGCTTCCAGTTATGGCGGCCATTACTGCAGATATGACAAATATATGTACTTTCACCTTGGAGGTATCTATCCCCATCATCTCGGCGGCGATTTCGCTGCCATGCACTGCTTGTAAGGCCCGGCCATGTCTAGAGGCCACTAGATTGAGGGAAAAAAGGATGCTTAACAGCATGACCACAGCAGAGACATAATACCAACGCAGGTCGGTATTAATCGGCCAACCCAAAAGGCTCAATTCAGGAATGGATGAAAGGCCGTCTGGGCCCCCGGTGAGGGTATCATACTGAACCAGAAAGATGTGTATTATTATGCCAAAACCCAATGTTGCCATGGCTAGGTAATGGCCTTTCAAACGCAAAATTGGCCTTGCCACCAAGTATGAAACAAACCATACAAGAGCCACACCTGCACCCATGGCCAGCCACGGGTTCCACCCAAACTTGGTAGTCAATATGGCAGAAGAATAGGCTCCCATGCCAAAAAAAGCTGCATGTCCCAATGAGATCTGCCCTGCATAACCCATGAAAAGATTAAGGCCTACCGCCAAGATAACATGAAAAAACATGGTCACACCAACAACGGTGACGTAATAATTTTCCGGAAACAAGATAGGCAGCAGGGCTATAACCACTGCAAAGATACTTAATCCCAAAAGCCGCATTTTACACCCGCTCCCAGGCAGACTTCCCAAAAAGGCCACTAGGTCTGAAAAAAAGCACCAGCAGGATGATGATGAAAGCTATGGCATCTTTGTATCCAGAGGAAATCAAGCCTGCTCCAATAGATTCCAAGAGACCAAGCATGAGCCCGCCAGCCACTGCCCCCATTGGATTCCCCATACCGCCAAGGATGGCCGCCGAAAAGCCTTTTAGTCCCAACATTACCCCGGCATTGTAAGTAAAAAAGGTGATGGGTGCTATCAATATGCCAGCGATGGCTCCCAGGCATGCCGACAGACCATATGAGATCAAGAGCATCTTTTTGACATTGATGCCAACAAGATAGGCCGCCTTCTTGTTGTACGAACAAGCAAGGATAGCTTTGCCTGTTTTAGTGTGATCGAAGAAATATTTTACCAATATCACTGAAATCGCTGTGCAACCCATGACCCAAAGGTTCTGTGGAAGCATGGTAGCTGGCCCTATGTGAATCGTCTGTTCGCCTGTAAAAGGCTTGAGCCCATATATGTCTTTGCCCCATATCAACAAGGCAGCGCCCCTCAACAGAATAGAGGCGCCAATAGTGATTATAATTGTCGATACGACTGATGCGTTTCTGGCTGGTTCAATGGCGAATTTCTCTAAGGCCATTCCCACAGCCACTGTTATGACAATCGCCAGGCCAAGCGCCACAACATAAGGTACACCGGCAGCATTAAGGAAGATGGCGCTCATGGCCCCGATCATCACGAATTCTCCCTGCGCAAAATTGACCACGTCTGAGGCGTTGTATATGATGGCAAACCCTAGCCCCACTAAGGCATAAGCAGAACCAACAGTGATACCTGTAATCAAATATTGAAGAAGTTGTTCGTACATCCCCACAAACCAGCCCCCCTTGGAGTTCACCCTCCAAGGGGGGCCACTGCAACCTCGTTAAAGATCTTTTGATTTCACATGGAACCTAATAAAGCAATTTCCACGCACCCTTTTCGATTTCAACCATTTTAAAGGCGTCCAGACCAAGGCCAAGGTGGTCCTCAGGACTCATATTAAAAACTCCTCCTGTGCCCACGAAACCTTTGGTCTTTTCGATCTCATCCCTTACTTTTGCCTTGTCTACGCATCCCGCCCGCTTGATTGCCTCCACAGCTATGAAAAGACCATCATAGGCATGGCCTCCAAATGTGGAAACAGGTCCATATTTTGCCTCATATTTCTCTTTGTAGGAAAGCAGCACAGGTTTCTGCGGATCTGTGTCTGGCAGCTGTTCGGCCACTATTAGTGCTGCCGCTGGAAGACGGACGCCATTGGCCGCATCACCTGCAAGTTCAATATATTTTTTGGATGCGACTCCATGGGATTGATACAAGGGAAGTTTGATACCAAGCTGGCGAACGTTCTTGGTTACGATGGCCGGGGCCTTGCCAAAGCCGAAATTTAAAATGGCCTGGGCATCAGTGGACCTTATCTTGGTTAGCTGGGTTGTCATGTCGGTATCGGCATTGTTGTAGGATTCGTCGGCTACGATCTTAATGCCATATTTAGGAGCCAAATCCAAGCACTGGGCACGGCCAGATTTATCGAAACCACCGTTTCCAGTTATCAACGCAATCTTTGAGATATTCCTCTTCTTCATGTCTTCAAAGATCTTTGCAGCTGCCATGCGGTCTGTATGGGGGGTTTTAAAGACCCACTTCTTTACTGGTTTTATAATCTTTATGGAGCCAGCCAGTGAGATAAAAGGTATCTTTTCCCTTTCAACTATGTCGATAACAGCCAAAGTGGTTCCAGAAGTAGAACCACCGACAATGAGATCTACCCTATCCTTCTTAATCAGTCTCTTTACCACATCTTTAGCAACTTTAGCCTTGCCAGAAGTATCATAATAAACGAGTTCAAGTTTTCTTCCTAACACCCCACCTTTTTGATTGATTTCATCAACATACATTTGCAGGGTCTTGAGTTCCGGATCACCAAGAAATGAGGCTGGTCCTGTTAAAGCCAAAAAAGAACCGATCTTGATGGTGCCAGAAGCATTTGCTGGCATGGCCGTGAAGACAGTGGTAATCAAGGCAAACCAGATGCCAAATAGGACGGCAGTCAAACCTTTCGTAACGGCACGGTACATAATTCTTCCTCCTCTCATTTTTTGCAAATCCTACGTAGATTGAATGATCGTGTCAAGATAATAGCACCGGCCAAAGAGCTACTGGCCTTCTCCACTACTTTTCTGTATGATGCCTCAAAATTTGAAACTAGTTTGCTTGATATGTTGACCATTAAAAATCTCCATACCAAATATGGCCCGATTCCTGTCCTGAAGAATATTTCACTTCATGTTAGGCAGGGCGAAATAGTGGCCTTGATAGGCACAAACGGAGCGGGGAAAACCACACTGTTGACCACTATTTCCGGCCTGATTAGGCCAGTGGAAGGAATGATCACGTTCAACGACATTCCTATAACCCAAAAATCTCCTGCTGAAATAGTAGCTCTGGGCTTGAGTCAGGTACCTGAAGGCAGGCAGATTTTTTCTCCCTTGACGGTGGAAGAGAACCTGGAATTAGGGGCATACCAGAGGAGTTCCAAAAATGGAAAAAAGGCCGTAGAGAATGATCTTGAGGCCGTTTACAACCTATTTCCAAGACTGAAGGAACGTAGAAAACAGGTGGCGGGAACCTTGAGTGGTGGTGAGCAACAGATGCTGGCCATCGGAAGGGCATTCATGGCCAAACCCAAAATGCTGCTTCTTGATGAGCCATCTTTGGGGCTTGCTCCAAAACTTGTAGATTCCATTATGAACACAATCGTGGCCTTGAACAGGGAACAGGCCCTCACAATTTTGATAGTTGAACAAAATGCCAAAAAGGCCTTGTCTATTTCGCACCGGGCCTATGTATTGGAGACTGGGAAAGTTGTTCTCCAAGGCAGTTCTGAAGAATTGCTTGAAGATAGCGAGATAAAAAGAGCCTATCTGGGCAAGGACTACTCAACCATTACAGAGCGGTAGGAGGGATCTCATAAAGTGGCCGAAAATAAAAATGTGGAATATCTGTCCACACAGGAATGGCAACAATGGCAGACAGAACTTCTGCAAAGCACGTTGAACAATGTTTACCGGAGGGTGCCTTTCTATCAGCACGCTTTCAAAAAATCCGCCATAGAGCCCTCAGATATCCACTCTTTGGATGATCTTCAAAGACTTCCTTTTACCACCAGAAAAGATCTGTCGGAAAATTATCCTTACGGCCTATTTGCCAGACCTCTCAGGGACATTGTCCGCATTCACACGTTGCGCGGGAGCCTTCAAAAACCAGTAGTCATAGGCTGTACTGCCCAAGACTTAAAACACAGGCATGAACTTGCAGCCCGGCTCTTCAAGGCCTGTGGAGTTGATCAAGACGACATTGTCCAGATCTGCCTTGATCAAGGCCTTTCCACCCTCGGTCAGGAGCTTAAAGAAAGTGCTGAGGCAGTCGGTGCCCTGGTCATACCGCCTGATCCAGTACCTTCCCCTACCCAGGCCAGGGTAATGATGGATTTCAGGACAACGGTCCTTGTCACTACCCCATCTTATGCAAAACGGATAGTGAAAGAAATCGAGATGGGGGGGCTTCCCTTGAGCGCATTGACCCTCAAAATTGGAATATTCGTTGGAGAACGTCTCTCTGAAGAGGACAAGGCCTTCTTCAGGGAATTCATGTCTATAAATTCATACTCATCCTATGGAATACTGGAAGTCTCTGGCCCGGCCTTGGCCTATGAATGCGAGATGCAAGAAGGGCTACACATTGCAATGGACCATTTCATAGCTGAGATAGTGGACCCAGATACAGGGCAGCCCCTTCCCCAAGGAGAGGAAGGAGAATTGGTAATCACCACCTTGACAGCCCGGGCAAATCCGCTGATTCGCTTCAGGACAGGTGATTTGACCCATATAATGGAATCGCCATGCAAATGTGGCCGGACTACCATGAAGATAGCGCCCATAAACGGCAGGTGCGACAACATTATATCCATAAGAGGCATAAAAATAGATCCTTCTGAAATAGGTGAATTGATAAAGATTTGCGTGCCAGGCGAGGTCCCGCCTTATATCCTTGTGGTACATACAGAAAATTTTCTGGAAAAACCCGAAATATGGTTGGCCATGAATGAGCAGCTCTTTTCAGGCAGCCTTCCCCAATTGCACCATCTAATCAGTAGGCTTGAGGATGCGTTTGAACAGAAAACGGGCCTTTCGTGCAAAGTAAGACCAAGGGAATATAGGACTATAAAGCCTTATCTAAAAAAAGGGGAAATGGTGGTATGGACCTGATTCTAATCCCTGGGGACAGCCATCATCCGTTCCACCGCCTTTAGTGCCTTTGTCCGTATCGCCTCTTCCACTTCAATTACAGGCCGTTCGTTTTCTAATGCCTTTAGTACCTCATCCAACGTGGTCTTCTTCATGTTGTCACATATCATTTCAGGAGAAGCAGCATAGAACTCCTTGTTCGGATTTTGCTTTTTCAATGGATACAACAGTCCTATTTCAGTGGCCACGATAAACTCCTGGGCGTCAGACTGTTTTGCATAAGCCAACATGCCGCTAGTGGAACGCACCACGTCTGCTATATCCAGCACCTCGGGTGGACACTCAGGGTGGGCCATCAACACGGCATTGGGGTGTTTCTCCCTAGCCTGTCTTACCTGGGCCACGGTTAGTTCATCATGAATTGGGCAGCATCCATCCCAGTAATAGATTTTCTGATTAGTATGACGCTGGGCCCATTTGGCAAGATTTCGGTCAGGGGTCATAATCACTTCTTTGGAATCAAGGGATTTGACCACCTGGACTGCATTTGCCGAAGTGCAGCAAATATCACTTTCTGCCTTGACCTCTGCTGTTGAATTTACATACGTAACCACTGGCACACCGGGATGTCTTGCTTTGAATTCCCTAAGTTGCTCCGCATTCAACATGTCAGCCATTGCGCATCCAGCATCTTTAACTGGAAGTATGACTTTTTTGTCTGGACAAACAATGGCAGCGGTCTCTGCCATGAAGTGAACGCCGCAGAAAACTATTATTTCCGCATCCGTCTTGGATGCCTCAATGCTTAGGGCAAGGGAATCCCCTGTGAGGTCGGCCACATCCTGGACCTCTGGCAGCTGATAGTTATGGGCCAAAATTATTGCCTTTTTTTCTTTTGCCAATGAACGTATCTTATTAAACTTGTCATTCACAGGGACTGCTCTCCTTCACATGGTTTTCAAAATCAGCATTTGTCAAAACATTTTTATATATTTTCGCTTTTATAAATTTCAACCCCTGCTGGGCACCTGAATTCAAAAATCTTGGGAGATAGCCTGGTATTGACGGCAACATCGGAAAAAATGATGTGCGTCCTGGTACCAAGGCGGTCTTCCATCCACACTTCTTTTATTATTCCTGATTCTGGATCCAGACCAATCCACATTGTCTTTATCTGTAGATTGTCTTTTATCGGCTCCAACCTCAAATGTCCCTTTCCTTTTAGCCAGTCTTCGCGGGCCAGTCGAACTCTAAAATATTTTTCCAGCTTCCCCTTTCCAAAAAAGAAGGCCTGGCTGATCTCAGAAGATAGGAATTTTTCCCTCGGAATTACCATCACTTGCGCTGCCTCTTGTTCATATACATAAACGTCTTTCCCAGAGGTCACTATTATCTGCTTTTCAGGTTCCTCATACTCCCACCTCATTTTGCTGGGACGGGCAAAATAGACCTTTCCCCTTGCCTTTATCCCCTCCTTGGAGCCTGCTGGAATGGTTTCCTGCTGAAAACTTGCAGAAATATTGCTGGTCTTCTCATAGGTCGCTTGTAGTTTCTCGATCAGCTCGTTCAATTCATTTTTGTCAGCGTACGAAACGCCGCTCAACAAACTCGATACCAGAAATAGAAGCAGTATCAATTGCAGTGATTTTTTGAAGATGTTATTCATAATACCATGATAGCCTTTGATCTATGTTGTAATCAAGACCATACCTTTGAGGCATGGTTTCAAGACAGTCAAGCATTTAAAGAGCAATTGAGCAAGGGGTTGATAGAATGCCCTGTATGTGGCAGCCGCGAAATAAGTAAAGTTCCTTCGGCAGTAGCAGTCCACATCAAAAGTGGATCAACGCCCAAACAGCATGACAGCACCCATAATCAGGCCATCTTGGAACTGCTGCATGAGGCCTATGAATATATTGAAAAGCATACGGAAGATGTAGGGCCTGCTTTTGCAGAAGAAGCTTTAAAGATGCACTATGGCGTCACTGAGCAGCGGTCCATAAGAGGTGTGGCAACCGAGGAAGAAGAAAAGATGTTGGAAGAAAATGGCATCAAATTCTCTAAGATTCCGGTTCCTTTGAAAAAACAAAAAAACAAGGGCCATTGAAAAGGTAATCATGAAAAAGGAGACTAAAGTGTCTGTAAGAGTGGAAATCGGTAAACTGGTGGTCATGGATTACCAGGTAAGACTGCCGTCTGGAAAGGTGGTGGATTCATCTGAGAAAAATGGGGGGCCGGTGGCTTTTGTTTGCGGATCAGGGGATTTTCCGAAGCCTGTGGAAGAAGGGCTAGTGGGATTGGCCCCAGGTGAAAGACGGGTTATTCCTGTGCCACCACAGCACACCTATGGTGATTATGATCCCAAAAAGGTGTGCCTGGTGGCAACCGAAAGGATTTCTGGTGAAATCGAAATAGGTAAGGTGGTCAAGGCGCCCGATGAATTTGGAATAGTGAAGCCGGCTCTGGTGAGGGCCGTTTGGGAAGGTGCCCTCATGCTTGACTTCAATCATCCTATGGCAGGCAAAACGCTCCATTTTGAAGTAATAGTGAGAGACGTGAGAGAACAACACCATGTAAAAATCCGACCTGCCAGTGAACATCAAGACGCATTGGCCTCTCAAAAAGATGTTCAACAAGGAGAGGTCCAGTGACTGACTCCCTTGAACAGGCTGGGCTCCTTGATATCTACCACAAGGTAACCAACGGTGAGCGGCTCAGCCCTGAAGACGGTGTAAGGCTTTATAACACTGCCCATCTTCCAGCATTGGGCTACTTGGCCAACCTAGTAAGGGAGCAAAAAAATGGCAACAAGGCCTATTACATCTATAATCAACACATAAATTATTCAAACGTCTGCTCAAATCTGTGCAAATTTTGCGCCTTCGGAAAGGAAAAACAGGCTCCAGGCAGCTATGAGATGTCTATTGAGGAAATTGAAAATAAAATCAAAGAAAGGCTAAAAGAGCCCATTTCCGAGGTACATATTGTAGGAGGCATCCATCCAGACCTTCCCTATTCTTATTACACCAATATGTTGCAGGCCATAAAGAGGATAAGGCCACAAATCCATATCCAGGCCTTTACTTGCGTTGAAATAGCACATCTGGCCAAACTGGCTGGAATGAGCGTAGAGGATACCTTGAAAGATCTTGTAAGAGCAGGCCTCGGGTCTATCCCTGGAGGAGGAGCAGAGGTCTTCAGTACCAGGATAAGAGAGAAATTGTGCCCTGAAAAACTTCCTGGCAAAGAGTGGCTTGAAGTAGCGAAAACAGCCCACAAGTTGGGCATTAAAAGTAATGCAACCATGCTCTATGGCCACATTGAAACCGTGGAAGAACGCATAGAACACTTGGTTGCCCTTAGGAAAGCCCAAGATGAAACCGGCGGTTTCATGTGTTTTATCCCCCTTGCCTTTCATCCAAAGAATACCGGTTTGGAAGAAGTTGCCCCTACCGGTGGGATAGACGACCTCAAAAACATCGCTGTTTCCAGGCTCATGCTTGATAACTTCCCCCACATCAAGGCCTATTGGGTGATGCTGGGTCCCAAGGTAGCACAAATTGCGCTTTGGTATGGAGCGGATGACCTTGACGGAACGGTACTCGAGGAAAAAATCACCCACATGGCCGGGGGAGAGACAGCCCAGGCCATGACAAGAAGCGAAATCGAAAGGTTGATAAGAGCTGCGGGCAGGGAACCAGTTGAAAGGGACACCTTGTACAATCGCATATGATGGGACACCAGAAACTCGTGTCAGATATTGCTGCCCGGATTAGGCAGCAAAAGAGGATATCCAAGGAAGAGGCCTTGGAGTTACACCGTCGTGCCGACATAAATCTTTTAGGCGCCCTTGCCCACGAAATCAGGCTCAAGAAGCACCCAGACAGATTTGTGACATATGTTATCGACCGGAACATCAATTATACCAATGTGTGTATCTCAGGATGTAAATTCTGTGCCTTTTTCAAGGCACCTGGCCATAGTCAAGGCTATGTGCTTTCCAAAGAAGAGCTTGCAAAAAAGATTTTGGAAACAAAAAAACTTGGGGGCACACAGATCCTGCTTCAAGGTGGGCTGCATCCTGATCTGTCTCTGGAGTTTTATGAAGACATGCTGTCTTTTATAAAGAAGGAATTCGGGATACATTGCCACGCCTTTTCACCGCCTGAAATAGTTCATTTTGCCAAAATCTCCAGCAATTCCATTAAGGAGGTTCTCCAGCGCTTGAAGCTTGCCGGCCTTGATTCCATTCCAGGCGGTGGCGCTGAGATTTTGGTGGACCGGGTGCGCCGGCAGACATCACCCAACAAAGCCACTTCTGACGAATGGCTCGATGTAATGAGTACAGCCCATGGGCTTGGGATCAAAACCACAGCCACCATGATGTTTGGACACATCGAAACAGATGAGGAAAGGATCGAACACTTGGATAAGTTGAGGAGCCTCCAAGATGCGACCAATGGTTTCACAGCATTCATACCGTGGCCTTTTCAACCAGGAAACACGGAAATAAAGTGTAAACCAGCCACTTCCCATGAATACCTTAAAGTACTGGCTATTTCGCGTATTTATCTAGATAATTTTCCCAATATCCAAGCTTCATGGGTGACCCAGGGTCCCAAGATAGCCCAAATATCACTTTTTTATGGAGCCAATGATTTCGGTAGCACCATGATAGAGGAAAACGTGGTGGCTGCCGCTGGTGTTAGCCACAGGCTTTCTGAAAACAAGATAAGACAGCTTATCACTCAGGCAGGCTTTGTGCCCAAACAGAGGCTCATGGATTACACCCTGGCAGATGAAAGGGATCAAAGTGTTTGAGATCCAATTTGGATTCAAGCAACTTTCACCACTTCAGCTGCATGTGGCCAGGTGGGTGGTACCTGTATCTGCACCTCCCTTGGAAAGAGGAGCAGTGGCCATATTCGGCAACAAGGTTGTTGCTGTTGGTCCAGCAAATGAATTACGTGCGGCCTTGATCGACGCTGAGCAGATAGACCATGGAGATGCTGTGATCATCCCCGGTCTTATCAATTGCCACAGCCACCTGGAGCTTTCTCCGCTTAAATGGCGCCTTTCACCAAGCGGATCCTTTACAGCATGGATATGTAACTTGATCAAGGCCAGAGAGAACATAGAACCCCATGAATATGAAAAGGCCCTTGAAGAGGCAGTCAAAACGCTCCATGGTAACGGTGTCGCTGGCCTGGCAGACACAGGCAACACATCTTTGGTGTGGGAAAAGGCCTCTTCTGAATCAAGCCTGTGGCCCTTTGCAGGTATACACTTCAAAGAGATCCTACACCCTGAAAAAGGCCGTATGGAAGAATTGATCAGGGATCTAAGAATGGGTTACGAGAATAATGGCTGGTTCAATTTTGGCTACTCAGCCCACTCGGTTTACACAGTGGCGCCGAAGGCTATACAAGCCATAAAAATGCGTGATGACCAGCTGAACCTTCCTTTTTCCATCCACGTTGCTGAATCTAAAGAAGAGATAGAATTCGTGAGAGATTCCAAAGGGCCCATCTACGAGTTGCTAATAGAGAAAGGAAGAAATCCGGAAGACTTCAAAATGGATTCGTACTCTCCGGTAAAGCTGCTCAAAGAACTAAATGTACTGGACGGCAGAACAATCTGTGTTCACTGTGTGCACATAGATGAACATGACATTGAAATACTGGCTTCGTCCAAGGCGTCTGTATGCCTTTGCCCTCGAAGTAATATGTTCTTGGGCGTTGGGACCCCTCCAGTAGAAAAGTTAATAGAGGCCAACATCAACATAGCCCTTGGAACCGACAGCTTAGCCAGCAATGACAGGCTTTCCATCTTTGCTGAAATGGCAAGCCTGGCTAGACAGTGTCCCAGCTTAGATACTGCCACCATCTTCAAAGCAGCAACCAAGGGCGGTGCTGCTGCACTCCATCTAAAAGGACTAGGTTCCTTGGAGCATGGCTCTGCTCCCCTTTTGTATGTCATTAAATCTGGCCCGTTGAATTCAAAAGATCTTTTTGACTACCTCGTGTTAGAGGTAGCTGAAAGCCTTCCCGAATCTTACTGGGCAGTGGAGGAAACTGACTGGATGGAAAGTTATGGCTAATCCTCAAGAAGAAAAACCATGCCTCAAGCTGGGCATGGTGAATTTTATCAATACGGCACCCATTTATATTCCGTGGCTAAAAAAAGGACCGTTACCAGGTTGGAAGGTAGTCGAAGATCATCCTGCTGCCTTAAACAAGATGCTGCACAACGGCGAACTCGATGCTGGCCTCGTGTCATCTTTTGCCTATGGAGAAGGCTATCCAGATTATTTGCTGCTACCTGGATTGTCCATCAGTGCCTCAGGCCCAGTAGGAAGTGTGCTTCTGATAAGCAAAGAAGACCCAAGAAATCTCAGTGGTAAAAGGATTGGCCTCACCCAGCAGTCTGCCACTTCCACCAGGCTGTTGCATATTATTTTGGAAGATTTCTGGGGCCTGAGCCCACGATATCTTCCAGATGCCCCCTACGAATGGTTTAAAAAAGGTAAATGCAGCGCGTACTTGGCCATAGGAGACGAGGCCTTGAGATTGAAAAACAGATGCTCCAGCTTCCACATAGTGGATCTGGCAGATATTTGGCTAAGGGAAACCGGTCTTCCCTTTGTTTTTGCAGTATGGGCCATAAGGAAGGCTGCCTTTAAAAAATCCAAAGAGCTTTTCGATCTACTTCAAAACCGCCTTTTGGCATGTTTAAAGACAGGCATGGAAGAATTGGAAGAAATAAGCGGTACAGTCGCACCTAAAATCCCCATGGGCAAGGATGAATGCCTGTTGTACCTGAAAGGCATCAATATGGAACTAAAAAAAACGCATCAAAAAGGCTTGAGCCTTTTCTTTTCAAAACTTTACAACAGAGGAGACCTATCCAAGAAGGTGAAACTAGAGTTTGCTACTATTGCATGAAATTTAACCACAGGAATTGATTCCAAACCATGAATCACACTATCCCAGATCCCAATCAAAAAGGGGAATTTGTTCAAACCAAGTTTGCCTCTGTAACCAAGCGTTATGATCTGCTCAATTCCTTGTTGAGCTGCTATATTGATCACTATTGGAGAAAGGAAGCAGCCAAAGAACTCTCTAGCTGCTCCAGCGGGCCGATTCTTGATTTGTGCGCGGGAACGCTTCCGCTTTCCCTGGAGTTGGTCAAACAAAAAAACCGCCCTGTCGTAGCCGTGGACTTCTGTTTTGATATGTTGGCCTTTGGCGCCAAAGAAAAGTTGAACGAGAAAATGCAGATATTACCCATCTTTCCTATTTGTGGAGATGGCCAGGAACTACCACTCAAGGATGAGTGCGTAGGTGGCATCACCATTGCCTTCGGCATAAGAAATTTGAGTGATATTCCCAAAGGTTTGAAAGAAATGATAAGGGTCCTGGAACCGGGAGGGAAATTAGTGATTCTCGAATTTTCAAGACCAGCCAGCCCATTATTTGGCCCCCTCTACAAATTTTACCTCCACAACATCCTTCCTGTAATTGGGGGCATCATATCTAAAGACAAGGAGGCCTACAAATATTTGGCAGAGTCCATAGAGGCCTTTTATTCACCAAATGAACTCTGTTCCCTCATGCGCGCAACCGGATTTCTTGAAGTTACCTGCCGTCCTCTCACTAAGGGAATCGTCACCATTTACACAGGTGTCAAGGCAGAATGAAAGAGCAGACTATAGTTCACATATACACTGATGGCGCCTGTTCCGGCAATCCTGGCCCAGGAGGTTGGGGAGCCGTACTGCGCTACAACGAACATGAGAAAAAGATCTATGGTTGGGCCTCCTCGACCACGAACAACAGAATGGAACTCTTGGCTGCCATAAGGGCGCTTGAAGCACTCAAAAGACCTTGCAAAGTAGTCATCACCACGGATTCCCAATATCTGCGTAAGGGAATTACCGAGTGGATAAAGAACTGGAAACACCGTGGCTGGAAAACCGCAGCAGGCCGGCCTGTAAAAAACAAAGACTTGTGGGTTGCCTTGGATAAACTCCAAAGGATTCACGACATTAAGTGGAACTGGGTGAAGGGCCATGCCGGACATCCTGAAAATGAGATTGCTGATTCCTTGGCCAGGCAGGCCATTGAGCTAGGAAAAGCAGGCAATCTTAAAGAAGATAGTGCTGGAAAAATAAGATAGTGGGGCAACAAGGATGGACTTTGCCATTCATCAACCTTCATTCATCCCATGGCCAGGCTTTTTTCTCAAGGCCCAAAACGCCCATCTATTGATATTGTTGGATCTTGTTCAGTTCCCAAGGGGATTTTCATGGGTTAACAGAAATAGAATAAAAGGACCCCAGGGTGAAATATGGCTTACCGTGCCAGTTTTGAAAAAAGGACGTGGATTACAGGCCATCAACGAGGTAAAACTTTTACCAGAAGGCAAATGGCGCAAGAAACATTTGTCTACCTTCGAACATTGTTACAAAAATGCGCCCTACTTCGATATGCTATTTGAAAAAATCTCAAAGACATATGGCAGCTCTACGATGCTTGCGGACATGAACTATGAATTGATTGCCCTTTGCAATTCAATATACCAAACCGGAACAAAGATCATTCGCCAGTCAGATCTGGGGGTTAGAGGCACCGGAATGGAATTGTTGGTAAACATTGCGCAGGCAGTTGATGGAAAAAGGTTTGTCTCTCTCTCCTCTGCAAAAAGGCATATAGACCAGGCTGTCTTGGCCAGGCACCATGTAGAAATGAAATGGATAAGATATGAGCCCCCTGTCTATCCGCAACTTTGGGGCGATTTCAAAAAAGACCTTTCCATATTGGACCTGCTTTTCTGTTATGGCCCCACTGCCAAAGACATAGTCCAAAGATTCAATCACCCTTTTGTACAAGCTTGGGAGGCTAAGCCATCTTGAACCCTAAGCGACACATAGCTTTCCTAACGGATAAATTGAGCATAGGCGGAGTTGGAAGGGTACTGGTAAATTTTGCCAATGAATTGTCTTTCCGCGGCTTCAGGGTTGATCTGGTGGTTGGCAAGGGGACAGGACCATACTCCGAGCTTCTCTCTACGCAAGTGAAGATCTTTGAAATTGGCACAACAAACCGTTTAGGCGCCCTGCCGAAACTTGCGGCCTATTTGTTGCTCAATCGTCCAGCCGTTTTGGCAACAGACAGACTGCGCCTCAACTTTCTGGCCTTGGATGCCACACGGCTCACAATGTCAAAGGCGAAGGTGGTAATGACTGCCCATGTTCCACTTTCAATGCGCCTTGCACGTATTAGTCCTTCAAAAAGAAAAAAAATGGCCAAAAGGATAAAGGCCTATATTCCACGCAACCACAGCCTCATCGGAGTCTCAAAAGGGGTCGCTAGAGATATGGTGAATAGCTTGGGTTTTCCGCCAGAGAAAACGCATGTAATCTACAATCCAATAATCACCCCTAAAATGCTGCAAATGGCAGGTGATCCTGTAGATCATCCATGGTTCAAGGAGAAGACCCTTCCCATTTTGCTTTCAGCAGGCAGATTTTATGATCAAAAAGATTTCCCAATGCTCATCAATGCCTTTGAAAAGGTGTGGAAAAGGCAGAAGTGCAGGCTTGTCATCCTTGGAGAAGGAAAAGAAAAAGAAAATATTGTGAAGTTGGTAAGGCAAAAAGGCCTTTCCCAATTCGTCTTTATGCCTGGCTTTGTTATAAACCCATATAAATTCATGGCCAAGGCCAATATATTTGTTCTTTCCTCGAAATGGGAAGGCTTTGGCAATGTATTGGCTGAAGCCATGGCATTGGGCACCCCTGTAGTATCGACAGACTGCCAATACGGACCCAACGAGATACTCGAGAATGGAAAATATGGCCCACTAGTCCCAGTTGGTGACACAGAGGCCATGGCTAAAGCCATTGAAGAGGTACTCAGCGCACCTCTTCCGAAACAACTCCTAAGAAAGGGAGCTGATCGATTTGGAGTGGAGCAATCGGTACGAAAATTTACTAAGGTTCTGGGATGGGAGCTTGATTGAAACATGATCAAACCAGAAAAACAGAAAGAATGGACTGCACTGCTCTTGATCCTCACCTTTTCCCTTTTTCTGAAAGGTTTGCTACTCTGTTTTCACGGTTCAGACACAATCAACACCGATGGTGTAATATATGTGTCGGCGGCACAGGCCATTTTAGCAGGCAACTGGGAGCTTGCGCTCTCAATATATCCAATGCCGGCCTATCCTTCATTGATAGCCCTTATCCATTTTTTGGTTCCAGACTGGACATGGGCTGGCAGGGTGCTTTCGGCTCTCTTGCTGACTTTTGCCATAATTCCGCTTTTTTTTATGACTGCTAAGCTGTATGGCACCCGTGCGGCGCTTTTTGCAGGACTGGCAGCAGCGGCTTGGCCCACTGGCAATACCATGGCATTATATATCTACCGCGATCCCTGCTTCGTGCTCGTAGGAGCCATTTCGATCTACTGGTTTCTAAAGGGGGTGTCGAATTCCAGTCTAAAAGCAATCTGCTTTGCCTTTTCGGCAGCCTGGCTATCCCTACTTTTCAGGGTTGAAGGTATAATATTGCCTATAACCCAATTGACATACCTCGTGGTCGTAACACTTCGTTCAAAACTTGCAAGACTTGACACCAATGACCACGGGCTCGTATTCGCCGGATTCTCAATATCCTTCGCTGCCATATTCCTGTTTCTCTTGGCAATGAAAACTGAACACTTGGAGATAAACAGGATCAGCGAATATGTTCAGCTCATCGAAAAGATCGTCAAAGGAGAGCTTTTTACAAATCTCGAAAACATACATGCTCAGCTAAAAATAATGGAGCAATACTCACCTTTTCCTCAGGGAGGTTTGAATTTTGCCGAAATTGCCCGGCACTATGGATATTTCATATATTTTATGGGAGCAGCTCATGCCTTTCTGAAGGCGCTTTTCCTGCCATATGCTGCAGGAGCTGTGTATGGCGCTAAAGATAACTTGAAAAACCACCGCTTATTTCTCATCTTTTTTGCATTTATTTTCTTTATCATGGCCTATTTCTTCCTTTTGGAACGTGATTTTTTAGAAGAACGTTTTTTGCTCCTCCCAGCCTTTGCCTTGTTGCCTCTAACAGGTGCTGGACTTGCCAAGGGAGTTGAAAGAGGAGTAATGATGGACAAGAAACACCCTTGGTTCCTAATTTCGATTGCAGTCATTCTGCTAGCACTCCTTGCAGACATCAAAGCCGTAGCTGAGCCACCTGATATCTTGGTCAAAAGGGCTGGACAATGGCTTTCGAATAACCATCGAAATCAAAGAATTGTCACCAATGATATCCGTATTGCCTACGAAGCTGGACACAATATCTTTTCACCGGAATCAAAGGCCATCTATTGGGACAAACCAGTGGGGCAATGGAATGCCGTTGAAGCCTTTGCCAGACAGCAACAAGCAGACATCATTGCCATAAAAATCAACAAGAAAAAAATGGTCGGCATGCCTGTGTTTACCACCTATGCCCGCTATAAGGAATTTTCCGACGCAAGGCGGGCAGTAATAGTCTTCACAACCAAAAATCGTAACCTGTAGCCAGCACCACATGCACACATTACACATAATAGGCAGCAAAACCATGGGAGGCGCAGAACGCTTCTTCATACGTCTTATCCGTGGTCTGGCAGCCATGGGACACAAGACCGAGGCTGCTGTGAGAGCCGGTTACGAAGTGTGCGAACACATCCCTGAAAATGTGGCCAAATACGAACTACCCATGCGTTCCGTGTGGGACCCTTTGTCTAAGTTTGAACTCATGCTCTTGGTGAAAAAGCAGCGTCCACAGATCGTGCAAACCTATATGGGCCGTGCAACACGTCTTACGCACTTGAAACCAGGCAAGGTTCCAGTGCATGTAGCACGGTTGGGAGGGTATTACAAACTCAAGAACTTTGCCCATGCCCATGCCTGGATAGGCAATACAAGAGGCATCTGTGACTATATGTTGCGGGCTGGCTTTTCTGCGAATCGGGTTTTCCATATAAGTAATTTCATTGAGTTGCCAAAGCCTGTTTCAAATGAAAGACTGCAAAGATTAAGGCAAGGCCTTTCCATACCAGATGATGCCTGGATACTTTTGACAGCAGGACGTTTCGTAGAAGTAAAAGGTCATTTTGAGCTGTTGAAGGCCTTTTCCCTCACACCTCAAACAATAGCTGACAGACCGCTTTATTTGATCATGCTTGGCAGCGGGCCACTCGAACAAAAACTAAAGAGGCACGCTGAACAATTGGGGATCGAAAAAAGAATATTATGGACTGGATGGCAAATTGACCCAGAGCCATATTTCCAGCTTGCGGATCTCATTGTATTTACCTCTCGGCAGAGGGAAACACTGGGAAACGTGATTTTGGAGGCTTGGTCTAGTAAACGCCCTGTGCTAGCCACCAAATTTCAGGGAGCAGTGGAGATATGTGAACATGGAATTGATGCATGGCTGGCTGAATGCGAAAAACCCAAGTCCATTGCCTATGGCATCGAACAGGTACTAAAAGATCAAGGCTTAAGGCTCCAAATGGCCAGAACCGGGCATAAAAAAATCTTGAATGAATTTTCAAAAGAAAAAATATTAAAAGAATATATTGAGATATACACTTTACTATTGCAGAACATATAAAGTTAGGCATTTAATCGCTACTTGAAAATCCATTTGATCTTTCAGCCGTATAGCGCTATTTGTAAGCGCCGGAGTTGAAACAATCCAAAACAGGGAAAAAAATGTCAATAGTGATATTTAATACACTTTCGAGAAAAAAAGAGGAATTCATTCCATTGGAGCCTGGCAAGGTAAAAATGTATGTGTGCGGCATTACCGCCTATGATCGCTGCCACATAGGCCACGCAAGATCTGCCGTAGTATTCGACTGTGTTGTGAGGCATCTTAGGCACCGCGGATTCGAAGTGAAGTTTATACGTAATTTCACAGACATAGATGACAAGATAATCAACCGTGCCAGGGAAGAAGGAATTTCACCTGAAGAGCTGGCGGAGCGGGAAATCGCCAATTTTTATGAAGACATGGATGCGCTACGCGTTCTAAGAGCCGATATCGAGCCCAGGGCAACCAGACATATTCCTGATATAATTGCGTTGATCGAGAAACTTATCGAAAAGGGACACGCGTACGAAGCCAACGGAGATGTCTACTTCTCTGTAAGGAGTTTCCCTTCTTATGGCAGGTTGTCCGGCCGTGATCTAGACTCTTTAAAGGCTGGGGCCAGAATCGAGATCGGGGAAAAGAAAAAGGACCCTTTGGACTTTACTTTGTGGAAGGCCGCAAAGCCAGGCGAGCCTTCATGGGAGAGTCCGTGGGGGCGAGGAAGACCTGGATGGCATATCGAGTGTTCGGCCATGAGCATGAAATATTTGGGCGAGACTTTGGATATTCATGGAGGTGGCCTGGATCTCATATTTCCTCACCATGAAAACGAACGGGCACAGTCCGAGGCTGCTACAGGTAAGACCTTTGTGCGTTACTGGATGCACAATGGCTTTGTGACAATAAAGGGCGAAAAGATGTCCAAGTCCCTTGGGAATTTCATTACCATCCACGATATATTAAAAGAGTACCATCCTGAGGCCTTGAGGCTCTTTTTACTATCCAAGCATTATAGAAGCCCCCTAGACTACAGCCCTGAGACATTGCAGGAATGGGAAACAGCCTTGTACAGGGCGTACACCGCCCTGGATGAGGCCAAAGAAGCTGCTGTCAGACCAGTTAAAAAGAAAAGGCCACTGACAGAACAGGCACAAGATACTATAAAAGAGTTGCAAAAAGTGACCTCGCTTTTCGGAAAAGCCATGGACGATGACTTTAACTCTGCCAAGGCCATCGGCCACCTTTTTGATGGAATTCGTCTGTTGAACCGCCTGGTGAAGCAAAGCCAGGAACGCCCTTCTGCCCTTCTGAAAGAACCTATTGAAAAAGGAGCCAACACGATAAGAAATGCAGCAGGTGTGCTTGGAGTTCTTTCAGAAGAGCCAAAAGAGTTTTTGGAACAGGCAAACAGAAAGATATTGGAAGCCATGTCCCTCAGTGAAGACTATATTGAACAGGCCATACAGAAACGAACCTTGGCTCGGAAAGAAAAAAGATGGAAAGAGGCCGATGCCATAAGAGATGAGCTTGCCCAAAAAGGAATTTTACTCCAAGACAGCCCAGAGGGTACAAAGTGGACGGTCAAACTGGGAACTAGTTCGTAAAATGCGCACCTATTTAGAGTGTATGCCTTGTTTCATGCAGCAGCTTATCCGAACAGGAAGGATGGTTGAGTTGGATGACCATACCCTTTGGAGGCTCATGAAACGTTTGGCCAAGGCGATGACGAAATTTGAACCCCATGAGCCGCCTCCGAAGTCTGCTGTTCAACTCTACGACATGATAGCTGAGGTATGTGGCTGCCAAGATCCCTTTGAACAGGCAAAAAAACAAGGAACGATGCAGGCCCTTGAATTGTATGATGAACTGAAAAAAGATATACAGCAGGCAGCTGACCCACTAGAAAGAGCCATAAAGTACAGCGCTTGTGGAAACGTAATCGACCTTGGGGTGGCTTCCAATTACGATTTGATAGCTGAATTGGAGACTATATTGAGCAAACCTTTTGCTATATGGGACTTGAAGCTGTTCAAAAAAAAATTGGATAAAAGTGACTGGCTGCTCTACCTGGGTGATAATGCAGGCGAGTCAGTGTTTGACAGGCTTCTCATTGAAACATTGCCTGTTCCAGTAACCTTCGTGGTAAGGGATGGGCCTATAATCAATGACGTGACCTTGGATGATGCCCTTGCAGCAGGCTTGGACAAGGTGGCCTCAATTGTCTCTTCCGGCTGCAGGGCGCCAGGAACCATACTGGAGTGGTGCTCTCGCGATTTCCTCAAACTATTCAACAACGCCCCAATAATCATTTCAAAAGGTCAAGGCAACTATGAGACCCTTGTGGAACAGACCAGGCCCATTTTTTACTTGCTTAAAGCAAAGTGCAACGTGGTATCTCGACATTTGAATTGCAAAACTGGAGACATGATCTTTGCATCGGCCAGCCGGTTCAACTGAGAAAACCACATCCACCCTCGCAAAGTCAGCTGGTTCGGTTAGCGTAGCCGTATTCCTTTCAAGGATTCTGGGCCTTGTAAGGGAACAAGTACTGGCAGGCCTCTTTGGTGCAGGAACTGCCATGGACGCCTTTGTCGTGGCCTTCCGGATTCCGAACTTGCTGCGCGACTTGTTTGCTGAAGGTGCGCTAAGTTCTGCCTTTGTAACGGTATTTTCTGAATATGAACAAAAGAGAGGTGAAAAAGAAGCCTGGCTCTTAGCCAACAATGTATTTACCGCATTAACTATAATCATATCTATTATAGTTGTTGCCGGAATAACCTTTTCCGAAGATTTGGTAAGGCTCATGGCACCCGACTACGGCTTGGTACCGGGAAAGGTTGAACTCACCATGAGGCTTACTTCTATAATGTTTCCCTTTCTACTTCTAGTCTCACAAGCTGCCTTGTTAATGGGAATCCTCAATGCAAAAGGCCGTTTTTTTATCCCTTCTTTGGCATCTAGCTGTTTTAATTTTTCCTCCATAGTAGTTGGAGGAGGATTGGCGCTCCTGTTTCCAAAATGGCGTGTGGAAGCTATCTATGGCATGGCAATAGGGACATTGCTTGGAGGCTTGGCCCAGCTTCTTATCCAACTGCCTTCTGCGAAAAAAGAGGGGTTTGCATTTAGGCTCCGGCTTGACCTGGCTTGTCCAGGCCTACACAAAATAGCCCGACTCATCGTTCCGGCCATAGTGGGCTTGTCTGCTACACAGATCAACATATTCGTAAATACGAACTTTGCGTCTCAATGCGCCGAGGGAAGTGTTGCTTGGCTCAACTATGCCTTCAGGCTCATTATGTTCCCCATAGGCCTTTTTGGCGTTGCGCTAGCCATTGCAACCCTCCCAGTGGCAGCAAAACAGGCTGCACAAAAAGAGCTTTCAAAACTAGGCGACACAGTGGTCTCTTCCCTGACCTTGGCCTTTGCGCTCACTTTGCCGGCTGCGGTGGGGCTCTGGATATTGGCAGAACCCATTATCAAAGTAATATTCGAACATGGCCGCTTTTCGGGCTTCGATACCTTGATGACTGCCCAGGCCCTACGATTCTATGCACTAGGACTCATGGCCTATTCAGCTGTCAAGATAATCGTCCCGATATATTATGCCCTAAATGACACTCGATGGCCTGTAATCGGCAGCTTTGCAACTGTTGGGATCAACGTCATTTTCATACTTCTCACCTTGGATTCACTGCAGCACAAGGCTATCGCTCTGGCAACTTCCCTGAGCATGATGTTCAACTTCGTAATGCTTTCAACAATCCTCTATAAAAAATTAGGGGGGTTCCAGGTAAGAAAGCTCATGACATCACTTTTGAAGGCGGGAGCTGCGTCGGCAGTCATGGCAGCAGGCTTGCTGATCACCCTTTACAAGGTCAACAGGTACACGACCCTTGATTCGACATGGAGCATCATGGCCTTTTTGAGCATAACCATACCAGCCGGTGCTTTATTATACATTTTATCAATTTATGTGCTAAAGGTGCCTGAATTAAACTTGCTTTTTAGTCAGCTAAAGAACAAAATAAAGCCCAGTTGATGATGCCTCGACCAGCTTTAGGGATGGAAACCAATTGAAATACCCCCTACCTTTAAGGATTTCAGCCATTATTTTGGGCACATATGTAGTATTTCTTGCCATCACCTTTCTATTGCTGACAAAGGCAAGCAAGAATCTTATTGACAGAGATCTGGAACAACATGGCAACACCCTGGCCTCTACCTTTGCTGCTGTTGCCGCCCCTGCAGTCAATGAGAAGGATTACGATTCACTGAATGTCCTTGCAGAAAATGCCATTCGGCAAGCTGAAATTGCTGGCTTGCTGATACAAAGCACCAGCGGAGTTCAAATTGTAAGCAAAGGAATCTGCACACCTTCGCACGCGATTCATGAATTCAAAAGCAATATATTTCAGTACACCATGAACCAGCCGGCCAAAATCATGGCAACCCTTCACCTATTTATCAATAAAAAATTGATCTCCACAAATATCCAAACTGTCAAAACGCAGTTATTGGCAGCTATTCTGCTCCTCTTTTTATTCTGTTTCCTAGGTGCCATTTGGCTCATAAACAGGCAGCTTTTTAAGCCTTTGTCTTCATTGACAAAGGAGGCCAAGAAACTTTCTGAAGGCAATTTTAACATTCAATTGACCTATGAATCCATGCCAGACGAACTTGCTGAGTTAGCAATCTCCATGGAGCAGCTTGCCAAGCTGTTGAAGAAACAAGTTCAAAAACGCATAGACTTGGAGCAAGATCTCGTACAGCAAAAGAAACTGACCATGCTAGGTGAATTGTCCTCCATGTTACTTCATGAGGTTGGTAGTAGTATTAGCAGATTATCGATGATCCAATATCAGCTAAAAAACCAGGAATTGGATCAAGAGGGGGTCAAGGCATTAGAAGAACTGGAACAGGAACTCAACAACCTCAACCGGTTTGCCAAAAACATCTCACTTTTTTCAAAAAAAAGGGAGCTTAAAATAAAGCCAATCGATTTAAAGGATTTATTAAAAGGAATAACGGCTTCTTTCAGGCTGATGCTGAAAAAAGACGTAAAAATCATGCTCAACATCCCGGAAACCCCTGTGCTTATAAAGGGAGACGCAGATACGTTACAGCGTGCGTTGGCAAACATTATAAGAAATGCGGTGGACGCATGTCCTGACAAAGGAGGCAAGGTTTCAATATCTCTCGCCGGAAGAGGCGGCACCATAACCATTGTCATCAAGGACAACGGCACAGGAATCTCTGCGGAACACCTTGACAAAATCTTTGAGCCCTTTTTCTCCACAAAAGGATCTTCTGGCACTGGGTTGGGCCTGGCGATAGCAAAATCTTTCATAGAAGCGCACGGCGGTAAGATAGACGTGGCCAGTTCTCAAAGCGGCACCACCTTCAACATTACCTTGCCTTCTATCGAAGTCTCGCAATAGGTGCACACTTGTTACTGGATAGCCTTGAAATAAGGGGCTTTGCTCAAGAACTGCCATCAGAAAAAACAACGCTTACATGTTCCCAATATTTCGTGGTTAATTTTTGGAATAACACGTAGCCATGCCAAGGAGAACAGCAAGTCTGCTATTGAAAGCAGCCTATCTTAATTCCATCATGTTTCCATCTTTTAAAAGGACCTTTCTGTCCGCCATTGTATCCAGAAACTGACTGTCATGGGATATCAATACCATGCCCTTGGCATCATAAGACCTGAGCGCATCCACTAAAATAGACTTGTATCTTTCAGAAAGGCCTGTGGTTGGTTCATCAAGAAGCAAAATGTCTGGCTCCATTGCCAGCACTGTTGCCAAGGAGGCCATACGCTTTTCGCCACCTGACAGTTTGTAGGGCACTCTTTCTGCAAGACTTGATATCCCAAGCCTTTCAAGCACTTCTTCACTTTTTTGGCGAGCCTGTCTTTGAGACAGGCCCTGGTTCATGAGGCCGAACGCCACATCTTCTATGACCGACGGACAAAAGAGCTGGTCGTCAGGATCTTGAAAAAGGAGCCCAGCTTTACTGCGGGCAAAAACAAAATCATTGGGTTGCCAACAATCCTTGCCCAAAAAGCGGACCACTCCTTCCTCAAATGGCAACAATCCCAAGACATTGAGGAAGAAAGTGCTTTTGCCAGCACCATTCTCACCACATAGGGCGACCTTTTCACCATGGCGCAACTCAAAGTTTAACCCTTGAAACAAATATTTCTGACCAGGAAATCTGAACCAAAGTCCAGATATCTCAATGAGTAGTTTTTTCACAACAGCTCCATACCAGCCATGATCGCCAAAAAGACCACAAAAGCTGTAGCAGCAACTAGATCCCGTTTGTGCAAATGAAAATGGGACAAAAGGGGAAAAATTCCGTTGAACCCCCGGCATACCATGGCCTGATGAACCCTTTCCCCCCTTTCCACGCTGCGCACGAACAGACCGCCGAGGATGTTTGCAAAGGTCTTGTAAGTGAAAAGCGAAGTGGTTGGCTCAAAGCCTCTGGCTAAAGCAGCCCGCCGCATTTTGTGGAATTCATCCTCCAGCACATGGAGATAACGCCATGAAAAGAAAAACAAGTTTATCAACTTGTTTGGAAATCTCAAATGTGCCATGGCATGGTTCAAGGCAAAAACAGACGAAGTGGATAAGAGATCTATATTGAAGAGCACCATGGCATTGGACTTTAGAAAAAGTGCCAAAGCTGCTTCCAAGCCTCTTATTGAAGGATCTGGCAAAAAGGGTATTGAAATCGCCTGGCCTGGAAGGGTCCACGGCAAGAATAGGCAAACGAATATGACAAAAAAATTTATGATGGAAAGCCTTTTGAAGAGTATCTTTGTATCAAGCCTGGCCAGAGCTGCCAATGCAATCGAACCAGAAAGTGCCACAAGCAACGTGACAACCTGCTGAACAAACACAAGAAAGATGGAAAAAATTACAGCTCCCACCACTTTGATACGTGGATCAAGGCTGTGGACATGGGAGTCACCTTCTGCAAAGAGTTCGCAAGTCATTTCCTCTTACCAAACCCATATAAGGCTAGTCCCATCAATCCAAATATGTAACCCAGGCCAGAAATCACGTCTTTGAAAGAGAGATCCTCCTGTGCCTTTCTGATCGCCCTCACTTCCTTCAATAAAGACTCCAATTTATGGTCGAGGAGCTGTTCCATTTCGCATCTCTCTTGATCTGTGCGCTTGGTAAAAATGTTTCCATTGCCTGGCGAAAAATCTGGATTTTTCACGTCCACCACGGTTTCTGCTCTGTGGCCCATACCCGCGTTCAAGACCAACTTAACTTGGTCTCTTCCCGCAGGGCATTTGAAAAAAAACATGCCTTTTTGGTCTGTTACGCCTTCTTCAATTTTTTCGCCGCGGGAGCCATACATGATGACACTGCATCCAATGCACTTTTTCCCAGAGGCAAAATAGCCCTCACCATGAATGTGGGCATCTTGGACCCAAGCAAAGATATTGACTCTATGGGCACTGGCAGAGCCTGGTGCAAGAATCGTGAGTGGAATCATGAAAACGGGCAACAACATCGCTGCACCCAAAAAAATCTCTGGTTTTACCTTCAATATAAACCCGCATACAAAGGCCGTAATCACACCTTCAATTAACGCAATGGGAATATAAGACAGAAGTAAAAGTCTGGCTGGCGCTTCAAACCCCTGGCCAGTCATATACAATACGATTGCAGCCAGAAAGCCGCTTGCAACAACCGAAAGTGTTGCGGCAACACCAGCCGTAATCAACTTTATACGCTGTTTTGCCTTATGGATGACTGGAGCAGCCAAAAGTCCAAAGGCAACGCCTGGCGCTGCTATGACAGCAGTGTTCACGCCCAAAGTCGTTAGACCTCCAAATTGGAAAAGGACTGCTTGTAAAATCAAGGCAACAAAAATAGCCGGCCAGGCCTTCCATCCCAATACAAGGCCCATGAGCCCATTCAGCACTAAGTGGCCGCTTGCCGGTCCTATAGGGATGTGTACTAAGGAGCCCACGAAGAAAAAGGCAGTCATCAGGGCTGTGACTGGAATATCACGCTCAGACATTTTTTTGAGACCAATGCCGACGCCGGCAGCAGTGATTACCGCACCAGTCAACAACATGCCAGGATTCAATATGCCTTCGGATATGTGCATTTACCTCATGTCCCTGACCTGAAGCCAGATTACGCCGCCGACTTCAAGCCCTGCCCTTTTGCCCTTGTACTCAACGCCCTTTTCCTTCTCCACCAGCGCCGCAAAACCCCACCATCCAGCTCTTGGCATTGTATAACAGAACCTTCCGTTTTCATCGGTGAGCAGCGTCTGAGTAGTATAAGAACTATGAGGCGCCTTGATCTGCCGTCCCTCATTGAAATATTCTACTTCAACCATGCAATGCGGTACGGGCTTGCCATTGAGCAGCACTTGGCCACAAAAGGCGTTTCCAGTCCACAACCCAAACGGTCGAACAGATGGGATTATCTCCACGGGCAGGCCGATGGGCCTCTCCCAGCCCGAGTCAATTCCATAGGCACTCACTGCTACTTTTGTGAAATGCTGAATTAAGACATTTTCTGCTTTTTCCCAATAAGGGTAAGGCTCCATGAAAAACCAATACAGACCCGGCCTTCTGAATGTATAATCAAGGGTCCAGTAGCTCTTGCCCATGTTATTTTTTACAGACTTCAACCTTTGCGTTAAATCAGTTATTTCACCTTCCAAGACAACCCCAAATCTCTTAGGCCTAACCATGTCCATAAATTCTTGTTCAAAAGGATGCATAAAGGCAACAAGGAAGTGAAGCTGCCGCTGGAATGAAGCTTCCACGATATCACTGTCAGGTTTTACAACCCCGAAGTGAGCATGAACCGTACAACAATTACCTAAAATAAAAACAGAAACGAATACACAGGCACCCAACAGCCATACAGTAGCTTTTTTTAACATTCAGCAAGTCCCGTTTTTTTCTTGAAAATATACCCCTCCTGATTTTGGTAGTCAATTTTTAATTTTCGTAACACGACCTTATCAAAGAAACTAAAACGTCAGTACAAAAGTACAAAGAATTTCCGAACCATCAGGGCAACACTTTTCGCAACCTAAGACCCGGACAACAATACCCTGTATCTTATGAGATTTTGGATTGTTTAATTAAAATATAGCTCCTTGACACGGCTTAAAAATAGGGTTAGATAAAAGCCGCTTTCGGGCCGTTAGCTCAATTGGTAGAGCAACTGACTCTTAATCAGTAGGTTCGGGGTTCGAGACCCTGACGGCCCACCAAGTGAAAACAACTGGGGCTGTATGTTCAACTAAGCAACAGCCCCTTTTTCTTTCATTCTGTTCGAACGACTGGTCAAATATCACAGGCATTGCTTAGTCTACGCATCCTTCATAATGAGTAATATCGACGTTGATTTGGTTTTCTCCCCAAAAGATTGCCCAGACCGGATAGGTGAAGGTGCGACATTCATCATTGCAGCATGTGAAGGCCATGTTCCCTTGACCTGAGCTTCCCATGGTGACTTGGGCAGACTTGCCATCGTTTGAAAAAACTATGTGGTAACGAATCCATTCAGTTGCATAGTCGAAAGAGCAGCCCACAGAATCCAATAGATGACACTTGGTACTCGTCATTTGCTGAACGCCTTCTGCTTTCAAGGTATCTGGATTTACCATAAATTCGATCTGACCGGTTGACTTACATGCGTAAGTACCTGGAGCCGAATAATCTATTTCAAGCGATCCTCTCCAGGGTCCTGTTATCCCGGAACAGGAATAGATATTAGCCTTCAAGGTTGCGAAACCCGATGCCCCGTCAAGTTCAAACTCCATTTTCAGGTCCGATTCCGACACAGATTGATATTCTCTCTCTAGCCATGTGGTCCACAAATAAAAAGAATTGAACGTGCCAGATGGATGTGCAGCAAGCAGATAAAATGTATACCTGCCAGGCGGAAGCTGATTAAAAGGGATGTCTCCAAACAAAAACTCATTTATTGGTCCAGTCACTCCATTTCTCCATGGCTTCAAACCAGTTTCAATAGGCAGCAAGGTAACGCTATCTGGCTGCAATATGAGAATGGAAGCACTCAAGGCTGGAGCATATATTGCGAAATAGATATCTACTGGCGCCTGAAATTGGTTCAAGGCAATGTGCTGTCGAAGTATGTCCCCGTTATGGGCTGCTGGGCCTACCCCGATTGGTTTAGCCTGGCCAGGAATATCACTCAGCACCGGTTCCGTGACTGGATCATAGGCAAACAATTCTTGATCTGCAGGCACGGGTAATGCTACAGCACGGGAGGGCAACATCAATAAAATAGAAAACGTCAAAATAATAGTTAGGCATCTTTTCATATGCTGTTCCCTCCTTCTGTATTTGCGAATAAATTATTCCTTAATATAATTTTATATAGGAAATATATTATAAATCAACCAAGTAATTCAGTTGCACCATTGAACTGCCCCTTTTTTTCCACTAAGGTGGGCCTGCAAGATCCAAACTTTAAGGAGATCAAACCATTATGAGCTGGCTTCTATTGATACTTCTTGGTGCTATTGTTTTGCTGATATTATGGGCTGTTGGCATCTACAACAAGCTCATTAAACTTAGAAACCTTGCCGAAGAGGCCTGGAGCGGTATCGACGTACAACTCAAACGTAGAGCAGACCTCATTCCTAACTTGGTAAACACGGTCAAGGGATATATGGACCACGAACGGGAACTGCTTTCAAAGATTACGGAATTGCGCTCAAGGACCCTTGGCGCTAAAGGCCTGGATGAACGCATCGAAGCGGAGGCGGCACTGAGCCGTTCCCTGGGCAATTTGTTTGCAGTAGCAGAAAACTATCCTGAACTTAAAGCAAACCAAAATTTCTTAGATTTGCAGGGAAAACTTGCCGAAATAGAAGATCAGATTCAAATGGCAAGGCGCTATTACAATGGAACTGTACGCAATCTCAACATTGGCATTGAAACCTTTCCAAATTCCATCGTTGCTTCAAAATTTGGATTCAAGAAACGCGAATTCTTCGAAATTGAAGATGAAGGAGAGAAAGCCCTACCCAAGGTTGAATTCAAATAGATTTGTCAACAAATGTTCATCAAGTCTAATAAAGCCTTATCAATTTTAGGTTGGATATTTTTTGTCCTTTTGTTGGTATGCACACAGGGTGTCGCCACTGCTTCTCAAACGGAAAGAATCAAGGAATTTAATGCAACCATCGAGGTACAACGAGATGGCTCATTGCTGGTACAAGAAGAAATAACTGTAGTTGTTGCAGGACAAAAAATCAGGCATGGCATCTATAGGGATTTTCCCACTTCTTACAAGGACCAGCTCGGTAACGAATACCGTGTGACCTTTGAGGTCTTGGAAGTGTTGCGCAATGGTTATCCAGAGCCACACTTCATAAAAAATACAAGAAAAGGAAAACGCCTTTACATAGGTAGAAGGAACTTCCTCCTGGAGCCTGGAACATACAAATATACTCTCATTTACAGGACAGATCGCCAAATCGGCTTTTTCAAGGATTATGATGAAATTTACTGGAATGTCACAGGTAATGGATGGGACTTTGTCATCGACAAGGCCGTGGCAGTAGTACGTCTGCCTGTAGGGGCATACGAGATCAAAAGCTCTGCTTACACAGGGCCGAAGGGGGCCAGAGGCAAAAATTTTACGGTCAGCCACGACTTGGAGGGCAATGTTGTGTTTTCCACAACCGAGCCATTGGAGCCTCACGAAGGCCTTACAATTGCAGTGGCTTGGCCAAAGGGATACGTGTCGGAACCAGCACCCTTAGAAAAAATAGGCCTTTTTATGAAAGACAATTTGCGGGGTTTTCCTCCTCTTACGGCGTATCTTCTCTTTCTAGGCTATCTCATTTACGTGTGGGCAAAAGTTGGCAAAGATCCGGAACCAGGCACCATTGTGCCACGCTTTAAGCCACCTGAAGGCCTTTCACCTGCCGCAGTACGTTTTATAAACCGCATGGGTTTTGATCAAAAGGCCATGACTGCAGCTCTGGTTGACATGGCTGTGAAGGGTGTTGTGACCATAATGGAACAAGGCCACAACTTTGTTTTGACCCGAAGAGACAATGCTCAACCCAAAAATCTTTCCCCTGGTGAAAAAAAGATCTTTGACATCTTGTTTAAGACTACCAGGCAAATCATCCTTGGACAGGAAAAACAGAGCAGGTTCAGAAAGGCGATGTCTGCGTTGGCCGACAGCCTGGAAAGTGAATATGTAGGCACATATTTCCGACGCAACCTTCAATACATGCTGCCAGCAGGCGCCCTGGCCATCGTCTGCCTCTTGCTTATCATTGTAACCGCAACAGACCGCGCTCAGGCCCTCTTCATGACAGTATGGCTTGGGGCGTGGTCGCTGGGAGTAATAATGCTCATCAAAATGGTAATAAATCGATGGCGTTATGCCCTAGGCACACCTAACACTTCCAGTAAGATGCGGGCGATCTCGGCAAGCCTGTTCGCCTTGCCCTTTGTAGCCGCGGAGATACTTGGGTTTGGATTTTTCATGGTATCCACCAATATGCTTTCTGTTGTTGTCTTGTTGGCCACAGTCGGTACGGCTCTGTTCTTCTATAATATCTTGAAAGCTCCCACAGCGTTGGGAAGAAAAGTAATGGATGAAATAGAGGGCTTTAAAATGTATCTGACCGTTGCCGAGGCAGAGAGATTGAAAGCCGTTCCCGATCCTCAAAAGGCGCTGGAAACTTTTGAGACATACCTTCCTTATGCCATTGCCTTGGACGTGGAGCAGGAATGGGCAGAGATGATGTCAAAGCTGCTTCAAATTGCAGAAGGCGGCAAAAAGACAGCGGGATATTCACCTTTGTGGTACCACGGACGAAACCATCCCCTTTTCAATCCCACAGCACTGGCTTCCAAAATGGGTTCAGACTTAACTTCTTCTGTTTTGACCACTGCGGCACCTCCCAGCTCGCGTTCTGGCAGCAGCGGTGGCGGTTTTTCAGGAGGCGGTTCTGGAGGAGGTGGCGGCGGAGGCTGGTAATCTCCTTCACTTTTCTATCGATGTGCACTATCATTACGTGATGTTTTTTCAAGGAACCATTATATCCTGTTTTTTTGCCTACAGGCCGAATCTCATCAGGTTTTTGTAAAGTGTTTTCAAAGCTTGGGAAAAAAATAGTCCTGTTGCTGGTCTTGATCCTAGCCATATGCTGGACGGTTTTTTTCTTGTGGACAAATTTCCAACAAAAGACTTTTTTGGTGGAACAGTTGAGAAGGCAGGCCCTGGGCATATATCATTACATAGTGCTTTCTAGACTCTGGATCTCTGGCAAGGGGGGCATCTATATAAAAAATAGCGAGAAATACACCTTGGTGACTCCATCCGAGTTTATAAAACAACTTTCCAAGTTGGCTGAAAAAAGGCTCCCATATTCAATACACATAGCAGTAAAAAATGCCAGGGACCCAGACCACGTTCCTGATGAATTTGAAAAACATGCAATAGATGAGCTTAGAAGCGCTCACAAACGCGAAGTTTACACCATTGAAGAAGACAAAAACGGAAAAAGGTTGTTTCGTTACGCAGCCCCTTTGAGTTTTGCCACTGAATGTGCCAGCTGTCACCAAGGCCTGCTACCCGAACAGATACCAGGCTGTATTGCCGTTGCCATTTCTGCAGGTCCTTTGCTTGACCAGTTCCAACAAAACAAGGAATACCTAATTCTTTACTTAACGGGTGCCTTGGCCATAAGTGTTGCTTTGTTGTTTGTAATGCTGCAAAGGTTCGTACTCAAGCCCTTGGCCATTCTGAACACCGCTGCAAAGAAAGTACGTAAAGGCGACATGAGTGTAAGGGTTGATCTCATAGAGAGCGATGAATGGAAGAGTGTCGGAGATAGCTTCAACCAAATGGTGGAGGCGTTGGCAGGCCAGCAAAAAGCTCTGGAAGAAGAGGTGCAAAAAGCTGTTTCCCAACTGTCTGAAGCCTATGAAGAGTTAAAGCGCACTGAAAAATACCGGTCAGATTTCTATTCCAATGTGACCCATGACCTGAAGACCCCTATTACAGCCATAAAGGGAGCTACTGATCTGTTGAAAAAGAAGATAGCTAGAGAGGATTTAAATCTCTACATCGACATGCTCGACCGCAACACCAAAAAGTTGTCTAAGATGGTCAAAGACCTACTTGACATAGCCAAGATCGAAAGCGGCGGCCTCGAATTGCAGATGGAAGAGCAAGACTTGATCGAGTTAATTGAGGATGCGATTTTTATGGTCACTTCGCTGGCTATAGAAAAAAATATATCTATTTCGCAGAATACAAATTTGAAAGGCGCTGTCATATCTGGTGACCAGTCAAGGTTGGAACAGGTTTTTATAAATCTATTGTCCAATGCCATTTCCTTTTCGCCCCAAGGAAGTGTAATAAACGTGATCATCAAAAAAGGAGAAAAAGGGCAAGTTTTGGTTATAATCGAAGATTCAGGGCCTGGTATCCCTAAAAATGAAAGAGAGAAGATTTTTCAGAAATTTTTCAGGGGAAACAGAGGAAAAAACAAAAACGGACATGAAGGAATGGGCCTTGGACTGGCAATAGCTAAAGGCATTGTAGAAGTACACGGGGGCAAGATTTGGGTGTCAGAAGGTAAATTGGGCGGAGCGGCCTTTCACATATCGTTTCCGCTTATAGAACAGGAAGATTGACAGTGGATGCAAGCAAAAAGATCTTGGTCATTGAAGACGATGCAGATATTTTGACTATCCTGAAAGATCAACTGGAATTGGACGGTTATGATGTAGCTTGTGCATCTTCAGGTGAAGAGGGCTATGCCCTTTTCAAACAATTTCAGCCAGACCTGATAATATTGGACTTGAACCTTCCCGACTATGACGGGATAAACATATGCAAGAAAATCAGGCTTTCTTCTGATGTTCCAATTATCATGCTGACGGCCAGAGACGGGCTTTCAGACAAAATAAGGGGCTTCGAGCATGGTGCGGACGATTATATTGTAAAACCCTTCGAATATTTGGAGCTTGCTGCGAGAATAAGGGCTTGCCTCAAAAGACGCCAGATAACTGCCACCCCAAAATCTGAACTGGCTTTTGGCCCTTTGGTAATCAACAGCGCCAAACGAACTGTAAAACTGAATGGTAAGCCTGTAAGGTTGACCAAAAAAGAATATGACCTTCTTGAACTATTCACTACTCATGCTGGTGAAATTCTAAAAAGAGAATATATCTGCCGACAGCTATGGCCTGATAATGAGATCTATCCTTGGAGCAGAGCCCTGGATGTTCATATACGCAGGCTCAGAAAAAAAATAGAGCCAGACCCTGACAATCCCAGATTTATTTTGACGCATCCCGGGGTTGGCTACCGTTTTGAACCTGAAGAGGAATAAAACCGTTGACCGGTGTTCTCCGCCACCTGAATCGTAACGTCCTGTCCGGGCACATGTCTACACATTCACCACAGTTCCAGCAATAATTTGACAAGCTTTCTCCTTTTAAAGGATCAAGACCAAGCGGGCACGCCATTTTGCACAAACCACACTCCTTGCATTCCGGCTCTATACGCGAAACAACCAATTTCCGTTTACTTCCCAAAAAGGCAAGCAAGCCGCCAAGGGGACACATATACCTACAATAAAACCTCCTGGTTATCAGATTCATAGTGAGCACCATCAAAACAATAATCCCCTCGATGGCCAGGGTTCTAAAAAAAACTGCCATCATTATTTCTCTACCAACCAAACCAGGAGGCGACAGCCATACAAAAACAGGAGCGCCCAAAATCATGGTCAAAACTAGCTCGCCAATCAAAGCAAACCAGAGTAAATATTTTGGCAAGGTAATGGCATCTTTGATGATTTTTTTTCTGGTCAAAAAACGCCTTAACCTGTCTAAAAGCTCGGACAAATAGTTGATTGGACATATCCATCCGCAGAATACTCTTCCTAAGAAAAGAGCCAGTAGCACAGGAATTGTCATGCCTACCAGAAGTGGCAAATAAACCAGTTTTGAAACCAATATAGATTCAAGCCCCTCTAAAGGAGACACAAACCACAGTTTGCCGATTCCCAAGGATTGATACCAACCCTGTACAAAATTAACACCCAGATAATAATTAGCAAAAGGATTTAAAAGGATTACTAGAAATGCGGCTGTTTGGACCAGTGTGCGATATGTTGAATATCTACTTCTATTTCCTTTTTTGTTTGTGGTCACCATCTGACCCCAACCTGGGCAAAAATGGGCTTGATATTTATGGCCTTTTTGCCTGGCGAAACCGTTATCGGACAACCATGCGTGCAAAGTCCACAACCTGTACAATATTTTTCATCCACCACCGGCCTGAGTTGATCCAGGTGGATCGCCTTTTCCTTGAAAGGACAGACATTGTAACAGGTTCGGCACAACGCCTCTCCGCGCCAAGTAATGCAGCTATATTTTTCTATAACAGCCAGTCCCATTCGCGTCTCTTCCTGGGAGATATTTTTCAGTGTGCCTGTTGGACATACCTGAACACATTTCATACAGAGATAACATGGAATCTGTTCGGCATAGATCAACGGGGTTCCTGCATAAACACCTGACCGTGCATCCAATGGAATTATGGAATGATATGGACATACCTCAACACATCTCCCGCAACGGATACATTTGCCTGCAAACACATCTTCGGGGACGGCTCCTGGCGGCCTCAGCCTATTCACACCCACGGGAGAATCAAACAAAGGTTTGGCCAAAACCTTGCTTGGAGCCAAAGTTGCACAAACAATAGCGGCTTTTAACAATTTGCGCCTAGTGAGATGTTTTGCTTCCAAGGGATATCTTCGGGACATATTCCCCTTTTTCAATCTTTTCCACCTCGTCTTCGGCATTCAGATATGCCAACCCCACCGATAGGACACCATCCATGGAAGAAATCTCCTTTACAGTCTCTTCCATATCATCAGAGGTCTCGCTTTCGATCACCACGACAATGTTTCCCTTTTCATCGCTTGCATAAACGTCAATTCCAGCAAGACGTGAAAGTTTCTCTTTCAATTTGAAGACTAAGTCAGGTTCTGACTGAACAACAAATCCACCTATGGGCATACGGTTTCCTTGTTTATGTTACACCCTAACCTCTCCAATATTAAACCCCAATTCTCCCTCCCCACTATTGCAGGGAGGGAGCTGGGGACAGACAGGAGGGAGGAAGGGAACTAATTATGTCACTATATATGGCTTCAGTGGCTTCGGCCCTGAAACCCGTTTAATCCGGCATGCGCATATCTTGAATTCCGGCTCCTTTGAGCCAGGATCATACGCATCTTTTGTAACCCTATTTATCATCCGGTCCTCATGCATGTCATGCCAGTACACAAACACCATGCCCTCAATCGGACCCTCATACACTTTCGCAGGCAGGATGTTTTTACCTCTGCGAGATTCGACTTCCACCATGTCTCCAGGCTTAATACCAAGTTTTTTGGCATCAGCAGGATTGACTTCTACGTAGGCATACGGATTTGCACGCATTAGCTCGGGAATACGGCCAGTCATGCTGGTGGTATGCCAATGGTCGATTATGCGACCCGTCGATAGATAGAATGGATATTCGGCATCTGGCGCTTCTGCAGGTCCCTTATAAGGCCTGAGCCATATCCACAATTTGCGGTCCTTGTGGGCGGGACCGTAGAATTGATAAGGTTTGTCATCCTTGGCTTCCTTGTCTGCCAATGGGTCGATGCCGCGAACAAACTTTCTGACCGTGCCGCCTGTCTTTGCAAAGGATTCAGTCGGAGCCGGCCATTGTACACCGTCTGCCATACTTTTCAGCACATCATAAGTGGCTCCACGCAGGTCATTGTCACGGTTTTTAGTTAGTTTCTGAGTATATTCATCCCAAATTGCCTTGGGAAGTTCATACCCCTCTTCTTTGCCAATGAACGGAGCGACACATTGTTTTATGACCGGATCGTTCAATTCCTTTGCCAAACGCAAAGCCCATTCCCTTACAATCCACACCTCTGGCTTAGCACCTTTGGGTGGATCTATGGCCTTCGGTGTCAGCTGAGAACGCCTTTCTGTACAGCCATACACACCGGTTTTCTCAAAATGGAAGGCAGTTGGCAACACCAAGTTTGCCAGTTCGGTGGTCTTTGTGGGAAAGATATCCGTAACAATAATAAAGCAGTCTTCCCTGCTCATACCCTTGCGGTATTTATCAGCATTGGGCAAGCTCTGGGCAGGGCTGGTACAATTGATCCAGATTGCCTTTATTTTGCCTGCATTTATTGCTTCAAACATTGCCACAGTGTGATAACCTGGCTTGGGGGGAATGCGACCTTTGGGTATTCCCCATGCCTCTTCCACCTGATTACGCAGTTTTTCAATCTTCACCAGCCTATGGCCTGGAAGTATGTGGCACAGTCCTCCACCTTCCCGCACACCACCACATGCATTGGGCTGCCCTGTTAATGAAAAGCTGTCTGCGCCCGGCTTCAAGAGTTGGCCAGTCAATATATGCAAATTGTGGATCAGATTGTTGGCCCAGACACCCCGTTTGCGCTGATTCACACCCATGGTCCAAAGGCTCATGGTGGCAGGAGACTTGGCAAACCAGTGGGCTGCTGTTCTAATTTTTTCAGGCGTTATATTGCCTCCACATATATTAGCGGCCTTTTCTGGAGTGTAATCTTCCAGGAATTTTTTGTATGCGGCAAAATCCACTTGTTTCTTTTCCTTGCCTACCCGGAACACAGCGTAATCATTTATAAATTTTTCGTCATAGAGTTTTTCATTGACGATAACGTAGGCCATGGCATTCAAAATCGCCAGATCTGTGCCAGGCTTGAACTGCATATGCATGTCAGCAATCCTAGAGGTTGGGCTCACCCTGGGATCGACGTTGATCACCTTAACCTTGTCTGGATTGTCCAGCTTACGCCTCATTAAGCGGCGAAATATTACAGGATGGGCCTCAGCCATATTGCTGCCCACTATGAAAAAGCAGTGCGCTTTTTCAATATCTGAATAAGAGCCGATGGGTTCATCCGCTCCGAAGGAAGTCAAATACCCACCAACAGCACTAGCCATGCAAAGTCTTGGATTGCCTTCTACATTGTTGGTCCTGAGCCCGCCCCTCATCACCTTTTGGAACAGATATGTTTCCTCTGTCAAGGCCTGGCCTGAACCATAATAGGCAACAGAATCATTTCCATATGCTGTAACCGCACCAGCAAACTTTTTGGCAGCAATATCAAGGGCCTCGTCCCAACTGATCTCTTTGAACGGCTCTGTCTTTTTTTCTCTGTACAAAGGCTTTGTAAGCCGTTCGGGATGCCCCATCACTTTGTAAAAGAGCATGCCTTTCATACAAAGATAACCAAGATTTGTCCTTGATTCAGGAACTCCCCTCAAGGCAACACCCTTTCCATTTTTCACTCCGAGGTCCAAACGGCAACCGACACCGCAAAGCCTGCAAGACCCGCGTACCCACTTGTCTACGTCTGCTGCCTTGGCTTCCTTTTGCATTGTGAAAGGCAACTCCAAACCTACATATGAGGCTGCAGTCAAAGCCGCAGTCCTTTTTATAAATTCTCTACGTGAAAGACCCATTTGTGACCTCCTCCTTACTTCTTCTTGACTGGAAAGTTATGGGCAGGATGGCACTCCCAGCAGGTTTTGCCTGGCTTGGTATGATTTTTAGCCCCTGCATGGCATACATAGCAGCTGTCATCAGTTGGCACCTTCGCCATGTTTTCAAAGGTTCCGTGACACTGATAACATTTCACATTGGCAATGCCGTGCCTAGAATTAAACCATTCTTTCTCTATATCAGGTGTAGCCTCCTTGTGGCATTCAAAACAAGGCATAAGCTTTTCTTGTTCTGAAACATCAGGATGTCCTTCTTGTTTAACTGCCTTGACAGCCGCACTAGCAGCCTTGCTGATCTTTGACATTACAGAAGTGCCCTTTTCTGCAAAGGATAGAGTGCATAAGGACAACACCCCAGCCCAAACCAAAGCTGAACAACAATACTTCCATCTCCTCTTCACTTCATAACCTCCTTTTTAGACCTTTAAACAGATATTGGACATGGCTTCTTAATGAAGTCATCGAAAAGTAAAATGGGGCGTCACAAAACTTTTTGTACGCCCCATTTGGTAATTCGGATTCTCAATGCCTCCCTATTTAGAAGCTAAACTGCAGCCTTGCCCAAAATACCTGTTCGTCTTTAGTTGGGTTGGCAAACCCGTTTTCGAAATTGTCATCTTTATTATAGTTGGCGTATTTCAAAAGTCCGCTCAAGTTTTTAGTAAACTTCTTGGCTATCAAGAGATCAATTTCATCACCATAGGTTCCATCAAAGTGATCATCTTCTGATGTATCAAAGTAGTGATAAACGGCCATAAACTTGATGCCCATGTATTTGACAGCTGCCTGGGCATAATAATCCTTAAGGCCATCTCTCAACTTACCGCCATTGGTGGCCAGGAATTGGTCTGCCCAACCATTGAACTTGTGGGCCGTGCTGAACAAAGTGTCAAAGGGGAGGTCGGAGCCGTCCTGACCTGATATCCAACTAAAGCCAGCACCTATCTGGAACATTCCAAGATCTCCACCCAAAAATGCGTTGAACATGTTGCCATCATGGTCATCTCCATCGGAGAAATCAGACTGATGAGCGAAATCAATGGCATATTTCAGCATGGCAATCTTGCCGGCCGCCCTTGCACCGTAGGTAGCACTGTCCCTCACATCGTTCTCTGCATCGAGGAGGTAACAGAAGGCCGAAATGGCGTGGCCTTTAAAGCCAGAATATTTGGCATGCAGGAGATACATGGCAGTAAGATCCAAGTCATCGAGAAGAATGGTGTTAACATTTTCAACATATGAGCCAAAAAGAGTCAACCCGGGCAAGGATTTGTTGGTGATGGAAACCGCATCAAAAGACTGACCGTTTTGACGCCAATTTATATTTCCAATGAGCCTATGGTCATCCAGTATGATCTCCTGGCGGCCCAGCCTTATCACTGTATCACTGAGTCCTTTGTAGTCCAGGTAGACCTGGTGAATCCTGCTGCCATCTGGATCTGCAATAACATCATTGGCTTTGTCACCTTCAAGCCTTCCATCATGCTTGTAAGAAAATTCTTCCATGAAATTGGACACATTGTGGAACTGGATGAAAACGTTGCTGTTGTAAAAATCGCCGGTCCTGTAACCCAGCCTGGTCCTCATATTAATGCCATTGGCTGGGTGTTTCCCATTGTCCTGAAGGTTAGAATGCTCATAACCTAGCCGCAACTGCAACGATACCTTGCCAGACTTCAAGGCATCTGTGAGATCATCCACAGTCGAAGCCATGACTTGACTGGCTGCAAAAACCGCCAGCACTCCCAAAATCATCAAAAACTTTTTCATGCTCAATTCCCTCCTATCTTTTATTGTTTTTAACTTTTTTCTACAAAAGACCTACACCTAGATATTTCTATCCTAATTATTTTTAACAACAAATCAAGTAAATGTTTTGTTAAAAATGTTACATGGTTGTTACAAGAAAAGGCGCCTCCTTTTGGAAGGCGCCCTATGGCATTGCTTTGAATTACTTACCAGCCTTGTGTGTGGCCCTCATCTGTTCGGCCAGATCCTTTATCTCACCAAGGTCCTTGGTCATCATGGCCCAACCATACCAGTAGGCATAATCTGGATTTGCATGGAAGAAGCCCTGATAGGCACGCATTCTATGTTTCATGTACATTTCAAACAGCACCTGCTCAATGTGACTCATGTTCTTTGACATGCCTTTGTAACTGTCACTGGATGCAGAAGCATAATCGGTCCTCATGAAGTAAAGGAAATCCGGGTAGGCAAAGGGCTGGCCTGGGCGTTTTTTCAGGATGCCATCCTTATATAAATCAGCCACTATATTTATGGCTTCTGCCAACATTATAGTGGTCTTCTTCATCATTTCGTCGCCCATTTCCAACTGGGTGCGGGCATATTTTTCTGAATGGCAGGTTGTGCACCTCTTTATCATCTTTTCCCTCTCGGCCTCCCAAGACTTTTGATCAAGCCTAGCCAGTTGGACGGCCTTGACCGCTTCTAGGCGGGCAGTTGGCTGACCGGTCTCGGGATTCAACACACCCAGGGCCTTCAAAAGTACAACCTGTGCATCGGCCCACTCTTTATCCTGGATTGGAAGACGCACACCAAGGAATCCCCAAGCTGTGCGGTTCTCATGGGTTCCATCTTGCAAATGACAAAATTGGCACGTGGGAGCCTGGGCATCCTTCGGAAGATCACCAGCCTGCTTCGCAAAGTAACGGGCACCATGCTTCGATGAAGACCACATCTCCCATTGAGGATGGTCATACCCCATATGGCACTGCTGGCAAGCCCTTGGGTTCAAGGCTTCCTTCTTGGAAAAGGTATGGCGGGTATGGCATTCATCACAGGAGTTGTTCTGATAGCGGTAGCCCTTTTCATGCTGTTCTTTTTTCTGAGCCTCAGTCTTGATGCCCATATTGTGGCAACCGCCGCACCCTTTACCGCCTTCCATGAGTTCATCTGGCTCAAGATGAGTCACAGGAAGTGCATTTAATGAAGTCCAACCAAACTGGTGTTTACCTTTTTTGAAAGAATTGAACTGCTCTTCGTGACATTCAGCGCACTTGTGCTCATCAGGCAAAACAACCTTTGCCACATCTTTGGCACTAGTGTGAGCATCACCATGGCACACATTACAAGTTACATCATTCTTGGCGTGGGCGCTTACCGACCAATCTTTGACTTGGCCTGGTGAGACCTTTTTGTGACAGGAAATACATTTGTTCTCTTTTGCCAATGTAGTGCCTGGCAAACAGAGCGCAGCGGCTATTACAGGCACTACCAAAATTGTGAGGAATCTTTTCATAATTCCCTCCTCCTTTTGTTATTTTGTTAATCAAATTTTCAAAATAATTTTACAGCTCTAAATGACATGAAGATGACTCCAACCTATAAACCACCTGATCAACATCTCACTTCATTCTTTCACCTCCTTCCACGGTTTTTAAGCATTTTATACCATTATAATAATATAACATTGGGATTTCACAGTACAGTCCCTTTCGGACTCACCACCACTTTATCAATTTCCAAATCCTTGTTGGCAGCCTTCAATGCTCTGTCCAATATTACCAGCATGGATGAGCAGCACGGAACCTCCATGATGGCTGCAGTCAAGGATTTGATATCTGCCTCCTTAAAAATTTGAGTAAATTTTCTGATATAGTCCTCGGCATCATCGAATTTTGGGCAGCCCAATAAAACAGACCTGCCCTGAAGGAAATCCCTATGAAAGAATGGATAGGCCACGGGCACACAGTCAGCAGCAACTAATAAATCTGAATTTTTTAAAAATGGAGCGCTGGGAGGTACTAGCCTTATTTGAACAGGCCAGTGTGTCAATGCCGACTGTGCTTGATAATGTTGTATTGGCTTATTAGCCTTATCACAAGGCGATTGGTTTCCAAAGCTGATTATTTTTTCTGATGGGCAACCGCATGCTACTGCCGCTTGGCCATGACCAACCTGAGCCTCTTTTGCCTTGAGGTATTCCTCCACGGCTTTTTCATCAAAATCCTCTGCTTCTCGTTCCACTATTTTCAAAGCACCTGTTGGACAGTCACCAAGACATGCACCCAGACCGTCACAATATTTTTCTGCCACCAGCTTGGCCTTGCCATCCACAATTTCAATGGCTCCCTCTTCACAGGCCGGTACACACTGGCCACAGCCGTTGCATAGTTCCTCATCTATTTCGATGATTTTTCGCATTATTTTCATTTGGATTTGACCTCCAGCTTCTCATCACGCGCTCTTTCTTGCGCCCTTTCTTTTTCTTTCTGTAATTCTTTCCTCTTCTCCCAGAGTTCTTCCGGCAACGCACCGATGCACTCTTCTGCATATGGACAATGAAGTGCACAGCCGAAATCCATATGTGGATTATGCACTACAGTGGAACACTTCTTACACTTTCTCCACGTGTCATCTTTAAAGAATTCAATTATTTCTGAACATTCAGGGCATTCCACTTCGAAAATGGACTCTGCCCCCCAATAACGTGTATCCTGTCCCGGACATTTCATGATCTTTACCTGGCAAATTATATCAAATTAGGGATCTAACTCCGTAATTATCGTTCGGTATTTAAAAAATCACATTCAACATAAAATATTGTTATTGACTGAACTGGCGTCAATCCTTTGAGCCAAAAGCCTTTTCTATCAGTAGCTCCGTACCGGTCTTTTCCAAAACCTCTCCAAATCGTTCACCTGACTCACATTCTGACTTGTATAACTCCACGCATGATTCCACCAAGGCCTTTACCTGCCGGGGGCTGTATATCCCCGGCAGCTCGTGGGCAAGTTTCGGGTGCCGGCCAAGCCTTCCACCAACCAAAACCCTGTAACCAGTTACCTCTGGCTCCAAGGCATCTGCTGGACACGCCCTGATGCACTCACCACAGTAAAGGCATTTGTCCATGTCAAACATGGGACCTTCACGGCTATCCATCACCACTGCGCCTTCCTTGCATACAGCCTCACACTCCCCGCAAAAAGTACATCTATCTGCTGAGAGCGAAGGCAATGCCGCCCCTATTACGCCAATGTCCGATATTTGTGGCCTAGAGCAGGCGTTGGGGCAATCCGATATAGTTACTTTGAATTCATTGTGCATCTTCAATGGCCCTTGAACCTTGCTCCTCAAAAATTCCAGCATATTTTTAGAGGCTAGCAAGACCTCGAGTTCCTGTGCCAAGCCGTCATGAGCAACTGCCCGGTTTTTGCAGCCTCCTTGGCCGAAACAAGTCTCCACCCTGAACCCTCGAATTTCGCTCTCCATGTTTTTAAGGAAGCGCTTCTGTACCGAAGTCACATGTTCAAGGGTAACAGTGGAGCTACCGCGTCTTTTAGCCTCTTCTTCTACGCGTTTTTTCACTCTCCTGCGGACGAAAAAAGGCACTCGAGATATATACTTTTCTGCGTCAGACGCCCATTTCATTCTTGATCACCGTGAAGCACTAACCTTCTGAAAGTAAACGGCTTAATCTTTACCCTAAAAGCTTTTTCACCTTATCGTTATAGTAACAGACTAGGAATGAATAACCTTGACTTATGTCAATGCCCTATGATTTTGGTCAGGATTCCAACAAAATGGCCTATTTTGACCTTGCTTTTTAGTTTAACGGGAATCCGCCACTGATTTTGTGACATCCAGACTTTGACTTTTGCACCTTTTGATTTGGTAAAAAGTCCACCCACACCTTCCATGGTTGGCTGGAGCAGAACACATTTAAATCGGCCTGCTGGGGTCTCTATCTCCTTTTGGTTCAGAGCAGGCACAACACTTTTGATCACCCTCTTGCCATCCGTAATATAGGCAGTGAATTCTTTCATGCCCTGAGAGGCCATAATTCTGTATAAGTAAAGGGCGGACAAGGGATCTTGAACACCTTGGGGAACATGAAGTGTTTTCACTGTCTTGCCCAGAGATACTCGCTTGGCAATACCTTTTTTGGGATCAAACATCACTTCGCGGACCCTGGCCTTGCCCCATCCTTCCTTTGCATGCTTATAGTAACGGAAGACTTCACCTGTTTCGCCATTGACTGTGGATTCGATTTTGATACGGACTGGATAGAAAAAATCAATATAGGCCAAGGATTTGGCAGTAAGGATATAGGTCACTGTACCATCGCCATTGTCAACGGCCTTGAGTACAGCCTTACCGGCTGGTATGGATTGCCACTTGAGATCGAAATGGAGTTCCTCACCAGCAAAATCTATGGGGCGCAAAATGGCCACTTCCTGACTGGCCATAAGGGGACCAGCCAAGACATGTATAGAAATAAAGAGTATCATCAAAAACTTTGCCAAGGCACACACATTCCTGATAAGGTGAAATTTACGGCGGGAATAAGGACTTAAACTCGATTTACTCTCTTTTTGTCTCATACGTCTTCGTAAGATAAAAGAGATTTTTATCTCTTTTTGAGAAGTCGCCATCTCTTGCCATCTCTTTTAACCACCAACAGGGATCTGTATTCGAGTCCGTTGTGATCACCTTTTCTTGGACGAAATACACCCATCACACCATGCATGGGCTCGTCCATCTCTTCAAGGGCATCCCTCATACCTCTTGGACCTGATTCTTCGGCTTCCAGAGCAGCCTTCACAAGTAAATGCAGTGCATCCCATACGGCCCCGGCTATAAGGTTTTCTTCAACATTAAAAATGAGGGCCTGTTGAAACAATGCCTGCCTAAACCTTCTGACTTCGAGCCTGCAAGGATGGCCATAGGGCACCCATTTGTCCATTACCACAGGCGGCAAGACTGCTATTAAACGAGTGGTTCCTGCCAATGGATTGAGCCGATCACTCTGAATCATGGTAACAGGCACCGCCACCTGCAAGTTTGCATCTAAGCTTGAGTGAAGCAGGGTTGAAAACCATATCCTTGGTCCCCAGGCGAGTGCCGCTTTAGCGCCTTTGTATTTCAAAGAGCGCAACTGGGCCACTGCATCGGCGTCTCCAAGGTCATAATGTTCGATGCCAGCTACTTGAAGGCCGAACTCAGATGCATAACCGTAAAGCCATAAAGAGATCTGCTCACCCCAAATAGACTGAGGAGTCAAGATGCCAACAGGTTCCAAAGAGGCGCGTTTCAATCCCCTGCATAGGGCCTTCATGGATGCGGTGCGGGGAACGAATGTGCCAAATGACCATGTCACAGGCAAGCCGCCTCTTTTTGGAATCAATGGTTCCTCTCCAGCCGTCAACACCAGCAACTTTTGGTTCGCTTCGGAATAAGTGCGCAAGGTCCTGGCCAGGGCAGGATGAACAGGACCGACCAAACAAGTCACTTTCTCTATCTCTGTTAGACCCTTTGCCGCTTCCAAAAGGGTACCAGGAGTGCCCTCTGTATCAACAAGATGCAGTTCTATTTTTATTCTGTCCTTTGTTTTCGCACTATTTATGCTAACCATGGCCAGCCTGGCAGCCTCTGCCGCAGCCTGCCCAGCAAATGAGCCAGGACCTGACAAATCCAGCAACAATCCCACATGGATAGTATGGCAATGGCCTGTTTCCGCAAAAAGAAACAGGATCGTCACTATTGCTAAGTGTCTGAAGAGCAAGGTCAGCTGATCCGAGCAAGCTGTTTTCTTGCCACAGATGCCTGGGGACTTCTCGGGTATTTTCTGATCAGCTTCTTCAATACGATCCTCGCGCTCTCACTGTCTCCCAGCTTTAAAAAAGCCAGTCCCTGTTTCAATAGGGCGTCTGGCACCTTGTTGCTCTTTGGGTAATTGCTCAACACCTTCTGATACTCGAGAATAGCCTCTTCATAGCGCTGGAGTTTATATTCGCATTCTCCGATCCAAAAATGGGCATTGGGCACCTTTGAGCTGCTCGGATTTTCCTGTATGAAGGCTGCAAAGGCCCTTTTGGCATCATGGTATCTGCCCTGTTTGTAAAGATCCATGCCTTTTCGATAAAGGAGATCCCCGCCCTTTGATACTTTTTGTTCATCTCTGCCGGAGGAAACAGCACCTTCGGAAGATTCCGCCTGTTCGATCTGGCCCCTCAGGTCGGCAAGCTGCTGCTGTATTTCTTCCCTGAAGAGTTTATTCTCTTCCTCCATTTGGTTCATTCTGTGATCCATTTGTTCAAGAAGGCCGCTCAGCCTCATCAATTCAGACTGTATCTCCTCCACCCTGTTAGCAAGTTGGGCCTGGCCTTGCCTCACTGAACCCACCTCACGGCTTTGGAGCTCCTGGGTTGCCTGTTTCAACGTCTCCAACTCCTGCTTTAGTGCCCGGTTTTCATTACTGAGACCAATCACCCTGCGCTCCAGCAAGTCCACTTGGCCTGTAGGTGCACATCCAGAAGAAAGAATACCTGTAACCAAAACCATCAAGGCTGCCCATGGAATGAATGGCCTAAGTCCCTTTTTGTCAAAAACAATCATGTCAACTCCTCCATTAGAACTATCGTTTGTATCATGCCCCTTGAACGTCATCTAGAAAAAGACATTGGGCCCCCATGAAGGTGTGCTAACATTATTCAGGTTGCGGTTCAACACCTGTTGCGCCCGTCCATTGGCAAACATCCTGAAAATATGTTTTTCAGGACCAAGCCTAGTAGACGTAAACAAAATTTGTCGACCGTCAGGTGACCACGAAGGATATTCGTTATTGCCCTCAAAAGTCAGTTGGATGGAATCGCTGCCATCCGGCGATATGGTGAATATCTGAAACCTGCCTTCCACTCTGCCCGTATAGGCTATCCTGTCACCCTTGGGGGACCACGCAGGATCAGTGTTGTAGCTGCCTTCATAGGTGAGCCTTTTGACTTTTCCGCTATATATGTCCAACACATATATCTGCGGTGTACCCGCCCGGTCTGACACAAAGGCTATCTTGGTTCCATCAGGAGACCAAGAAGGTGAAACACAAGTGCCCGGCCCCCTAGTAAGCCTAGCCTCAATAGAGCCGTCAAGCCTAATCAAATAGAGGTCTGGATTCCCATCCTTGCTCAAGGTCACAGCAAGCTTTTCGCTATCTGGATGCCACGCTGGGGCGATATTGAGACCTGAATAACCAGCAAGCCTTTTGACTTTGCCTGTGGCAAGCTCCTTTATGTAGAGATGGGGCCTGCCGGTGAGATATGAAGTATAGGCCAAGTATTTACCATCCGGAGAAAAAGATGGGGACAAGGCTATGTTGGAATCGTTTGTCTCCTGCTGCATGTGGCGGCCGTCGAAATCTGCGCTGAATATCTCTTTTTTTCCCTTTACCTTTTTAACAAAGGCAATCCTTGAACGGCTGACCCCTGGTTCGCCAGTAACCGCCCTTACAATGATGTCACAAAACCGGTGGGCCATGATGCGATAGTTTTTCACCTTTCCTTTGTAGCGCATACCTTGGATCATCTTGCCATTTGAAAGATCAAAAAGCCTGAATTCCACTGTCAGCCTCTGGCCATTCCTGGCCATCTTCGACTTGACCAAATAGTCTAGTTTGAAGCGCGACCAGTCTACGTTTTCTTTGCCTCCATACTGCGATGCATCTAAGACTTGGAAAAGCCCGTTAAATATCAAATCATTAGACAAAGCATTGGCTACCTTCTTGGCCAGCACTTTGTTTTCAAATATGCCTGTATTTTCCACTGGATATGGAATCGCTATGGGTATTTTCCTCAAAAAAGGCGATGTTATGTCGATATAAACCCTGGCAAGGCCACTTGAAGGCACCACTGTCAGCACGAAGAGTGACCAGGCAACAATACATTTGAAGATTTGATGCTTATAAAACCTTAACTTGACCATTATTCCCCCACTGAACCTGGTTTGAAGCGCACGCCTATTTCCAAATAGGGCCTGCGTAGCTGCCTCGGGATGGGCTCAAAAGGCGACGCATCCTCTACAGCCTTCTTGGCAAACATATCGAATGCCGGAATTTCTGAACGTTTTTCAAACCAAGCCTTTTGCAGAGATCCATCCTTTGAAATTCGAACCACTATAATACACATGGGCTTTTTGTTCTGCATCAACGCATCTGGGAACTTCCAATTTTCCCGGATCTTTGACCACACCTTCGCATAGTATCTCCTGAGCCACTCATCCACGCTCGCACCATCCGAAGTTCCTCCAGCAACTCCTGCGCCGGCAGCTGAACGCTTTTTGGCCAAGGCAGCTAGACGTTTTTGCAAATACTCCTCTTCCCGTTTCTCCCTCACTCGCTTTTTCAGGGCAGCAATCCTTTGAGCAATCTTTTTTTCAAAAAGTTTTGTTTTGTCCTCTTTTTTTACCTTTTTCTTTGCGATCTTTTTCTTTTTTTGAACCTTCTCTTTTTTTACTATCTTTTTAACTGGCTTGGGTTGCTCCTTTTTCTTCTCTACCTTTTTTGGCGCCAGGGATACAGCTTTCTTTTCAACTGGCTTTGGGGGCTTTGGCTTTTCTTCCGGCACCACCGCCTTTTTGACAGGTTCGGGCTTTTTGACCTCTGCCTTCGGTTTTGGAGTTACTGGCTCAACCTTTTGTTCAGGTTTTGGAAGTGTTTGAGGTTTAACAGCCTTCTTTGGTTCAGGCAAAGATTCCGGCTCCCGTTTATTCAACTGCTGAGGCGCACTCTCAAACAACTTGACGGTGTAAATCACGGGCATTTTTTTTTCTTTGCCAAAAAATCTGTCTGCCACTGAGAGAAATGCAAAGGTCGCCAGGTGTACTGCTATAGCAATTGCAAAAAAAAGCCCCCAGGGTTCTCTATTGTTTAGCTGAAACATCGCGGCCACTGGCCTCTTTTTTTAACGATCTCTTCTTCTCATAGGGGCTGGTAACCAAACCCAAATTCTCAATGCCAGCCTCTCTCACCGCGGCCATAACTGCCGCCACCGTTCCATAAGGCACAGATTTGTCCGCCCTCAGCAGCAACTGGTTCAGAGAACCCTCCTGTTTCATCTTGGCAAGCTTCAGTCTCAAAACTTCTTCATCCACCTGAATATCTTTTAGAAACATGGTGCTATCCGCTTTGATGGTGATCACCATGGGCTCTGTTTTCTGTGGCAAGGGCTTGGCAGTTACCTCGGGCAATTTCACATCAAGCCCTTTGGTCATCATTGGGGCCGTGACCATAAAGATGATCAATAGGACGAGCATGACATCCACCAAGGGCGTAACGTTTATCTCCGATACAAAACGCCTTTTGTTTGCCTTGTCATTGGTTGAAAACGCCATTATTCCTCATCCTCTTCTTCGAAGAATTCATCCAGTTCCCTTTCTTCCTCTTCCCGGTGATAGGCTTGATGGACACGTTCCTGGGCTTCGCTGCCAATGAGCTGCCTTTCCATGATGTTCAAAAATTCCAGGGAAAAGGCTTGGAGGTCAGACTCCATCTGAGACAAGGAACTGGTGAAGGTATTGAAGGCAATACCAGCAGGAATTGCAGCTGCAAGGCCGGCTGCTGTGGCAACCAAGGCTTCTGATATTCCTGGTGCAACAGTGGCCAGGCTAGCATTTCCCATTTGCCCTATTGCATGAAAGCTGGTCATGATTCCCCAAACTGTTCCAAAGAGGCCAATGAAAGGAGCTGCATTGGTAGTTGTTGCCAAAAAAGGGAGAAAACGCTCCAGAAGAGCAAGCTCTTCCTGAATACCTTTTCTGAGACCTCTTTCCAAAATTTCCAGCCATGACCTGAGGCTGCCAGCAGGCTTTGCTCCTGCGGCCTGGAGCTGTCTCAAGGCCCTGTATCCCTCATGAAACACCCCTGCCATGGGGGCTTCGGGAATCCTTCTTGCAAAACTGTAAATCTCCAACAAGTCGTCTGACTCATCAAAGAAATCAGCAAACTCATCATTTGCTCGCCGAGCCTTGAAAAGCCGGAAGGCCTTGGCCAGAATCACAGTCCAGCTGAGCAGAGAAAAAAGCAACAAAACGAACAAAACCAATTTGACCACTGGGCCTGAACCGCTCAGCAGGCCCCACACGTTTGCTGACATACTAGTTTCCATAACTTCCAACTACTCCATATCTATGGGATCAACCGTCAATGCCTTTGCCAAGCTGTAAGAGGTGGATAGTCACCCTTTTTCGCTGGTAAAATTCCCTTGGCACGTCCAACTTGCAACAGATGTTCCACAGCTGCAAGCCCCTGCTTTCCCAATTTTTTGGTAAACGAATTCACATATAATTTTATGTGCTCTTGGATCACTTCGTCTTCAGTCTCCTGGGCGTGTCTTTTCACAAAGGCCATCACCTCATCTTTGTGGCTGTAAGCGTAATCCACACTTGCCGCAACAGCCTCCTCCAGTTGCTGCGCCCTTTTTGTTCCAAAGTTTCGTTTAACCACTATTCCACCCAACGGGATTGGATGGCCTGTTTCCTCTTCCCACCACTTGCCGAGATCTTTCAGGCAGACCAGATTCATTCTTTCATAAACGAATCTGGTCTCATGGATAATGACCCCTGCGTCTGCTTTTCCCTGCACAACCGCCATGGGTATATCTGAAAAAAGCATTGGAACAAATTGCGTCGCACCAGGGCAATAAAGCCTGAACAACAGAGCCGCTGTGGTGTAAATGCCTGGGATGGCAATCCGGCACACATTCAAATCTTCCAAAGGCATGTGGTCCCTTGCAACAAGCAAGGGACCACAGCCCCACCCAAGGGCACTACCGGACTCCAGCAAGAAATAGTCGTCTTGCACATACCCGAGCAGGTGATAAGAGATCTTGCTCATCTCCAGCCGGCCTGCCAGGACTGCTTCATTGAGGGCCTGAACATCCATGAATTCAGCATTTACCCCAAACTCCCTGCCAACTATACCATGGACGAGGGCATAAAAGGCGAAAGTGTCATTTGGACATGGGGAAAGGCCAAAAGTGATATTTTTTCCAAGGGTTCCCATTTTTAAATTTGACAGTTCTTTTAAACCATTCTGACGTGTTCCAGCAAAGGTCCCAAGACCTGGGCCAGTTTTTTTAGGGCTGGTCCGATTTGCCAGTTTGCAAGATCTTGGTCTCCCACAAAGTTGCTCCCAGCCCTGATCTCTAGAAATGGCACTCCAAACGAAGTACAAACTTGGGCTACTGCAGCCCCTTCCATATTTTCACAAATATACTCCCTGGTCCCTGAACCTAAAAGAGGCCGTTCCTCGCTATTGGATGTGCACGAGACAGTAACCATGTGACCAATTGTGACATCCAGATGTTTTAAAAAAGGCCTCAACGAAAAGGCTGAAATATGTGGCATAAGATCAAAATGGCTCTCCAATCTTTTCCCGGAAATAACAATGGGCTCAATACCGTTAACAGTGCATCTTCCCAAATCCCCGTAAGTTTCAGATTGGGCCATGAACAGGCTGCCTAGACGCCTTCTTGAACGGCTGAAAATCCCGCATATCCCAGCCAAAACGACCAAGCCAGGGCTATTTCTCAAAATTGCGGTGGTGGTCTCCAGGGCTGCCTTTGCAGGCCCAACACCACACAGAACCCATTTGCACCCAGGTCCTTGAAAATCCCTTCGGATCACTTCCATTTCACCGTGCGTGGGCACTACTATTAGCACTTGGTCCAACTTCATATCTTGGCAGCCAAGGTGGCCCCCAAAAAGAGTCCATTCACGAGCACGATCACTCCTCCAGCCGGCCAATCCAGCATATAAGCTATCATCAATCCAAACAGCACCGAGGCCACTGAAAAGAAAACCGCTTTGGTCATTGCCCCTTTGAAAGTCTTGGCCGAAACAAGCCCTGCCGCTGCTGGCATAACCATCAAGGCTGAAACCAAGAGCAATCCGACCACCTTCATTCCCACAACCACAGTCACAGCACTGAGGCCAGCAATTAGCAGATCAAGCCGATCTACTGGTACGCCAGCTGTCCGGGCGGTTTCCTCATCAAAGGTGGAATAGATCAGTTCATTGTAAAAAAATAGAAGGAGCAAAGAGGCTGCAATGCTCAAAACAGCAGCAATCCAAACCTCGGTAGAGTTAATGGCAAGCACGCTGCCAAAAAGGTAGGACAGAAGCTCTGCATTGAAATTTCCTGCAATAGAGGCAAGAAGCACCCCTCCTGCCATTCCAAGGCTGGCTACTATGCCAATACCAGTATCACCACCCAGCTTTGCCTTTGATTTCAGGTGCTTGATCCATATGGAAGATAGTATAGCCACTGCCAAGGAAGTCAACAAAGGCTCTATTCTGGCCATCAGGGCCAACGCTACGCCGCCAAAGGTGACATGGGCAAGACCGTGGCCCACCATGGCCTCCCTGCGCAGCACCAGGAAAACACCTAAAATGGCACAGCTCATGGCAATGAGTGTTCCGGCCAAGAGCGCCCGCTGAATAAAACCATATGCCAATGGCTCCAAGATATTCGTCAACGCTGGCCACCTATCGCCTTTCTGATTCTCTCTTCAATGAGCCAGGCCAGCCTCAATTCCCTTCCAGCCTGGCCCTGCATCATGGACAATGCTCCTGTATCGAGCTGTTTCCAGATTTTTTGACACAAATAATTCACACAAAAATAATTTCTTGCAATCAAGAGACAGCCTTTCTCTCCAAGGAACAGACAGTCGCGGTTGCTTCTTCGCTTGGTAGGAATGTCACGGCCAAGCAACATATTCATTAAAAGCAAAACCTCATCGTACCACTCCTCTATTCCATTTCCGCAGCAACTGCCTCCGGGCGTGTGGGCATCACAATGGGCGCAGGCCGTTGAAATTCCAAGGTCAACCATCATTTTTTGTGTATTTGCTATCTCTTGTCTGTACTGTGAAAGCAAACCGTCGAGGCCTAGGTCAGAAAAGGTGCCTTCTCCAAACTCATCGTAGAGTCTTCTTGCCCTTTCTATGTTTTCAAATATGGTCATTGCCTCTTCCGCCGTTTGATAACTAGCTGATTCAGCCTTTCACCATAACGTAAAATCCCTCCAATGCCAAAATCGCCACTTACAAAACCATTACTCAAAAACAACATGGCTTCTTTTTTGCAAGTCAAACCGCAAAAAACTCCATGTGAGGTTTGCACTTTTACTTTTCTTTTTTCATTTTTGCGAATATATATGTGAAGATTATTATTTTTGCCTCATGGGAAGGGATTGGCAATGGTGGTAAATTGCTTGCGCGGATTTGAGTTTCTTGGGGATTGGGCCCTTTACTATTTCAACCTTGCTGGAAGGATGGGCCTTTTCATGCTCAGAGCCGTGATCGCTACAATTGTTCCGCCTTACAAGTGGGAACCTTTGATAAATCAAATCCACTTCATAGGTGCCAAATCGCTCTTCGTGATCCTATTCACAGGAGCCTTCACTGGCATGGTGCTTGGCCTGCAAGGATATTACAGCCTTAGCCAGTTTGGCTCTGAAAGCGCTCTTGGATCAGCCATAGGGTTGAGCCTCGTAAGAGAACTTGGGCCTGTGCTCACGGCCCTCATGGTGACCGGCCGGGCTGGTTCGGCTATCTGTGCTGAAATAGGCATAATGCGTAACACGGAACAAATTGACGCCTTGGAATGCATGGCCATTGACCCCTTCAAATTCCTCATTGCCCCAAAGCTGGTAGCCGCCATAATAAGCCTTCCCATATTGGCAGGCTTTTTCAACGTCGTAGGCATCTTTGGCGGTTATCTCATTGCTGTGCCGGTGCTGGGCGTCAACGAGGGGGCCTACTTCCAAGGGATGTATCAAAGCGTGGTGTGGGACGACCTCTACATGGGATTGGTCAAGGCCTTGGCCTTTGCAGTAATAATCATTGGGATCTGTGCCTCAAAGGGCTTTTATGTCCATCTTGACAGGGCTGGGGGCTTTGGCGCAGAAGGCGTAAGCAGGGTTACCACCAGCGCTGTGGTCTTTTCTTCGGTAGCCATCCTCGTATGCGATTATCTTATCACTGCAATATTACTATAGATCATGACAGAACAACGCGAACCGATCATCAAACTCGTTGATATAGAAAAATCCTTTGGCCCCCAGAAGGTCCTCAAAAAGGCCAATTTGGATATCATGGCAGGTAAGGCCACAGTCATAGTGGGCGGAAGCGGCCAAGGAAAATCTGTCCTTTTGAAGCACATGCTTGGCCTTTTGAAACCTGACAACGGGCAAGTCCTGATCCGTGGCAAGGATATATCAAAAATGAACAAACGGGAGTTGATGGAAGTAAGACGTGACATTGGCGTTCTTTTCCAGAGTTCGGCCCTTTTTGACTCAATTACTGTCTATGAAAATGTGTCCCTGCCTTTGAGAGAACGCACAAAGCTCAAGGAAAGTGAGATCAGAAAGATCGTCCGGGAAAAGCTGGAGCTGATGGACCTGCACGACGTTGAGGAGAAGTATCCAGCACAGCTTAGCGGTGGCATGCGGAAAAGGGTTGGCCTGGCAAGGGCACTTGTGCTGGATCCAAAGATCGTCTTTCTGGATGAACCTACCACTGGACTGGACGTAAAGCGTAGTGAAGAAATCTACAAACTCTTTCACTACACCCAGCTCAAGCTGGGCTACACTGCAGTGATAGTAAGCCATGATGCCCCCAAGATATTTAAATTAGCCGATTACGTGGCCCTTGTGGCAGATGGAAAAATTCAGGAATGTCTTCCCCCGGAAGACTTCCAGACATCGGAAAACCCATATGTGAAGGCCTTTATTCAGGCCACTATGGGGGAAATTTACCGTGGAGAGGGAGAATCTCTATGAAGAGTAGATTCAATATTGAAACTGTTGTCGGAATATTTCTAATTGTGGGTTTCATCTGTTTTGCCTATTTGGCTGTGAAACTTGGAGATATAAATATTTTCAAGCAAAATTTCTACAGGGTGTCAGCCCATTTCACATCGGTAACAGGCCTTAAAAAAGGAGCAAACGTGGAACTAGCCGGGGTGAAAATTGGCCGCGTCGCGCAGATATCCCTGGACAACGAAAACTACGAAGCTGCAGTTACCATGGAAATAAGGCAGGAGGTCAAATTGCCGGAAGATGTCATTGCCAGCATTAAAACTGCTGGAATCATCGGAGACAAATATGTCTCCATACAGCCTGGCGGATCAGAAGTCTATCTGAAAGATGGTGATGAAATCATGGAAACCGAGTCAGCCTTGGATCTTGAAGAACTTGTGAGCAAATATATCTTCGAAAAAGAGTAACCTGTGAAATTGCAGATGGATTGTTTATTGCAGAAAGGCTTCGAACGAAATCGATAATAAGTTGGAGACTCAAACATGTTTAACAAAGCGTTAATTTCAAAACTGATCTTATTGATATTGTTGACTTTTTTCGTAAATTTTTCTTTTTTCCAGCCTGGGGCGGCGTTAGCGTGCGAAGGCAAGACATCATCTCCGATGTGTGTAGTGAAGTTTGCCGTAAATCAGATTCTGGACCTTTTACAGGATCAAGAGCTGTCGAAAGAGGCTAGAAGGGAAAAGATACGCAAGATAATCTACGAACACTTTGATTTTTCAGAAATGGCCAAACGTATTTTGGCAAGGCATTGGAGAAAACTTTCTCCTGATGAAAAGGAAACATTCACAGATCTTCTTGCCAAGCTTCTTGAAACTTCGTATCGGAACAAGATCGAAAGCTATTCAGACGAAAAGGTGCTGTTCAAAAAGGAACGAATAAGGCGAAATCTAGCCAGGGTATATACAGTCATCAAGACCAAAAAAGAGGACATACCTGTCACCTATTCCCTTCTCAAGAAAAAAAATGGAAAGTGGGTCATCTATGACGTCAAAGTAGAGGACGTCAGCATGGTAAGCAATTACAGGGCAACGTACGCAGAGATTATGAAGAAAGAGGGATTCGACGGCCTTATAGCAAAAATGAAGGCCAAGATAGAAGAGCTTTCTACAGAGCCTGAAAAGAAATCTACAGCAGCATTCCTTTTAGATAGAGAGGGTGCACTGTTGTGAAAGAAGAGTGTAAAAGGATTGCCAAGAACTCTGGCCTTTTCAACTACTTTCATCCAGAGGAGGCCCAGGCCGTGTGCAGCCTCTTCGAGTTCCGAAAGTATAAAAAAGGGGAAATCTTGTTTAACGAAGGCGATTCAGGAGACTTTATCGCATTCCTGGCCGATGGAAAGGTCCAAGTAAAAAAACAGACCGAATTCCCAGACAAACATTTCGTACTTGCCGTCTTTGGGCCTGGATGTTTCATAGGCGAACAGGCTGTGAGTGATATGGCCGGAGCCAGGCGCGGAGCCACAGTAATTGCACTGGAAGATTGCCAAGTTGCCATACTGCACAACAAACAGTTCGAAGAGCTGATGGAGCGTTTCCCAGCCTCTACCGTTAAGCTGCTGCGCTCCATGCTGCGAATACTGGGCATCAGGCTGAGGGCTGCCAACAAAAGGATGTCAGACATCTTTTAACACATATTGCGGTCACCCTCTGCAAATTCCCTTTCTATCAACCTCAGCTCGTCTTTTTTGTTTTTGACCTCCCCATCCAGCCTGGCCTGGAGTAGCCGGTCCAGAATCCTTTTGTATCGAGGACCGGGAGTAAAACCCAACTTCTTCAGGTCGTTTCCGGTCAAAAGAGGTTTGATGCCCTGGAGTTCAGTAATATATCTTGATACCGCCCTTCTTTGCACATCATCTGGTGCCAAGGCCATGAGATGGAGCAATAGCTCCAGTTCCATGTCATGGAACAGGTCATATATCTTGCTAGGCCTCAATTTCCTGTGCCTGGCCAAATAGCGAAGTGCATACCTAACCTTTGGGATTCCTTTGAGGAATATCTTGGCAACCTTACCAGTCACACCAAGGCGAACCATTACTTTTTTTACATCCTCCAATCCCAGGCCAGCCAGCAAAGCCAACAGGTACACAACCCATTGCATTGGCTTTTTGTCGAGGTAAAGCAACTCATACCACGTAAGTATCTCCCTAGTGTTGTTCAATATCTGCTCCCTTTCCGGCGTCAACTCAATGGAAGAATGAAGCACCTTCAACAGGCCAAGTTCGTGTAGTCTGCGGATGGCTGGAAGCGGATCAGGCTCTTGGAAAATCAGTTGCAGCTCATGGAGCAGCCTCTTGCCTGAAAGCTTGTCAAACACCCCAAGTTTCAACGCATTTTTCAATAGACGCAGTGTGTTTTTCCCAATCTTGAATCCGTATCGTTGCTCGAATCTCACTGCCCTGAATGCGCGGGTGGGATCCTCCACGAAGCTCAAGCTGTGCAATACCCGGATTACCCTGTCTTTCAGGTCTCTTTGGCCGCCAAAAAAGTCTATAAGAGTTCCAAACTCCTTGGGATTCAGCTTGACAGCCAAGGTGTTTATGGTGAAATCCCGGCGGTATAGGTCTAATTTTATGGAAGAAAGCGCTACAGTGGGCATGGCCGCTGGATATTCGTAATATTCCCATCTCGCCGTTGCCACATCCACCTTTTGGCCATTCAAGATCACCACTGCCGTCTTGAATTTTTCGTGGGCTTTCACCCTGCCGCCCAGCTCTTTTGCCAATGCCTTGGCAAACAATATGCCGTCTCCCTCCACAACAAGGTCTATATCCAAGGTGGGCTGGCGAAGAAGCAAATCCCTCACGAAACCTCCCACCACATAGACTTGATAGCCCATTTTTTCGGCCACTTCTCCCGCCTTTCTCAACAGCTCTTGGATAGGACCTGGCAGCTTCTCCCGGATCAACGGTGCGATGTTTTTTTCTTGAGTCTTGGTGGCCAGCAGGGGTTCAGGCTCCCTGGCAGGGTCACCAGATAGGATGTGCAAGAGATCGGTTCTAGTGATGACTCCAACTATTTTCCCATTTTCCACCACAGGCACAAAACGCTGCCTCGCCTTGACAATTATTTCCTGTACTTTGGCAAAGGTATCATCCGGAGAAACAGTCAAAAACTCATCGGTCATATATTCCTGGACCGGCTCGTTGTGAAGCCCATGATACAGCGCCTTTTGAACGGTTCTCCTTGAAATGATGCCAAGAATTTGCTCGTCTTTCACAACAGGCAAAACCGTAATTCCATACCTCGTGAGAAGCTGCTGTGCCTTTTCAATGGTGGCATCAGGGGCTATGGAGAGCACAGGCGAACTCATTATGTCACGGACCTTGGGCTCAGTGCCCAAAATTTTGTGAAGAGCCGCAATTAGTTCTTCCTCTGCTTCAGCCAGTGTCACGCCCTTCAAAGTGGCAGAAGCTGCCATGGCATGCCCTCCGCCTCCCAACTCCTTCAAAACTGCCCCAACGTCCACCCGTTCCTCCCTACTGCGGCCGACTATCAACACCTGGTCAGACATAAGCGCCAAGGCAAACACTACCCGCAACTTCCCCATGTCCATTAACTCGTGGACGAGCACTGCAAAATCTTCCACATATTTGGGTGTAGAAGTCTTGGCCACTGTTATTGGAACACCAGCCATGGTGTATGTAACTGCCGTATTCAAAAGATCGTTCAACAACTCCACATGCTCAGGGGTAAAACGGTGACCAAGGAGGTCACTTATCACAGTGGGGTCGGCACCTTTTCTCAGCAGATATGCGGCTGCCTCCATATCCTCAGGCGTGGTGGTTGCAAAAGTGAAGGAACCGGTGTCTTCATAAATACCCAGGGCCAGAAAAGTAGCCTCATCAGGGGTGATCTCAATCTTTTTTTCCCTCAACAACTCCACCATCAGTGTGGTATTTGCCCCCACTTGCTTGTGAAACACCTTGTGTGCAGTAATATCCTTGTCTTCCAGTGGATGATGATCATAAAGATGAACTTCTATGTCACGCCTTTCTAACAGTTGCGCCAAGGAACCCAAGCGCGATTTTTGAGCAATGTCCACGACGACGACCCTGTTCACCTTGGAAAAATCCACGTCCTTCAATTTGACTACATCGACGAAATAACCGCCTGAACGCACAAAAAAATCCCGCAGGCTGCGTTCTTGTGAACCTGGAAGGACTATTTTCGAGTTGGGATAGAGCTTGGTTGCTGCAAAGGCAGAGGCAAGGGCATCGAAGTCGGCATTGAGGTGGGTTGTGATGAGAGTGAAGCCCTGGTTGCTAGTTCCATTGTGGGATGCTCTCGTAGTTTGATTCAACTAATATCCCTGACACAAAGAAGGGATGCCTGCCTAATACCCAGTTTTGAGGCCTTGGCACCCCTTCTCATGTTGCAACTATGCCTTTGTCTTGAAAGGATTGACAGTCAAGACGGGCACTGTGGCCCTCTTTACCACACCTTCAGCTACTGAACCAAACATTATCTTTTCAAGGCCTTTTCTGCCGTGGGTGCCTATGATGATCAAGTCTGCCCCAAACTTGTCTATGGAGTCGATGATCGTGTCCACCGGTTCTCCAATGAGCACAGAAGAATCCACGTCCATGCCCGCCATATCCTCTTCCACAAATCTTGTCATGGCCTTCTCAGCACCCTTGAGCAGTTCATCCTCAAAGGAGGAAAACCAGGCTGCGCCCATTTCAAAACCAGAAAATTCCTCGGGGCCCCGTACCACATGAAGCAAATGAATTCGTGCACCCAATTTATCAGCCATATACTTCACATATGGAAGCACCTTTTTTGAACTGGAAGTAAAATCTACCGGGAAAAGAATCTTTTTGATTTCGATCATGGCAGCCCCTCCTTTTTGGCTAAGATTATTTGATTTTTTGATTTCCTTGGTAGTTAATATCAGTCTTGTTCTTGCAATGTCAAGGTATTGTCAAGAGATATACCTGATACGTTTT